>JBGSVZ010000043.1:0-105044 GCA_041752695.1 Terrimicrobiaceae bacterium
CTCCGCGGGACTCAAAATCGCGGCTACGCCGCCTCAACAATCCCTTGCCTCTACCAACCCAAATGAACTAAATCAACCCCGTCCTAAGTGGTGCACTTTGAAGTGACCACAGGTGGTGCATTTTGAAGTGACCGCCGACACAAACCCGAGCAAAAGAGAATAACTAGAGACGGCCAGAATAGAATATGCCCAAAAATTCTTTTCATTAATTCAATAAAATGAGTTCATTTTTCTTAGCCCCGCACTTCATCAACGCTTGATGAACGATCGTAAGAAGTTTCATGCCATTTTTTCCGTTCGGAGTCCCGATGGTCACGAAAACCGTGAAGTCTTCCTCGGCTCGATCCAATGGGTATTCGTCCCACATGATGACTCTGGTACCCGAAGAAGACTTTATTTCCCACCCGCGATACATGGATTGGTTTGTGATTTCATGTCTTTGGATGGTGCAGTTCACTTCGATACTCTCGCTGGAAAGGTCCACGAGCACCTGGTCTAATGACGACTCCGAAAGGGAGTATTGGGGCATATGGCTCATAAGTTTGGCTTCACGGTGTCAAGCTCCATCCCCTAAAAAATGCGCCACACGCACCCGTCACGCAATTGTAAGTGGGGACCCCTACTGCTGCTGCGGCAGCAGGCGCTATGATGGGAATTCCTGTCAATGTGTTTGTCGCTGTCGAAAAGCTTGCTAAACCCGGAGCGACGGCGGCGTGCATTTGAGAAGGAGATTCATTTCAGCATGGGTCTAGGCGTGTACAGTGGGTTTCAAACTTTTGTCGTGCTTCTTGATCCCCTTCAAAGTAGAGTTCCCAGTAGCCCGGTGAAGTCCAATCAGCAGGACCAATCACAAAGTTCCTACTACCCAAATCAAAAACGATCCAAGTAGGGGGCATCGTCGCATCAATGATCTCGAAGTCGCCTGCGGCGAACAAAGCAGGTGTATTCGGTTCTTCACCCAAAATGCGATACTGGACGCCCTCGTCTGCACTGACGTAAATTGATTGCACCGCATAAATACGCCCCTCTCGAAGCCAACTGTCGCCATCTATACTCTTATATCGTGTCGTCATGTGAAAAAAATGTGCTGCCCCCTCTTCAGTTGAATTTGATTTTGTAATCGAGGCTGTAGTCGATGGCTCCAGTGCTTGTATTCTGGTAATAGTGAACCTGAAAATTTCCTGAAGGGCTTTGAAATGTCCGCGTGCTCATTTTACTAAAGCCTGCGGGGATGCTCGGGTTGCCGAGTTGGCCCGCAGGTATGATCACGCGAGAACCTGCAATAGCACCGGGGCTGAGTTGGCCCGTGGCAGTGAATGCAGATGCGGCCTCTTGGTATAGCAGGTCTTGTCCTAGCAAATGCCCAGAAAGCGAACTTTCTGCCCTCACTGTTACATTTGTGGCAGGGACCATCCAAGATGTGAACGAACTAAACGCGCTACTCACAGTTCTCGCGACTGCTTGATAGGCCGAAGATATTGTTGCTCCCAAGGCAACATCGCGTGGAATTGTTGCAAAGGATCGGCTCAAGTCGTTTTCCCAGCCGACATTGTCGAAGGACGTTGACCACCCCATGTAGTCGTAAAGCCCAAAAGTGACCGTGTTGTTGAAGTTATCAAACCCATCCTGAAGGCCTTCAGCAAAACCGGTAAATATGCTTTCCAGCCCGGCAAACAGATTCGACGAATCGACTGGCCCAAGCCCAAACGGATCAATCAAGTTAATCGGATCACCCCCCGTGTAAGAATAGAGGTTTATCCCTCCTGAGAACCCTGCCGGGTCTTCGCTCAGAAAGCGCCGGAAAATCGGCGAATAGAACCGCGCTTGCATACAAAGCAAGCGGTTTGGTTCGGTCATGACGCCATATTGCCCGTTGAAACGGAAAGGCGTCTCCACCGTACCGTCTTCGACTGTGCAGTCACCATACGGAGAATAGCTCATGCGGGCCGTAACGGTGCCGCTGGCATCGCTCAAGGCAACAGTGCTACCTTGCCAATTGTAATGGTAGTAAAGCGTGGTCGCCGCTCCGCCGCCCGCCGGGGTGGTTTCCTCGTAAAGGAGGCCGAGGCCGTGAATGTACCGAGTCACGCTCCCGTCTGGGTTGGTCTTGACGAGCAGGCGGTCAAGCTTTTGACCTCTACTCCAAGTGTAGAACGTGTTTTGGCTATTTTGTGTGCTTCTGACCCGCCGGTTCTCGGCGTCGTAAAGATAGGAGATGCCTCCGGCACTGGTCAGACGGTTGCGTGCATCGAAGCCCACGGCGCCTAGAAGCGTACCGTTAAGGGGTGCTGCCTGCATGTTGCCGTCCAAGTCGCTCCCAACTGTCTGGCCGTTGTAGGAGACAAGCTGGTTGTCGAGGTTGTAGCCCATGGAAGCCGGCACAGGCGCAAACGAACGGGTGGGCGGAGTCGGAACATAGGTCATCAGACGGTAGGCGTTGCTGTATCCATAGCTCCCCGTCCAAATCGAGACGGTGCCCTTTTCCTCGAAGGTTTCCCGGAGGCGGTTCGCGTTGTCGTATTCAAGACGCTGCTGCGTTCCGTTCTGACGTTCGACCCGGCGGAGTCGGCCTGCATCGTCGTAGAAATACTCTGTGAGGCGGTTGTCCCAATCGGTGACGGTTTTCAGCCGGTTCGCCCCGTCGTACCCGTAGGTGACTGTCTTGTTCCCAGGATAGGTGATGGTCTGAACATTCCCTTCGTAATCGTAGGTGTAGGAAACGGTATTGTTGAGCGTGTCCGTGCAGGTTTCGACGCGTCCAACATTGTCGAATGAACGGTTGATCGTGTCCGTTCCCGCGATGACGTCCTCTGGGTTGCCTTCACCGTCGTAGTTCCACGTAATGGCTCCCAACTGGTCGGTTTTGGTCTTCGGGCGTCCCATGCCGTCATAGGTCAGCGAAGTCTCCTGACCGCTAGGCTCGCGGACAGTTTTGGGCCGCCCCACCGGATCGCGTTCCGTGATTTCAGAGTAGGCCCCACTTGGTCGATAGAACCGGAAAGGAAGTCCGTCTGTGGCGTACTCGGTGGTGAAAGTGCGCCCGAGGCGATTTTCGAGGGTAAGAGGCCTTCCGGCATCGTCGTTGTCAAAGTCAACGCGACGATTGAGCGGATCGAGCGTGTAGTCGAGTCGGCCTGCCGTGTCGTAAAAGCTTTTGTTCTTCTGATTGAGCCCGTTCCACTGCTCACTGACGCGTCCTGCTCCATCATAGAAGAGCTGCGAGGTAACAATGGTCAACGGATCGGTGACAGTTTTTGGACGTCCGGCTGCATCGAATCCGAAGTCCCAGGTATGGTTGAGCCCGTCCGTGATCGATGTTTGCTTGTCCCGATAATCGTATCCGTATTGGACCAGCCCGGTATCGGGCGCACTGATCGATTGCAGCTTTCCGATAGTATCGTAATCGAACACGGTGGTTTCGGTGTTCCGGTCCGTTTTGTTCTCAGGGTACCCGTTGCAATCGTAGGTGAAAGATGCCGATTTGTTCTCCGCATCAGTGAAGGATGTTAGAAGGCGGCGCTTGTCGTGCCCAAAGTAGGAGATATGGTTGCGGCCATCGGTAAAGCTGGTCCGGTCGCCCCGAGCATTAAAGACGGACACGGTGGTCGTATTGTCCGGGCGTGTGACGTGAGTCGGATTCGCCCATTGGTCAAAAGCTGTCACAATCATCGCCTTGTTGTCATTGTCCGTTATGCGGTCAATGCGGCCGTCAGCCCGGTAGTTAAAGGTTGTAACTCGCAAGCCCGGATCCTTGACAGTCTTGAGATGGTTCTCGCTGTCGTAGATAAATTCTGTTATCCGGTTTGTCGGGTCGAACACCCTCCAGAGGCGAAGTGAGGCATCGTACTGATGAACGGTTGTCTTGCCGTCGTTATCTGTGGCGTGAGTCAGATTGTTGTTTGAATCAAAGACAAACGAATTTTTCCGGCCGCTTCCATCGGTGGTTTCGACGATATGGTTTTGCCCGTCGTATTTTATGAAGGACGTGTTCCCGAGAGGGTCCTCGATACCAACACGGCGGAATTTGCCATCGAAAAAATGCGTCGTGACGTGCCCCAGCGGGTCTTCCTCCTCCGTTACTCCCGGCGAGTAACGGAGTTTCCAGAGGCGATTAGGGTCCCCTTTGCTCCGTTGTTCGGTGACCCTGTCATCACCGAAGCCGTATGTATTTCGAACAATGAACGCTCCGCTGTGGTCCTTCCAGTCGAGCAGGCAATTGCGACCGTCGTACACATAAGTTGTATTGTAGTTCTCCACGTCCTGGACACCAGTGAGGTTCTTGCCCGTGTAGCTGAAGACAACCGTCCGTCCGGTGCCGTCGCTCACATTTTGGATGAGCGGATTGGTCCCCGAGTAGGCAAATGTCAGAACGCGGTTTTGAGAATCGGTCACGGTCGAAAGCCGCCCCTGCGCATCGTAAACATACGTCTGGGTGTTGTTATCGACATCCTTCCACTGGCTCACTCGGTTTTGCGCATCGAAGGCGACGCTACCGCCGAAGCGAGGCTGGAGCAGAAAAGTTCCGGTCGAGCCGGTGAGTGAGGTAGTCGCACCCGGCGGCGGGTTCCATGAGCCGCCGGGGAGACTGATATAGGTAAGGCGCTGTTCACCCAATTGCACGTTGGCCGCGTTGTTGGTCACGCGATTGACAAGCCAGTTGGCTGTCAACGCTCCGATGAGTAGCTCTTTCGCGGGGTAGGCGGTATCGGTGAAATCTTGAAGCGCCAATGCTGCGACAATGGTCTGCACGGCATCCGTGGGTTGACGCACTCCAAAGGCTGCATCGAGGTCACTATTTACAAGGACCTTACCGTCGCATGAATGCCGCCATCCGTTGCCCAGCGCTGTCGCCTGGGAACTGCGGGAGCTGTCGTAGGACCGGCTCAATGCCAGACCGCGAGGAGTCCCTGTTTCGCCGAGTGCAAGGTCGGTAGCCGTCAGAGTAAACGCACCGGTCGCTAAATCGACGGGGTCCGCACCGAAGGCCTGGGCAACATTGGCAGGAGAGAACAAGCCTTCAGAAAAGGCTGCGTTGAATCCATCAAGAAAAACTCCGCTGATCTCCTCAATGAGAGAGTTGTAGGCCCCGCTGAGGTTGCCGGAAATAAGCATTGCCCCAAAGTTCGTATTCAGCGCCGCAAAACCGTAGCCCTCCCAATCGTTGAGCCCGGTGTTCCCGTTTTGATGGAGCAACACCGTGTAACCCGAGACGCTGGCATAACTTCCGATGTGGTTGCGCTCGGCGGTTGTATAATTATTCAGCAAGGAGCTGATCGACGACCAGTTCGCGGAATTTGCCCGATAGATCCTCTGGCCACCATCGCTCGCCAGCACAAGACATTTGATGGTCGATGCTGCGGCGCTGCCCCCGTTTTGTTCAATAGCTCCGTGCTCCATCGCGCTCATTGTGAAGGTGGATGCGCTAAAAACAGCCGGTTGTGAGCCTGAGGAGTTGAAAACTGGAGTTACCAATCCGGGCATATCCACGTAGTAACCGGACTCCTGCCCGGTGCGGCCGATGGCATGGTCCTGCCACGTATAGCAGCCCGACAAACGTGCGACGAAGGCATTCCCGAGGCCAGCGCGGCGGACCCACTTGAGGCCGAGGCCATGCAGTGACTCCGTGAGAACCTGCCTCGACGTGTCCGTAAGCCCGCTCGCGAGATACTCGCGAAGCCGTCGGTCGCTCGCGTCAATCTGCCCGTTGGAAAACGGATTGGGGTAAAAGGCATACGAAAGGTCAAACCGACCGGAGCGGAGGTAGTTAATCGCGCCAAGATTCTGCGACCTCGGTGCGAATGGATGGGTCACCGAAAGCGTCACGCTGGCGTTGGCACCGCTTCCATTGGTTTCCGAGGCTACCATGCTGTCCGCAAGCCAGAGCTGCGCGTTGGAGCCGACAAAAATAAGGCTAAGGCGGCGTGCCTGGAGCGAGTCCGCGTTGAACGTCGCGTCGATCTGCGTGCCAACCTTGACCGTCAATGTCGCTTGGTACTGCGACGGTATCGTCGTGAATGTGGTCGTGACGGTTGGAGAAAATCCACTCAAGATGGCAGCGGCGGCAGACAGCCCAGCAACATTTTGCTCAGAGATTTTTCCACCGCCGATAATTTCCTCTGTCGTCGCATTGGGAAGATTAGTTTTGATGTGGGTTCGCAGGGCCGAGGCGTAGGAACCGAGTCGGTTTTCGACCGCCGAGCGGTTCACGTTTTGAACGTAGTTGGTCCCGGTTGTTCCTGCTGCGTCTGTGACCAACTGCGCACGGCTGTAGCCGCTGATGGTTTTGCAATCAATGCCCGAGAACAAATCAGATGGCTTGTAGCTCGGGTCAATATCGTAAGTGGTTCCTCCGATGACGACCCGCACCCACACATGATCGAATGTCCATGTTGTGTAACTTCCGTAATTGATGCCGTTCAAATTCGGGAAACCCGCGTTTGCGAGCACCCAAGATGTCGTTGCTGGGTTTGTCGCCAGCCAATGCGAAAGATCGTTCCCATCGGTCGCCGACTCGCGCATGGTGATCTTGCCATAAACGTAGGATGTATTGCTGTAACCTGCGGCATTGAGAAGGGCGATAAGCAGACTGGCCTGGTCCATGTCATTTCCAGCCGCATCCAGATACGTGGTATGCGCACCCTTGCAACTGCCGTAATAGGGTTGGAAGGTGATCTTGTTGCGGACATAGTTGAATATGGCCACGGGGTCATTATTCAATCCGCTGGCGAGCGCTTGTAGCTCCGGGGTAACTGCTTTCGCGGATGGACCGCTCACAAGCGCCAGAGGCTGAATGTCAGGCGATGGAAGCCCCGAAGACGCGGAAAAAGGAGTTGAGGCACCGCCGGGCTGCCCGGCTGACGGGGGTTCAATAACTTCCGAACCGAACCATCCGGGGCCGAGTTCGGCTCGGGCATGCGGGAGTATGAGGCAGGAAAGGAGAATGCGCGTAAAGGCGCAGCGTAAAACTTTTTTCATGAAACGAAAATCGCTTAAGGATTGTTGACGCGCAGGCGAAGAAAGAACCGGTCGCCGCTGTAGGGAATTGTGAGTCGAAACGTTTGCGCAAGATCATCACTCAGGCCTGGAAGCGGAGCGGCATTGAAGAGCGCCTCTGTCTCGGTCGCCCAATCCGTCCAGCTCGCCAAATCGGAGGAACTCTGGACGACGTATTCCAGGTCATCTCCGAACCGGCTCCGTCGGAAAGTCAGGCTGGCATCTCCGCTTCCCACTTCAATGGTGGGCAGCATACTTGTGCTATCCGTTCCCGGCTCAAGCCCGAGGCCAAATTTCAGAAGCCAGGAAATTCCATCGTCATCTTTCTCGGTCGGATCAATGCCCTGGGTCCCGAAATAAAAATCTTCCCACCAATCGGCAATCCCGTTCCCTGGTCCGCCCCCGGGTGCCTGGTCAGTCGAGGAAACCGTAGCATCAAGAATGTTTGCCTCAGCATCGTAGATATACCCGTGAGTCAGCCCATTGCCTTGAGTCGCGAAAAGCAGGCGTCCCGAATCATCGTATTGGAACGAGTCCGCAAGAATCAGCCCCGGGCGGGACAGAACCAGCAGGAAGACAAGAAAACAAAAGATCGGGAGCGTCGCACCTCTAAAGAGCGTTCGGTGAGACCGTAACAGCAAGGGAAGAACAGTGTTCATCGCAAATTGGATTCGGAGTGGTCCAGTAACCCGAATTATCATGATTTGTCATCATTAAAAGCGGGGCACCCTTCGGCAGGAAACCCCGTCGAAGACCATCGACGCACAAACCTGATAGTTACGGTAAGCGACTGATAATAAGCGAGTTATGGTTAAATGAATCTTGCCGGACGCACAGATTGTCGAGTTGTAGACCCCGGCAAGACCGGGGGACTTGTGCGGAGGCTGGGTTCTGATTGCGGATCGGTCGGAAACACTGGAAACCATGGACGATTTGACTTCCGCCGGGGCGTCCTTTCAAAAATTGATAGCCGCATATTTCGAGCGTCGAGGACAAAATCCCCCCCAAGATGGCTGTCCTATCGAATTCTATTGATCCCGCCTTTGCTGGGTGAGTAATAAGGCCGGGCTTATGGAATTGTCAGCATTCGAGAAGATCCGGGAAATACAGGCAAGGGCCGATCAGGAAATTAAGCAACTGAGACAGCAGGCAATTTCGGAAGTAGTCAGGCGACTTTCAGAGGCCAAGGAACTCGTCAAAGACTTGGAGATACAGTACACGTCCTTGACCGGGAAAAATTTAAAGGGCGAGGCTGTTACGGGCTCGAAGAGTAAGCCCGCTAAAAAAGATTTCTCATCCGTTGAGGAACTTACCGACGTGCTAACCAAGGCTCCAGGCAGAAAACTGAACCGCAAGGGCTTCTCGGTCGTTGGGTACAGCCTCAAATCGGCAATTGGGTTGGCTCGTCAAAATCCGAAGTCGTTCGACTTCCTGCGGAAGGGACCGCAGGGAGAAGTTTGGCTGAAATAGGCGATCCGTCCGGCTGTTTCGACCCAATCGTGCGAGGGTTCTTCGCAAGTCGTTTGATACCAGTGTGGAAGCCGTTTTACTTTTCCTCCGTGCAGTCTCCCCGCGTCAATACCCTGAAACCGAATTGGACCTCGTTTGAACCGCGCTTCACTTGCGCGTTTTAGCGCTTCGGATACGCTCAAAAAATGGCTACCGAATTTGAAATCATTTCCCACGAAAAAGTCCGTCAAGCATTCGATGAGGCTTTGAAAAAAGCACTGATCGCGGATCCTGGACTGAGAAAGGCGATAAACCTGCCCGGAATTACCAAGGATTGCAGATTGGACATCGCTTGGGCGGTCAAGAACGCACACGATTGGGATGAGGATTCAACCGCAGCCCACTTGGAATTTACGCTTCGCGGGGTGATTTCCGGCCAAGTGATCGAGGCAGAGGGCAGCGCAAAATTGCGCGGCCTCATGTCCGGCTGGAAAAAATTTGATGTCAACCCGGATTACGCCGTGGGAATGCCCTACTTCGAAAACGTAGCGGTGCGGGCAACGGTTACCGCTTAATTGCGCGGAGGAAAGATTTCAGATTTCGCCGGTTTTACGGCGGGCAAATGGAATTTTTTGCCAGTTTATTCCGAAAAATTTTCTACGGTCGTTTTATACGGTCGAGCGTGAAAACGGCGTAAAACGGCGCAAAGCCATGAAAAGCAAAAACACCAGGAGAGCCTTTATCTATCAGCATTTTCGCGGAAATGAAAAGCGGTGCAAAGCCACGCAAAAGCCCCGTTTTGAATTAGAAGTCCGGTGCTCTATCCACTGAGCTACGGGTGCTTAAAGAGTCGAAAGTCAAAGCGTATCAGAGCAGCAGCAGCGAGGCAACCCACTAGCGGTGCTCTGCCAGTTCACTAGCGCATGTGCTCTGGAGTAATTTTCATTGACGGTTGACGCAACAGGTTGTATTCCCTCGCGGATGACCCCCAAGAAACGCCGTATCGTTCTCTCCGCCTTTAGTTTGGTGGAAATGTTGGTTGTCATTGCTGTCATAGCCATCGTCACCGGCATTGCTATTCCAAATTTAGCCGGACTGAGTTCCCGGGCGAATTTTGCGAAGGATGAGCGTCATGCCCAGGACATTGCCTCTCTCGCAGCTGCTGCCCGGGCGGCCGGTGCGACTAATCAGTGGACGACCGTGGAAGCGGCGATTGAGGATTTGGAAAATACGGTCACCGTGGCCATCGGGACGAATATCGTGGAGTTTCGCATCGAGCTTCTTGCCGACGAAGACCGGGTGAATGTTGCCCAATATCTCGGCGTCGATGCCGATCGGGCCATGGTCTATTACAAAGGCTACGCGGCGGAATAACGTCGGCGGCGTTCGCCGGAGAGCAAGGCGACGGCAAGCATAACCAGAAGTGTCGAGTTTGGTTCGGGCACTGTTACCGATTTCCAAGCGAGCCCGTATGTTTCTGATGTCACCCCGCCGGGCGTCACGTCATAGATCATCCCGTCATAGACGACGTTGATACTGTAAAATCCGGGCGTAGTGAGGGAAACCCTCAAAAACTCGGTGTTGTTATACAGGCTGACCGATTCGGCGACGAGGATCGAGTCAACACCCGTGTATTGCCAGATTTGCAGATTGAGATTGGCGAAGCTCAGTTCCTCTCCGGGCGAGCCGTCGAGGGTCAGGTCGGCAGAATCATCAAAGGACCGTCCGGCAAACCAGTTGAGAGATACTGTCAAATCAGTCTCCGAGTCGAAGGAGGATTGAAAAAGATACTCCTGCGAAGTTCCCGGGTTTGCCGTCCCGATCTGCGCCATGTCCCAGCCAACGCTGAGAATTTCTCCTCCGCTCAACCCCGCGACGTCGGTGGTTCCGCCGACAAAAACTCCGGCTGCCGCATCCAAATCCAAAGCGCCTGCCCCGGTCGTGTAGTCAAGCGCCTGTTCGGTGACGATCACCCCGCTCATTAAGATCTGGCCATTATCCCAGCCAGTCGTTTCCTGCGCGCTGGCCATCAGGACCGATTTGATCACCCGGGAGTCGAGGGCCTCCGCTCCGAGATCTGCGGAATAAAACGGGCTCTTTGCGACATCTTTGAGCAGGGCAACGCCTCCCGCGACGATCGGCGCGGAGAAGCTCGTTCCGTCCATGCTGAGGAAATATTGGTCGGTCAGCGGGCTGGCCTGCACGAGGGCTTGAATGTCCGGATCCGTGGAGGCACCGATGGAGCCGCTGTCGCCTAGGTAGGCGGCCAGAACCAACCGCTCGCCAGGCGCGGCGATGTCCACGGCCGCCCGCACACCCGTCACGGTTTGGCCCGTTTCCGGATTGTAAAAGTCCGCCGGACCACGTGACGAAAATGAGGAGGGATCAAGCCGCGTGGGCCCGCCCACGGATCCGACCGTGATGTTGTTGTAGCCCGAGCCCGGCCCTCCGACGGTTTCTGCGCCGCCGTTGCCGGCGGAAACCACGAAAGTTACGGTGGGATTCTGACGGGCCAACCCATCGATTGCGACGGTTTCCGGAGAGTTCCCCGCCGGGTCCGTTCCGCCCCAGCTGCTGTTGATCACATCGGGTTTCTCGCCGTTGATCCCGTTAAAGAAGGCCTTGTAGGTGGTGAGGGTTGACGTGGTTGTGGTGGAAAACGCTCCCAGATTTGTGGCAGAAAATTCCGTGGCGATGGCGCCCGACCACACGCCCGCGTAGGGTGCGATTCCCAGGCCGGAATAAAAATACTGGTCCGACACGGAGTCATATCCCGTGCCCGCCAACGCGTTGCCGACCATCGTGGCGTGAAAATCCACCTCGTTCAGGCTGGTGGTGTTGGTGAAGGTGAATACTGGGGTGGTGACAGTTGCCGGCCGATTGAAGGCATCGTGGTCGTACCAAATGTGTCCGGCCTCCACGTTCGCCACGATGGTATTGGCTCCCAAATAGCCCGCCGCGTAAAAAATGTCTGCCCCGACTTCCGGGTTCAAATACGTCGCCCCGGTCTCCGGAACGTAATCGATGAGAAGATGGCCCGTCCCTTGAGCGAACGTTCCATGGACAGCCGCGAGAAAAAGAGCGGCGAAGGCAATCGGTCGCCAGAGTAAACGGAGGGGAACCACGGAGGCTAATAAAGACCAGCCAGAGAGGTCGTCAAGAGCGGTCTTCTCAGGGATTTCGGAAGGATCCGATCCGATTTTGCTGAGAGGATTACTTCGCGGGGAAGATTCGAGCCATGGCCGTCTGCCGGAACCGGAAAATGTTCCGCAGCTCCGCCCTCACCAAAGGATGCACCAGATTGCCCAAAGGCGCGAACGGCATGGTGTATTGCACATGGTCGCGCGCCAGGGTGCCGCCCTCCACCTCCTCGAAGATATGACGGTGCAGCCAGGACCCATATGGGCCGCGGAGTTGTTCGTCCGAAAATTCCTGGGGCGGGTTCCAGCCGCAGATCCGCGACCGCCAGTGCATCGGCCAGCCTCGCAGCCGGATGCGATAGTCAATGACCGTGCCTTCGCCCATCTGTTGGGGCACGGGCGGCAGGATTTCAAACCCCAGCGTCTTCGGTGTCAGTTCGCTCAGGTTTTTCGCATCGGAGAAAAACGCGAAGACCGTCCCGCGGGGGTGGGGGAGAAAAATTTCCGAGTCGAAAGTGTAGGCGCGCATTGTCTTCCTCCAGGTGAAACGTTGCCGGCTCCTCTGCGGATGCAGGTCGTCCCTCCATCTGCCAGCGTTTGATGGCCTCGACCGGATGCACCAGCATGATCACATTCAGGGTGAGATTGTCCCGAATCCAAAACAGGCAGCCAATTTCCATGGCGAGCACGAGGGCGATGGTGAGGGCCGGCCGCAGCCTCCAGGCCAGAAGAAATCCGAGGGACATCATCAGGATATCACTGGTTGAATTCAAAATGCTGTCGCCCGCATAACCGAGGGCCATCGTCGCCTCTCGGTAGCGGTTGATGATGATCGGGGAATTTTCCAGCAGCTCCCAACCCGCTTCGAGCACCACTGCGATGAGATAGCGGGCGGAAACGGGCAGCCGCCGGGCGACCAGCCAGAGCAGACCATAAAAAAGCATGCCATGAATGATATGCGAGAATGCGTAGGCGTCCGCCACCCGCTGGGAGCAGCCCGCACTCCACGTATCGCCTTCCCAGAGGCCGAATTGTCCGTCCGGGCCGAAGACAGAGCGCCCCATCCCCCATTCCGTGAGCGCCGTGGCTACAATGACCCCGACAGCAAGCAGGAGGAAAAGCCGGTCACGCGATTTCATGGCTGGACGATGAAGGGGGATTTCCAACGAGTAAAGCCGCCATGCCTTCGGATTGACACCGCCGCTCCGGCGATTCAAGTTCGTCAGCGAATTCACCCTACTTTTATTATGGCACTTCCCGTTGGTTCGACCGCACCCGATTTCACCCTCAAAAGCATGGGCCCGAACGGCCTGGAAGACGTCACTCTGAGCGTCAATGCCGGCGTGAAACCCACTGTCCTTCTCTTTTTTCCGCTCGCCTTCACCGGCGTCTGCACCCAGGAGTTCTGTGACGTCACCGCGGGCCTCTCGAAATATTCCGATCTCAATGCGGATGTGATTGGCATCAGTGTCGACAGCCCCTTCGCGCAGGATGCCTGGGCGAAAAAAGAAAAAATCGGCATCCGGCTGGTCAGTGACCTGAACAAGGACGTCACCAAGGCCTACGATGTGGTGTTTCCCGCTCTGGCCGGTATTGGGGATACCTCCGCACGTGCGGCTTTTGTGGTCGGAAAAGACGGGGTCATCGCCTACAGCGAACAGACCCCCAGCCCGAAGGAACTTCCCAGCTTCGACAAGATTGAGGAAGTCCTCAAGACGCTCTGACCATGAGCTCGCTCCGGCAAGGCGGGGATGGCGCTTTGGGTCGCCCGCTTAACTTCCTTCCCTGCCTGCTGGCAGCGCTGGCCCTCTCCTTGGGTGCCTGCGGGAAAAAGCCTCCCGAACCCGCCGCGTCCGCGCCGGTTCCGACTCCGGAACCGGGTTATGCTGGCATTCCCGAAACACCGGCTCCCTCGGCGGCCCCGGAAGCTCCCGCCGGTCCCGTGGAGGCTCCCGCGCAGGTGAATCTGGATGTGGCCGACGCGGAAAACCAGCGGATCAAAGCCGAGGTGTTGGAACGCATTGACGTCATGCCCAAGCTCACCCCGGAGGAGAAAGACAAACTCTACGTACTCGTGGATCGCGCCCGCGGCATGGGCAGGATTATCACCATTCCGTTTTCCTCCGGCAAGGTGACGATTGGCAGTGCCGAGTCGGCCTCCCTCAAAGAAAAAATCGCCCTGCCCCAGATCAAAAAATTCTCCGACGATCCCACGGTGGTTTTTGTCGTGCTCGGTTACGCCGACACCAAGGGCGATCCGAAAAAGAATGTCGCAATCTCGCGCGACCGCGCGGAGAGCGTGGTGAAGACGCTGAAAGACCGCCTCGGCGTGATGAACGTGGTCCATGCGGTGGGCATGGGGGGGTCGGAAATGTTCGACGCCAAGGATCTCGACAAAAATCGCGTCGTCGAAGTCTGGGCCGTCTTGCCCTGATGGGCGTTTGAGTCATGAGAGTTGCGAGGACCGGCCGCTCCGTTTTCCTCCCGATCTCTGAACTCCCATCTTCGATCTCCGAATGACCGAACCCTCCACCTCCGAAGGGCTCGCGCCCATTCCGCTGCGCGACGGGCTGGTGCTTGGCCGTGGGGCGGAGGCGGATTTTATTCTGCCGGACGCCTCGATCTCCCGTCGCCACGCGCAGATCCATCGCAGTGCGGACGGCTGGCGGATTGAGGACCTCGGCAGCCGCAGCGGCTCGTTTCTCAATGGGCGTCTCTTTCAAAATGAAGAGCTGGTTTTTGGGGACCGGTTGCGTTTGGGCCCGTTTCATCTGCGGTTCGACGGGCGGTTTTTTCAGGAAACCGCCGGGGTCACCGGCGCGCGGCTGCATGCCAGCGGACTGCAAAAATCCGTCGGGCCCGTGCGGATCCTTTCCGATATTTCCCTGGCGGTGGAGCCGTGCCAATTTGTCGGGGTGATCGGCTCCAGTGGTGCAGGCAAATCCACCCTGCTGGACGCCCTCTGCGCCTTGCGTCCCGCCGATTCCGGCACCGTACTTCTCGATGGGGCCGACCTCTACGAAAACTACGAAGCGCTGCGCGAGGAACTCGGTTATGTGCCACAGGACGACATTGTCCCACTCGAGTTGTCCGTGGAAGACGCCCTTTTTTACGGCGCGCGCCTTCGCCTCCCGAAGGCGACGCCCATGGCGGAGATTCGTCGGCTCGTCAAACACACCATCGCCCGCCTCGGTCTGGAAGAACGCGCCCGCACTCCTGTGGGCAAACTCTCCGGTGGCCAGCGCAAACGCGTTTCCGTCGGCGCCGAGTTGCTCTGCCGTCCGCGTCTGATGTTTCTCGACGAGCCCACCTCCGGCCTCGATCCCGCGGCAGAGTTCCGGCTGATGGAATCCCTCCGCCATCTTGCGTCCACGGGTTGCACCATTCTCTGCACCACCCACGTGATGGGCAACGCGTACCTTTTCGACCGTCTTGCCGTTATGTTCGGCGGACGTCTCGTCTTTTTTGGGGAACCGGCCAGGGCCCTCGAACATTTTGGCGTCGACCGCCTCACGCTCCTCTACGACCAACTCGCGACCCGCGCGCCGTCGGATTGGCCGATCCATCAGGAAACCACTCCGCCTCCCGAGTGGGCAGCCCCGCCCAGAAAACACAAACGCGCCGCCGCACTGCCGATCCTGCTCATGCGCCAGTGGGCCATCCTGCGCTCGGACTGGAAAAATTTCCTCCTCATGCTCGGCCAGCCTGTGTTCATTGGCTTGCTCGTCACCTGGGTGAGCCAGGATCCTCCGCTCATCCTCTTCTTTGCCTACATTGCCACGCTGTGGTTTGGCTGTGGCAACGCGGCTCAGGAGATCGTGAAAGAACTCCCGATGTTTCGCCGCGAACGGCTCATTGGACTCGGCCGCCACGAATACCTGCTCGCCAAATTCATCGCCCTCGCGCGGATCACCGCCGTCCAGAGCATGTTGCTTTACGGAGTGATGCAGCTCGGGGCGCGCGGCATTGGCGGGGCCGTCGGCTGGCAGATTCCCGGGCTCATTCTCACCGCCCTGGCCGCGGTGGGCATTGGTCTCGCCATCTCCGCGTGGGCTCGCAGTGTGCTTCAGGCCGTGATGTTGGTTCCGCTTGTCCTCATCCCGCAAATCCTCTTTTCCGGCTTCACCCCGCCCGCTGGTGACATGAAGGACGGTCCATTTTACGTCTCCCGCGTGATGCCCAGTGCCGCGGTGCAGAGTGTGATGGATGTGAGTCTGTTCTGGGGCCAGAAGGTTGGGGGTGCCATGCGGGTCGATTATCCGTCGGCGTTTTCCAACCTCAACCGCGACAAGTCCCTGAAAAACGGACAGACCTTCGACAATGGCAAACCTGCCTGGTGGGGGCTCGGTGCCCTTGCCGTCTGGGCCATCGGATCGTACTGGGCGGCGTGGTTCGCCCTACGAGGGAAAGAGCGCGGGTAGGACGCTAGCCTTCCAAACACGCCCTCGCCGTATTCACGTGCACCTGGACGACCTTCCGGACGTCCTCGGTGTAGCCGCCAGCCAGCACCCACGCGATGGGGATCTGGTGCTGACGCGCAAACGCGAAAACCCGGCGGTCGCGTTGGAAAAGATCTTCGTGACTGAGGTCGAGCGGGGAATACGGATCGTCGCGCAAGGGATCGGCCCCGGCCTGGAAAAGGAGAAGGTCGGGACGGCCCTCCGCGATCAACCAGGACAGATGTTCGTCGAGGATGGCGAGGAGATTTTTGCCATCGTCAGCGCCGGGAATGAGCGGCACGGAAAAATGATTGGGACCGTCCGTGTGGTGGCGTTCGGTGACATCGCGGTAGGGCACGTTGTCAGCGTAGTCGTTGCCGTAAATGGACAACGCCCGAAGCCACGGCCTCCCGGCGGCCAGCGAGGCGGTGCCGTTGCCGTAATGCAAGTCGAGGTCGAGCACGGCGGCGGTTTCGATCAGGCCCTCGGAACGCAGTTTTTCCAACGCGACGACCAGGCCGTTGAAGGTGCAAAATCCTTCGCCGTGATCGGCGCAGGCATGGTGAAAACCGCTGGCCAGCGCGCCGGAGACGCCGGTTTTTAATGCCTCGCGTCCTGCCGCGAGAACGCCGCCGCTGGTCAATCGCACACTGGGAAACAGGGCGGGGGACCAGGGGAATTTTTGTGATTCGGCCAGGGCGCGCGGTTCGCCGGTTTGCACCGCGGTAACGTAGTCCGCGGTGTGCCCACGGAGGAGGTCTTCGATTTCGACCGGAGGCGGGGGCAGGATCGCAATGCCTTCCACGCCGCGAAGTTCCTCTGCCACGAGCCCAAATTTACGGATCGGCATGATGTGATTGCCGAGGGGAGCAGCGAAACCGGGATCGTAAAACAGCGTGAGGCTCATGCGGGGAGCACGTCGGAGATGGGGGGGAGGAGGGCGATCCGGGCATCCGCGGCGGGATACGTCTCCAGCGAGGCAAAGAGGGGGATCATGTCCTTTTCCCGAAAGCCCGCCCGATACATGCGGTAAAGCGACTCGGCGATGTCGCGCGCCTCGCGGCCGCTGATCTCGGTTTCGGCCTCGCGCCCCACGCGGCGGATGATCAGCGCAAGCGGGATGGGTTTGGGTCCGCCCTGATCATCAATGTCCTCCGGAGCGTGGAAGTCCGGCTGGAGGTAATTGACAGCGCTTGGATCGATCTTGCGATACCCCGCTTTTTCGTAGGCCTTCAGGCGCACCAGCGAGGCCATGTCGTTGGGATCCGGATGTTCCATCTCGCCAACCAGCGTGATGGTCGCGTCCGCGGGGCGGCCTTGCGCGGCCAGGGTATTGCGGGCGGTCAGAATGGGCAGGGCGCGCAGCCATCCGGCGAGCCCGGTGCGTCGCCATTCGGGGGCGATGAGGTTGTGGGAAAGATGGACGACAGCCCCCTCGTGGTCGTCGCGAACAATGGCGGTGTGATCGCGTACGGCGGCGATTTTCCCCCCGGCCTTAAGCAGCATCATACGGTAGCGCAGCGCGCAGCCCTTGATCATGGCATGGCCGTTCCACATCATGCGGCGGGAGAGCACGGCGGGTTGTTCGACTTCGCCGCTTTCGCCGAATTCGGACCAGAGCGTGCCGAAGGCCTCATCAAAGAGCGGGTCCTCGGCGGACTCCACCCGATGAAGTTCCAGGCCACTCCAGTCCCGGTCCAGGCTCTTGGAGTCGCCTGGCGCGAGGTCCTCTGGTATCATCCACGGTTGCAACATCTTCTCAGTGCAACGTAGCAAAACCGTCAAAAAGGAACAGTCGGAATACGCGGGCGGCTCAATCCAGCCGCAGATCGCACGTCAGGTCGCCCTTCCTTCCGCCGCGGCAGGCTTTGCCTCCCAGGTGGGCAGGGGCTGCTTTTGCTTTGCGGAAGGTCACGTCGTTCGCGTCCATTTCGAAGTTCGCGGCGATCCGACCGGTCTCGCGATCCACCAGGGAAATCCCGAGCGGGAGCTGCACGGGAATGCCGGGATGGAGCGCGGGATAAAGATTGGTGCGGCGATAACGCAGTCCGGCCAGACGGACGGTGTCGGAGGTTTCGCGCAAGGGGAGCGGACGACCCGCGACGTAAATTTCGTAGCGTTTGGCAAAATCCGCATTGGCGCAGAACTCCAGCCGGTGCATTGAAGTGTCCACGAAGCGGCTGGTCGAACCGCCTTCCACCGGGGTCTCACAGAGCAGCGGCCAGCTTTCCAGGGCCTTGCGCACGGAAAGGGTTTTCCAGGTTAGCACGGAGGGGAAACGCCATTCCCAGATCTGGCGGAAAATCCGGCGGTCCAGTTTAAAGCCGTTGGCTTCCAGATCGGAGAAAATCTCCTCCAGGTCCTCCCACAGGCGTTGCGGCAGAAAAAATTCGTCGCGCAGACGGGGCGCGATGCGGCCGAGAGGTTTGCGGCAGGGTTTTTCCAGCAGGTGCGCGGCGAGGCAGGTCCAGAGCAGCGCGATGGCGGACATCCAATCGGCGCGGGGGAGGGATTCGATGGCGCGAAATTCGATGAGCCCGAGCGCCCCGGCCGGCCAGGACGTGTTCCAGAATTTGTCGAAACTGATTTCACTCCGATGCGCGTTGCCGGTGACGTCGGTCTGCAGGTGACGCAGGGTTTCGTTGATCAGTTCGCGATGGTCTCCGGCGGGCAGCGATTCGAGGAACGAATAGGCCATCTCGATGTCGTAAAGGTCGCGGGCCGATTCGTCGGGCCGCGGAGCCTGGGAAGAGGCTCCGACGTAACAACCCGTGAACAAATAGGCGAGGGCCGGGTGCTGTTGCCAATACCGCAGCACCGAGGCCAGCCAGCCGGGCCGGGTGAAAAACGGATGCGACTCCAAGTTCGGTCCGCCCCAGATGAGGTGATTGCCTCCGCCGGAACCTTGCGGGGGTTCGCCGGGAGTTTCTTTCCACGAACGCAATCCGGTGCCTTCGCAGGCGGTGGTGACGGCGTCGAGCCACTCGGCGTAGTCGCGCCAGCTGGTGCAGGCGGGGAGATTGATTTCCAGCACCCCGGGATCGGCGGCGAGGCCGAGGATGGTCCAGCGATTGCCCTCATCGGGAGCGATGTACCCCTGCAGGTCGATGTGGGCGAGGGCGAGCTTTTTGCCGGCTTTCTCGACCGCGGAGAGAAGCTCCAGAAACGGCTTTTGCAGAAGCGGCGGGAAAAAAATGGCGATGGTGTCCCCGGTGCGCTCGAGGGTGAGCGCGCGGCGCGGCAGGCCGGGTGGAAGGAGGTGCAGAGGAAGGCGCAGGCCGGCGGGACCTTCCGCTTCGGAAAGTTTGCGCGCCTTTTTTTCCAGCGGCCAACGGGCCGAGCGCCAGATGCCCCCATCGTGGTCAAGCGGCGTGGCGAGTGTTTCGCTGCTCGGGTTCAGCGGATTTTCCAGGGCGAGCCAGTGGGACGGGACGCCGAGATTTTTGCTGATGGCGTCGGCCAGATGTTGCAGGGCTTGCGAACCCGGGGCGCGTCCGCGGGGCGGGAGAAAGAGGGGCGTGCCGTCGCGATTGGCGATGAGTTTCACCACCCAGCGCGGATTAACCTCGCCGGGGTAGGATTTGCCCGGACAGAAAAATGCGGCGGCTCCGGCCAGGCGGCCTTTTTGCAGGGCGGCCGCGACTTTCCACGCGTAGGCGAGCTTGGTGGGCCCGACGGCGGAATAGCTCCACTCCGCGCCTTCCGGATGCACCGGCACGTACGTGGGCTCGCCTCCGAGGGTGAGCTTGACGCCGTTTTTGCCGAAGGTTTCCTCCGCACGGGCGCAGGCTTTATCCATCCAGGGTGAGATCATTTCTTGTGTTCCAAAATCGATAGCGTGGTTTCCAGGGTGCTGGCGATGGTCTTTTTTCCGTAATAGTGGCCCGAAATCGGGGAGATGTCTGCCGGGGTGAGACCAATGGCGGTGGGCAAAAAATGGTGGTCGCAGAAAACGCCATTCGTGGGGTCCATTCCGACCCAGCCTGCGACCGGCAAATAACCCTCCACCCAGGCATGCATGGCGTTATCCGCCCGGCGTTCGTCTTCGGGCACGCCGTCCTCCCACAAAAACCCGCTGACCAGGCGCGACGCGATCCCGTGGATCCGCAGAACCTCCGCGAGTACGACCGAAAAATCCCGGCACGAACCTTTCTGTTCGCGCAGCGTTTGTTCGACAGGCAGGGGGTCGCCTTCCTCGCGGCGTTCGTAGGCGATGTTGGTGTGCAGCCATTGGGTGAGGCCGACAAGCGTTTCGACCGTTGGCCGCGGCAAGCCCTGCGGCGCGAGGGCGGCGGGGAGGGCGAAATCCGGAGAGCGCCGCATCAGGCTCGGAGTCAGCACTTCCGTTTCCCGCGGCTGATACACAAACGGAAGGTCCATCGCGTGCGAATCGAGCAGGAAATGAAAAGGATTGCGGGGGGCGAGGGTGAGATCAAGGGCGAGGTGAAACTCCAGTCGGTCAAAGGGCTCCGGGTAAAAACACGTTGCGACCAGGTTGTCGAAAAGATCCTGCCGGTGCTGCACGTCCGCACTGGCGTGGGTGGCAAACTCCGCACGATTGAGCTGCACGGACATGTCCCGCCGCGGAAACAACCGCGCGATGTGGGGCGAAAAACTGGCCGCCTCCTCGTATTGGTAGATGGCCCGATAACGGATTTCGACATTCATGATTTCTCCCCCAGACGTTTCATCGTCACCTTGATTTTCATATTTTGTGCGCCCGATCCCTTGAACGTTCCTCGCAGGGGCGCGGCGTCGCTGAAATCCCGGCCATACGCCATGGCCACGTGACGCGGGCCGCACCATTGATTGTTGGTGGGATCGAGCGGGATCCAATGCATTCCCGGCGTCAGCGCCTCGACCCAGGCGTGGGTCGCCGAGGAGCCCACCAGCGCGCGCACGCCGGGTTTCGGTTTGGGCGGATCGGTCTCGATATACCCGCAGACGTAGCGGGCCGGAATGCCCGCCGTGCGCAGGACGCTGAGCATCACGTGGGAAAAATCCTGACAGACCCCCGCCCGTTGTTTCCACACGGTGGCCAGCGGCGTGGCGTTGTCCGTGGCGTTGGTGTCGTAACGAAACTTTTCGTAGATGTCGCGATTGAGACTTTGCAGGCCTTCTTTCAGCGTGACGTCGCTGGGGAAATATTTTTTCGCCCAGTCGGAGGAAGATCCGCCGGTCGGCACGGCCGGGGTGGGCTGCAGGTAGTCGAAAATATCGGTGAGCTTCGAGGTAAAAAGCTGCCGGGCCTCCGCGATGGTGACATCGAGAGCCTCCTCGGGCAGGGGGACGTCCTGCGTTCGCACGGTCAGCTTGTTGGTGATCGCCAGCTTTTCGTGCCGTAGGGTCATCGAATAGAAAGTCACCTGATTGCCGAAATAATCGTGATAAGTCGAAACCTGCGTGCCCGGGACAAACTCGATTTCGTGCGAGATGATGGTCTGCCTTTCGTCGCGCGGCGGGGTGAGTCGGGCCTCGATGTACGCCTCACTGGCTGGCTGGCCGTAGCGGTAGTCGGTGCGATGGAGGATTTCAAACAACATGCTTGAGGCCAAAGAGGAGGGGCTGCGATTCCGGGCGCATGTGGATCTGATGATTCAAAAATCCGTCGGCAATCAGGTGGTGAATATTCAAAGTGGCCTTGAGGAGCCTGGCTCCCTGCTCGTCAAGCGCGTCGCCTTTTTTCGCGGAGCCGCTGGTGAGCATGTCCCAATCGGTGAGGCGAATTTCATGCACAAGGTGTTCAATGCCGGCCATGGTGCGCTGAGTGGTCGCGGAGTTTTCGTCCCTCGCATAGCGCAGACGACGCGAACAGGATTGGAGGCACCGTGTGACCGAACGGGGAACAGAGGGATTTTTCCAGAGCAGGTCCAGCATGGGCGCGGCCTCGATGCGCATCTGATAGACACGCCGATACACATCCCGGCTGTTGAGCAGGCGCAGAAACGCCGAGAGCCGGATCTCTGCCTCATGCTCCGCCACTTCGCCGCTGCGTCGCGGCATCGGACGCATGATCGAACAGACTGCGTTTGCCGTGATGATGGCCCGCTCGACCGCCTGGCCGATCTCGCAAAAGGCCCAGCCGCCGTCGGCCACCATCGTGCCTTGCGCCGTTCCGAAAAACTCCGGCACCGCCTTCACCGCATGATCGCAATACCGGCGGGTGAACGCGGTGAGTTCGTCGTCGGTGGATTTCGGCCGGAACCGCGCCCGTTGAAACCGCGCCCGCAAGGTGCTGAGCACGTTCCATGCTTCCAGACTGAGACATTCCGTAATGGATTCCGCATTCCTGGTTGCCCGCAGCACGGCCTGGACGACCGAATCGTATTCCTCCAGATCGAGGGTGAGCCGGTAGCGTCCGGCCGGACTGGAAATGTTTCGCCGTGACACCTCGCCGGGTTTTTCCAGAGGCGGCAGCATACGGTTCCAGACGGGACGGTAAAGGGTGCGCTCGGTGGGATTAAGTTCCTCAAGTTCGAGCGACTCGATGACCCCGATCATCACCGCCAGATTATGGGCGCGTTCCAGGTAACGTCCGGTCCAATAAAATGCCTCGGCCACGCGGCTGCTGACATGCTGCGCGGGCATCAGCGCCTCGCGCAGACGGACCCGATCGGGGGCCGGTTCGACAAAGTCTGGCGCGACTTCGACCCACGTGTCCTTGCTTCCGCCGCCGAGTTCATTGGCGGTGTAGGGAGCCTCGTCCGTCGAGACCCGGGTGAGCGCCCCGGGAAAAACGTCGTACTCCCCGGCCGCCTTCCGGAGGGCGAAAAAAATGTGATCCTGCCGGCGTTTCACTTCGCGGCCATCGTGGTACGACACGGTCTCCGCATCACAGTCCTGCGGCTGCGCGACATATTGCGAGGCGTTTTGCAGGATGGCGTCACGCGCCGCTGTGAGGGCCTCCTCCGCCGGTTGGCGTCCGTCCCCGCCGAGGAGGATCCGTTCTCCATAAAGCGGACGCACGGTGTATTTTTCCAGATCCGAAAGCACCATTTCGCGTTGGTCGATGTCTCCCAGCCAGTACGTCGTGAGGCCGCGCAGGAGAGGGTTTTCTCCGAGGTAAAACCGGATGATGGTATTGGCGAAGGGTAGCAACGCCCGGTCGTCGGCCAGTTGCGAGCCGATGCCATTCACCACCGCCACCGTGCCTTTGCGAATGCAATGCACCAGCCCGGGGACCCCCAGATACGAGTCGCGCCGGAAGGCGAGGGGATCGAGCCATTCATCCGAGACGCGGCTATAGATCACCTCGACCTTTTCCAGGCCCGACACCGTCTTCATATACACCGCATCGTTGAGCACGAGCAGGTCGCCGCCCTGCACCAGAGGTATGCCCATGCGTCGAGCGAGAAAACTGTGTTCGGAATACACCGCACTGCCCGGTCCCGAGGAAAGCAAGACCACTGTCGGATCGGGGTCGTCAGAAAACGAACGCAGCAGTTCCAGAATATCTACCGTCGCCTCGGCAATCGAGTGAATCGAAAAATCCTGAAAACTCTGCGGAATCACCCGGGCCAGCGCACGCCGGTTCTGCACCATGTAGGAAATCCCCGAGGCGTTGCTCAGGTAATGGTGTTTGACCGCAAATTCCCCATTGGGCTGCCGGCAGAGCGCCACCCCGCAAAGATGCAAATACGCCCCATCCGGCGGAGTCAGGCTGGCCGCGGGGCGCTGATAAAAAGCACTGCCCAGCACGGGTTGAATGGGCAGCAGGTTGGCCCGCAGGATTTCCTTCTTTCCGTAGATATCCTGCAAAAACATCTCAAAGGCCCGGAGGCGCTGGGTAATCCCGAGCGTGAGTCTGTCCCATTCCTCGGGCCGGAAAATTTGCGGCAGGAGATCGCAGAACCAAGGTCGCCTCCCCCAGGGTTTGTCGCGCGAGATATCGAACGTGACCCCCATCTCGCGCATCGTGGCCTCGAGCCTTTCGTCGAGCGCTCGAATCTGCTGGCGGGGCAGGGCCTGGAGTCGCTCGAAAAGCGGACGGTAAACCGGCCGGATTTCCCCGGATGGCTCGTGCGTCTCGCTCCAATGCGAAAATGGCTTTTTAACTTCATTACCCTGCACGGCGCGAAGGCTTGGCGTACGGCCCTTGTCGGTCAAGAATTAAACCTCTGCAGCAGTGAATCCCTTGTTCGTGGGGAAGAACGATGCCTCATAGGGCATAGGGGAAACCTACTCGCTTTTAATGCCGGACTCTTCAAGTGTCTTTTTCAGGAAGAGTCCCCATTCTGCGCCATGAAGTCGTTTGGATTCTTCCAGAATCGCGACGCGATTTTCTTCCCGACCCTCCGCTTGCGCCACCGCCGCGTAAGCCGCAGAACCGGCTGCGCCGACCGGAGGCCAGTCGGGGAGATGCTTTTTCGCGGAGTCCAAGTTCCCTCGCCGGATGTCGAGAAGCACCAGTTTCAGGAGGACAAGTTCCCTTTCCCCCGGGGATTTGGTCGGAACTTTGAGAAAAAGCTCAGAAGCCCGATCGAGATCACCGAGCATCAAGGCGCATTCCGCCAAATTAAACTTCGGCCAGAAACTTTCCGGGCTAGCCTCTGCCGCCCATTCAAAGTAAGGCACGGCCTCTCGCACTCGACCCGTCTCGGTCAGAATGGAGCCCCTTAGATTGAGCAACTCGGGGTGAGAGGCTGAAGTTCCATCCAGATTTTCGAAAAGCTTCAAGCATGCGGCAAAATTCCCCATTGCGAACTCAGCGGACGCATTTCTCAACAGGGTTTGTTCTTCGGCGGTCAATTCCCGCGCTAGAGTAGGTGCCCGAAGACCGGAAGTCGTCTGCTTTCCGCCACTTCCCTGGTCTGGAATGGGGCCGATCACCGTGGCGAGGAAGCACGCCATTCCCACCGAAAAATTCATAATTTGTTGAGCTGTCTAGAAGGTGGTGTTTTCACTCCACAAAAAAGCTCCCCATAGCCGCAAGGCCCAAGGGAGCTTCTTTTCGACAGAAACTTGCCGACGTTTCAGTTGAAGCGCCGCCGCCGGAACAGGAGCGTCGTGAGGCCTGCTCCCAGGAGGAGGCACGTGGAGGGCTCGGGGACGACCGTAAACGTTGCGGTAGGACTATTGCTGGTGAATCCGAAGATGTTCCCGGCGGTGTTCGTGCCGTTGGTATAGGACTCGGTGTAGATATTGAGGGTGTAGGTGCCCGGGGACAAGCCACTCAAAAGATTGATCCCTGCGTTGTTGATCGTCCAGGTATTGTTGCCAGACCCAGGGTTGGTGTTGTCTTGGATCTGATTAAAAGACCCACTGGGTGAACCCGTCGGATAGATGCGCCAAAACAAGTTTCCGAAAGTAACGTCCGAACCGTTATTTTCGAAGGTCTTGTACTCGAACCCGTTCAGGGTGAACGTGTCGGTCGTTTGGAATGTTCCCAGCGTTGTGAAAGTCGGATTGATTCCGTCTGAGGTTAAATTGTGGCCTTGTGCAGCACCGGATCCGGGTGATGTTCCCGTCGTGGCCTGGTAAAAGGTGTTGCCTGATCCCGTGTTGATGATGACGTAGAGTCCGTCGAAAAAACCCGTGGCGGCTTGGGAGGTTAGCGATCCTGCGATAGCCAATAGGGCTGTTGCAATTATATGCTTTTTCATACTTATTCTTGGGGTGTGGTTTGTCGTTCCTAACAATGAAGAGTTGCTCGCTGTTCGCGTCGTTTGGAAAGTCTCATCAGGATAACTCCCAGGGCCAGCAGCCCTAGGCTCGAAGGCTCAGGCACGACGCTCAGGTTGTTGACGTAGAGATTGTTCTGATCCAAACCTGAGTCTGTTCCGGCGACGTAGAAGCCAAAGCCGGTGATGTTTTCCGTCAGACCACTAACCGTTCCGCTAAAGAGGGTGCCCTGGAAGCCCTGGCTGGACGTGCGGCTGATGTCGTAGGAAAATTGCGTCGCGGAGAGGATGGAAATCGTCACGTCAAGCACCGCGTCGCTGCCTCCGTAGTTGTATCCCGCTCCCGCACCCGGAGTGAGGGTGGCATTGGCCGATCCGACCGACGCGCCTCCGCCGACGTTGAAGTTGAAAACCTGACCTTGCGAGCCCGCGAACAGATCGAAACCTTTGTTTCCATTGTCGAAATTAAGGGCCATTTCGAAGGTGAAGGTGCTGCCTGAAGAAAGTGAGACGTCGAAGGCCCGGCTGGCGTTGACCGCAGCGGCGGCGGGGTTGGCATAGAGCCCAAGGGAAACTCCCGAAGTATTGATGTTGCCCGCTCCGGCGGTCGAATCCCCGACAAACGTCCCCGCGAAGATCGTCACCCCATTATTATTGTTGGTGATTGCCCACGGAAGGAACCCCGTGCCGGGGTCATCGCCGTTGCTCCACGAGCCGCCGTAATTCGCGGCGTTGTCCGAGGCAAGTTGGGCCTGGGCGGAAACGGCTAGAGCGGAGGCAAGGCCGATGAGGAGAAGTCTTTTCATGGGGAGCGGAATGAGGGGGGTCTTTGCGCAGCGTTGGTATGGCACCACGGGAATTTTCTGTCAATCACCCACGGGATGCAACCGGTTCGCGGTGCGAAGGAAGAATGTCCTGCGAGCCCGACGAAATGGACTCTTGAACTATTCAATAATCTTCCCGGGCCGACCTGGGTCGTGGCGATTGACGGTCGGGGCTGAAGTCGGGATAGTGCGAGCAGTGATCCGGCAAGGCCTGTCGGTTCCCATGTATTGACCATGAGAAAAGTCCTCCCTTTGATTCTTAGTCTTCTCATCCTGCCACCCCCGGTGCGTGCGGCGGAGGGAAGTGTTCCCCAATGGGCGAAAGAAGCCGTTTGGTATCAAATTTTCCCGGAGCGTTTTCGGGACGGCGATCCCGGAAATAATCCGGGTCGTTCGTCGCTGGAATGGCCCATCATTCCCTCCGAACGGTGGAAGATTTCCAAGTGGACGGGAGATTGGTATGCCCGGGATGAGTGGGAGAACGAGCTGGATCGGACGGCAAACCAGGATCCATCGCCGGCTTTTTATAAGGGGGGTGTCTTTAACCGGCGCTACGGAGGCGACCTGCAGGGGGTGATTGATAAACTCGATTATCTGGCGGATCTCGGCATCAACAGCATCTATTTCAACCCCGTTTTTTATGCACGTTCGATGCATAAGTATGATGGCAACAGCTTTCATCATGTGGACCCGTATTTGGGGCCGGACCCTCAGGGGGACTTTGCGCTGATGGACAAAGAGACGGCGGATCCGTCCACCTGGCAATGGACGTCGGCCGATCGCTTGTTTCTCGAGTTGATCAAGAAAGCCCGCGCACGCGGCATCAGGGTTGTGATTGACGGGGTATTTAATCACACGGGGCGCGACTTTTTTGCCTTCCAGGACCTGCGCAAGAATCAGGAAAAGTCGGCCTACCGGGATTGGTATCAGGTGGATTCCTTTGACCAGCCGGACACCTCCCGCAATGAGTTTGCCTACCGCGGGTGGTGGGGACACAAGACCTTGCCGATTTTTGCCGCCACGCCGGACGGAAAGGACATGGCTGCCGGCCCCAAGGCGTATGTCTTCGACGCGACGAAACGCTGGATGGATCCCAATGGTGATGGGAACCCAGAGGATGGGATCGACGGGTGGCGACTCGATGTCGCCGACGAGCGACCGGCGAAGTTTTGGGCGGACTGGAACGCGTTGGTCCTCTCGATCAACCCTCAGGCTTATACAACGGCCGAGGTGTGGAGCAGCCCTCTCGAACTCATCAAACACGGGAACTTTTCTGCCTCGATGAACTACTACGGGTTCGCTTATCCCGTGAAAGGTTTCCTCGTGGATCGCAACGTGCCTCCGTCGAAATTTTCCGAATTGCTCGACGAGCGGCGCAAGGCTCTCCCGACCGCAACGGCTTATGGCATGCAGAACCTGATGGACTCGCATGATACCGACCGACTGGCTTCGATGATCGTGAATGGCGAGGGCACGGTTTATCCCGATCCTAACCAGATTGAGTTCAGTGCCAATAATAGCGCACGCATTTCGAAGACCTATAAAATTCGCAAACCCGACGACCGCGAACGGGAGATCCAACGGCTGGTGGTCCTGTTTCAAATGACCTACGTAGGCGCGCCGATGATCTATTATGGGACCGAGGCCGGAATGTGGGGGGGGAACGATCCTGACGTCCGCATGCCGATGATCTGGGCGGACTTGACGTATGATCCCCAGGCGATCGACCCGCGGGGAGGGGCTCGCAAACCGGACGCGGTGAAATTTGATGAGTCGCTATTTGCATTTAACAAATCGGCCATCGCCCTCCGCCGGGCGAACC
This sequence comes from Terrimicrobiaceae bacterium, assembly GCA_041752695.1. Taxonomy (GTDB): domain Bacteria; phylum Verrucomicrobiota; class Verrucomicrobiia; order Chthoniobacterales; family Terrimicrobiaceae; genus CALCJD01. The sequence continues at coordinate 28,288 of JBGSVZ010000043.1, forward strand.
CCGCGTTGAACTCCGGCGAATACGCCGCTCTGGGTGCCTTCGATGATAAGAACACTTTTGTTTTTCTGCGCTCTTCGGAAGGCCAGGCGCTGGTGGTGGCTCTGAACCGGAGTGATTCCGCGCAAACTGTGGAGGTCCAGGTTCCCGCCGGGGCGTCCGGACTTTTGGCGGGTGCCGGGGAATTGTTTTCGACCCGTCCGGGCTCCCGCGGAGTGGCGGGTGCTGTCAGCGGGGACCGGATGAAAATATCCCTGCCCCCGTTGACCGGGGCGGTTTTTGGCGCGCCCGCCAAGCCGGTGGCTCAGGTACCTTGACCATCCTCTGAAAGACTTCTTTACCCTCCTATGAACACTAAACCGCAGTTAAGTTTTTGGGCGATCTGGAACATGAGCTTTGGATTCTTCGGGATCCAATTCGGCTGGGGGCTCCAGATGGCAAACATGTCTTCGATCTATCAGATGCTGGGCGCGGAGGAGTCGCAGTTGCCGCTGCTCTGGCTGGCCGCGCCGGTGACCGGGTTTGTCGTGCAGCCTATCATTGGCTATCTGAGCGACCGCACCTGGTGCGGACTCGGGCGGCGGCGACCGTACTTTTTGGGAGGGGCTCTGCTGGCTTCCGTGGCGTTGGTTTTTATGCCGAACTCTTCGACGCTCTGGATGGCGGCTGGGTTGCTCTGGGTGCTTGATGCCTCGGTCAATATTAGCATGGAGCCCTTCCGGGCCTTCGTGGCCGACATGCTGCCGGAGAATCAACGCAAGCAGGGCTTTGCGCTTCAGAGTGTTTTTATCGGACTGGGCGCGGTGCTGGCCTCGGCAATGCCTTTTATTTTGACCGAAAAATTCGGGGTGCCGGGCACGGCGCCGGAGGGCCAGATTCCCCCTGCGGTGCATTACGCCTTCTACACCGGCGCGGGGGCGTTTCTGCTCGCCGTACTCTGGACGGTTTTCACCACCAAGGAATACCCCCCGGAGGATCTGGCGGCGTTTGAGCGGATGAAGGCGGAGCACGCGGGAGTCGGTGGGTTTTTTAAGGAGTTTTTTCACGGGCTGAAAACGATGCCCCCCACGATGCGGCAGCTGGCGCTGGTTCAGTTTTTCACCTGGACCGGACTCTTTTGTATGTGGATCTATTTTTCGCCGGCGATCGCCGCCCGTGTGTTTGGCGCGGTGGACGACACGCCGGAATACGCGGGTTTGGTGGCGCGGGCGGGCCAGTGGACGGGCGTTTGTTTCTCGGTTTACAACGCGGTTTGTTTTGTTTTCTCGTTCCTCCTGCTGGCCCTCTCGCGCGAGTTTTCCGCGAAGGCCATCCATATTGGCTGTCTGGTGCTGGGTGGATTGGGCCTCATCTCGGTGGCGGCCATCTCCAGCCGCGAGCTCCTGCTGGTTTCGATGGTCGGCGTCGGCATCGCCTGGGCCTCCATCCTTTCGATGCCTTACGCCATGCTGGCCAACTGCCTGCCGGCCGACAAAATGGGGTTCTACATGGGGGTCTTCAATTTCTTCATTGTTCTCCCGCAGATCGCGGTTGCTCTCGGGCTCGGGGAAATCCTGCTGCACTTTCCTGATGTGGACTCGATTTACGTCGTGATGGGCGGTGGCGCCAGCATGATCCTGGCGGCAGTGCTGACTTTGCGCGTGCAGTCGGCGGAGGACCGGGGATAGGGCGCGCTGAGGGCGCCCCGACACAGTCCGGCGGCTGCACTCGCGAAACGAAGTTCCCGGCGCCCTCTTTCCTCTCCGTAGTTCAACTGTTCAAGGGAAAACTCATCGGCAGGGTTGTTGTGCTGGTTTTTTCTGCTTACTCTTTCGGAGTTCCCCTTCGCTTATGAGCAACAAGAATCGGCTCGCCTTCACTCTGATCGAACTTTTGGTGGTGATCGCGATCATTGGCATTTTGATGGCTTTGCTTTTCCCGGTGGTGGGTGGCGCTTTGGAGGCGGCCCGGAGGGCGAAAGCGAAAAACGATGTCGTGCAGCTCGCGATTGCGGTGAAGGCGTATCAGACGGAGTATGGGAAACTACCGACGCAGGTGGTGTCGTTTGATGACGGACCAGAGGCGGGTCAGGGGTGGTTTCAGGGCAACAACGACGAGATTCTGCGCGTTTTGACCGGAGAAAATTTCGATAACTTAAACCCGCGGAAGATTGTGTTTTTGGAGGTTCGACCCGCGAAGGGTTCGGCTGCTACGCCAAAAGACGGGTTGTCCGCCGATGGCAAGTTTTACGACCCATGGGGCACTCCCTATGCGATTAAATTGGATACCAGCTACAATAACGCATTGGAGTATTACGGGGTAAATTATGAAAACAATTTTCGGACAACCGTGATTTCCGTGAGTTTCGGGAAAAATAAGATTCAGCAGGACCCAGGGAAGTCGACGGATAAAGGCGAACGGGTGGATGACGTGGTGAGTTTCCAGTGACGGGCGTGGTACAGGGGGCGAGTCAGGCCACTGCACCCAGAAGCTTTTGATCAGGCACCGCGATCGGCCGAGCCCCCGCCGCCGCTAGCGTATTGCGCTCCTGCGTTTCTGGCGGGATTTGGATTCGGGGGAAACCTTCCGTAATGTTGACCCCGGCACCCATTCGCTTTCGATCATCATACATTTGGGGTGGGTGGGGATGCCGAATTCGTTGCGGTGGAGTTGGCCAGCGACCAGATCCATGGCAAAGGCGCCGACGAGGTCGTTGCACTGATTCATGCCGCTCCATCCGGCGAGCTCTGGGGTGAGGTCGAGGTGGACCAGTCCGATTTCCTTGGGGCAGGAGAGGCCGAGGTGATCCACCCAGTCGCGAACTTCCGGGTGGGTGCAGACGAGCACGTCGGGACGGTATCGCTTCATCCACTCGTCAAAAGCCGCTTCGCCATCGGGCTGAAATTCGAGGAGGGGAATGCGGTGGCTGGAGTCTTCAAACGTACTCCCGGCGTGAAATCCCGCGCTGAATCGGTGGTCGATGTTGGCTTCAATCGCGGATTCGATCACCAGTCCTGGACGCCGATACCCAAGTTTTTTCAATTCCCGGGCGGTATAGAGCGCGGTAGAAAATTGATCGTTGCAGGCAAAGTGGAGGGCGGGTTGTTCGGGTCGGATCCCGACGACCACGCAGGAAAGTTCCTGCCAGAGGGGGTCAAACTCCGGGGGCAGCTCGCGATGATCGTGCACGGCGGCGATAACGACGCCGCGGATGTTGCGTGCACGGAGGATCTGTCGCAAACGTTCGGGTCCGATCCCCGGTTCGTGGAGCCAAAACTCATCGGTGCTGTAGCCTAATTCGCTGGAGCGTGCGACCAAGCCGGTGATCCAGGCGCGGAAGGTGTGGTTGGTCTGAAGGCTGTCGCGGGAGTTCGAAGCGTTCAAAATCCCGATGGTCGACTTGAACTTGGGGTTCCGGCTGGCCCGGAGCTGGGCCATTAGATTGGAGACGACGGCGTTGGCCCGGTATCCCATGCGCGAGGCGACTTCCTGGATGTGCTGCCGGGTTTCCAGGCGCAGGCGGGGGTCGTTGCGCAACGCAAGGGAGACGGTCGCTTTGCCGACTCCCGCTTCGCGGGCGATTTCGGTCATGCTCGGGGTGGGCATAAAGGGGGTAGGATTTTGAACTGTATAATGAGATTGCCTTTGTGCCAGCACGGAATGCCCGATATTTTGCGGAATGAGAGGAGCGCCACAATTCGGGCGGAGCTGAACGCTGCTGGAAAACCGGTTGCATTCGGGTCGGTTTGAGTCGTTCGTTCCCGCCAATCCCCGGAATCCATGACCGCCCGCCCCGCAACCTGTTTGACAGGAGTTCTTGCCGCGCTTTTTGCGCTGCTGGGCGGCTGCGTGCAGGCGAGGGCGGAGGCGATGCTGCAGTATTTCAACACCAGCTGGGCGGAGATCACCAAGAAGATGCCCGAGTTGGCCGAGGCGGGGTATTCCTCGTTGTGGCTGCCGCCGCCCACGAAGGGCAGTGGTGGGTTGTCGGTTGGTTACGATTTGTGGGACCCCTTCGATCTGGGAGGGAAAAACCAGAGGAATACCGTGCGGACACGCTACGGCACGGAAGCGGAGTTGCTTCAGCTGATGGAAACGGCACATCGTTTCGGAATCCGGGTGTACTTTGACAACATCATGAACCATCGGGCCTTCGACGTGCCTGGTTACAATGAGAATACGGGGATTAACATTTACCCCGGGATGGTGCCCGAGGATTTTCACCTCCGGGTGACAGAGGATGGATTCTATCGCAAGTGGGATAACACGCGGGATTGGGGTTCGGCTTGGCAGGTGCAAAATCTCGGGCTGGCGGATTTGATTGATATTGCCCACGAAACCCCGAATGCCAATTTCGGCAAAACGGAGGGTTCCACCCATCCGAAATATTCCTTCGTCCGGCATCCCAACAATCCGGAGTATTATTGTTACGACAGCGCGGGGAACTATGTGGGGTTTGGCAATGTGACGCTGGCGGATTTGACCTCAAATCCGGCGGCCTTTAAGGAAGACGTCGGGGCCTATTTGATTCGGGCGGCGCGCTGGCTCATGGCCTACACGCGTGCGGATGGGCTTCGGCTTGATGCCGTCAAGCACGTGCCGGATTACTTCTTCGGGCAGCAAAGCGGGGCGGGAAAGGATAACAGTGACGCCGGCTATCTGGGCGGGGTTCAGCGGCAGTTTAACATCACCCGGGGGTTCTCCGATACCAACCACCGGGATTCGGTTTTCGACACGGAGAAGGGCCGCGACGACGCCATGGTTTTCGGGGAACATCTGGGTTCACCGCCCGGCTATTCCGGGTATTGGGATTCGGGCATGCGGCTCGTCGATAATGACCTGCGATCGAAACTCAATGGCGTGTTGGGGAGCCCGTGGGGCACTTTGGCGGGGCTGGACAGCCCGGGTTCAGGCGGATTTTCCTCCACGCTTGGGGTGATGCATGCCAACAGCCACGACAGTGACTATTCGGCCATGCGCCAACTCCAGCACGCGATCTACTACACCCGGGAGGGATTGGGGCTCGTGTACACGGATGGGTATTATCAAGCGGAAACGCTGGGCGAGTCGGGTGGGGCGTTTCCCCGGCACGCCAATACAGCGTTTCTTGGGCAGTTTGGCGATTCCCGGATTCCGAATCTCCTGAAGATTCACCAGGACTTTGCGCGGGGCTTCCAGGTCGGGCTCTGGGGCGACAGCGATTTTCTTGCTTATGAGCGCCGCGACAATCGAAACCCCGATGGCTCAACCCGCGTGGGCACTGCCGCTGACGAGGTGACGATGGTGGTGATGATGAACGACAACAACGCGTCCGGACAGGCGAGGTCGTTTTCTTCCAGCTTTCCCGCCGGAGCCTACCTTTACCAATATGCGACCGGTCCGAATGGATCGAATCAGGTTGGGTTTTATAAGTTCGGCAGTGAGTTGGGTTCGGTGGTCGTGCCCCCCGGCGGGTATTTTGTTTTCGGCTACCGCACTCCTGAGCTATCGACGCTCTGGCCGGAATCCGCCGTTTCGCTTTATCAAAACGGGGAGGAGGTGCCACGGATCACGGTAAACCGGAAGGATGGTCCCGACGGCGATGAGGAATTCAACCCTTATGGCTTAGCCAACCGTGGGTATCCCGTGGGTGAGACACCCGCCCCCTATACCTATCAGATGTCGATCCCGGTCGTGAAATCCGGCTCCCCCCTCACCATCATTGCCCGGGCCGATGGATCGGCGGAAAACATCCTGCTCAAACTCGATGGCGGGGTGGATCTCAACGGGACGGTGCCTTCCGGAATCACGGATCCCACCAAGCGTGACAATCCGCCGGCAGTGCGCTCCGACACATGGGTCGGCTACGAACAACCGATTTACGCGGATCGTCAGCATCCGGAGCTTTTTGCCGCGCAAGTCACCGGAGCCCGCGACATCACGGGTTCGGTTGGCGCGGAAACCTTCACCTCCAGCGGGGTGCTGAACCAGGGGGCCGGCCCGCGAACCGTGGGCGCGAACACGGCCGCCTACATTTATCACGATCCGGCGGCATCGGTTGATGGATTCGGGTTCAACCAATACGACGCGGCGACCCGCAAGCTCTGGGCCAAGGTCAATTCGGTGGGGGCGGGCTACAAGATGTTTGTCTATTACACGACGGACGCCTCGTATTTTCCCGAGGGCGCGGGCGGGATTGGTCGGGGAAAAACCAGGGCGGTCGAAATGAATTACCAAGCTGCCCAGAGCGGGGGGAACGTGAATTGGTGGGCCAGTGTCACCATGCCGGAGGACTTCCTGCCCGGGACGAGTCGTTATAAAATCGGGGTGTTCAAAACCGGCGCCGCCTCCTGGTGGCCGGGGAATCAGGCTGCGGTGGATTACAAAAAGCAGATGCTGACGACGTTCAAGGTCGAGAATTGGAATCCCGCGACCGTGGCCTATCATCTGCACGCGGATTATAATTCCCTGACCACCGGATTGCGGGAAGGGTTTCATGTTATCCGGGCGAAGGCTCTCCTGCCGAAGGGAGCCGGGGGACGCAGTCTCGGGGCGGCCGATCTTTACCAGACCCTCACCCAGACGTTTTATTACGACATCGAAACGCCGCAGGGCGAAGTGGCTTTCCCGCAAAACGACGGCGACACGGTGGGAGGGTCCAGCTACGAGATGGTGATCCGCACCGATCCGACGGTTCAGGAAGTCTGGTACAACATCGCGGACAGCGAGGCCGGCAACAATGACAGTGCCACCCTCCAGCTCAATGGCAACGGTGACGGCTTCGAGCCATTCATTGATGCCAATCAAAATGGCACCCGAGAATCCGGTGAGGACTTCACCGACCTCGACGGCGACGGTCTGTATGATGCCGCCACGGCGGTTGCGTGGGCGAGTGCGACGGAGGTCACGGCCAATCCTGCGGTGACCAGCGCGTATCAAAAGGAGTGGCGTATTCGCTATACCAACATTCCTGCTTCCGGCAGCGCCGCGCTCACCTTCCGCCTGCTCGAAGCCTCTTCCTCACGTAATTTTTCGCTCTCGCCCGCGGCGGGACATTATACCGAGGTGGTTCGTACGGTCCAAACGGCGGGTCCGCTGGAGCGGATCAATGTCGCCTGGCCGCAGAGCGACGGGGATCGGGTGGACGACACTTACACGATGAAGGTCTACTTCTCGAAGGTGCTTGCGGCCGGGTTGAGTGAGGCCGATTTGAAAAACGGCTTCACTGTCTCGGCCAATTCCGTGGTTCAGAGCCGGAGTGGATTCTCCATCAACTACGGCAGCTTTGGCTCCGGCGGCGCCTATCACGAACTCTCGATTCCTCTGCCCAACCTTTACAACGACATCGATGATTACTTGCATGAACTGAAGGTCGAATATCGCTTCCCGGAGCCGGACAATCGGCTGCTGACCGCCTTGCGGACGGTCAAGGCCGCGCCGAGCACCAAACCATTCGTCACCATCACCCAGCCGGCGGAACTGGGCTCGGATGGCAAACCGGTCGAAATTGTCATTCCCGATACCCCGGGCCCCGATTCGACAATCTACACGGTTCGGGTTAATACCAGTGCTTCGGTTGCCAGCCTTTCGCTAAGCGGTGCTCCCGCCATCGAGCTCCTGAATGAGATCTACACCGACGGCAACAGCAACGGGAAGTTCGACGGGGAGGAGGCCTACACGGACACAAATGCGAACCTGCAATACGATGTCGGCGAGCCCTTCACGGATGGGGATTCGGACAATACTTGGGACGCCAACGAGCAGCCATCTCTGGTCGATGCCAATGCCAACCGAACCTGGGATGGCCCGACGGTCACGCTGACGGGAAACACCAAGATCTGGGATTTTCCCTGGCGGATCACCGCCCCTGGATCCTACCTTCTCACCGTCACCACGGGCGGAGCCGAGCCGGTGGTCACGACCCGGAGCGCGCGGGTGGTTTTGCGGGAAACCGTCATCACCGATACTGACGAATACAACGACGATGATGATGATGGATTGGTGGACATCAACGAGACCAACCCGCAAGTGCTTCCGACCGGTAATGCGGAGACTTGGACAAACGGTGATGTCCATGTGTACAACGCCTTCGGACGGAGCCTGCCCAATACCCCGGATGCCGACGGTGATGGACTTCCTGATGGTCTGGAGGTCGGCTGGCGCACGGCGGTGAATCCTCCGACGGACCCCCTCGCGGACACCAACGCGGACGGTTTTAAAAACTTCCTCGGGGATCTGGATCCTCCGCTTTACGCCGTGCTGGAAAATCATGGTTATGTTCCGGGAGTGGGTTCCGCCAGCCAGGGAGACAGTCGGACGCGTCAGGCGGCCGGAACGGTGACCGACCCGACCAATCCCGACACCGATGGCGACGGCCTTCTCGATGGTCTTGAGGATGGCAATCGCAATGGGTGGACCGATGGTGATGGAAAAACCCTGCCGCTCACTGCGGCTCGGCCTGCGTATGCCACAGCCCGTCCCAATGCAGGAGACTGGCCGGACAACGTGATTGATTCTTTCGAGACCTGGACCGAGACCAGTCCGACTAAAGCCGACTCCGATACCGACGGGCTGAACGACGGGTATGGGGAGGATCAAAATTTCAATGGGGTGATCGATGGCGATGCCGATGGCGATCGGGTTTACGATGCCGGCGAAGCTTGGACGGAGACGAATCCCCTCAAGGCCGATACCGACGGCGACGGACTGCCCGACGGGTGGGAGGTTCAATATGGACTTGATCCGCTCGACAACGGGACGGATAGCTTCCGGACTGCGACCGCGGCGGATGGAGTGGTGCGGGAGGGCGGCGACGGCGACCCGGATGGGGACGGTTTTGACAATGCCGAGGAGCTCTTCAATGGCACCAATCCGACGCAGACTACGGTCATTGGCTCCGGTGGGGGGGAAGGCACCATTAATATCGGAAAGTTCACCGACTGGAAACACACCGACCTCCTTGTCCTGGACGAGTACAACGAAGGCGGCAGCCAGGGGGCGGATGTGTATCGCACGAACAGCTATGATTCCTCCCGGGACATCGTGGCGTTTTCGTTCCGCGACGGCGGTGCGACAGAAGCGAACGGCGATGGCAAAGTGTATTTCCGTATCGATTTTCTGGATCTCGTCGCTTATGCCGAGCAGGGCGAGCTTGATGCCTACATCGTGATCGATACGGGTAATCCTGCGGTGGGCGAGCGTGCGCTGCCCGACAGCGTTGATCTTGCGACCGACATGGGCTGGGAAGTGGTGGTCGGCGCTTATTCGACCAATTCGGGCAGCGTGTCGGTCGATCTTAACCGGTCGAATAATACCACGACGGACGTCCAGGATCCTTATGGCTACGGAGTGGTTCGGCGTGGCATTGCGGCTAATGGCCTAAACGCCATTGCCTGGTCAAGCCGCTACGACGCGGTCGAGATCGCGGTCGAGCGCCAGGCGCTGATTGATGCCGGATGGCTTGGCGACCCCGCCAGCTTGAACTTCCAAGTCTTTACCACGCGGGACGGAACCCAAAACAGCCCGCAGGGTCCCGGCGACCTCGGCGGACGAAATGACATCCGAGACACCATCGGCGACGATTGGCTGGCGTCGGATTATTGGAAGGACCAGGACAGGATTCGCCTCACGGGCCAGTTGACTAGCTATTTTGGTCGGTCCACTGACAACGACCGCGGAAAGTCGGCCAAGGTCATGCTTCTGGCTCACGGGAATCAGGCGATTCAGCCAGCCAGCACGATCCAGTCGCTTGTCCACAATGGTACCAGCGGCTACGTCAATCTCGCGAAAATCCACGAGGACTACAACGCGCCACTCACCCTGCATATCACCCCGACGCTCGCTTCCGCGCTCCAGTGGGCCAAAAATCCCACACCGGACGCGCTGAACGACGGTCCGTCCTTCAACGCGCGCATTGCCGCCCTGGCCTCCAGCGGACGGGCGCATATTCTCGGATCCACTTTCTCCGATCACATTCCGAAATATTTTTCGACCGCGTTCAATCTCTCCAACCTCGCGCTCTCGAATAAGTTCCTCGACACCATCTACGGAAATGGTTCCGCCACGGCCTCCCGGGCGGTTTTTTGGGCCCCGGAACGGGTGCTCGACGACGAGACGCTGGGACTCATTGCCAGCTTGGGCTACAGCTACACCTTCGCGGACCAGAGCCGTCATTTCGTCAAATGGTTCGGCCGCTCTTCCGCCCTTGGCACCGACGGGTTCCGGATTAACGAGGTCAATTCGATGAAGGTCTTCCCGATCCATGATGGTACGTCTGATTACCTCGACCAGACCAAGGATGAGGGTTCCTCGCAGGCCGTTCGGGAGCTGCTTTCCCGCCGTGCCCGCGGCAGCGTGCAGGACCAGGTGGTTGTGCTCTGGCGCGACCTGGCCGATTTTTCAAACAGCGGGAAGGTTTCTTCCTACGACACTAACGTCCGCTGGCTGGCGAGCCGGCCCTGGGTGCGGGTGGTGACCGCGGGAGACATTATCAATGGCCAGGTGGCCTATAAGGGCCTAGATGGCAACACCTCCACCACGTGGGGCACGGTGAGCCGGGGAACCGGACAGAATTTGGTCCAGACCGCGAAGGACTGGATCGATCACGCCACCCAGGAAAATTACGACAATTGGTATTTTGGTTCAGCCCTCGAAGAAGGCCTTTCCGATCGCACGTTTGGCGCGACGACGGCCTTCGGCCAAGTGGGGGTGGGCGGTCACGCCAACGACATCTGGCTGTCGCTAGCGGGCGTGCCCTTCGTCGCAGGTCTGGGTGACCTGGCCGGCACAGCCTTCCACGGGGCCATGTTCCAGACTGCGTTCCACAACACGACGAATAACGACCTCAGCAAATACAGCTCGGGAGATTACATCTGGCCCGATACGGGCAGTGGGCAGACTCTGGCGGGCTTCGCCAAAAACGCCCACTCCCAGGCTCGTTTTGCCAAGGTCTACGCCCGGGTCCAACAATGGGCCGGCGCGGCGACCTCTGCGACGCTGGGCGCGGAGGCGAGCGACGTCGATCTCGACGGCTCCCCCGAATACCTTCTCTTCAGCAGCCGGATCTTTGCCCTTTTTGAGGCGAAGGGCGGACGTTTGACCGCCGCCTGGATGCGCGATCCCCATACCGGAAAACTCTGGCAGGTTGCCGGGAACTTTGCCTCCTACAGCGGCAGTGACACCGAAGACGAAGGTGCCAGCAATTTTGTCGGTGCGACGACCGCGCTTTCCGCGTTCCGCACCAGTGGCTTCAAAGATTGGTGGACAGTGGACGGGGCCAGCGTCGGCAGCAATGCAGGGGTCAACGCGCTTTACACTGTCCAGGCAGCACCGGGTGGCACGGGGTGGACCTTCTCGAATGGCGGTGTCACCAAAACAATCCGTATCCCCGGAGCGGCTTCGGAACGGCTGGAGGCGACCTATCAACTGACCGGCCTCAGCAAAGCCTACGTTCGATTCGGACTCTCCCCGAATCTTCTGGATCTGTTGCTTCGTGGGCAGGCGGGCCTCGCGGCGGAATCGGCTTCGGCCACGCGGGTCAATCTCGTTAATTCCAGCGGCAGCGACACGGTCCGCGCCTGGGTGGAAGGCCCGCAGGTGAACTCCGCGGCGACAGACGTTGCCGCCCTGGGCTTTACCACCGTCCTACGCCGTAATCTCGCCCAGACCCACCAGGTGGAACTCGAAATGACTGGAGCCGGCCCGCACACGGTCACCCTGGGCTTTGATCTCGGCACCGACCTGACGAATCCGGATACCGACAACGACCTGATGCCCGACGCCTGGGAAACCACCCACTTTGGCAACCTCACGGCGACCGCCGCCGGGGATGCGGATTTGGACGGACTGAATAATTTGGGCGAATACCTCTTTGGGGCCGAACCAAAAAATCCGGCCAGCGGGCGGCCCGCCACCAGTATCGAAAGCTCGGAGTCCGGCTTTGTCTTCTCCTTCCCGACCCTCACCGGTCGAGTTTACCAACCGCAGGTCTCCACCGATCTCGTCGGTTGGTCGAACCTGGGTTCTCCGATTACCGGCGATGGCTCCACCAAATCCGCCACCGATTCGACCGCCGGCAGCAAACGTTTCTACCGCATTTCCGTCTCTCTCCCATGAAACACCTCAAGTCTCTCACCCTTATCTTGGTGGCCGCGCTTTCCGTCGATGTCCTTAGTGCCGCGGGGTACCTAGAGGTGAGGGCCCCAGGCTATGGCTTTCAAAGCGCGGAGTATACCACCAGCCATGTCTTTGTTGACGAGGTGGCGGGAACGACTGCCGCCATCGAGGTTCTCTTCACCCTGACGGGTTACAACAACATCACCGACGTTGAGGTTTACACAAATCTGAACCGCCGGCACCTGGCTCGCATCGACAAAAATGGAGATGGTTATGCCGACGGGATTCAGTCGATTGCGGGATCGACCGTCACAGACTCGGGGGCGGACACCGATTCGACCACCGGGCATTATTATATTCCGGTCAATATGAGCGACGGGGACGCTAATAAAATTTACGAGCTGACCATTCCGGCCGCAAAAACCGGGGCTTACCGACTCACCGCGAGGTTCAAGACGTCGGACGCGATTGCGGAGAATGGTTTTAATCCTAACAACTGGATTTGGTATGGGTTGCGTGACCATGCGATCGTCGTTTCGCCAGTTGACGCCCGCGATGTGCGTCTTTACGAGATCAATGTCTTTAACATTGATGCCAGCGGGGACACCTTTGCGCAGAGATCGACGTTGGAAGATCTGCACGATGCGCCCGGAGCCACCCATAATGCCGCCAATCGTTGGAACCTGGACTACCTGAAAAGCCTCGGCATGAACTGGCTCTGGTTCCAGCCGATTCACCCGAATGGCATCGACGGACGTGAGGTGTTCAATGGCTCGCCTTATGATCCAGGAAGCCCGTATGCCGTGAAAAACTTTTTTGCGGTCAATGAACTGATGACCGTGAATTATAGCGGCGGCAACTCTCTCGATCAAAATCGGGCCGCGGCCATGACCGCCTGGCAGAACTTTGTCAGCGCGGCCGATGCCAAGGAGGTCGGGATCATGCTGGATGCCCCTTTCAACCACACCGCGTTCGATGTCGAATTGGCCCAGCAGGGCGTGAACCTTTTCCAGCGTGACGGCGAAACTTGGTCGCCGCTCGATCAAATCCGAAACCGGGATGCCCGGTTTTTTTCTCAGAATGGAAACTATGCTAATCGTGCCTCGTCCGCCGCTAATATTGCCGCGGGCCCCGATCGATTTGATTTCGGAAAATGGAACGATGTGAAGGATGTCTTTTTTGGCCGTTACGATGCCCTGGTGGAAGTCGACTCCGAGCCGGAACGTTCGAGCTATAAGAGCGAGGGCGACTGGCTCGACACCAGTGATTCCGATTGGACCGCGGCGGATTTCACCCAGGGTGGCCAGTCGTGGAATCTGACCCGCCGGGTTTGGGACTATTTCGCAGAGTATGCCGTCCATTGGCTGGAGAAAACCCGCCCGGCCGGGCAAAACCGCAACAGCGCTACCGAAGCGGGACTCTCGCTTTCCCAGCGCTACGATTGGGACGCCCGTGGGATCGACGGCCTGCGATGCGACTTTGGCCAGGGACTGCCCCCCCAAGCCTGGGAATACATGATCAACGTGGCGCGGAGTTACAAATGGAACTTTGTCATGATGAGCGAATCGCTGGACGGCGGCGAGGTCACCTATCGCTCCAATCGGCACTTTGATATCCTTAACGAGAACATCGTGTTTCCCCTCAAAAGTGCGACAAGCAAGACCGATTATCGGAATATCTTCGAGGGGCGCCGCACCGCCTACGGCCAGGGACTGGTTCTTCTCAATAACACCTCGCACGACGAGGCTTCGTTCACTGATCCATGGGAGGCCGTGGTCCGCTCCGCCGCCACCGGGATGATCGATGGTTCCACCATGATATTTCCCGGACAGGAACTCGGCATCGCGGAAACGTTTGGCTACAGCCATTACGAATTGAATTTCGGAAAAAATGTTCCGCATTTCAAACGGTGGAATTCGATGAAGCCGATCTGGGACGATACGAATTTTGGAAACGACCAACTCTTTCCGGTCTATGCGGGAATCCAAAGTGCCCGTGCTTCCAGCCCGGCGCTGAGATCCTCCAATCGCTGGTTTCTTGATGGGGATGGCAACAACTCGAAGATCTTTTCCGTCGCGAAATATGAACGGGTGGGCGTATCCCCGGCCGTGCAGGATGTGGTCCTCGCCTTCGCCAATATCGACCGCAATAACAGTCAGGCGGACAATTTTAAAATCCCCGCGGGTCTCGCCACGAACCTGGGACTTAAGGACGGCCGCACTTACAATGTCAAGAATATTGCCGCCTACGAGAACGCCGTCAATGGGATGACGGGGCGTCGGAACGTCTGGTTATGGGGCTCCGGCTACACCGGCGCGCAGCTGAAATCGGCGGGATTTTTCCTCTCGATGAACAAAGTGCCCACAATGAACTCAAGCGCGGTGGGAACAGACCCCGCCTGGAATCAACGCCCCTATGAGGCTCAGTACCTTAGGGTTTATGATGTCAGTTTGCTGCCTGCGCCTGCTTCCTCACCGACCGTGGCGGCGTATGCGCTTGACGGGTCAGTCACCTTCACCTGGCCGCCCGTAGCCGATCCCGAGGGTCTGCTCCCCATCTACCGTCTCACGGTAACCCGAAGCGACAGTGTGGTGCAAAGTTTCGAAACGACTTTGACCAGTTACACCGTGACGGGTCTTCCCTCCGGTGTCACCGCCACGGGTTCGGTCGTGACCCTCAATCCCAACAATGTCGGCGTGGCTTCCAGCGCGACATCCTCCAGCAGCCCCACGCTCTCCCTCACGTCGGCTGGGGATAACGACGGCGACGGGATGAATAACGCCTCCGAAATCACCGCCGGCACCAGCCCGGTGGACCCAGCTTCGCTTCTCCGCATCATTTCCGTGGGCTCGGAAGTCGGCGGCGGCACCACCATTACTTGGGAGGCAATCCCTGGAAAAATTTATCGCGTCGAGGCGACCGGGAACCTCGTGACCGGTCCTTGGACGTCGATCGCGACCAATTTGACGACAGGAACCTACACGGATTCGAACCCCGGTCCGGGTAACAAATTCTACCGCGTCAAAACGGGTCCTTGATCGGTTCAATAAAAAGGATTTCGACAGGAGCTTTCGGACTCCTAGGCTGATGGCGGTTCTTCCCAGTATGAAAAAATTGTCCTCCTCTGTTTTTTTGGTGTTCGTCGGAGTTTGCAGCGCGATGAGTTCAGATCGCGTGAATCTGGCGGAAGATGACGCTGCTCACAGCGCGTATAACGGGGGATGGGAGTCGGGAAAAAACGCGGGTTCCGGTTTTGGGGCCTGGCAGTTTCAATCGCAGGGTGGGGGAGTCAACGACAGTCATGTCGGGTATTTCCTCGCCTCTGCTGGAAGCCAGGGCGACATCGAGGGGGTTGCCCCGGCGGGCAAGGCTTTTGGGATGTATGCCAACGGGGTTACTTTTGAAGTTGCCTGTGCGTTCCGGACACTGGCTGCGCCCCTGGCCGTCGGGGATGCGTTCTCGCTGATGATGGAGAGCAGCGATTTCATTAAGAAATTTGAATCGGACGACCCCCGTCCTGGAGTGGTCGGATTTTCGCTTCGCAACGGAACGTCCGCCGAGACCCCGGATGATTTTCAGATCAACGCGCGGATGCAGTTCGGGTATTACGAGGGAGAGCCCAACTACCAAGTCTATGATGGCGAGGAGGATCACGACACCGGCGTTCCGGTCAACGACAAGGGCGTGGCCGTAACGGTGACCTTGGTTTCGCCAGACACCTACGATCTGGAGATCACGCAACTGGAGACCAAGGAAACCAAAAAGCTCCCCGGAAGGAAGTTGGCTGGTGACGCCGGATCCCTGATCGAAAGTTTCGCCATTTTTAATCAGGACGCCGAAACGGGCGACGCCTATTTTAATGGGTTTCAGGTGTCCCGTTCGGCAGATTCGATCCCGCGTTAATTGTTTTCATCCATCCGATGAACCCATTTTCCCGGCGTCATTTGAACTGTCCAAATTTCCGGGTGGCCTGCGATGCTCGAAGCGGGGAAGCTCCGCTACTGATCGGATTTCGCGCTCTGACACTCTCCGTGGGGCTCTCCGTTTTTTTTCTCCCGGTCGCCGTGTGTGCAACGGCCCTGGACGCCTACCGGGGTGCGGGACAGGATGGGGTCACCTATCAGGTTCGTCTTGGCGAGGCCGCCACGGAAGTCGTCGTGACGGGCACCAGCCTGGCAGACGATTCATTCTTCGTGGCGCTGGCCTCTCCGGATCACACGGGGTCACTGATTGTTCCGTTTGAAAAAGGGCGGGAAGGTTCAACGGTTTTTTTGCCCTTCAAGGCCGGGACAATTCTTTTGACCGGTCCGAGCGGAAATTTTCTCCGTCGCTGGGAGGGCACGCAGTGGGGTGACCTCCGGCCTGCGGGTCGGGATTTCACCGTCACGCGCTCGCCAGGTCAACTTGCGCTGACGATTCCGGCCGTGCTCGCCGGGCCGGCCAAAACTTTTAAAATGGCAGCGTACTTCAAGGATCTGTCGGACAGCGGGGGCTGGGGCTGGCTTTACGGGGCGGTCGATCCAGCCGACGCGAGCGGACCCGGCGACATCGTGCTGCGCGGTTATGTCGGGGCGCAAACCTCCGGGGGCGGACTGACGCTGCAGAACCGGGGAAATGCCGCAAAGGTTCGCATTTACCAACTCTTGCCCCGGATCTTTGGCAATACGAACGAGACGCGGAAACCTAATGGAACGCTGGAGGAAAATGGTTCGGGGAGATTCAGCGATCTGAATGAAACTTCGCTGGTAGCGATCAAGGGCCTCGGTTTCACCCACGTCTGGCCAACGGGAGTTTTGCAGCAGGCGACGGCCACCGACTACTCGGGGATTGGCGAGCCAGCGGACGATCCGGATCTTTTGAAAGGCCTGGCCGGCAGCCCCTATGCGATCAAGGACTATTTCGACGTCAGTCCCGATTACGCGGACGATCCCGCGCGTCGGCTGGAGGAGTTTCAAGCCATGGTCGGCCGGGTCCATCAGGCGGGGCTTAAGGTCATCATGGACTTCGTGCCGAATCATGTCGCCCGCAGTCATCAATCCTCCATCCGGCCGGGACTGAGTTTTGGGGCCGAGGACGACAGGACAAAATTTTTTCGGGCGGATAATAATTTTTTCTGGCTAACCCCGGAGGCAAAGCCATTTGGTAAAGGTCCGCCATTGAGGCTTCCGACGGTGGATGCGCAGGGCAACCCGACCAGTCCCACCTGCAAAGTGGCCAAGGCCCCGAGCGACGGACTTTTCGCCCCGGAGGCCGAGCACGGCCGTGTGACGGGGAGCAACCTCGCAAGTTGGGAACCGGACGCCGGCAGTTGGTATGAAACGGTGAAACTTAACTACGGGTTTGATTTTTCCGATCCCACCAAGCAAACCCGCGCCTATCCCCATGGCGCAAAAAGCGACGTGCCGAACCCCGACACCTGGCGGAAGATGGATGAGATCATTGCCTACTGGCAGGATTTCGGGGTGGATGGGTTTCGGGTGGACATGGCCCATATGGTTCCGCCGGAGTTCTGGCATTGGATGATTGCCCGGGCGCGGACGCGCAATCCCGCGGTGTTTTTTGCCGCTGAGGCTTATGATACGGACCCGGCCAAAGTTCCCGCCGGGGACCCGCTGGTGGCGCAGGTCGGAGGTGGCAACGTCATGTTCGATCTGCTGAACGCCGGATTCGACGCGGTCTATGATGACGCGACCTATGACAAGGTGAAGGAAATCTATGAAGGTAAAGCCTGGGCGAACGACCTCGACGCGATCACGGCGAGGCAGGTTGTTTTCGATAATTCCTTGCGCTATGCGGAAAACCACGACGAGGTTCGCTTGGCGGCGAAAGATCAGTGGGACGGCATCGGCATGGAAGTAGGCCGCCCCGTCACGGCGCTCCTCTTCGGCCTTTCGAGGGGTCCGGCCATGCTCTACAGCGGACAAGAGGTCGGTGAACCGGCCGACGGGGCGGAGGGTTTCGGCGAGGATGACGCCCGGACTTCGATCTTCGACTATTGGGCGATGCCGGAGTTTGCCAAATGGGTAAATGGGAAAAAATTCGACGGAGGACGCCTGTCGTCGGCACAGGGTGATCTGCGCAGTTTCTATGGACAGCTCCTAACCGTGATCGGTGAGCCGGCCTTTCATCAGGGTGGTTTCTTCCCCCTTAATCCTGCCAATGCCGAAAATCCCTCCTTCGGTCGTGTTCCGGGCGAAAATGCGAGTGGTCACTGGCTCTATAGTTTTCTGCGTCGTGACCCGGCCTCCGGTCAGAAGTTTCTTGTTGTGATCAATCTGCATCGGAGCCTGCCTTTCGATAATGTGCGGATCACCCTCCCTCCAGCCGCCCTTGATTTTCTGGGCCTTCAGGAAACCTCGAAAATCAAACTGACCGAAAAGCTTGGCACCGCGGCGACGATCGAAACGACGGCGGCATCGGGTCGGGGCGAAGGGGTTCCGGTGGGCAAAATTTCACCCCTGACTCCGCTGTTTTTTGAAGTTACCAACTTATGAAATCCTCCCCTCGTCCGATGAGAAATGCGCAAGGCGGGACGGGCTGGCTTCGAAAACTTAGGGTCTTTTTCGCTTTCGGCAGTTTGGTGTTCGGACTGGGCGCTCTTCGGGCCGCCGAGGTTTCGGGATTCCTGGGTTGGATCCCCGTGCAGTATGCCCCGGCCGGATCCACTTTGACTCTGGATATGCACCGCTTTTTTCACCCGGCGGCGGGTGAGACCTTGCGGGTCTTCCCGGCACTCGGTGACGAGTATCAAGTGAGTTTTGACGCCGACCGGTTTGAGGTGAAGGTGACGGTCGGGTCGAAGACCAAGGGCCTTTTAGACATCCCTCTTGCGGTGGGGTCAGGCCAGGAATTGTCCGGTCGTACGGGAGTCCTGACCATCGCGGTGGAGGCACCGGGCGCTCCGGCGGGGTCCGACATTCCGTCAGTTTACGCGGCCACACAAACTTCCGAAGAGTTGACCTTTCAAATCATTCCGGCCGCCGGGATTGCCATCAGCGGGCTCTCTGCGGTGCTCGAAGTGCCAGACGGTTCCAGTCGCACCGTGCCGTTCAAGCGCGACTCTAATATGGTGAGAGTTTCCACGGGGAGTGCTCCCGATGGTTCGTGGGTTCGCCTGGCCGTGTCCGACGAACGGGGCCGCGTCAGTCGTGCGATTCGGGCTCAGGTCCGGCCGAAGAAGGAGTTTCAGTGGCAGGATGGGATCATCTATTACGCGTTTACCGACCGGTTTGCGAACGGGA
The DNA here is from genome assembly GCA_041752695.1 of Terrimicrobiaceae bacterium. Lineage (GTDB taxonomy): Bacteria > Verrucomicrobiota > Verrucomicrobiia > Chthoniobacterales > Terrimicrobiaceae > CALCJD01. The sequence goes on from JBGSVZ010000043.1 coordinate 47,598, forward strand.
GCCCCGCCAATGATCGAGCCGTGGAGGACGCCGCTGTCCTGCCGCAGGCTAATTACTTTGGGGGTGATTTTTCTGGCATTCAAAAAAGGATCGAAGACGGCTATTTTCAAAAGCTCGGGGTCAACGTTCTCTGGCTCGCGCCGCTCAATCGTAACCCGGATGGGGCGTGGACAGAATATCTTCCGCCTTATCGTTCCTACACGGGATATCACGGCTATTGGCCGGTTTCGCATACCGAAGTCGAACCTCGTTTCGGTGGGAATCAGGGGCTGAAAGATTTGGTTGGCACCGCCCAGAAGAGCGGCATCAAAATTATCGCCGATCTAGTGCTGAAACACGTCCATGTGGAACATCCTCTGTGGAAAGAACAGCCGGAATGGTTCGGCAGTCTGACCCTTCCGGATGGGAAGAAAAACCTTCGTTTATGGGATGAGCAACAGTTCACGACCTGGTTCGAGGAGTGGCTGCCTGGGTTCGATTTTGACAAGCCCGAACCAGTCGCATTTCTCCTCGGGAATGCCCGGTATTGGATTGAGGAATTCGGACTTGATGGATACCGGCTCGACGCGGTGAAGCATATCAAATATTCGTTCTGGCCGAAGTTCCGTACGACGATGCGCGAGTTGCAGGAACGGGACGCTCTGGCCCCGATGTACTTTGTGGGGGAGACCTTCATGGACCGTCCGGGGATCATGTCGTTTGTCGGACCGAATATGCTCGACGGGCAGTTTGATTTCCCGCTTTACGACACCCTCATGGAGGTCTTTGCCAAAGGCACGCAGGGTTTTGCGGCACTCGAAAAATCGCTCTCCGAGTCCGAGACCATCTACGGCAAGGAAACCCTCATGTCACCGCTCATTGGGAACCACGACAAGTCCCGCTTCATGGCTTTCGCCGATGGGGATCTTCCCAAATCCGAAAAGGACGATGAGGAGGAAATTGGCTGGGCCGATCCTCCCCGGGTGGACAAGCCGGTTTCCTACGAAAAGCTCAAACTCGCCCTGGGATTTATTCTCAGCATCGATGGCGTGCCGATGATCTATTACGGCGACGAAGTCGGGCTCACCGGGGCGGGTGATCCAGACAATCGAAGGATGATGCCTGCCGAATCCGAGCTCGCGGCCGAGCAACGCCGGGTGCGCGAGTATTTGGGAAAAGTTGCCGCCCTGCGTTCCGCTCACCCCGCCCTCCGCTACGGAAACCGCCGACTCCTTGTCGCTGATGACACCCGCTATGCGTTTGTGCGGCGTCACTTTGAGGACCAGGTGCTGGCCGTCTGGAACAAAGGAAGTGGCGAAGCCCGTTTTGAGATTTTCGTCGGCCCGGAACTTCCTGATGGTCGCTACACCGACGCTCTTAGCGGGTTATCCATCGCCGTTGAGGAGGGACGCACGGAGTTCACTCTAGGTTCGATGGAGTCCGCTTTCTTTACTGCCGAGCGACCCAAACCCTGAGCGTGGGCTATCGGAAGGCGGTCTACATCCAGCGGGCGAGGGCCGCGGCGAGATCGTCGACCTGGAGGGGTTTGGAAAGGTAGTCGTCCATCCCCGCCGCGAGGCATTTTTCGCGGTCGTCGGGCATGACGTTGGCGGTGAAAGCAATGATGGGCGTGCGTATGGTTTCGCTTTCGCGAATGCGACGGGTGGCTTCGAGTCCGTCCATCGTTGGCATCTGGACATCCATGATGATGGCGGCAAAGCGTTTTTCGTGACAGAGTTGGACGGCTTTGGCCCCGCCCTCGGCTGCTTCGACCTCGAGGCCAAGTTTGGCCATTTGGAGGAGGCAGAGCCGGCGATTGACCGCGTCGTCGTCTACCACGAGGACGCGCCGGCCGGCGAAGCGACTGAGGTCGGTGGTGCGGCGGGGGAGAAAGTCCAAAGCCTGCAGGACGCGGCCTTCGCCCACGACAACGGTGACGGTGAAGATACTGCCCTTTCCGGGCGAGCTTGTGACGGTGATGTCGCCGCCCATCAGGCGGGCGAGACGTTGGGAAATGGGGAGGCCAAGGCCGGTGCCCCCGTGTTTGCGAGACGCCGAGAGGTCGGTCTGGTAAAATGGTTCGAAGACCCGCTGGAGCGAGTCGCGCGGTATGCCGAGGCCGGTGTCGGTGATGATGAGGTGGAGTGTCCAACGGCCGTCGGGCGCTGGGGTCGCGGAGGCATCGAGCCAGACCCGTCCAAGGGAGGTGAACTTGACTGCGTTGCCCAGGAGGTTTGTCAGGATCTGGCCGAGGCGGGTGCGGTCGGTTTCGATGGCCTCGGGTACGCCCGGGGCGATCTCCCATCCATATTCGAGCCGCTTCTCGTTGGCCCGGGGCCGGAGGAGGATGGTAATTTCTTGAAGAAAGTTGCGGAGGGAGAAGGAAGAGTTTTTTAACTCGATTTGTCCGCTTTCGACTTTAGAGAGGTCGAGGATGTCATTGATGAGGTGGAGCAGGTTATTGCCGCTGGCTTCGATGGTCTCGACATAATCCCGTTGCTGAGGGGTGAGGGCGCCTTCTTTGAGGAGAGCGGTGAAGCCGAGTACTCCATTCATGGGGGTGCGAATCTCGTGGCTCATCATAGCGAGTAATTCGCTCTTGGCGCGGTCGGCCGCGAGGGCGGATTCAACCGCGCGTTTCTGGGGGGTGACGTCAATCTCGATACCCACCACGCGGATGGGTTTCCCTTTTTCATCCCGGATGATCACGGCACTGGTCTGGGTGTGTCTCTGGTCGCCATCGGGAAGAATGAGACGGCATTCCACTTCGTACGATGTGGCGTCGGAGGCCAGGCAGCGTCGGAATTCTTCGCGAATGCGCTGTCGGTCATCGGGGTGAACGAGGTCGAGGGAGCTGCTGGTGTTGGGATCGAAAGTGGCGGGGTCCACCTTTTTCAAGCGGTACATCACGGCATTCCAGACGATCTTCTTTGCGGGCACGTCGAAGTCCCAAGTGCCAACGCCGCCTGCGTGGGTGGCGAGTTGAAGGCGTTGTTCGTTGAGGCGGATGCGTTCTTCGCGTTCCCTTTCCTCAGTGATGTCGCGCACGGTGCCGAGCATGATGACGGAACGGGTGTCTTTTTCGTCGTGGAGAATAATGGCATCCTCATGGACGAGGCGAATGCTACCATCGGGCCGGATGATGCGGTGGTCGATGGAGTAGCGGGCGCGCTGGGTAATGGCGTGATCCATGGCCGAGCGAACATTTTCGCGGTCGTCGGGATGGACGCACTGGAAGAAAAATTCGTTGGTCAGGGTGACCGTGCCGGGTTCGAAACCGAAGACCCGGTAGCATTCGTCGCTCCAGCTCTGGGTTTTCCGTTCGACCCCGCGAATGTCGGCGAGTTCCAGCTCCCAACTGCCCATGCCGGAGACGGTTTGGGCGGCTTTGAGGCCGGCTTCGCTTTTGCGGAGGGATTCCTCGGCTTTTTTCCGCCACGTGACATCGGTGATGAAGCCATTCCAGAGGGTCGAGCCATCTGGGAGACGCTGGACGTGCGAGATGGCGAAAAGCCACCGTTCGCCGGTTTTGGGGAGAAGGACGCGGAATTCTTCGCGCAACTCTCCCGGATTCCAGGCCGCAGAGCCCATAGCGCGGAGGAGGCGTTTGCGGTCGCGGGGGTGAATGCGGGCGAAAGCGGGCCGGGGTGAGGGGATGAGGGCGGCGGGCTCAAGCTCGAAAGTCCAACGGGCGGCGTCGCTGACATAGGTGGTGACAACCTTCCCGCGGGGGGAAACGCGGGCCTGATAGAGCAGGCCGGGTAGGACGGAGGTGATATTGCGAAAAAATTCCCGGTCCTCGGGCCGCATCAGCCGGGCGCGGGCTTCCCGGCGGCGGAGCCAGTAGATCACAAGGCCGCCGACGACTGCCATAATGGCGGAAAGGGAGACGGCGACGGCGTAGGCGGAACGCAGGACGGCGAGGCGCTCGTTGACGCTGCGGGCGCTGATGGACGCCACGATGAAATCGCCCTGCCAGCCAAATGGAGCAATGACGCCGAGGCCTTCTTGGCCGGTTTCGGGTTTGGTCATTTTTTGCGGCATGCGCCCAAGGATCGCGGCGCCAAGGTCCTTCTGAAGTTCGGGAGAAAGATCCATTGGTCGGCCAACGGTTGACGGGAGAAAAGGCTCCGGGCGCTGAGGCAGAGTTTCCAAGATAACCTTGCACGTGCCGTCGTCGGCGAAGCGTCCGGAATAGAGATCGTCAAGTGTCCTGTGCACGTCGCGCAACGACTGGAGGATGTCGAGCGAGCGCAGGTGTTCGGGGGAACCGGTCTGGTTAGGTGAGGAGAGTCGGGCATGCGCCTCGGCGTCGAGCCAGCGGGCGGCGAGTTTGGCATGGGCACGGAGCTGGTCGTGGAGGGCCTCGATGCGCTCCGAACGGGCAATCCGGAAAAGGGCGGTGTTTGCCAGTACGGAAACGAGGAAAAGAATGACCACGCCAACAATGGCATCGCGCACGCAGCGTCCGGACGGCAGGGACAGCACGTTCCCGGAGTCCTCCTCCGCATCGGCTGGCAATTGGTGTTTCAATAGTGGCCCCGTTTTCCCTAGGCGGAAAGCAGCCCGGCGTCGAGCCAGTTTGCAAATGGTTTCGTAGGCGCGAAACCAGGTCGGTGCGGCGCCGATTGACGAACCGCTGGTCTATTTGGCGGAGTTCTTCGGATCGAGAGTATCGCGAAGGGCGTCGCCTAGGAAATTCAGGGCGAGCAGGGTGACGGCCATGGCGACGGCGGGAAAGACCACGAGCCACCAGCGGATTTTGATGGGATTGAGCGAACCAGCTCCGTCCGCCAGGAGAGACCCCCAACTGGCCATCGGGGCCTGCACGCCCAGACCGAGGAAGCTGAGGAACGATTCATCGATGATCACCGCCGGAATGGTGAGGGTGAGGTAAATCAAGATGACACCGGTGAGATTGGGAAGCAGATGGCGGGTGAGGATGGCGAAATGCGACTGACCGAGCCCGACGGCGGCGGTGACGAAGGCGCGACTTTTCAGCTCGAGGGTCTGGCCACGCACGATCCGGGCAAGCGTCAGCCATTCGATGACGCCAAGAGAGAAAATGAGGATGGCAATGCGGGAGGAAGATACGAGCCAATCCCAGCCCATTTCGGAAGCGAAGCCCTGCAGTTTGGCATTGAAGGCATTGATGCAGATGAGGATGAAAATCAGCCGGGGCACGGAATAAAGAACATCCACGATGCGCATCATGGCGGCATCAAGCCGTCCGCCCGCGTAACCCGCAACAAGGCCATACGCGGTTCCGATGAAAAGACTCACCAGCGCGCCGCACAGGCCGACGAGGAGGGAGATCTGGCCGCCGGTCAGGACGCGGTGAAGCACGTCACGGCCATTGAGATCGGTGCCAAAGGGGTGCGCCAGGCTGGGCGGGGCAAACGACAGCGCGCTCGGCTGCGCGTAGGAAGGCGGCAGGAAAAATGGGCCGGTCAGCGTGACCACCGCAATCGTGGCCACGACGAGAGACGAAAGGACCGCGACGCGATTTTTGCGGAACCTCCGCCAGGCGCGTCCGTCACCCATCGAGCCGGATCCTCCGGTCGAGCAGGGTGTAGAGCACATCCACCGCGAGGTTGAAAAGAACGAGCAAGGCACAATAGACAATGACCACCCCGCCGAGGAGAAACCCGTCGCGGTTGAGGATCGAATTGACAAAAAATCCGCCTGCGCCGGGGATATGGAAAATGGTTTCGACCACGATGGAACCGGTCAGCAAATGTGCGGCGAGCGGGCCAAGAAACGACACGACCGGGAGGATGGCCACGCGCAGGGCATGACGGTAGAGCACCACGCGTTCCGCCAACCCCTTGGCACGGGCCGTGCGGATGTAATCCTGGCCGAGCGTTTCCACCATGCTGCCGCGGAGCAGTCGGGCAATGTAGGCGACATAAGGCGCGGCGAGGGTGAGGGTGGGCAGAATGAGGGTTTCCGGCGAACCCCAGCCGCCCACCGGCAACCAGCCCAGCCAAAGGCTGAAGACCAGAATCAAAATGGGGCCGACGATAAAAGCGGGGAGGGACACGGCCCCCAACGCAAAAAACATTGCGAGGGTGTCCTTCCATGTCCCCTTGCCGGCGGCGGCCGTGACTCCGAGCACGACCCCACCGCAGACCGCGAGGGCAAACGCAGAAGCCCCCAGTGCCATGGTGACCGGCAGAGTTTGGATCAGAATTTCGCCGACGGAGCGGTTGAGATATTTGGTGGAGTCCCTCAGGTCGCCACGAATGAGGTCGGAAACGTAGCCCGTATATTGTTGCCAGAGCGGCCCATCGAGCTCGTATTTCTCGAGAAGTTTTTTCTCGATGGCCGGAGGCAGCTTACGCTCGCGATCGAACGGGCCGCCGGGAGAGATCCGGATGAGGAAAAACGTGATTGTGACCACGCAGAACAGCACAACCCCGAGGGCGACAAGTCGGCGGATGAGAAATGCGATCACGCGGAATCCTCTACGGTCTCAACCTCCCGCTGCCAAGCACGGGGTTCGCACAATCCCTGAAGGACGCACCTCCAGGAGGGGTCAGGCGACCTTAAAATACGGCAGCTTCGCGGAGGTCTCGTGGATGGCAGGGATGCCCTCGAGGAGGTCGGCGATGGCGTCCCATTTCCCCAGGACCAGTGCCTCCTGCGCGTGGGGCGGCAAGGTGGCTTTGAAGTCCATGTCGGCCGCCGTAACTTTCCCTTCGAGCAGGTCAATCGTGATCATGACCGACGGGTCGGCTTCCACCAGTCCGGCGAGGGCGGCGATATCCTGTTGCGACATGACCGCGCAGGGCATGCCCAGGGTGGTCGAATTGCCGAAAAAGATCTCCGCAAAGCTTTCCGCCAGGACGGCCCGAAATCCATAGCGGTAGAGCGCCTGCGGGGCGTGTTCGCGCGAGCTGCCGCACCCGAAATTTGAGCCGGACATGAGAATGCTCGACCCCAAAAACCGGGGGTCGTTAAGCGGATAGGGCTTGTCGGAACCGTCTTCGTTTTTCCGTTCGTCGTAAAAGGCGTATTCGCCCAATCCGTCGAATGTGATGCACTTCATGAAGCGCGCCGGAATGATGCGGTCGGTGTCGATATCCTCGCCGGGAATGTAGATTCCCCGGCCGGTCACTTGGGTGATTTTTTCAAGAGCCATGGTAATAAAATCCGATCAGTTGACGTTAAATACCTCGCGGGCATCGGCGATCTCGCCGGACACCGCCGCGGCGGCGACCATGAGGGGGCTCATCAGGACGGTGCGTCCGGTCGGGCTGCCTTGGCGGCCTTTGAAGTTACGGTTGCTGGAACTGGCGCAAAGTTGGTCGCCGATCAGTTTGTCGGGATTCATGGCGAGGCACATGGAACACCCGGCTCCGCGCCACTCGAATCCAGCTTCGCGGAAAATTTCCGCTAAGCCCATTTTTTCGGCAATCAGAGAAACGCCCTGCGAACCGGGAACCACGATGGCTTTGACGCCGGGGCTGACCTTGCGGCCTTTCAAAAAGCGGGCCACCTCGGTGAGGTCGCTCAGGCGGCCGTTCGTGCAACTTCCGAGGAAAGCGACGTCGACCTTGGTGCCCTTGATGGGGGTGCCTGCCTTGAGATGCATGTGGACCAGGGCCTCCTCTGCGGTGGCGCGGTCTTTCTCCGGGAGTTCGCTCGGAACCGGGACCTGCTCGTCGATAAAGATGGCCTGCCCGGGATTGATTCCCCAGGTGACGGTGGGCGCGATGTCGGAGGCCTGATAGGTGACGACGTCGTCGTAAAATGCGCCCGGGTCGGACGCGAAGGATTTCCAGCGTTCCACGGCCGCGTCCCATTCGGCGCCGGTCGGGGAATACGGGCGGCCTTTGAGATAGGCAAACGTGGTTTCGTCGGGATTCACATAGCCCACGCGCGCACCACCTTCGATGGACATATTGCACACGGTCATGCGCTCCTCCTGCGTAAAGGCGTCAAAGGTCGAGCCTCCGTATTCGTAGGCGTAGCCGATGCCGCCGTTCACCCCCAACTTGCGGATGATGTGCAGAATCACATCCTTGGCATAGACGCCGGGCGCGAGTTTGCCCTCGACGTTGATCCGCCGAACCTTGGGCTTGCGGATTGCCATGGTTTGAGTCGCCAGAACGTCGCGGACCTGACTGGTGCCAATGCCGAACGCGATGGCCCCAAAGGCCCCGTGGGTCGAAGTGTGAGAATCTCCGCAGGCGATCGTCGTGCCCGGCTGGGTGATGCCTTGCTCGGGGCCCACGATGTGCACGATGCCCTGTTTCCCGGTCGGGATGTCGAAAAAGGTGATATCGAATTCTTCGCAGTTCTTGCGCAGAGCCTTGATCATGTCGTCGGCCAACTGGTCGGAAAAGGGTTCCTCGGATTCATCGGTCGGAACGATATGATCCACCGTTGCGAAGGTGCGCCGGGGGTAGAGGACGTCCAGCTTGAGGTCGCGCAGCATCCCGAAGGCCTGCGGGCTCGTTACTTCGTGAATGAGATGGGTTCCGATGAGGAGCTGGGTGTTTCCATTCGGCAACTCCCGCACGGAGTGTGTTTCCCAAACCTTGTCCAACAATGTCTTGCTCATGATTTTCTTTGCTCTTTGCGCCTGAAGGCGAACGGAAAAGCATCTCCGCAAATCGTTCCGGGCGCAAGTTCCTTGTCAACTTCATGACCTTGCGCCACAGTACATAAAACTCCCCGCAAAATCCCATGCCCATCGCGAATCCCGACCATTGGTATTTAAAGAAACACGATCACGGGGAAGTTTTTGGCCCTGTTCATTTCGATAAAATCAAGGATTGGGCACGCTCCGCCCAGATCAATCCCCAGGACATGCTATCCGAGGACAGCAAGGTCTGGACGAAGGCGCCCATGATTCCGGAGCTGGAAATGGACTGGCTGGTGGTGGTCGGGGACAATTTGCTCTACGGTCCAACCACAGCTGGGTCGCTCCTGGAATTTGTCCAACTCGGCGAGATCACCTCCGAGACTGCGCTGGTGAACTGCTGCACCGGGCAAGTTTGGAATCTGAGCGAAACGCCTTTTTACGAACAGGCGCAATTGGAGCCGAAGGAGGACGTGATTCCCAATAATCCCCTGCTCGCCATGCTTCAGCAGCCGGGTGCGGGAGGGTTGAAGTCCAACCTTCAAAAACGGGTGCGTGAATTGGAGTCGGCGCTCCTCGACAAGCGCCGCAAGCTGATGACCGCGGAAGAGACCATCACGCGCCTCGAAACGAAGGTGCACGACCTTGAGCTCAAGGTGCGCGAGTTGACCGGGTTTCACAAAAACTGACCGGTTGGTTTTACCGGAGCTTCCGCAGCCGCGCGTCGAGATCGCGCCCCGCGGCGTCTATCTCTTCGCGGAGTTGGAGGGCCGACATCGTGTAGCCGCCGAAACTTTCCACGGTCGTGCGTTCCATGATGTCGTCCGTGGCGACGGTCACTTCGTATTTGTCTGCATAGGTGGCCACGAGTCGTTCGATGATGCTGTCGGCCGTCTGACCGTCGCGGGAATAAAAGATCTTGATGCCGTGAGGTTCGCTGGCCTCGGAGTTTTTGCGGCCGGTGCCGTCGAAAACGACAGCCACATTCCAATCGGAGTTGTCCTGCAGACCATTGAGCATCCGGACGAGAGTTTCACGGGCGACGGCACCGCGTTTGGCGTGTTGCAGGGTGAGATCGGGCCACTGGAAAATCATGCTGTGGCCGTCAACGATGAGCACGCGTGGTTTCATGATCTTCGGATTTAAATTAAGACGCTCCGCTAGGCTTGTCTAATCGCAAACTTGCAGACTACCCCGGAACGCGCTAAGGTTCCTTCGTGACTTCGAATATTCCACGCTTCGCTGTGATCCTCCTGGTCATGGTGGCTTGGATGTTTGCTTCGAATCACTGCGCGATCGGCGCGATGATGGCGGCGGCGGATGACCATGCCTGCTGTCACCAAAGCGAAACCTCTTCAGGCCCGGTCATGGAATGTTGCCACGCGCTGAGCGCACCACTTCCTGCCGCTGTGGTCATTCCGGTGTCCGGGCAATTCGTGCTGCTCGCCGCCTGGGAGGAAGTCTTCTTCCTCTCTTGTGCAGTTTTGGAAAATCCCGCAGCGGTTCTCGTGTCCGCCCAGGGTCCGCCCGGTGCTTTTGCCTTCGCGGAGTTGGTCTTGAATCGGAGCCTGCTGGCGCACGCTCCCCCGGTTGTTGTCGCTTAATTCGCCGCCTCCTGCCACACGGCATGGGGTTTTCCGCGTTCCAGACAGGTTCTGGCGCGATCTCTGAAAAATTCCCACAACGACAACTATGAAAATTCTGACTTTGATTCTCCTCCTCGCCTCCGGCTGCCTCGTGCAGGCCGCTGAGGCGCAAAAACCGGTGTATCCACTCACCACCTGCGTGGTCTCGGGTAAAAAACTCGACTCCATGGGCGGACCCTTCATCACGCACTACAACGGCGTGGAAGTTCGCTTTTGCTGCGAGCACTGCCAGCCGAAGTTTGAAAAGGATCCTGCGACGTTTCTGAAAAAAATTCAGGACGCCTCGAAATAACCTGCGGTTGCCCGCGGGTGTTTTGCACCCGCGGACGACTTTTCTCATTTTATGTCTGAGCAACACTGCTGCCATGGCGGGCATCACGCGTCGACGTCTGTCGCACCTACCAAGGAATGGTTCTGTCCCATGTGTCCGGGGGTGGAGTCCGACAAACCCGGCGCCTGTTCAAAATGTGGCATGGCCCTGGAGCGGAATCCCGCGTTTGTCCGGGCTGCCACGTACACCTGTCCCATGCACCCCGAGGTGCGGTTGGATCATCCCGGCGAATGCCCGATCTGCGGGATGGCGCTGGAAGCGGTGCAACCCGAACCCGCCGAAGACAACGCCGAACTCCGCGATATGACGCGGCGGTTTTTCATCGGCCTGCCGCTGGCGCTGCCCGTTATTATACTCGCGATGGCTGAGCACGTCCCCTCCCTGCGGGTGCTGCCCCCGGTCGTGTCCGCCTGGATCCAATTCCTCCTCGCCACCCCCGTCGTGCTGTGGTGCGGGTGGCCGTTCTTCGAGCGGGGCTACCGATCCATCGTCTCCTGGCATTTGAACATGTTCACCCTCATCGCGCTGGGTACGGGGGCGGCTTATGTGTTTAGCGTCATTGTCTTGTTTTTCCCGGGATTGTTGCCGCATGAGATGCGGCACGACGGGATGCTGCCGGTGTATTTTGAGGCGGCTGCTGTGATCATTGTGCTGGTCTTGCTCGGCCAGGTGCTCGAACTCCGGGCACGCGCCGGAACGGGAGCTGCCATCAAGGCGCTCCTTGATCTCGCGCCGAAAATTGCCCATCGGGTTCGCGCCGGTGCTGAGCAGGATGTGCCACTCGATCAGGTGCAATCCGGGGATCTTCTCCGCGTGAAGCCGGGCGAAAAGGTGCCGGTGGATGGCGTGGTGACCGAAGGCCAGTCCGCGGTGGATGAATCCATGCTCACCGGCGAGCCCCTGCCCGTGGAGAAGGCGGTCGGCGCGCGTGTCGCGGGCGGAACGATCAACGGCAACGGCAGTCTGGTTTTCCGCGCTGACCGGGTCGGGTCGGAAACCCTGCTCGCGCAGATCGTCCAGATGGTCGCGTCCGCCCAGCGGAGCCGCGCGCCGATTCAGCGCCTCGCCGATGTGGTCGCCGGGTGGTTTGTGCCAGCCGTCGTGACCGTTGCGGTGATCACGTTTTTCGTGTGGCTGTTTTTCGGTCCGGCACCCGCCTTAACGTACGCTTTGGTGAATGCTGTGGCGGTGCTGATCATTGCCTGCCCTTGTGCGCTCGGTCTGGCGACGCCGATGTCCATCATGGTCGCGGTGGGACGGGGGGCGGGTTTGGGCGTGTTGATCAAGGAAGCTGCGGCGCTGGAGACGCTGGAAAAGGTTGACACGCTCGTGGTTGATAAAACCGGTACGCTCACCGAGGGCCGCCCTGCCGTCACGGCGGTCGCCGCCGTTTCCAGCGAGGACGAAGTGCTTGGTCTGGCGGCGGCTTTGGAAGCACAAAGCGAACACCCGCTGGCCGGGGCGGTGGTGCGGCTGGCCCAAGAACGTGGGCTCACCGCGGGCCGGGTGGAGGATTTTTCCGCCATCACGGGCGGTGGCGTGCGAGGCAGGGTCGATGGCCGCTCCGTTCTCGTAGGCAAACGGGCCTTGCTGGAGGAGGCTGGGGTGGGGAATTTTGCCGCCTTGGAAAAGCAGGCCTTTGCTGCGCAGGCCGAGGGCCGGACCGTCATCTGGGTCGCCTGCGACGGAAAAGTCGCGGGATTTTTGGTCCTCTCCGACCCGGTGAAAAAGAGCACGTCCGAGGCCATCGAAGCGCTGCACAAGCTCGGTATCAAAATCAGCATGCTCACGGGCGATAATCTCCAAACCGCGGCGCATCTGGCAAAAAATCTCGGCATCGATGATTTCGTCGCTGAGGTCAGTCCGGCCGACAAACAATCTCGTGTCACCGCATGGAAAAAGCAGGGCCGCGTGGTGGCCATGGCGGGTGACGGCGTGAACGACGCCCCCGCGCTGGCGGCAGCGGATGTGGGCATTGCCATGGGCACCGGCACGGATGTGGCCATGGAAAGCGCCGGCATCACCCTGGTGAAGGGCGATCTGCGCGGCATCGTGCAGGCCATCGCCCTTAGTCGCGCCACTATGCGCAACATCCGGCAAAACCTGCTCTTTGCGTTTTTGTATAACGTCCTCGGAGTGCCGATCGCCGCGGGGGTCTTGTATCCGGTCTTCGGCATTCTGCTCAGCCCCATTATCGCCAGCGCGGCGATGTCGCTAAGCAGTGTCTCCGTCGTAGGCAACGCCCTGCGGCTTCGAAAGGTCAAATTATGAAATCCCTCATCCTGTTTCTTTGCGCCATGCTGCTCGCCGGCTGTTCCAAACCGCCCGCCGATGATGGCCGCAAAATCAAGCTCTACCAAAGCCCGATGCACCCGTGGATCACGTCCGACAAACCGGGCAATTGCACTATCTGCGGGATGGCCCTCGTGCCGGTCTATGAAGGCGACCAGCCGCTCGAGAGCCGCGATGGCCTGATTTCGCTGCATGGCGATTCCGTCAATGTTATCGGCGTCACCACCGTGCCCGTGCGGCGGATCGAACTCACCCGCGCCCTGCGTTTCAGCGGCATCCTGGAGGATGATGAAAATATCCACCGCGTGATCGCCGCGTTTTACGATGGCCGGATCGAGCAGGTGAATGTTCTGCATGTCGGACAGTATCTGGAAAAAGGCCAGCCGCTGGCTTCGCTCTACAGTCCGGAGTTGCTTTACGTCGTTCGCGAATTTCAAAACGCCATGCGGGGCAAAAACGACGTGGCGGCCCGAAATTCCGCACAGCGGCTCATTCAATATGGCCTCACCGCGGAGCAACTCGCCGCCATCGCCAAGCAACCCGACAATGTTTATACCGTCGATCTGCTGGCGCCCATCAGCGGCACGGTGCTGACCAAGAAAGCCTACAAAGGCCAGTATATTAAAACCGGCGAACCACTCTTCGAGATGGGCGACCTCGCCAGGCTGTGGTTTCACGCGGAGGTGTATGAACGGGATCTGGCGGAAGTTCGCCTTGGGCAAAAAGCCATCCTCCGCACCCCGACCGTGCCGGGTCGCGAATTCGAGGGCGTAGTTACGTTTATTGATCCGAATTTTGACGCGCAGACCCGCAGCACGAAGGTCCGTATCGAGGTGGATAATCCGCCCGCCGAAGGGGATGGGCAGGGCCTTCGCCGGATTCTGCCGCACCGCGCTTATGCCGAGGCCTCCATTTTGGCCGAGGTGGGAGAAACTCTCGTTGTGCCTCGTTCCGCCGTCCTCCGCGACGGACGCCGCGAGGTCGTTTATCTCGATTCGGGCGAGGGAAAATACGAGCAGCGTTCCGTCAAAACCGGCCGCGTCGGGGACGAAGGCATCGAGATTCTGGAAGGCCTTGAGGAAGGGGACAAGGTTGTCACGCAGGGCAACCTCATGATCGACGCCGAGGCCCAGCTTCGCAGCGGGGTCGTGTCGTCCGGCGAAGTGAAACCGTCCGTTCCTCCGCAAAAAGACGCCGAGGCGTTTCTTCTCCAGTTGGCCAAGGTTTCCTCCGCTCTGGCTGCGGAGGACATCGTTGCCGCTGCCAAGGAAGCCCGGTCCCTGCATGATCTCGCGACGGCGATTCCCGGCGATTCGCTTCCCGATTTGGAGGCACTTAAAACCCTGGTGAATCCGTCCGGCAGTGATCTGAGTGCGCTAAGGCAAAGTTTTCTTCCCTGGAGCCTTGGCGGCTCCGAGCTGGCGCTGGCCATGCAGCGTGGAGGACAGAAAACCGATCTGCACGTTTTCGAATGTCCCATGACGGGTGACAGTTTTCCCGGCGCACCGGAACAGGCCCGCTGGGTGCAGTCCGGCACCGATGTCCGCAATCCATATTTGGGTGCGGCCATGCTGACCTGTGGCGCGGAGATGAAACCATGAACACCGAAGAACACCCCGGGCTGATCGCCTGGCTGGTGGATTGGTCGCTGCGCAATCGATTCCTCGTCGCTTGCGCCACGCTTCTGGTGATCGGGTGGGGAATCTGGGCGGTGCGCCACACGCCGGTCGATGCCATTCCGGATCTGAGCGAAAACCAGGTGATCGTTTATGCGGATTGGGCCGGCCGCAGTCCGCAGGAAGTGGAGGATCAGGTCACCTATCCGCTTTCCACGAATCTCCAGGGCCTCGCTGGCGTGAAGGAAGTGCGGGCGCAATCCATGTTCGGCTTTTCGCTGCTCACTGTCGTTTTCGACGACAGCATCGACAACTACTTTGCCCGCACCCGCGTGCTCGAGCGGCTGAGCTTTTTGCAGACGTTGCTGCCGGAAGCCGTCACGCCGCAACTCGGCCCCGACGCCACCGGGCTTGGCTGGGTTTATCAATATTACCTCAAGGTCGATCCGGCCAAAAGCCCGAACGGCGGTTACGATCTCGGCACGCTGCGGTCGTTGCAGGATTTTTTCCTGCGCTATCAACTCGCTGCGGTCGAAGGCGTAGCCGAAGTGGCCAGCGTGGGCGGCTTTGTGCGGCAGTATCAGGTGGCGGTGGACTCCGGGAAAATGCGGCAGGCCGGGGTGAATCTGCGCGAGGTGATGGACGCCCTGGCTAATAGCAACCTTAACGTTGGCGGCAAGGTCATCGAGGAAAATGGGATGGAATTTGTCGTGCGCGGCATTGGGCTGGTCAATTCCCTCGACGATCTTAAACGCATCGCCGTGCGCACCGAAGGCGGCCTGCCCATTTACCTGGAGGATATCGCGAGCATTTCCATGGGCGGGGATTTCCGCCGGGGTGCGCTCGATGTCGATGGCAACGAAGTCGTGGGCGGCGTGGTCGTGATGCGCACGGGCGAAAATGCCATGCGGGTGATCGAACGGGTGAAGGAAAAAATCGCCCGCATCGCGCCGAGCCTGCCTGCGGGAGTGACCATTGAACCGTTCTACGACCGCAGCGATCTCATTGATCGCACCATCGAGACGCTGCGCCATGCCCTCATTGAGGAAATCATCCTCGTGACCCTCGCTCACATTATCTTTCTGTGGCACTTCCGCAGCATCCTCATCGTCACGATTCCGTTGCCGGTTTCGATTTTGATCTCGTTCATCCTGATGGACGTGTTTGGCATTTCGTCGAATGTCATGTCGCTGGCTGGCATCGCCATCGCCATCGGCGTGCTGGTGGATGCGGCGATTGTCATGACGGAGAACGTCATCCGCCATAACGAGGAGGCGGAGAAGAAAAAGGGTTCCAAGCTCACGGCGCACGAGACACTGGAAGTGACCCGCGTCGCGGCCCGTCAGGTGGGCAGGCCGATCTTTTTTGCCATGGCCATCATTATCCTGGCGTTCCTGCCGGTCTTTGCCTTGGGCGGACAGGAAGGCAAACTTTTCCACCCGCTGGCCTTCACGAAGACCTTTGCCATGATCGGAGCGACGCTGTTGGGTGTGACGCTTGTGCCGGTCCTTTGCACCTGGTTGGTGCGCGGCCCTTTTCATGAGGAGAAGGACAATGTCGTAATGCGCTTTTTGATGCGCATCTATCGCCCGGCCTTGGAGTGGGCGCTGGGTCACGGGAAAACCGTGCTGCTTTGCGCCTTCGCCTTGCTGGCCGCAGCAGTCGTTCTGGCGTCCCGGATAGGCAGCGAGTTCATGCCGCCGCTGGAGGAGGGGAGTCTGCTATTTATGCCCGTCCTGCTTCCGAGCACCTCGCTCACGGAAGTGAAGCGTGTGATGTCCTGGCAGGACCGCGTGATCAAGAGCGTGCCGGAAGTGGAGTCCGTCGCGGGAAAACTCGGCCGCGCCGAAACGCCCACCGATCCCGCCCCGGTGGAAATGATCGAAACCACCATCATGCTCAAACCGCGTTCCGCCTGGCGCGCGGGACTGACGAAGGAAAAGATCATCGCCGAACTGAGTGAAAAACTCAGCGTGGTTCCCGGCTACGTGCCCGGCTTTCTCCAGCCCATCGAAAACCGCATCCTCATGCTGAGCACGGGCATTCGCGCGCAGGTGGGCATCAAGGTGCTGGGCGCGGATCTTGATGTCATCCAGCAAGTCGCTTTTCGCATTGAGGAGGTCGTGCGCAAAATTCCCGGCGCGGTCGGTGTCGCCGCCTCCCGCGTGCAGGGCAAACCGTATCTGGAGGTTCTCCCCGACCGTCAGGCTCTCGCTCGTTACGGGTTGAACATTCGTGATGTGATGGACGTGGTGGAGATTGGGCTCGGAGGGCTGAATGTGAGCACGACGATCGAAGGCCGCGCGCGGTACCCCATCCAGCTTCGTCTGGAGCGCGGGGAAAGGACGGACATCGAAACCCTTGGCGCGATCCTGATTCCCACGAAGGACGGTCCCTCCGTGCCGCTTGGCCAGGTTGCGACGATCCGGCGCTCGAGCGGTCCCAGCGAGATTTCCAGCGAGGACGGATTGCTTCGGGTCTTTGTGCAGACCAACGTGCAGGGGCGCGACTTGGGCGGATTTGTGAAGGAAACCCAGCGTCGGATCGAGGAAGAGGTCACGCTGCCTGCGGGCGTCACGCTCAAATGGAGCGGCCAATACGAAAATCAGCTCAGTGCCCAGCGCACGCTGACGCTGATCGTCCCCGTGGTGCTGCTGATCATTTTCATGCTGTTGGCCACGGTTTTTCGTTCCGCGATGGAGGCCGCCCACGTCATCCTCGCTGTGCCCTTTGCGCTCACTGGCGGACTTTTTCTCCAATACCTTCTCGGCTACAATTTCAGCGTGGCCGTGTGGATTGGCTACATTGCGCTTTTTGGCACCGCTATCCAAACAGGCGTGGTGATGGTGGTCTATCTGGAAGAAGCCCTCAAACGTCACCAGGAGGAAAAGGGAGCAGGTTTCACGCTGTCCGACCTCCGGGCCGCCGTGCTGGAAGGTTCCATGTTGCGATTACGCCCAAAAGTGATGACGGTCAGTACGGTGATCGCCAGCCTCCTCCCCATCATGTGGAGCGCTAAAACTGGCGCCGAAGTGATGAAGCCCATCGCCACTCCGGTGATCGGCGGCATGCTCAGCAGCCTGCTGCATATCCTGATTGTGACTCCGGTGATTTTTTACTGGCTGCGGAAGCGGGCGATGAAGTTGTAGGTTGGAGTTCACGCTTCAGCGTGTGCTTCGCGTAACAGTCCCGCGTAGGCGGGACTGGACTCAAACGATCACACGCCGCCGCGCTCCAGTTCCATCACCTGGCCTCGCAGATTCTCTCCGGCGTAACAATGCGGCCCGCAGGAAATGAGACCGTGCCGGCGGAAGAGCCGGCGGTAAAACGCCGTGGTGCGGGGTTCGATCTCCTTGAAGTCTCCCTGCAGGGCTTCTTCGCTGGCATAGGCTTCGAGGAAGGCAATGCCTCCTAGCATTTGGGCAATCAGGGAAATGCCAACGGCAAGATCCTTGCGGGGCACATAATAGAGCGTGTCGCTGCTGATGATGAGGTCGTAGGTTTTTGTGAGATTGATGCCCCCAAGGTCCGCGAAGCCGCCGAGTCGGAGATTGCGCTGCCGGCCAAACCGGTTCACCGCGTATTCGCTGGGATCCACGCCGAGATACCGCAAACCCGGGCGCAGGGTGGTGAGGATCGGCTGCCATTGTCCCTCACCGCAGCCGATGTCGAGAACGGTGCGGACTGGCCGTTCCAAAAAAAACTCCGCCACGCCCAGCACCATCGCAGCTTTGCGGGTCGTGGTGGCGGTGGTGACCACCCGGTGTTTGGGGTGCCGGTACCATTTGTCGAAATAGGCTTTGTCGTACGGACGGGCGTTCATGTGGGGCCGGACTGTAGCCGGGAGGCTCGGCCGGGGCGAGCCCTCAATAGCCGGGCGGCATGGCCGTTCGTTTCGATTTCGCTTCCCGCCGAAAATCTGCTACACGTACGGCAATGTTTGAAATCAAAGCCCGGGATAAAATGGTGGAACGCGCGCTCTTGGTCGGTTCCTATACCGACCAGGCAGCGAAGGCGGATGCCCAGGACCTGTTGGAAGAGTTGGAAGAACTCACCGCCACCCTCGGAATTCCCGTGGTGGAAAAGATGTTGGTTTTTAACCGGGAACTGCAGGCGCGGTATTTGTTGGGCTCGGGCAAGGCGGAGGAAATCTGCGCCCGGATGCAAGCTCTGGACTGCGACGTAATCATTTTCGACAACGAACTGACCCCCGCGCAGCAACGCAATTGGGAGGCACTCTCCAAGGTTCTGGTGATCGACCGACAGGAAATCATCCTCGATATTTTTGGGGCCCGGGCGCAGACCCGCGAGGCAAAAATCCAGGTGGACCTGGCACGCATGGCATACTCCATGCCACGACTTACCCGCGCCTGGGGCCACCTCGGCAAGCAGGGGGGCGGAATTGGGGCCAAGGGCGAGGGCGAAAGCCAGTTAGAACAGGACCGTCGGAAAATTCGCGGTCAGATGGACCGGCTGAAGCGCGAGTTGCAGTCGGTACGCAGTTCGCGCGCCACCCAGCGCAAGGATCGCAAACGCGCCCCGGTGCCGAACGCCGCCATTGTGGGCTACACCAACGTCGGGAAATCCTCCCTGCTGCGCCGCCTCACCGGCGCGGAGGTCTTGGTGGAGGACAAACTTTTCGCAACCCTGGACACCACCACCCGCAAAATCGCGCTCCCCAATAAACAGCCGCTGCTATTGACTGATACGGTCGGTTTTATCCGCAATCTTCCGCACGAATTGGTGGAAGCGTTCCATGCCACGCTGGAAGAGGCCACGCTCTCGGATTTTCTCATTCACGTACTCGATGCCTCCCATCCGCGGGTGATGGAATTTTACAACACGACGATGGAAGTGCTGGGCGATCTCGGGGCCAACACCAAGCAGATGCTGGTCGTGTTCAACAAGATCGACAAAGTGGACGACGACCACACTCGGGTTGTGTTGCGCCGACATTTTCCCGAAGCGGTTTTTATCTCCGTGCACACCGGCGAAGGCCTGGAGGAGCTGGTCAAACGCATCGGCGGATTTGTCAGTCATGGCACCATCCAGGTGGAACTCCTCCTTCCGCTCGCCCGCACCGATCTTCTCGCGCGCATTCATCGCGAAGGGACGATGGACCACCTCGATTACGAAGACGACGCCATGCGGGTCCGTGCTACCATCCCGGTGCGGTCGCTGGAAATCTTCGCGCCCTTTGAGGTCGCAGATGTCCTGGCCGGGCGGCCGGCTGAAAAGGCGTAGGAGGATTGACCGCGGATGACGCGGATGGAGCGGATGGGGAGGGGGGATTCGACGGGTTGGAGTAGGTGCCAATTCAGCTTTCCGACTCTTTTGGTCCGCTTTCAGTTTCTTATCCGCAATATCCGCGTCATCCGCGGTTAAAAATTCTTCAATCGTTTCACGCCATTTGGGGCCGACAGAAAAGGCGTAGGAGGATTGGCCGCGGATGACGCGGATGACGCGGATGGAGCGGATGGGGAGGGGGGGCGTGGTGTTATTGCGGATTTTCGTTTTGCCGCACGACACGTTTCCATTCCAACTTCGCATTTTTGAAATTGATGAGAATCGCCAGTTGCAGGCCGGAAATTGCGAGGTAACCGGTCATCTGGGCGACATGCGTGTCGGTAAAGGACGTCACGACCTTGGGATCGACGATAACGAGACCGTCAACAATCAGGTCCGGAATCCAACGTGCCGACGTTCACTTCGCGATAGAAAACGGGATATTGTCTTTGTTGCTCGATCACGTGGCCGCGACCCTCTAGTTCCAATCTCAGAGAATTTTCATAGATCTTCTCGTCTAAACCCGGTTTGAGCGTGTTGAGCACATGCATGGCGGCACCAATGATTTTCCCGCTCAATTGTTCGTAAAGCATGCCCATGAAGAACTGCCTGTCTTTATCCGCCAAATCCGTTTCATCCGCGGTAAGAAATTCCTCCGCTTCTTCAAGCCATTGCGATGCCGTTTTTCGCGAGGGCCTCATTCATGGCGATCGAGAGGTCGCTGCGCAGGCGGCTGATATTGGCGAGATCGGCGGTCCAGACGTGGAGTTCGAAGGTGAGGGAGGCGGCGGTGAATTTCGTCACAACGGCTTCCGGCGGGGGGATGGTGCTAACCTCAGGGCGGGCTGTGGCGGTGGCTTCGAGCAGGGCGATCACTTTCTGCGGATCAACCTCGGCGGCGATTGTGACAACGTCCAGCTCGAGGAGGCGTTGATGGTTGGTATGGGTCCAGTTGGTGACCGGGTCGGAAATCAATCGGGCATTGGGAATGATGATTTCAGAACCCTGTGGCGTGCGGATAACGGTAGCGCGAATGCCAATCTGCCGCACCGTGCCCTGGAGCGTGCCGATCTCAATGAGGTCGCCGATTTTGATGGGACGTTCGAAGAGGACAATGAGACTGGAGACGAAATTGTTGACGATGGTTTGCAGACCGAAGGCCAGGCCCACGCCGAAGGCTCCCGCCAAAACGGTGAATTTGCTGATGTCTCCCATCAGGGCCGCCATGGCGAGGTAAAAACCCAGGAGTAGGATAGCGTAGTGCAGCAAGGTCGAGATGGCAAAGGGCAGTCCGGCTTTGAGGCGCACGCGGCGATAGACATCTTCCTCGAGAAGAAAGCGCACGAATTGGGAAATGAGAAATGACGCCCAGACCGTGAGCAGGAAGGTGACCAGTCCGCCGACGGTGACCTCAGCGACGAGCGGAAGGGCAAGGAAGGCGGCAACGGCGGCGACCGTTTCGTTGAGCAGGGACATCTTGTCGAGGGCGAAAAGCACCCAGAGGACCGTTGCCGCAAAGCGAACCGCTCGACAGATGCGGCGCTCGAGCAGCGGCCGGTGGTGACGCACCATGGCCAGCAGGGAAAGCGGCGGAACTTTAAAAGCGAGCGCGACCAGTCCGTCCAGGATGCGACAGGCGGCGTAGAGCAGGAGGGCGAGGAACGCGCACTGCAGAAAGATTCCGCCGATGAAAAGCGCGAGGTTGACGTAGCCGACCACGTTGGCGATGGCGGCAACGACGAAGATCGCCAGCGAAACCCGGGCCGCTGCACCCACGACGTGCCAGAGCAGGCGGCGGCCTTTTTCGGGCTTTTCGGAGAACCGCGAAACGTTTATGAGCCAAAGGACAAAGACAATGCCCGCCAGGGTTTCTGTGAGATAAATTCCGCGGGAAAGCAGGGGGATTCCGGCCGACCCTTCGCGAATTTGATAGGCTAAGTAACAGGCTGCCAGCGCCCAGGTGATGGGGAGAAGCGGGGGGTCGATCAGGCGGCGAAGTACGAGAAAGAGCGGAATGATCAGCGCCGCCCCGAGCAGGGTCAAAAACAGACCAGGCGCACCGGGATAAAGCGCATATCCCAGCCACAGCGCAAGAAAGGTCGCGGTCGAAACCGGGACTTCAAAGATGGCGGTGGACTCCCGCAAGCTCGGATCGGCCTCGGTCCAGCGGCGGGCGAATTTGCGGGCCGCTTGAAAGGCAAAGACGAGCAGCACCCAGATGGAAAAGTGCAGGACGATTTTGCCCCGCTCCCGATAGAGGAAATCCTGGGTAGTCTGAACACGTTTCAGAAAGCCGTCCACTGGTGGGGCGGATTCGGTCGGAGCTTGCTGGTAGGCGGCCCACAGGGGCGGACTGTCGCGCACGAGCAAACGGTCCACGGCCTCGCCCCTGGCCCGCGTGAGGGCGGCGAGGGTCTTCGTGATGCGCGCGCTCTGGTCCGCCAGACGTCCCTGGAACTTCAGAAGTTCGGTGCGCCGGGTGTCGATCGCCTCATTCGTGGAGGTGATTTGGTTCCGCACCGCCGTAATGCGGCCCATCAAATCTGCCGGCGCATCATCCGGCTGAGTGGCTTTCCAGAGTGCGGCCATTTCCGCGACCCGGGCCGCCTGATGGTCCAGTCGACCGAGTTTCTCGTTGATCAGGCCAGCCCAGAAATTGGCGTCGTCACGCAGCAGGCTCCAGCGGGTGGACTGCTGTTGGATCACCCCGATTTTCGCGGGCGTGGCCAGGAGGCGGGTCGTTTCGATTTCGCTGAGATCGATGTCCGTTTTGAACTTCGGCAAAAACTTGGCCAGGTTTTCGGAGAGACCGTCGCTGCCGAGTGTGCCTTGAATCTCCGCCAGCGCGGCCCCGGCTTTGTCAGCCTCGGATACAATGGCCGAGAGCCCGATCGGCACCACGGGTGTCGGCGAAGGGGAGGGCGCCGGAGTCGCGACAGGCGAGGCCGCACAAAAAAATGCGGCAAGGGGAAGTAGGCACAGTCGCAGGTGGCGGAACATGGACACTAACCCTACGCTAATTGTGCCTCCCGGGAAAAGGCGGCGTTTTCGCGAAACTTTCACGACCGCTTCATGGGGATTTCACATCGCGGGGTCAGGATCCCCGCGATGAAAAAACAAACCTTCACCTCGTCGTGCGAATGGATTGCCTGGTTTTACGAAAACGCCCAGAGCGCCGCGGCCCGATCCAATCCGCCGCCCATCGTGGAAATGCCGGCAGCCTTGCGCGACGTGATCGCCGCATCCCTGCCCGCCTGGCAACTTGGAGAAACCTCAGACGGCCGGCATTTGCGGGCGGCGGCACGGCAATATTCGGAAACGCAGGAAGACCCCGCCTTTTTTAGTGCCGTGGAAATGTTCATCCGGGAGGAACAGCGTCACGGGGCCTCGCTCGGGGAGTGGCTGGATCTGGCGGGGATTCCCCGGAAAAAGCGCGACCTCGGCGACAGCCTGTTCCGCTTCTGCCGCTATGCCATTCCCAACTACGCGGTCTGGGCGTCGGTGGTGGTGATGGTGGAGTCGATGGCGGAAATCTACTACGCGGCGGTCCGGCGCATCACGGTCTGCCCGCGACTCAAGGCGGAGTGCGGGCGGATCTTACAAGATGAGGTGAAACACATTCAATTCCAGTGCGAACACCTCGCGCTAGCCCGGCGCAAGCTGCCTTGGTGGGTGCGGTCCCTGGTGAATGCGGGCGAGGCCGGTTTCTACTCCGTGGTTTGCGGTGCGGTCTGGCTGGCGCATGGCCGGCTGCTGCAAGCCGCGGGAATCCCTCTCCCAAGATTTGTGCTGCTCGCCGCGGAAAAGTTTCGGGTCACCCGCCGGCTGATGAATCCCGAGCGCTACGAGTTCGGGGTCAGCGAAAGCTGGCGGGCCGGCCAGCGCAGGTCCCGAAAGCTAAGCGAAATGGCGGCGCTTTGGATGCGGTGAGACACGAATTTCACGAATTGGCACGAATTGACGAGAGCACACCCTGGTTCCTTTCCCCTTGGTGAAAATTCGTGCAATTCGTGTCTCAAGCCACGAAACGCTGCGCGATGGGCATGCGTCGACCAATACCGAAGGCCCGCCCCGTGACTTTGATGCCGGGTGCGGCCTGCTCGCGCTTGTATTCGTTGAGGTCGACCCTGCGGACGATCCAGCGAACGGTTTCGGCGTCGAATCCGCGGGCGATGATGTCCGCACCGGAGAGATTTTCCTCCACGTAGAGAGCGAGAATTTCGTCCAGCAAATCGTAGGGTGGAAGAGTGTCCTGGTCTTTTTGGTCGGGGCGCAGTTCGGCACTGGGCGGTTTGGTGAGGGTGCTTTCCGGAATGATTTCGTGGTCGCGATTGAGGTAACGCGAGAGGCGGTAAACCATGGTTTTTGGCACATCGGAAATGACGGCCAACCCGCCGCACATGTCGCCGTACAGTGTGCAATAGCCAACCGCCAGTTCGCTTTTGTTTCCGGTCGTGAGGAGGATGCTGCCAAGTTTGTTGGAGAGCGCCATGAGGGTCATGCCGCGCAGACGCGCCTGCATATTTTCTTCGGTCGCATCCTCGGCCCGGCCGACAAAGGCGGGTGCCATCTGCGCCCGGAAGGTTTCAAAAGCCTCTTGAATCGGAATCTTCAAATACCGGATCCCCAGATTGACCGCGAGGCTTTCGGCGTCGGCCACGCTGTGCGCGGAAGAAAATTGCGTCGGCATGGCCACGCCGGTGACGTTTTCCTTCCCCACGGCATCGGCCGCGAGGCAGGCCACCAGGGCGGAGTCGATACCGCCACTCAGGCCGAGGACGCAGGTTTTGAATCCGCATTTGGCCATGTAATCGCGCAGACCGAGAACAAGGGCGGCATGGAGATCGCCGCACTCTGTGCGGAGTGAAGGTGAGAGTGAAGGGGAAGAGGGGGAGACGCAGGCGGTTTCTTCGGCAAAGGACGCGCCTTGCCAGTTGAGGCGACCGTCGGCCGCGATGGCGAGCGAGTTCCCATCAAAAACGAGTTGGTCATTACCGCCCACGGAATTGCAGTAATAAAATGGGACGCCGTATTTTTCCGCCAAGGCCTGGATCATGCTGAGGCGCTGCGCCGGCTTGCCGAGTTGAAAAGGCGAGGCGCTGAGGTTGAGGATGGCGGTGGCGCCAGCGGCAGCCAGCACTGCCACGGGGTCGCAGGTGTAAAGGGGGCGGGGGAGAGACTCGCGCGTCCAGATGTCCTCGCAGATGGTCACCCCGATACTCCGTTCTTTGATAACGACCGGAGCCACCGCGGTGGCAGGTTCAAAATATCGCGCTTCGTCGAATACGTCATAGGTCGGCAGCAGGGACTTGTGGACGATCTGCGGTTCCTGCCCCGCTTCCAGCACGGCGGCGGCGTTATGAAAATGTCGTCCATTGTCCGAGCGGTTGGCGTCGATAAAACCCACCACCAGCGCGGCGGAACGAAGCTCAGACCGGAGACAGTCGAGCGCGGCCAGATTTTCCGGCAAAAACCGGGATTTGAAAAGCAGGTCCTGCGGCGGGTAACCGGTGATCGCCAGTTCGGGCGTGAGCACGATGTCGGCTCCCGCGGCGTCAAGTTCCTGATACGCGGCGAGGATCCGGGCGCAATTCCCGGCGAAATCTCCGACGGTGGTGTTGATCTGTGCGAAGCCGATTTTCATCCTACCAGAATCCCCATTGTTTCGTCGCCATGATGTAAAAACCCAGCCCGAGATTTGTCACGGCATGCGCCAGCACACAGGCCCACAGGCTCTTGGTTTTCACCGCGATGCCGTTAAAAATGATCCCGGTGAGAAAAGCGCCGATGTAATCGGATGGGGCATGGACGAGCGTGAAAAGCACCGCCACAGCGAAGAAGGAGAACGGCCGGTAGGCTCCGAACGCGACAGAATGGAACCGTTCGTTGATGAGGTAGCGCATGAGGAATCCCCGCCAGAAAATTTCCTCCAGCAGCGGAACCACGATCACCAGTCGGGCAAAGCGCGCGACCACCGTGAGCCAGTAGAGCATCGGGGACTCCAGAAACACCTCGGGGTTAAATCCCTTGTTGCGCGCGGCAGCTCCAAAAAGCTCCTGCGGGCTCAACCAGATGGCGAGCGCGAGGAGCCCACCGGCCACGCCCCAGAGCCATGGCCCCAGCGGAGTGAAGGTATATTCCTTCCAAAAATAGACGAGCAGCCCGGCACAGAACATGGCTTGGAGCGGAAACAGCCAATATTTTGGCACCGCCAGAAGCAGGATGCCTGAGGTTTCAAAAAGCGAGGCGATGACGCCATCCAGAGCAAGGAAGCCCAGGAAAGCGAAAAACGGTAGAGTGTAGGCCAGAAACTGGCGACGCGAAGAATCCACGCCTTGATCCTACGGGAAAACCCAGGCCCGGCGAAACACTTTTGCTTTTCCCTTCGGGGGGTTGCTTGCTAGCGTGCGCGCCGTGTCGAATAACCCGGTGTACTCACTCTTCGCGACTCCAGGCAGCTTCGCGCCCTTTTTTCTCCGTCTGGCGGTGGCCACGATTTTCTTTTTTCACGGCGCGCAAAAAGCTTTCGGGTGGTTCGGCGGCGAGGGGTGGCACTCGACCATTGCTTCCTGGAGTTCCCCGGACGGACCCGCTCTGCCCGCTGCTGTCACGGTCGCCTTGATCGTCGCCCAGCTGATGGTGCCCGTCGGGCTCGTCCTCGGTTTTCTCACCCGTCCGGCGGCGCTGGTGGTGGTGGTGATCATGGCGGGCGAACTCTACTACGTCTCCGGGGGCACCACATTCGATGCCGTCCAGCTTCCTTTGATGATTCTCTCCGCCGCACTCGCCCTGCTCTTTATTGGCGGCGGACATCTCTCCGTCGATCGCAGCATCGGAAAAAATCTTCTCCCCTACGTCGGGTAGATCGAAATACCGTTGACGAAAGGCGCCTTCCCCGCAATATTTTCAGAACCACGCGGGTATAGCTTAGTGGTAAAGTTCCTGCCTTCCAAGCAGGCCATGAGGGTTCGATTCCCTCTACCCGCTGGTTTTTTTGTGCCCAAAAATAATTGAGGAGATTCTGATTCTCCCATTCTCGGATAAAAAAGGCCGGACAGTTTTTTAACTCGTCCAATTCTCTGGCGTAAATGGGAATTTGCGTTCTAGTGGCCGACTATGCCGATGCACGAATCACCAGCTTTGGCTGGACGACAATTGTGCGCTGATTAGTGGCGATGCGGCGGTCTGCGGCGACATCGAGTAAAAGACGAAGCGCTCCGGCGGCGTAGTCGTCGTGAGAGGGGTCGATGGTCGTCAGCGCGGGGGAAATGACGCTGGCAATATCGAGATTGTCATAGCCAATTACGGCCACATCTTCGGGAATTCGTTTTCCGGCTGCCTGAAGTTTGAGCATAAAGCGCGTTGCCCAGATGTCGTTGGAGGCAATGATGGAGTCCGCCCGGCACTTTCTCACCATAAAATCGATCCCGTTGTCCAGAATGGCGGGCGAGGGGGTAATTGTTTTTGCTCCCGCATCCCAGACAATCCCTTTGCAGGCATGGAGGGACAACCTTTGCAGAAAGGCGTTCCGTCGCCGCTCCATAAGTTCGTCGCCCGCACAATTCCAAAGTGCGAGCGCCGGATTCCGTTTGCCCCCCGCGACTAGGTGATCCACACAAGCGTCGATGGCGGCTTCCGTGTCAACGCGCACGCAATACCCTCCTTTCCAGGCTGGGCGGGCGTGAAACACGACCTTGCGGAACCCGTGAAAACATTCCCTCACCCGCGCATCCCGGCCCGGTACCAAATCGAAGAGACAAAGCACCGCCTCCACCGCCCGACCGGTAAAATCGGCCGCGTATTCCTGCAAGGCCTCCACCTGCCCGTGGGTTTGTCCGACCAGGAGTCGATACCCTTGCCGGCTGGCTGCGCTCTCCAGGGCAAACAGGCGCTGGCTCATCACCGCAACATTCTGCGTATCCAGAATGACTCCAATGGTTTTGCTGGAAACCCCGCGTAGCTGTTGCGCCTGGCGATTCGGGGTGTAGCGCAATTGGCTCGCCGCCGCTTCTATCCGCCGGCTGGTCGCTTCCGACACCCGTACCTGCTCACCCCCAGTGCCCAGCAGGACGCGGGCCACGGCGGATCGGGATACACCAGCCTCGCGTGCGATGTCGGATAAAGTGGCTCGCTTCATGAATTCCAAAGATCGGCATGCTGCCCAATCATGACGCGGCGCGAAAGGGTGGATCGTTGACGTTGACAGAATTCTTCATCCGGAACTATGATGTTACGAAACATCATCCTATGCAAATTACCACTTCTCCTTCTCGTGAATCCAATGGCCTCGCTGCGGCGGCCTTTGGTGCCAACCTCCTGCGTGCCACCCTGGCAGAGCGCGGTGAGGCGAACGTGATTGTGGCCACCGGGGCCTCGCAATTTGAAATGCTCGAAGCCCTGCTCCGCGAAAGCGGCATTGCCTGGGAGAAGGTGACGCTTTTTCATCTCGACGAATACGTCGGGGTGCCTGTGGCGCATCCGGCCTCGTTTCGCAAATATCTTTGGGAGCGCTTCCAAAGCAAATTGCCGGTGCCCGTCCGCGCTTTCCATTACGTTGCCGGCGACGGAGATGCGGGGGCGGAATGTGAGCGACTGGGCGCGCTAATCGTGCAGCACCCGATTGACCTTTGTTTTGCCGGTATTGGGGAAAATGCGCACCTTGCGTTTAACGATCCTCCCGCGGATTTCGAAACAGAAAGACCCTATCTCGTGGTGAATCTCGACGAGGATTGCCGGCGGCAGCAATTTGGAGAGGGATGGTTCGCGACACTGGAAGAGGTCCCACGTCAGGCCATTTCGATGTCGATCCAGCAAATTCTCAAATCCCGCCACATTGTCATTACAGCGCCTGACGAACGCAAAGCCAAGGCTGTGCGGGACAGCCTGCAGGGCCCTGTGACAAATTTGGTCCCGTCCTCGATCCTGCAGGAACATCCGGCGACTCACATCTTCCTCGATCCGGCCTCAGCCTCCCTGCTTCGCGCTGCGACCGTCTGATCAGGACCAGCCATGGGCTTTTTTGACATTCAGGTCAACGGGTATGGCGGTGTGGATTTTAATCAGGACGATCTGACGGCGGAGGACTTGCAAGCCTGCTGTCGTCGGCTACGCGACGATGGCGTGGACGGCATCCTCGCCACGATCATCACGGAAGCCCCGGAAAAAATGATTGGGCGTCTCGCCCGTCTCGTGACTCTGCGGGAGAACAACCCTCTCGCCACAGAAATGATCGCCGGTTTCCATGTGGAGGGTCCCTTCCTCAGCCCCAAGGACGGCTATCGGGGCGCCCATCCCCTGGATGCGATTTGTCCTGCCAGTCGGGACCTTGCGCTTCAGTTGATCGAAGCGGGCAGTGGACTGGTGCGAATTGTCACGCTCGCTCCGGAACAGGATCCGGGTAATCGCGTTACACGATGGCTCGCCGACGAAGGTGTGGTGGTGGCGGCTGGGCATACAGATGCGAGCCTGGATCAACTGCGTTCGGCGATCGATTGTGGCCTCAGCATGATGACCCACCTGGGCAATGGCTGCCCGATGGTGGTGCCCCGTCACGACAACATCATCCAGCGTGCGCTCTTTCTTCGGGAACACCTCTGGCTGAGTTTTATCGCCGACGGAGTGCATATTCCCTATCCGACGTTGCGCAACTACCTTGATCTTGCGGGAGAAAAAGCCCTCGTCACGACCGACGCGATGGCTGCCGCCGGACTCGGCCCGGGCAGGCATCGCATCAGTCGCTGGATCATTCTGGTGAAGGAAGATCTTGCAGCGTGGGCTCCCGATGGCTCGCACCTTGTTGGTTCGGCCATGGCCATGAACCGCGTGGCGCGGAATCTTGTGGAGAAGGTCGGCTTGCGTGAAGAGGTGGTGAGAGCGCTGACGGACGAAAGGCCGCGGTTAGCGCTTGGGCTTTTGTCCTAGACATTTCCGCCGGGCATCCCCGTTTCGCGGGAAAGCGAAACGGCCAGTCGCTGTGAAGCGACTGGCCGTTGGCTTGATTGTTCTGAATCACCAATCCCGCGGAGCGGAGAATCTTACCTCGCTCGGCGGCGAATCACCATCATCACGGTCAATCCTCCTGCGAGCAATGTCCACGCGGCCGGCTCCGGCACGGCTTTCAAGACGAGATCGTTGCCCCCGGCCATGGAACCCGACGAAACGTCGCCGACGTAGCTAATTTGGAATTGCTGACCACTCAGGGTGAACACCGCGTCCTGCACGAGGCTGGTTGTGACGCCATTCAACTCTTCAAAGACACCGCTGATGGCGCTGCTGCCTTGGTTGTCTACGAGGAAAAAGAGAGTATCCGCGGCGGGAGCGTAGGTGAGGGAAAGGACCAGGTTATTGGTCCCGGTGAGAGAAAACACCGAAGCGCCGCCCGACATCAGGATCTGGTCGTATTGCGAGGCCACGGTCGCACCGGTCAGTTCAAATCCCGCTGCACCGCCGGCCGCGATGGTCACGGAGTTGGTGACGGTAAGGCGACCTGGGGAAGTTCCTGGCGCAATCTGTCCACCGGAATTCACGGTAACAGCTCCGCCGATCGTTCCTGAGCCAGCGAGTATGCCTGTGCCGCCCACGGCCACAGCGGTGTTGCCGAGAGAGCCTGCGATCAGGAGGGTTCCCGCCGTCACAGAAGTCGCGCCAGTGTAGGAGTTTGAGCCGGAGAGGGTGAGGGTGCTGATGCCGGATTTGGTGAGCTGGACCGTGCCGGCGCCATTGATGATTGTTCCGGCGTAGGAGCCATCAACCGTGCCAGACACGCTGAGGTGCCCTGTTGTGCTGGCTTTGTTCGCTTGGATGGTTCCCGTGGCCCCACTGAGGCGATTTACAGTTATCAGATTAGTCGTTCCGCTGTTGGTGCCATTCGCTCCTGAACCGGCGGTGAGGTTCACTGTTCCACCGCTCATCGCCAAGGAGCCTAGATTGACCGTGCCCCCGCTCGAAAAGTTCACGAACTCCAGTGTGCTGCTGACTGCGGTAGTCCCGGAGACTGAAACACCACCGATTTCACTATTTACGCCTGTGTTCCCTCGAGAACCGAACAGCACTTGACTGGCGACCGTCATGTTGCCCTGCACTGTCAAAGCGCCAGCGTTTCGAAAGGTGAGGGTCCCTGCACCAGCCTGAGTGGTAAGATTGCCCGTGTTGCCAGCAGAGTTCGTTATTGTCAGATTGTCGGGATTCATCGAGACGATCACGTTTGATGTTCGGGTCATGGTGAACTCGCCGATCGTTCGATTGCTGCCCAAACTGGGCGAACCGCTCGTTCCCGCATCCGACCAAAGGACACTTTGACTCGACGAAGGCAGTGCACCCGAGCTCCAATTGGAAGTAGTGCCCCAGCTTCCGGTTGTTCCGATCCAGGTGACCGTTTGACCAATTGAAGAGGCCAGGCAGCCAGCAAATGCTATGGTGAGGAGAATTCCGGTTTTGAGTTTCATAAAAAGTGGTGGTTTTGCGAGGGGTGTCGTTAATTCCTCAGTGAATTCAAGCGGATTGTCAACGATTTATCCAGTTGTGCGGTATAATAGTCCATTGGTGCCCAGTGAGTAGCACGTTATATGCCACCTTTTCCTAAAAGCGGGCGTCAGCAATACTTGACGGAAAAATACACCGAGGCATTATGGCCTAGGATTATGGATAGCGAACTACAACGTCTGGTGATGGCAGTGGGTGCTCACGCAGACGATCTGGAGGTGAGTGTGGGGGGCACCTTGTTGAAATACCGAGATCTTGGGTATGACGTTCTGTACGTGATGGCGACAAACAACATGTCGGGTGTGACGGTTCTTAAAGAGTCGGATGATTCATTCCGGCGAGTCCGCGAGGCTCCACGGGAACATATGGCCCGCCGGAAGCGGGAATGCGCCTCAGCGGCTGCGGTCTTGGGAACGGAGGCGGTCCATCTCGACCACCCGCAACGCCACCACAATACCGGGAATGGCAACGAAATCGCCGAAGTTCGCTATGGAAGCTTGCTTCCCGAAGGGGTGGCGCAAAACGTCCCCTCCATTCTGACGGCCTGTGAGGACAAGGGGGCGATCGGGCGCCTAGCCGATTTGATTTTGGAGCGGGATCCGGAGATTATTCTGACACACGGGGTGGCTCAGAGAAACATTGAGCACTTCGCGACCTGTCTTCTTGTCACAAACGCGTTTTGGAGCGCCGTCGAGCGTGGTTATGCGGGGGGCTTGCTGCATTGGCGGGAGGCTATGACCCTGCACGGCGACTATAACACCCGCTGGGAGACGCATGTGAAATGCGATGGCTACCTGGATGCAAAGATGGCTCTCATCGGAAAACACGCCTGTCAGATGCCCACCGCCCACCTCCCGACCCACGGGCATCGGCAACTGTCCGATTGGCGGGGAAAATTGGCAGGGTGCGAAACCGCGGAATTTTTCACCTGGGTGAGGCGGCCAGCCCGGGCTTCGACCAAAATCACCGGAAGTTACGCCCCGCTTTATGGGGAACTCACCATGGAGTTGCTCCAAAATACCCAATGAGCGCGGCGGCTGCGGCGGCCGGTCTTGCTTCTGACCAATTGATGTCGGGCCTTGAGCTTCTTCCGGAACTAGGGTTTTCCATAGAAGTGATCAAGCAGCTTAGAGCTGCGGCAGCGGAGCCGCCCGGGTTGCTGGAGACAGCCTTAGACGTGGTTGAGGCGCTTCCGTCGGCCGTGCGGCACCACGCCGATCTGGGGATTCCGTTTGACGTGACCGCCAGGACACTGCGCGACTTGGATCGACGCATCCACGAGTATCATGAACGGCATGGGGTGTGGGGTTTTGACCGCCAAAAATGGATGCAGAACCATCTGCAGGGGGCGCTTTTTGAAATAGGCCGGCTGCAATATGTTCCGGGTCGCTGGAGGGAAAGTTTTGATCTTTATCGGGGACAAGAACCTCAAGGCGTTTGGGCCGTGGCGGATGCCGGTCTTTGGTGTGACGGGGCGGGTAGACCGACTTGCGAGAATGGCGACTTTCGGACGATCAAGGAGGAATGCGAAGGGGGTGTTTGTGGTCATCTGGCCGAACCTTATACTGGCCTGGTGTCGCGCTATCCCGTAAGTTTGCCGCAGTGGACGCGCGCGGCTGGCAAAGGAGATACCGTGTTGCAGGTCCATATTCCGTCTGGGCCGAATTTCACGCCGGAGGCCTGCGCGGAGTCACTGCGCGAGGCGAGACAGTTTTTTCAGCGCCATTTCCCCGAGAAATCCTTCAGGGCGATAAGTTGCCGTACCTGGCTGCTGGACCCCGCGCTCCGGGGGATCCTGCCGAAAGATTCCAATATTTCTCAGTTCAGCCGTCTCTTTCGTCCGCTGGTCGTCGCTGGGGCTGATGACGCGCAGCATATTGAGAGGATCTTTGGGCTCGGTGCAGACTGGAAAAACTTAAAACCTCATACCCGCTTACAAAAGGCGGCGAAGGATTTCCTGATGCAGGGCGGTCGATTTCACCTATCGTCGGGATTTCTGCTTTGGGATGACCCATGGTTTACGGGAAATACCCCGTTGTATCAAAATGTTCACTGATGGACGAAAAGACACAGTAGGCATTGGCAAAAACCGTGTATGATGGGAAATATACCGGTGAATTTTTCTTGCCGGGAATGAATCGACTGACCATGGTGAAAAGATCATGAGGCGATTTTTTGCGGTCTTTCTGGGCATGTCAGCATGGTGTCTTGGGGCAGGTGCGGTGGAGGTGGTGAATGACGGCAAAGTGGCTTTGCCGATTGTGGTTTCGGATAAAGCTCCCGAATCGACCCGGCAGGCGGCGGAGCAACTAGCCAAGGTGTTGGGCCAAATCTCGGGTGTGACGCCGGAGGTGGTCCATGCCCTGCCAGAAGGGGCCAGAGGAGCGATTTGGGTGGGCTACGATGAAAAGCTGGCCAAGATATTTCCGGGAGTTGATCTTTCGTGGAAGCATCCGGAAGAAATTCTCATTCTCAGCCGTGGCGGGAATGTCGCGCTTCTCGGCCGGGACCGTCAGGTTGAAGGGATTGAGACCGAAGCGGGCACGGCCAACGCGGTCTTCACCTTCCTGCAAAAAAATCTCGGGGTGCGCTGGCTCTGGCCTGGGGCGCTCGGTGAGGACTATCCATCAAACCCAACCGTATCGGTGGCCGATCAGGAATATCGGTTTCATCCTCTTTTTGTGCAGCGCTCCGTTTTTCGGAATCTCCACAAAAGCTCCCTGGGCAATCCAGCAACTCTGTGGTGCCTGCGCGAACGCATCTATTATGACTCCTTTGATTTTCCGGCAGGCCACGCCTTTGGCGATTGGTGGGAAAAATATGGCAAGGACCATCCGGAGTATTTCGCGCTCCAGCCGGACGGAACCCGGGGCACCTTTCCGGCACGCAGCAACCGGAAAAAACTCTGTGAATCCAATCCCGCCGTCTGGCAGCAATGGCTGCTTGATGCCGCGGCGGAACTCGCGGCGAATCCGGCTCAACGTGTCATCAATGGTTCGCCGAACGACAGCGCCAACTCGGGCATTTGCGTGGATCCCAACTGCAAAGCCTGGGACCATCCCAAAGGCAAACTTTGGCGTTACGAATGGGCTGGGATGGTTAAAGAGGAACCCGCCATGACGAATCGCTATGTGACGTTCTGGAACCATTTGGCCGGACTTTTGAAGGAAAAATTTCCCAAGAAGGATGTCTATGTCGGCGGAATGGCCTATGGCCCTTCGAAGCCGCCGCCCATTGACCTCAAAGTCGCTGATAACATCGCGATTGGGTACGTCGGCCATCTTCCCATGCTCGACGACCGGCGCCGTCACGAAGAATATGCGGAAATCGCAGAGTGGGGAAAAGCGACCAACAACCTGTTCTTCCGGCCAAACATTGCGCTGTATTCCGGTGGCTTCCACGCTATTCCCTCAGTCACTTTTAAAAACACCATCGCGGATTTTCGATTCCTGGCGGAGAACAACTGCCGGGGACTCATCATTGATACGCTGCCTGATCATTGGGGCACCCAGGGACCGATGTATTATCTGATGGCGCAGTTGGCTTGGGACCCTCTGCAGGACGGGGAGGCTGTGCTGGCCGACTATTATGCTCGAGCCTTTGGTCCCGCGGCGAAACCGATGCGCGCCTATTTCGATGTGATGGAGGCCGCGCATCAGGCGATTATCGAACGTCCGGATTGGATTCACTCCGGTCGCATGGCAAAGCCGCTTTCCGAGTTCATGATTGCGGAAGCCTTCTCCCCCGATGTCCTGGCCAAAGGGCGGGTGCATCTCAAGGAAGCGGCGGAACTGGCGGCGGGTAATCCCAAGTATACCGAGCGGGTGAAATTCTTTAGCAAAGGGGTGGATTTTACCGAGCAACTTATTGCCACGATGAAAGTGATGAACCGGGTGCGGGAGTCCGGCGGGAAAGACTTGGAAGCCGTGGCTGAGGCCCAACAGTTGGTTGCCGCGCGGGAGGCTTTCTTTGACGCCGAGGATGCTTATGCAAAAAAGACGGGCGGGATCCCCCCGATTTCCGCCCATCGCTTCAGGGTCACGTATACTCAAACCCGGAACATGTTCGACCACCTTGGGCCGGTTTCCGAGGTCTTTCTCGAAGCAGCAGCCGCCGAGAAAGCCAATCCCACCCGGACGGGCAAAACGTCCGGTGAGGAAAAAAAATCCCCTTCGGGCGAGGCCGCGACCGGCGGAACCGATTTTCGCTGGACGGGCAGGGCAGGGAACGGACTGTGGGACACTCCAGAAAATTGGGAAGTGCGCACGGAGAAGGGCTGGAATCCCGCGAAAAATCCACCCGGTAAGGGCAGCACTGTCTTTCTGGGCAATGAAGCGGACGTCGCCAAACGTGAGCTTAACCTCACGGCCAATGTCGAGTTGGCGAGAGTGTTTATCACCTCCAAGGATCCCAAAGGCGCTTATGTGATCCAGACCCGGCCCGATGCGGACACCGAGGGGTTGGATTCCGATAGCG
Organism: Terrimicrobiaceae bacterium; assembly: GCA_041752695.1. Taxonomy (GTDB): domain Bacteria; phylum Verrucomicrobiota; class Verrucomicrobiia; order Chthoniobacterales; family Terrimicrobiaceae; genus CALCJD01. Next base: position 83,295 of record JBGSVZ010000043.1, read on the forward strand.
GCATGCTCTTTACCCTCACTCTGAGTGATCCCATGCCGATCCAGCAGGAGCCAGGCACCGGCGCTGCCCTTGCAGTTCGATCCAAGCTAGCCCTAACAGGCGGGCCAACCCCTTTGGTTCGCCTCGACAGCACCAGTGGAGCCGTCGTGGAAATCTCCGGTCAGATTATCGAGGGGATGCCCCAGGAAAAACGGAGTGGCGGGGTTTCGAAGGGTAAACTTGTGATCGGCTCTCCTGCCAAACCGCTCTAAATGGAAATCACGTCCACACCACCAGTCCACACCCGCCGGATCTGGCAGGGCGCACCCCATTGCGCCTTCACCGATCTGGTCTTGTTCGAAGGTCGCTGGTTGTGCTGTTTTCGGGAGTCCGATGCCCACGCCCTCGGGCGGCTCGGTGTCATTCGCATCCTGGAAAGCCGGGATGGCGAAGCCTGGCAGTCCGCCCATGTTTTTGCCGACCCGGGCTATGATTTGCGCGATCCGCATTTTTCGCAGCCGGGGGATGGAAGGCTGATGATGAACTTTACCGGCCGTACGCAGGTCAACGGCCTTTATGAGGATGTCTTATCCTTTGCGGCATTCTCCCGGGACGGCGTCGCCTGGAGTGATGCGGTGCCGATCGAGGCTGATGGATATTGGATCTGGCAGGTTCGCTGGCACGAAGGGACGGCCTATTCGTGGGCGCGCAAAATCGTCGAAGGACTGCCCTACGGATTTTTCCGCAGTGCGGATGGGATCCACTGGGAGCGGCTGATCGCCATGGATGGCGGAAATGAGACCGCGATCACCGTCTTGCCGGATGGCAGACTAATGGCCTTCCGGCGACGGAATGATGCAGAGGTGGGAATTAGCTCTGCTCCGTTTCTCGATTGGGAGTGGACTCCGCAGGGACGCTACGCCGGAGGTCCGGGACTGCTCGTTTTGTCAAGCGGACGAGTGCTGGCGGGATGCCGCTATCATCGTCCCAACATGCCGCGCGAGGAAAAATCCTATTTTGCCCTGTCGCTGGTGGATTTGGATCAGCTTTCGCTTCTGCCCGTCATAGATTTTCAAGGCGGCCGGGATTGCGGCTATCCCGGGATGGTCGAACACGGCGGCGAAATCTGGGTGAGCCATTATGCGGGGAGCAAAACGGAAAGCGCCATCTACCTTTCACGCGTTCCCACCCGCCTGTTCGGGGTTTCATCCGGAACTTAAAGTCATGCCGAAGCGAACTCGAAAAACCTGCGACCATGCTCCCATGGAGTTTTCTATTCTTGCCATCGGTGCCCATGCCGACGATCTGGAGCTGCAAATGGGAGGCACGCTGGCCAAATACCATGCCGCCGGGTACGACATTGGATACGTGATGGCGACGAACAACATGTCCGGGGGCGAGAAAGCCGTGCAGGACGATGGCGATCCGCGCCCCATCTATCTCCGCTCCCAACAATTGAGAAAAAGCGAGGCGGAGGCCGCTGCGAAATTTTACGGAACAACGGCCATTCACCTTGATCATCCGCAGAGGCATTATCGTCGAGCGGATGGCGACCGGGTCACGGTGGATTACGGAAGCCCCGTTCCTGAAGGCGTTGATTCAGAAACTCCCTGCATCATTGCCGCCCATGAACACAAGCCGTCGCTCGAGCGTGTCTGCGAGCTGATTCTCGAACATAACGCTGAAGCCGTTTTCACGCATGGCGGGCCGATGCGCAATATTGAGCATTTTGCCACCCAGTTGTTGGTCACTCAGGCCTATTGGAACGCCGTCGAACGCGGTTACGAAGGCATGCTCCTCCACTGGCACGACCTTGGCGTCAATAGCTTCTTCGAGGCCTATAAACACTGGGATACTTACGTTGATATCAGTGATTTCTGGGACGCCAAGCTGCACGCTTCCGCGCTCCACAAAAGCATGAAACCCGATCCGGCATCTCTGGACTGGCCGCAATGGGGGCCGGCTTGTGGCTGTCGTCATGCCGAGGTGTTCACCATCGTCGGACGGAACCGGAGGCCGGTTCAATATGGCGCGTTGACCCTCGAGCTCCTGCAAAACGAGCGGTGACAGAAAAAGCTACTTTCGAAATTTTCGACGCGCGCACGATTTGCGCGCAGCCGGGGAAATATCTCGGCTGGCCAACCGCGGCGGTCGCGCCGGACGGCGCTGTTTATGCCGTGTTTTCCGGTGACCGCGATGCGCACGTCTGTCCCTTCGGGAAGATTTTTTTGATGCGTTCTTTGGATCAGGGGCAGACTTGGACCGTCCCACGAATTGTGGCTGATACCCCGTTGGATGACCGCGACGCTGGGGTCTGTGTCTGTCCGGATGGAACCGTAGTGGTTTCCTGGTTTACCTCCCATTTTGCCGATTACGCCTGGCAATATAAAGTGGAGTACACCCGGTGTTACCCGTCGGCCGAGAACCGCTGGCCTGCCTGGGAAACGAGCCTTGCGAGAATCTCACCAGCAGACATTTCCCAATGGGCACCATCGTATGCTTCGCCGGACCAAGGCGACTTTTTGAAGCGTTGGCTGGGATTTTGGACGATGCGATCGAAGGACGGCGGGGCGACATGGGATGCGCCGACGCTTTCCCCTGTTTATGCGCCTCATGGCCCAACCGTGCTGGCGAATGGCGATCTGTTTTATGTCGGGATGCGCCATCTGGCGCGACCTCAGGGGGAGGAATCCATTGGTGCCGCGCTCTCCCGGGATCAGGGGCGAACCTGGGAGTTGCTTGCGACGATTAACGGCTTCCCTCCTTATCACGGCTCAGCCCCCAACGGTTTTGCCCGTCTCGCCGAGCCTCACGTGGTCGAGACGCAGTCTGGAAAACTCATTGGCATGGCCCGCTATGAGGAAACGAAGGATCCGCTAAGACCTTTCCAAAGTCATCTTTGGCAATTTGAAAGTCAGGATGGCGGCAGGACCTGGAGCCCGCCGCGAAAGACGGAAATTGTCGGCAAGCCTCCCTTTCTCAGCGTAACGGGCAACGGCGATATTCTGGTTTCCTATGCCTACCGTCACGAGCCTCACGGCGAACGCGCGTGTTTTTCTCATGATGACGGAAAGACGTGGGATTACGGGGAGGAAGTCGTGATTGACGACGCCCCTTGGCGGGATCACGGGTATGTCTCGACTGTTGAGCTTTCCCGCGAGAACTTTCTCAGCGTTTCCTATCGGAAGTCAGGTCAGCACGACAAGACGGTGCTGCGCGCGACGCGCTGGCGGCGCGTGGAAGGCCGGTAATTCAGGGAAGCTCCACTTCAATCGCTGCGACCGGCGGGAGATAAGGCCAGTCGTCCGTCCGAAAGGGCGCGGCAGGGAGATTCGAGGCGTCTGGGTCGCGGGATCGTTTCCATCATTGGCTGCGTCCCCGGAGGTCAATGGGATAGACATCAACCACGATGTCGCCATCGGTCGCAAAGAGGACGTCAAAGAGATTGACCGTCGGATCGCAATGGGAAAGCGACAGCCGGAGTTTTTGTCCGACAGAGAAGGTCCTTACTGGGGAAGCCGGGGTGATTTTGCCATATTCGTCTCCGAACCATTCGAAAGTCCCCGCATTGAGGGGATCGACGATGCGTGGGATACCACCATCGCGGTACAGGGCCTTCAGTCCCGCATCAACGGTGGCAAAATTGGATGGGCCGCATTGACTACCGTGACGAGCAAGGACAGGGACGATTCGAATGGTGGGTTTTTGTCCCGCCACTCGATCGCCAAATATTCCTCGTTCATGAAAAGATAGCTCCCCGCCTGAATTTCTGTGACGAAGGGAAGTTGATCGACAAGAAGACACGGGGTGGGCAAGGACTCTGGCTCCCAAAAAACTCATCATTCAGTTCCCGGCGTCATTTCCCGAATCGGGGACGCCCATCGTCTGAGCGGGAGTCTTAGGCGTCCACTGATCGGAACGGAAGGGAGGTGCGGGCAGCCCGTCCGTATCAAAGAGGCTGATCGATGGGGCATTCCGCCAGGCGTAGCGGACGGCGACGGGACGGGAAACTTGCGGTGAAGCGACGAGCAGCGTTTTCCCATCGATCGACGCAGACGCGGCATGGAAGTTCTGATCCTCACCGGCAACCTCGAACGCCGCCAGTTCCACCGGTTGCAACACCAGTTCCTTTTCGGATTGAAAATGGAGCCGGAGGCGGCGCCCTTCCTCGGTGGTGCGCTCGAAGACGGGGCCCGAGGTGTTGATGCGTCGCGCAAAAGTTCCCGCCAGGGCCACGGCGGCCAGTCGCCGTCCGGCTTCCTGTTTGTTCGTGTAATGGGCATCTTTCGGGTCCCCGATGTCAACCGTGATCGCGGTGCCCGTATTAGGCAGGGAGAGGGCTTCCAACTGAGCCTCCCGGAGAAACGCCCAGGTCTGTCCGGTGGTGTCTTGTTTGTGATCAAAGTTAGCCAATTGGACGAAATAGAAAGGGAGGTCTCCCTGGGCGAAATCTTTCCGCCAGTCGGTGATCAAAGCCTTGAACAGCGTCCCATATTGATCGAATCGGGCGGTATTGGCTTCACCTTGATACCAGATAAAGCCTCGAAGACCATACGGAATGAAGGGGTGGACCATGGCATTAAACAGCCCGCTAGGGGTCCATCGGCTCACGGCTCCCTGTGGTTCGCGGGGCTTGTCCGCGGGAAGGGCGCCAGCACTCTCCCAGGTTGTTAGTTTTCTCTGATAGACGGCAAGATCAACTTCGTAGTCGGCAAGATACTGTTTCCACCATTCGTCAATTTTATCTTTGAGAGGCGAGGCTTGCAGGGTGGGGGAACTCATCCAGGATTCAATCTGCGTGCCACCCCAGCTGCTGTTGATGATGCCGATCGGAACCTGGAGTTCTTTGTGGAGTTCACGAGCGAAATAATACCCGACGGCGGAAAATGAGCCAACGCTGTTTGGCTGGCAAATAGACCACTTGGCGCGCTTCCCGGTGAGAGATTCCTGAGGGGTTTCGGAAACATTAAACCACACCTTGAACATTCGGATCTGGGGATGGTTTGCGGTTGCGGCCTCCTCCTGCGCGTTCCGGCACTTGGAAACGGTGTGCTGCATGTTGGACTGGCCTGAGGCAAACCAGACGTCGCCGACCAGGACGCCTTGAATATCTGTCGCGCCTGACACGGACCCGGTGACTTGCAAGCTAGCCCCAGAGCTGGAAGCCGGCATGGCGTCGAGGAGGACCTTCCATCGGCCGGCGCTATCCGCGGCGGTTTCTTTCTTCTGACCACTGAACGTTACGGTGATGATTTCAGCGGGTTCGGCTTTTCCCCAAACGGGAACCGTCTTTTCGCGTTGGAGGACGGCGTGATCCGTGAACAAAGGTGCAAGGGTGATTTCCGCGCGGACGGGCATGCAAATGCTAAGTGTCAAGCAGGCAAGGAGAAGGCGGTTTTTCATGAGATGCCGTTCCTTAATAGAGACTCTGCAGGGCTGCAGGGGCGTCGCCTGCGTGGGCGAGTTTTTGCCGGGCGGTTTCCGCGGCAGTTTTTGATCCGCCCGCGAGGAAGCCCACATCGCCACCGGCCACGATATGCGTGGCGCCGTTTTCCAGGCAGATTCGGAACATATCGCCTCCCATGCCGACACAAAGCAGCGCCTTGTGCAGAGGCCGGCATGCCTCAGCCATGCGGGCAATGGCCGCGCCGACCATTCCTTCGTCGCCGGTGGTGTCGATTTCCACACCCTGCCGCAGAAGATAGTCATCGGGGCCGAGGAAAAGACCGTCCACTCCAGGCAGGGCAGCGATCGCCGCGGTATTTTCCAAAGCCTCTGGAGACTCGATCTGGCAGATCAGCCAGGGTTTGCGGTCGGGTTCGCGCACATAACTCCGTCCATGAAGGTCAATAGGGCGACGCCCGCCGAAGGACCGGTTTCCAAGGGGGGGGAATTTCGCGGCTTGGATAATCCGGCCGGCCTGTTCGACGTTGTCCACTTGGGGAACAATTACTGCGTCCGCCCCCATGTCGAGCGCAAGCCCGATCCAGGAAGGTTCGTGTCCGGGCACGCGGACGAAGGCTGGTTTTCCTGCCGCCTGACAGGCCCTAACCATGGAAAGCATGGTGTCGTAACCGGCGATCTGGCCGTGCTGCCCATCCAACCAGACCCAGTCCCAATCCCTGCCGATGCGTTCAAGGATGGCTGGCGAAGGAAGCATGATGCAAAGGCCAAGTTGAATACTGTCAGGTGGATTAGTGATCATAGATGTTTTGGAGTATCGGCCAGCCAGCGGTCAAAAAATGCCCAGGCGACCTGCTGGCATTCCGTGTCGAAACAATGCGGCTTTGGCGGAAAGAAGAATTGGAACCGTTCGGAGGCCCCGGCCCAGGCGTATCCGGCGCGCACGATTTCCGCGGCTTCGGCCATGGCTTCCGGCGCAAACAAGGGATCGTCCTGTCCGCAAATCACCAGTTTGGCGCGTGGCGCGGCGAGCGCGGCGATGTCAGGCAAATCCATTCTTCGCCAGAGCCCCGGCACCACGTGGGCTGGACCGATGGGCCCGATGAGTTTGTACGCTTGGGTCCAATCGCCGGTCGTGAACCAACAAGAACTGACGGAAGCCCGAATGCGGGGGTCGAGGGCGGCAAGAAAATGGGAGCGGTAACCGCCGCCCGATTGACCGATGCAGCCAATACGGTCTCCATCCACATCGGACCGCGTGAGGAGGTAATCCACGCAGCGCGAGTCATCGCCAAAATTGATCCCGGTCCAGGTGGTACCCGCCCACCCGACATACCGATGCGAGTATTCCAGCAACTCCTTGGCCGCGGTATCCAGTCGGTCAAATTCCCCCACCTCCAAGGCGAGAACATCCGGTCTCTCCGGCAGCCAGGGTGCAGATCGACTGGCCAGCAGCCGGGCTCCCCAAGGCAGGCGGGAACTGAAATGGTGCGCGTCGATGGCCAGCACGGCGTAACCCCCTGCCACGAGTTCCTCACCGACAAATTTCCCGCCATACGCCTGGTTGAGAAGTTCCACTAGTCGCGGATGGGACGCACCGAGCGGAAAGACGCGCTCTTTGCCGAGAATCATCGGTCCGCCCCAGCTGTGCAAAACGATCACGGTCGGAAAAGGTCCCGGACCGTGCGGTTTGGCAAACACTCCCGCGACCCTGCACCAGGCAGCGGTTTGAAAGGCAATATGCTCCAGGACATAGCCCGAGCGATTTTCGACGGCGACAACCTCCGGGTGAAGGTCGGGCGGGCCCGCTTCATAGGAGAGCGCGGACAACGTGAACTCGCGAGCTTCTCTTTGCCAGTCCGTAAAAGTGCCCCCTCCGTGGGTATCACGCCATCTCTGGAAACTCAGGTCGAGGGGGGCTGTGGCGCGGAGTCCGCGGAAGTAGGATTCCAGACTTCCATAAAGCCCGTCCGCCAGAAAATCCGCACGCCGGGACTGCCAGCGGGTCGGGGAACTGTCCGAAGTCATTGCGCCGGGGAGCCCTCTTCTTTTTCGGGCCGGAGGGGCCAATCATCCGAGCGGAAGGGACTGGCGGGCAGACCGTCCGCTCCCACCAGCACGACCGCCGGATTGTTCCACCACGCATAACGAACCGCCACGGGCTCGGGAACCCCGGGCGAGGAGACAAGGAGGTCCTCACCGTCGATCCGCGCCGTGGCGGGCGAGAAGATTTGATCTACCCCGGCAACTTCAAATGCCGGACCTTCCACCTGCCGGATTTCCAGCTTGGGACTATCGTGAAATTTTACCCTCATTGCCGTGCCCGCTCGGTTGGCCGAAGCAAAGACCGGGCCGCTGGCTGCGATGACCTTGCCATTTTCGTTTTTCAGGGCATGACGGGCCAGACGAAGGCCGACATCTCGTTTGTTTTTCGGATGGAGATCGTTGGCGTCTCCGATGTCAATCGTCACAGCCATGCCCGTGTTCGGCAAGGACAACACGGAGGATTGAGCCTCCCGCAGAAACGCCCAGTTCCTCGGTGGCGAGTTTCCCTTAGGTTCATAGTTGGGGAGTTGCACGAAATAAAAGGGGAGATCGCCCTGGCCAAAGTCAGCCCGCCAGCTCCGAATGAGCTCGGAAAAAAGTTTTGGATAGTCCCCGTGACGTCCGACATCGCTTTCGCCCTGATACCACAAGATCCCGCGGAGGGCGAAGGGGATGAAGGGTGCCACCATCCCGTTGTAGAGGGAGGCGGGTTGTTTGCGGGTTCCCACTCCCTGCGGCGCACGGGGAGGTTGTCGTTTTGGCTGTTCGCCCCGCGCGATGATTTCGTCGGTTTCCCTTTTCCAGAGGGCATACTCTTTCTCCCACTCCTTGGTTTCTTCGGGAAGCTGCGCGAGCCGGGTGGCCCAACGTTTTTGCACCGCGTCGTTCGCGCCGGAATTTTTCAGCGCGCCTTCGCTCAACCAGGATTGAATTTCCGTCCCGCCGTAACTGGTCATGATCAAACCAATGGGCATTCCGGTTTCCCGATGTACGTCTCTGGCAAAGTGGTACGCGACCGCCGACCAGCCGGGGGCACCCTCTTCCTCGGGTAGAGGATTCGTCGACCAGGCTCCTGCATTGAAGAATTCCGGTTTGGTGGACGGAGCCTGAGGGGAGACCCAACCCCGGATCAACGGAAAATCGGCGGCGTCCGGCGCGTCATGAACAGCCCGGGCCATGTTGGACTGCCCGGAGCATAGCCAGACATCTCCGACGACGATGTCTTTGACCTCCACAACATCCCCGGTTTTGGTCTGGCGGACACGGAGGCTTTGCGGCTGACTGGATAAGACCAGCGGATCGAATGTCACCAACCAACGGCCGTTCGGTCCCGACGTGGCGGTTTTTGACTGTCCGGCAAACTCACCTGTAATCTCTGCGCCAGGCTGGGCGAGGCCCCAAACCGGCACGGGCTTCCCCTGTTGCAGAACTGCGCCGTCAGAAAACAGGGGAGCCAGTTGGAGGGAGATATCCTCCTCACCACGTGCCTGAGAGGGTATTGCCAGAACACCAAGAGTGGTCATTAGGGCAAGTGTCTTAAAAAATACATCGGTGTATTTATTTTCACGCATAACCACTTTTGACCGACCATCACGGCTATTTCGGGGCCGGGGCCTCAAATTTGACCGCGGCCCACTCGGCCGCGCCGCGTGCCGCCACGGAATTATGGCCCCAGCGGAGAAACCATCGGTCCGTGGTGACGGCGGGAATGTTTTCGGCAACCGCCAGACCATCCACCAGGAGTTGGGCGCTGGCGGAGGCGGGATCGTAAATTATGGCATACTCGTGATAGGCGTTGGCGGCTAGGTCGGGCAGTCGGATGATCTGGCGATTAAACTCCACCATCAGAGAGCCGTCCGCTTCATCGGTCCGTACCCACGCGACAAAAGCCTCTTTTTTGTCCGCATTTTCCACACCCAGAGTGGCGACATGGCGCCCAATGGGAAGCTTGGGGGACGGGTCGAGGCGGAGCCGTGCAGAGTATTTCCATCCTTTGGTAAAGGCATCGCGGAGAAGTTCATCGGGGTCGGGGATGGCGTAGCTCAGGGCGTTGCCTTCCGTGGGCGCGATGCGCCAGGCGGGTTCTGGGCTATCGACGTCGGTCCCGCCTCCTGCCCGACCTGCGGACGCCCAAGCCGAATCGGAGAGGGTGGGGCTGGAAGGAGCGGTGTAAGAAACGATGATTTCTGCTCTGAGGCAAAGGGGAAGCGCCCACAGAAGGAACCATCCGAAACCCATCCCTCTAGACCCTAAATTCAACGGAGAATTCATTCCATTGACAGTAGAGCTCGGATTTGCTTCTGTCAACGCATGATCACAACCGTCGTCCGGCCGAGGGTCTTGGTGACTGGAGCCTTTGGAAAAATCGGTTCCCAGTGCGTTCCCATCTGGGAGCAGTCGATGGACCTCCGGTTGACGGATCTGCGCGTGCCCTCGGGAGATGGACGCGCATTCGCGGCGGATTTGACGGATTTCGCTCAGACTTATCGGGCCCTTGAAGGAGTGGACTCGGTCATTCACCTGGCCATGGCGCCCGGGGAAGGGGGGAGGGTCGACTATTCCGAAGAGGAGGCAGACCCGGCGGATGTGCAGCGTCTTCAGGTGAACGTGGGTGCGACGTACAATCTTCTCGAGGCGGCGCGCCGACGGAATATGCGAAGGGTGGTTTATGTTTCCAGCATGACCATACTTCTCGGAAACAAACATTCCCCGAGCTATGGCACGGATACTCCGGTCGAGCCCACCAACCTGTACGCCTGCACCAAATTATTCGGCGAGCAGTTGGCTCGGGTCTATTGGCGAAAGCACGGACTAAGCACCATCTGCCTTCGGCTCGGTCAGCCTTTCCCGATTGGAAACGCGGAGTTCGACAGACAGTGGTCGACCAACAAGCGGTCCCGTTCGATTTATGCGGAGATTGGCGACGTGGCACGGGCGGTCGAGTGCGCCGTGACAACCAAATTGGAGTTCGGCGTTTTTCCGGTGGTCTCTGCCTCGGACAATCCGCGGGTGGACCTCTCTGCGACGCGGGCCATCGACTATGTCCCGCGCGCATACCTCAGCGATGCCGGATTGTCGTATCACGAAGACGGTTGTTTTCCTCCGGCGACAGGTCCCTTGGTCACGCATAATCCTGGCGAGCTATTGTGAAGGCGACGCGTGAGGACCTGACGGCGGCGGTCACCCGTCATTTTCCGGCGGCCCGGGCCTTTTTGCGGGCCATGGTGGAGGAAAATAGCTTCACCGGAAATGCGGCGGGGGTGGAGGCAAACGCAGAGATGGTCCGCGAGCAATTTGCCCCGTTCGAATGGCAGGTGGCGGATGTGTCTTGTGGGCTACCGGGCACGGGGCGCCATTTGATTTTGGATTCCGCAGCTGAAGCGCCGACTGTCTTGTTGGTCTCCCATCTCGACACGGTTTACAGCCCGGAGGAGCAGGCTGGGGCCGGGAAATCTTTTTTGGAAGATGGCGGGCGGGTCCGTGGGCCTGGCGTATACGACATCAAGGGTGGCACAGCCATGATGTGGCTCGTTCTGCGGGTTCTGGAGGAAGTCGACCCTGAGGCGTGGCGGTCGGTCCGCTGGGTGGGGGCTTGGAATGCGGCGGAGGAGCGACTCCCTGCAGATTTTTCGGCATGGTGTCTTACCCGGTTTCCCCAACCGGACGCCGTGTTGGTTTTCGAAGGGGACAATCGCGCTGCGGACGGTTTTGAGATCGTGACCCAAAGGAGTGGGATTGCCCGCTACCGCCTGGAGTGTCATGGCAAAGGCACCCACGCGGGCAATGGTCATGAAGCGGGTCGCAATGCCATCCTTGGCCTTGCCGAAAAGATTTTGGAAATCTCAACCTGGACCGATTACGCGCGAAATACCACGGTCAACGTGGGAGTCATTCGAGGGGGAGAATCCACCAACCGTGTGCCCGATCGTGCGGAGGCGTGGCTCGAAATTCGCTACACCGATCCGCATGATTTTGCGGAAAAGGCGCGGCGGCTTTTTGAACTCGCGGCCGCCGGGGCAAAGAGCGGTCCCCTTCATCTCGAAGAATTAGGCAGTATCCCCCCGCTTGTGCCTTCAGACAGCAGCCGGAGCCTGGCGGAACATTGGGAAGAAGCGGGGAGGGAGTTGGGATGCGAGATTTCCTGCGGCGGACGGCGGGGGTTGAGCGATGCGAATTATTTCGCCCGCCATGCTCCGACTCTGGATGGACTGGGACCTCTCGGGGGCAATCCTCACGGCCTGGATCGCGAGGGGGACTTTGTGAGAATCACGGAGTTTCTCGAGCTTTCTTCGTTTGCGGCAAAGGCCGAACTTAATCTTCTCGCTTTGCGGCGTCTCGCCCGAGCCCTTCAGAAACGGACAGCCAAGTAGGCGGTAATCCATCCGGCCAGAAACACGCCCTGCCGGGCTCGGACGGAAGGCTGAAAATGGACGTGGTCGCAATAGAGTTCCCGAGGATCATCTTGCAGGCTCAACGTGAAACGATGCAGGTCAATCGTCGGCACCCCAAATCCCTGCATCACTTCGTCAGCGGCCTCATTGTAGAGGTCCAGATCGCGTTCGAAGCGGAAGAAGCCTGGTGGATTTTTTCCATTGTGGATCTCATTGAGACAGGGAGTTGTCCGGATCCACGCGGTCTCGATTTTTCGAGAGCGCAGGGCACAAACGATCTGGCGGAGATTTTCGCGGTAGGTGGCTAAATCGATCGCCGGGGGAGCGTGTACCTTCGCGCGTTTGATGTCGTGCAATCCGGCATTAAAAAGCACTAGGTCCGGTTGGAAATCCGGCTTCATGAGTTGTTCTGTGAGATACTCAAGAAGCATGGATGAATCTCCGCCGTTGGACCCTTGAGGAAGATCGAGATTGGCAAGGGCTTCTTCAGAGCCGCCTTTTCGGTCATAGGTGCACGCACCGTCCAATGCGCGCTCCAAAGAAGGGCCGTAGTGGACAGAGATGCTGTCCCCGACGACAAAGACGGAGGGTAAGGGTTCAGATTCCAGCAACAGGGATGCGGTCATTTTGGGGATCGGGCCGGGGCGACAATTTCCAGGTTTGACAGAAGGGTTCCAGGATTCGCGAGAGCCTGCATACAATAGGCGCAGGCCACGGTTGTCAGATAGAGTCTGGCACCAGGCACAGGGCTTTGACGGGTGAGAAAGAAATCCTCAATCCGACGCGCCAGCCTTGCGAAATGGGGGTAGCCCTGTTCCGCCGTGCCCGCCATGGGTGCCGCCGCAATCGGGGATTCGCGTCCGGCAACGCGTGCGGCGAAAGCCCATTTGCGGATGATGCCATTGAGGCGCACAATCGTCGCCTTGAGTCCGTCCTTGTAATGCAACTGAAAGATTTCCAGGGGCTGATCCCGCCGGACGCACCACTCTTGAAAAGAAGGCCAGACTTCGCCTCCCACGGACCGCAGAGCTGCTTCGAGGAGGTCTGCGGAAAACTCCCCCAGGTCCATCGCCGCCCAAGCGGTTTCGTCCCGCCAGGCGATGATGGACTCCACCCCGCTTTCTCCACCTCGCCGCTGCTCGACCATCGCCTCCAGAACCTCCAGTCCGTGAAAGAGGTAGGCCTCCAACGCGTTCCATGTGGTGACGACCACTTCCCGGAACTCCTTGCCGCGTAAGTCTCCTGGCGGTGGCAACATCGGACAGAGGGAAAGGGACGAGCCGCCAAACCAGGGAACCCCTCGCGATTCGAGATCGTCATACATCGCTTTGGCGAAATCCACATTCCAGGAAAAATGTTTGTCGAAAAACACCGGCACGACTCTCCCGCTGCGGTCCAGGACGGCGAGCACTTGGTCGAGTAATTCTTTGCGGGGATACAGTTTTTGGCGGAATTCGTTCTCGGGAAACTCGCCGTGCTCCCCGATGATCATGACGGCATCCACGGCAAGATGGTCGGTTCCGAGCGTCAGGGCGCTTTCTACGGATTCGCAGTTTTGGATGCCGTGTTTCACACAGACGTCCCGGGACAGATCCGTGTCTCCTTTTTGCAGGATGCAGATCGAAACAATTCTGGTTCGCGCGCCTGTCCACTCATACTTGGCGTCGGTGGGGAAGGGGTCCAGCCACCGCCGGATAATCACGTCGGCATGGGAGTTCGGCGTGTAGACAAATGCCACCACGGCGATTTTCAGGGTCGGGTCGGTCATTAGAATCAAAAATACATCGGTGAATTTGCTGGACAAATCAAGCGGGTTTCAGGACTTTCTTTGTCAGGATGTCCAGGAAACGCTATGCACTTTGCGGGCTCAGCACCCGATCGATTTATCATTTCGCCCTGCCGATTCTCGGGGCGGGGAAACACGAGGAGAGCCCCTTTCCCGAATCCTGTGACCTGGTGGGGATTTTGGACCTCGATGAGTATCGGGTCGCGCAGTTTTTGGCGAACGTCAATCGATCCATCCCTTTCTACCGTCCTGGTGAGATGGAAAAAATGATTCGTGAGACGGGTGCCGAAGTCGTCCTGGTGGGCACTCCCGACTATCTGCATTGTGAAAATACAATCGCGGCTCTTCAGGCGGGATGTGACGTCGTGGTGGAAAAGCCGATGGTCATCACCGCAGACGAAATTCGGAAAGTGCGTGAGGCGGAGCGACGCACGGGCAGGCGTGTCGTGGTGACCTTCAACTACCGCTACAATCTCCACCATCAGATCATCAAACGGCTGCTCCTGGCCGGGAAGATCGGCAGGGTCACCAGTGTCGAATTCACCTACAACCTCGATACGATACACGGCTCAAGCTATTTTTATCGATGGAACCGGGAGCGGGCCAAGTCGGGAGGCTTGAATATTCACAAATGCTGCCATCATTTCGATCTCATCAATTGGTTCCTTGATGATCTGCCCGAGGAGGTTTTCGCCTTTGGCCGGCGGAACTATTATGGATCGCAAGGCGAACTTCGCCCGCGCGGTGAGAGGGGTGAAGCCCTTGATCGCGTGGAGGAAAAACGCGCCTGCCCGGTTTTTCAAAAGCACTACGCGGGAAAATTTGCTGCCGAATCCCCTGCTGTTTCCACGGACTGGGATGCGATGGCTCTCCCGCATGTCAGACAGTATCCGGACGATCAGCCGCGTTATATCTACGACGCGGAGATCGACATCGAGGACACCTATTCCGCCGTGGTGCGTTATGCCCGCGGGGCTTCGCTCGCTTACTCGTGCAATTTCTGCACGCCATGGGAAGGATACACGCTCGGCATCAACGGCACGGCCGGACGCATCGAGGCGGAACATCGCAGCAATCCGGACCCGACCGGACTCACGGAATCGCGCGAACGACTGAAACGGGTGACGTTGCTGCCACTCTTCGGTGGTCGTGAGGAGATCGAAATCCCCGAGGCCGTGGGCGGGCATGATGGCGCTGATCCTTTGATTCGGAACGATCTTTTTGCCGGTGTGTCGGACAATTCCCGGGAACTCGGGCTGCTGGCGGGAAGCCGCGAAGGGGGAATTGCGGTGGCGCTGGGTGAGGCGGTCTGGCTGTCCATCCGGGACCACAAACCCATTCATCTCGACCCGACCATCTGGGCCTGACGGAGCGATGAAAACCAGAGTTTATCACCCCGACGTGACTTCTCCCAGTTCGCATGTCGCGGCTGGTGTCGTCTGTGACGGTTGGCTCTTTGTCAGCGGTCAAGGTCCCCTGGATATGACCACCCGCCAGCCTGTTTTGGGTTCGATCGAAGAAGAAACGCAGAGAACTTTGCGAAATATCGAAGCCATCCTGGTTGCGGGCGGAGCCTCCTTGGACGATGTCGTCAAATGTTCGT
The DNA here is from genome assembly GCA_041752695.1 of Terrimicrobiaceae bacterium. GTDB lineage: Bacteria > Verrucomicrobiota > Verrucomicrobiia > Chthoniobacterales > Terrimicrobiaceae > CALCJD01. The sequence goes on from JBGSVZ010000043.1 coordinate 98,503, forward strand.
GTTTCCTTGCGGACCTTGCGGATTTTCGAGGGTTTGATGCCGTGTATCAGAATATTTTCTCCAGGCAGGTGCCCCCAGTTCGCACCACCGTCGGAGCGCCCCTTCTCGCGGGCATTCGCGTGGAGATCGATGTCATTGCCCGGCTTCCCCATGATGGGAAATACACCAGTGTATCATGAGGAAAGTTTTGGAAATGACCGATATTCGCTTTAAGTTCCGATGGGGTGGCTTCCGCTCTTCGGTTCGAGACGTATAAAATTGCATGAAATTCCGAGCGGACATCACCCAACCCAGGAGGGCCGGAATGGCCTTGGTGGTGACGCTGGCCATCATGGTCCTGATGCTGGCGATCACGCTGGCGTTCTTCTCCCAGGTGCTGCTCGAACGCTCGATCAGCGACAGTAGCGCAGCCAATAGTCAGGTCGATCTTCTGGCGCGCAGCAGTTGCGAGGTGGTGGTCGCGGACATATTGCAGGAAATCGCGGCGGGTTCCGCTCTCGATTCTATGCCCAATGCGCCACGAGCGGTTTTCCAGCCGCTGACGGTAAACACGACTGTGACCATGCTCGGGACAAATGTCCTGCTGACGGCCGCCCCCTCACTGACTCTCCAAAAAGTTGTGGCGACCAACGGGACTCCACCCGTCAATCTCGTCAAACAAAGCCTGGCAGGACGGCCGTTTTTTCAAGTCACGGACGGATACACTAACCATCCTGGATTTGGAGTTGCTCTTGCCCGGGCGGCGGCGGCAAGTACGACCAACCGGCCGCAACGCGGATTTGGAATCTCAACCAATCGGTGGCTGAAACCTCAGTTGGTCGCCTCTCAAGAAACTCTTCAACCACCGGATTGGGTCTATCTGAACCGGCTGGGAGAGACCCGGGCCACATTCTCCTCAACCATGGCGGTGAACCAGCCGGGCAACACGGAACTTGTGATCGGGCGCTTCGCCTACAACCTCTATGATGTCGGTGGGCTGGTGGACATCAATGTGGTGGGTAACGCCCTTTCCGCATTCGAGAACGCGCGGCGCGGGAGGCTTCATCAGGTGGCGCTGAATACGGCGCCTGCCCCGATGACGATGCCAGACCACGCCAATTTTGTCGCCTGGCGTTCGGGCTCCTCGGGCGCGGATTACGCGGGGCTGGCCGATCCGACGCGGACGTTTTTGAATGTTCTTCCGGACAATCAGGCTTTCGTCACCCGCCAGGAGTTGCTGCGATTTGCAGGCCAGACGAATACGATTCCGGCACAGACCCTGCCGTATTTGACGACCTTCAGTCGGGATTTAAATGCTCCCGGGTATGCGCCACAGTCAACCCGTCCCAAGCTGCCGGCCTTGCCCAATCCTGATGAGTTGAATCCCCCGCTGACCGCGATGCGTTTTGAGGTGCAGACGGTTCTGACAAGGGGAACTGATCCTGATGTGACGGTACCCGCCGGCACTCCTGTGATGGTTCGGAGATTCCCGCTTTCGAAACTGAATCTCTTGGCGGAGGCAACGCCGGACGCGGCGACTTTGTCCTATTATTTCGGACTGCGACGCACGGCGCAGAACACTTACGAATACACGGCCACCAGTGACGACGGGCGGATCAAAAAACTGTCTGAAGTCGCCGACGACGGCCGGGAGCCAAATTTCTTCGAAGTGCTGCAGGCCGTGATTCTGACGGGCTCGCTGGGGCGGAATGCCGGCAACACTCTTACCCTGGACGATCCTCGTGATTCGCTGCGCAACCTCCAGGTCATGCAGATTGGTGCCAATCTGATCGACCAGTGGGACGGGGACGATTTCCCCACCACTGTGCAATTTCCGTCCGGAACCCCTGGTACATTTCTCGACTCCCATGGCGTGGAAAATCTGCCGTATATTAACAACATCGCGATGATGGGTCATCGCCCGATTTTCAACCGTGACCTCTTTCAAATCTGGGCGGTCTTCGACGTTTGGAACCCGCACCAAAACGCGTCCACCCCGCCCTCAAACCTCGAATTTCGCATTCAGCCGCGTTCGGGCCGATGCCGTGCCACCCTCCTGTATGATATCGTCTCACGTCCCGCAAATGCGACGCGTGACCCGTTGCTGGAAAATTTGGAAGACAGCAACAGTCCTCCCGGAGTGTTCAAAGACATTACAGTATTAAATGCAAACCGGGAGCTGAGGTTTTCCTCGGCGGACTATTCCTCGCCGACCATTATCGGCGGTGGCCTTGCTCCGGCGGCCCAGGATTCCACCACCGGCTTGTTACTCTACGATTTCGAACAGCCTGTCCTCGCGGCTGTCCCCGCCAAGGCAGCGCGGAGTGCCGCGTTACAGCAGGATCTAAATGCCCTCATGGCGTATGATTTTCCTTACACTGCCGTCCCACCTGCCTACGCGAGCGACCCTGTGACGGGAGACCGTATTTATCCCGCGGCGACAACGATTTCTGGCCTAAATCCGGTGGCATGGACGCAAACGACCAACGGTCTTGGCCAGAAGGTGGTATTCGCCAACTACGGCGTGAAAGCGCACAATCTTTTTCGCATTTGGGGAGACGCGCCGGGCAGCAAAATCATCGTGGACCTTCAAGTCCGGCGCATAGGAGATACCACGTGGAAAACGTATCAGACCTTCGATCAGTTTCTGCCGCGGCTGTCGGATCCTGGAACAGCGAGCTTCAAAGGTCACGGCGATGCCACCAATACGAGCACGCAGGATTCCGAGGAGGCGACGGTGGACTACCAGATCGATACGCACCACTCGGCGCTCGCCACGGGAAGCCCGTTGTGGCAGTCCCGTTTTTACGGCTGGAGGCAGCCGCGCTCTCAGATCAGTCTGGTCAAATTTGACCCGCGCACAGTCCGGTTCGGACATTCCGGGCATACGGGACTTTCGGGGTTGGATCTTCTCGGGACGACCATCCGTCAAAACGCTGCGCTGCCCACAGCGTGGACCGGTGGAAACGCCGGCATCGAGAACCAGGGGGTAAACTGGCGGGTTCTCCGGGATGGGTGGATTACCGGGACGCAAACCGCCGCCGCCTTTGAATGGATTGGACCGGGAGCAAATCCCGCGCTCTATCGCATTCCTTTTGGAGTAATCGCCAATATCCCCGAGGGAACAATCAATCCGCTGTCCAATCCCTCGCGCTACAGGGATGTGGACGGGATTATCCGACCGGGTGACGGATACCTCGGCGCGCTTCCTACGGTGCCGGGACGAATCGCGGACCGGCCGCTGATTTTGAACCGCCCGTTTCAGTCCGTCGGAGAGATGGGTTATGTCTTTCGGGATCTTCCCTGGAAGACTCTGGATTTTACGACGCGGAACTCTGGAGATCTGGGATTGCTGGATGCATTTTCCACCGACGAAACGGCGGGGGATCTCCCGCTGGTGGCAGGCAAAGTCAATCTCAACACCGCGCCAGCCCCGGTGTTGGCCGCTCTTCTCACTGGTTCGGGGAAAACGCAGGATGCCACGCTGGTTCTATCGGCCATCGAAGCCACCCAGATTGCGGCCGCGCTCACCAACGCCCGCCAGTCCGCCCCGTTTCGCGACACAGGGGATTTAGTGGCGCGTGCGCTTTCTCCTCTTTCCGCGACTAATGGCAGCCCGATCACTGACATTCGCAAGACCGAGCGGGAGGCCGCCATCCGCACGCTGGGCGGGATCGGATCCACGCGGACTTGGAATTTCCTGCTGGATCTGGTCGTGCAAGGCGGGAGGTTTTCAGGGGCGGCTCAAGATGCGAACCAGTTTTCGGTGCGCGCCGAACGGCGGTATTGGGTGCATCTCGCCATCGACCGTATCACCGGGGAAGTTTTGGATCGGCAATGGGAGGTTGTGAATGAATAGGTTTGCCACAACCATCGCCGTGCTTGCGATGGCACTTTTTCCGCTGGCGGGGTGGGCGCAGATTGCGGAATCCGGAGCGGGGCTGTTGGCGCCCTTCAAACCAGGCCTCGCTTGGAAGGTGGAGGAACTCCCGCAGTCACGGAAAATTCTGTCCCGGGGCGATCCGGCATCGCGAACGCAAACCGAAGCGGCCGAAGTGACCGGCCCGACTGGCTCCGGCGAGGACAATACGATCATGGCCGACGGCTTCCGGAAGCAGATTTTGTCCGACGACAAGCTGGTCCGGTATATTCGCGGGAGTCTGGTCATTTCGGAAAACTCTTCCGGCACCGAATTTTCGATCGAATCTCTCGATCCCGATCTCGCTCGCGATCGAATCAGTTCCAGTCGCCTGCTGGAATTTGCCTGGATTGCCCCGCAGTGGAAAGTCGGTCCTGCCGTGGTGGAGGGAGTCGAATGTGACGTGTACGCCCGTCCATGGCCGCTCGACGCGGCGGTAGAAAATTCGGATGCTGGTCAGGCGGGTTCTCTCCCGGATCAATGGATCTATGCGGCGGTCGGCCGCACGGATAAACTGCCCCGCCGACTGGAGTCGCCGGTCACGGTGCGACGTTATCGTTTTACGATGAAAAACCCTCCCCCCGAACTGCCCGCTGGCGCGGTTCTTGCTATTCACCGGATGAATGAATCCGCAAAAGAAATGGCTCAGCGCTATGCCGTACCGCAATAAAAACGAAAATCACAGGTGCGGCAGTTTTGCCCGAGGATTTTCCCTTGTGGAGCTTCTTGTGGTCCTTGCCTTTTTCGGCCTTTTGCTCGGAATTTCCGTGCCAGCGGTGAATTCCATCGGACGCGGGCAGGACACGGCAAAGAGTGCGAACGATATCGCCGGTTTGCTCGACCTTGCTCGTTCCCACGCCAAATCGGCGAACGTCCGGGTGGAAGTGGGGTTTTCCTCCGACGCCTCGGGTTTGCAGGTCGCCGTGATTTCTGCGCGGGAGGGGGTGACTTTTACTTCCGTTAGCCGGGTCCATCGCTTCCCAAGGGTCAGGCTGGCCGACGTGGCGGACGGAGGGAGGCCCGCGGCGGACCTGGTGCTCGCGGAGAATCGGGCGGGCTTTCTGCCGTCCTTCGAGTTTTCGGGCAAGACCTTCGACCGGGTCATCGAGTTCAATAGTCGCGGTGAAGCGCGCGCCCTCACGAACGGGCTCGCCCGGTGTATCGAAATCGGTCTTCTTCCCAATGTGGACGGCATGACCCCCGCGGCCATGCAAAGCAATTCCGGGGCTGTGCAGGTGGCGGGCCTTTCCGGCGGTGTGGCGGTCTATCGCCCATGAAACAGGCGTTGTCGCCTTCGTCCGCAGGTTTCAGCTTGATCGAGGTGGCCATTGCGTTTGGGATCATTTCCTTCGCCCTGGTCGTGCTTTTGGCGCTGCTTCCCATGGGTCTCTCCTCGTCGCGCGAGGCCTCAGCGGAGGAAGCCGCGACGGAGTTGCTTGCGGCCACCAGTGCCGACCTTCGCAATGCTTCGCCTGGTGCGACGGAAACCCCTCTGTTTCAGCTTCCGCCGAATCCCCAGGGCGAGGCGACGGAATATTTTTCCGCCAGCGGGGCCAAAACCACTGCGGTGGTCGATGCGAGATTCCGCCTGACAATTGCCGGTCGCGCCAATGCGAACCCCGGGTTGCAGGTTTTGCATGTGACCGTTTCGTGGCCTCCCCAGATGACGCCTCCCACCGGACTCGTGGAAACCCTCGTGATGCGCGCGAAACCCCTGCGATAGTGAAAACCCGCCGGACATGTGCGCGAAAGGGTTTCTCCCTGGTGGAGTTGCTGGTTGCGAGCGCCATTCTGCTCGTGCTGCTGTTCGCGCTCCTTAGTATGACCAACAGCACGGTCCTGTTCGCCAAGCTGGCCCAGCGCAAGATGGATTCCGCTTCGAGCCTGCGTTCGTCGATGGACCGAATGACGGCGGACCTTAGTTCCGCGGTATTGCGAGATGATCTTCCGCCGCTGTTTGTGCGCTCCATGGCGGCGGACGGGAGTGATGAGTTCTACTTGCATTCCCAAGCAGAAGGATACGGCGGCGAGCGTGGTGTTAGCGTGATAGGATATCGTATCCGGGATGGGAAGCTCGAGCGCGGGGCCCAGGGAACGGGGTGGACGACAAACTTTCTGCGGTTCACCGAGGCTTTGGGAACCAATACCATTCAATCCGAAAATTTTGACGTCGTGGGCGCGAAGGTCTTCCGGCTAAAAGTCGAATTTCTGGGCAAAGACGGTTCCATGTTGACCGGTGCCGCCTCGCCGACAAATTGGAATCAGGTGAGTGCGGTGGTCCTTAATCTGGCTGCGGTGGATGCCAAAGCCCTGCAAATCACAGGAATTCCGCCAGAGGATTTTGCGCAATTGCTTCCCGGTCTTGCCACAAATCCCAGTGTCGGGATTCTTGCGGACTGGCAGGAAACGCTGAACGATCCCGCGTTTTTTGGAGCGGGGGGACGCTTTCCCTCGGAGGCACGCCAGGGGATCGAGGTCCGTCGGAGAATTGTTCGTCTGTCCAACTAAGGAAACGCTGATTTAATCGGCAGTCGGGATTGCCAAAGGAGAGGGAAAAAGGCAAAAGAGGGAATGGAAAGCCAACTGAGCTTCGCGGTGAACGAGTTCCGCGGGAAAAAGAAGCAAACGAAGCGTGAAAAGTTCC
>JBGSVZ010000044.1:0-35244 GCA_041752695.1 Terrimicrobiaceae bacterium
CTCTCCGCCTCACCCAGCGCACCGTCAAATTCTTGCGCTGGTTGCGCGCCTCGCTCACCCGCGAGGCTCCCTGGCTCACTCTTATCGCTTCCCTTAGGCATTCTTATGCTTCCATTTAGCTTCTTCTTTCAACACCGTTGCAACCGGCGGATGGACATCCCGCGGCAATATCGTGCGGCACAACTTCGTGCATCACTCCATGAATGCTAACGCCTTCTATGTGGACGATGGAGATTCCGGCGACGAATTTGTCGGAAACATCGCCTACCAGACGGAGTCGGGCGGCTTCGTCGGCGGGGGGCATGATCAGATTTTCCGCAACAACATCATTATCGAAAGTCCCCGGGCGATGCACGTGGACGCCCGGGGGATTCCGCGCGGATACACGGTCGACGATCGCCGACTGCGCTCCGACCTTGACTCCGTTCCCTATAACGAGCCCCCGTGGAGCGAAAAATATCCGAACCTAGTAAAGATCCTCGAAACCGACCCCTCCTACCCGAGCGGTCTCATCATCGAAAACAATCTCTTCGTCCGGTGCGCCACCGCGATTCGGCAGTCGGAAAAGGGTAATGAACTGGACGGGCTGACCTTTGCCAACAATATCGAGTCAGAAGATCTCGGAATGTTTGTGAACCCGCAGGACTTTGACTTCGCCCTCAAGCTGGACGCCCCGGTCTTCGCCGAGATCCCGACTTTTCAAAACATTCCAACGGAAAAGATCGGAATCTATTCTGACGTTTACCGCCCCCAGGTTCCTCCCCGCGACATGGAATTGCTGCGGACCGGCAATACGGAACGCGGTTTTGATTCGCAGACGGACGTGGATGCGTCCAACAAGAAGCCTTGAGATGAAATCCGAAATCTTCTTCAACGCGCATCACTCACCCGTCGGGGCCTTCGCCTCATTCACCCTGGGTTTTCCCGGAGCAAAAGGAGGCCTCGGCTTGGAACTGGGTGGACCCGCCAATGAAAGTGTCTTCATCGGTCTGGAAAAGCGTTCCGGCAAGGGCTATGACGCGCTGCCATTTTTCGGAAGCAGCGCCGACTCCGCCCGGCGCTACGACCTTGGCTCAGACGCACCGCTCAAGCAGGGGATGGTCTCGGCCTGGGACGCCCGGAAAATCTCGCGTGCGTTCGGCGTCGGGTCCGACACGTGGTCAGCGGGCGACCTGACCTTTTCCATCTACTCCGCGCCCAAGTCGGTGCCGGACCCTCATACCGCCGGCAAAGCCGAACTGATGCACGCCCTCGTGCCGGCGGTTTTTGCCGAGATCACCATCGACAACACTCAGTGCACCAAGGATCGCACAATGTTTTTCGGCTACGAGGGATCCAATCCCTACTACAACTCCCGCCGACTGGACGACGTCTCGCGCGGGAAATTCACCGGGGTCGGCCAGGGTCCTGTGACCGCGTTGGTCAGCGCCTCACCCGGAGTTTTTTCGGGTTTGGGCTTCACCTTGGATCAGGTGCTCGAGCCGGACTTTGCGGAGAACCGGACCTTCGGACTGGGCGGAGTGGGAGCGCTGCTGGCCAAGGTTCCTGCGGGAAAGAAGCAGAGTTTCCAGTTCGCCGTTTGTTTCCACCGCGAGGGAGTGGTCACGAGCGGACTGCCGACGAAATATTTTTACCATCAATATTTCCCGGCGATTGAAGACGTGGCCAAATATGCCCTCACGCATTGGGAGGGAAACAAAAAAGCCGCGCTGAAGGCCGATGCCCAGGTCTCGCGCTCGGGTCTGAATAGCGCGCAAAAATTTCAACTGTCCCATGCGGTCCGCAGCTATTACGGAGCGACGGAATTTTTGATCACGGAGGACGGCACCGCCTTCTGGACGGTGAACGAAGGGGAATACCGGATGTTAAACACCTTCGATCTGACGGTGGATCACCTCTTTTTTGAACTCGATAGGAACCCCTGGGTTGTCCGCAACCAACTTGATTGGTTTGTGAAGAGGTACAGCTACCGAGACAAAGTCCGACTGCCCGGGGATCCCAAGGAATATCCGGGTGGACTGAGTTTCACCCACGACATGGGAATCGGGAACTGCCTTTCGCGACCGGGGTATTCGTCCTATGAAAAATTCGGGTTGGACGGATGCTTTTCGCACATGACCCATGAGCAGTTGGTTAATTGGGTCTGCTGCGCCACGAGCTACGTTCTTCAGACGGGAGACAAACCGTGGCTGAAGGCTAATCAGCGCATTTTCCGGGACTGCCTCACCAGCCTCGTCAACCGCGACCATCCTGATCCGCGTCAGCGCGACGGAGTGATGAGCGCGGATTCCTCACGCTGCCTCGGCGGAGCCGAGATCACGACCTACGACAGCCTGGATGTGTCCCTCGGGCAGGCCCGTAACAACCTCTATCTGGCGGTGAAGACCTGGGCTGCGTATCTCGGACTTCGCGAAATGCTGGCCGGCACTCCCGCGGCCCGCCTCGCAACCACCCAGGCTGAGCGTTGCGCTCAAACCATCGCTAAAAACATGCGGGAAGATGGTTTTATTCCCGCCGTGATGGGCGAAGGCAACGCTTCTCGGATCATTCCGGCCATCGAGGGATTGGTTTTTCCGGTCATCTGGGGCTTGAAGAATCTTCTCGCCGAGGGCGGGGAGTTTGCCGCGCTTAAGGAATCACTCGCCCAGCATCTCAAAACCGTCCTCGTGGAGGGTGTCTGCAAATTCTCAGACGGCGGCTGGAAACTAAGTTCCACGAATGACAATTCCTGGCTGAGCAAAATTTACCTTTGTCAGCACGTGCACCGGCAGATTTTCGGGGCCAAAGAAGACGAAAAGGCCGACAACGCCCATCGCGGCTGGCTCTTGGATCCGGAGAACGCGTATTTTGCCTGGAGCGACCAAATGGTTTCCGGGAAAGCCAAGGGCAGCAAATATTATCCGCGCGGTGTCACGGCCTGGCTGTGGCTTGCGAATCATTAGGATGAAATCTTACCCCTGGACACCCGACAACGGCGACGGTTCGTACACGAACCCCGTCATTCACGCCGATTACTCCGACCCGGACGTCATTCGTCATGGCGACGACTTTTGGATGGTGTCCTCCAGTTTCAACTGCACACCGGGTCTGCCGGTTTTGCATTCGAAGGACTTGGTCAACTGGCGACTGGTGAATCACGCGATCCGCCAGGTGCCCCATCCGAGCTATACGGAAGTGCGGAGCGGCTGCGGCGTCTGGGCTCCGGCGATCCGCTTCCATGCCGGAAAATTCTGGATCTTTTTTCCCATGCCCGACGAAGGCATTTATGTCACCAGTGCCACCGATCCTGCCGGACAATGGGAGGAACCGTGGTGCCTGCAGGAAGCGAAGGGATGGATCGACCCGTGTCCTTTCTGGGATGACGATGGTCAGGCCTACCTTGCTCACGCTTATGCAAATTCCCGGGCCGGGAAAAAGGAACGTATTCATTTGCGTCCGATGACCCCCGACTGTCGCCAACTTCTCGGCGAAGGGCAGGAACTTTTCCACACACCGCATCACCTCTATCTCGAAGGCCCAAAAGTCCATAAAATCGACGGTTGGTATTATATTCTCTGTCCGGGCGGGGGCGTGCAGACGGGCTGGCAGGTCGCCTTCCGGTCGCGCAATCTTTGGGGGCCTTATGAGGAAAAGGTCGTGCTGGAACAAGGTACCACCGAGATCAATGGTCCACACCAGGGCGCATTGGTGGACCTCGCCGATGGAACATGGTGGTTTTTACATTTCCAGGATCGAGGGCCCTTCGGCCGCATCGTCCATCTTCAGCCCGTGGAATGGCTGGACGGCTGGCCTTTGCTCGGAGAAGTCCAGGATGGACTCTGTCAGCCGGTCGCCCGCACCCGGAAACCGATTCAGGGAATCCCTGCCGAGGTTCCTGCGACCAGTGATGACTTTTCCGCCTCCACTCTCGGTCTGCAGTGGCAATGGCACGCCAACCACGAAGACACTTGGAGCTCGCTCACGCAACGCCCGGGATTCCTCCGCCTTTTTGGCGGAATCTGCCCTAAGGCGGACCTTTCCCGCTACCCGCGATTCCTTGGCCAAAAATTTCCGGCGGAAAACTTTTCCGTGGAAACCCTCCTCGATTTTTCGAACGGCACACCTGGCACCATCGCGGGACTGGGGGTCACCAGCGGATCCGGGTCGCATTTTCTGGGACTGCAGGCGGCCGTGGGCGCCTGCCACCTCGTTCTCGGATCCCCCGCGGGCGTCGAAGTGCTCGGAGCCGCCATGACTCCGCAGATCGTCCTCCGTGTCGCGATAGCTCCCGACGGAGCGCTGACCTTTGAGTTCGCCAAACCCGAAGGAAACTTTGCCACCATCCCACGCCACTTCCGTGCCACGGAAGGCGGCTGGATTGGAGCCAAAGTCGGCCTCTTCCACTTCGCTCTCCAACCCTGCCTCCCGGGTCACGCCGATTTTTCCGGCTTTCGATTCGGAACCTAAGACGTCCCCCCCTTTATTCTCGAGTGCAACTTTTCTCACTTTCCCGCAAAAACCCGCCACATTCCTCATGAAAATCCCTCGTCTGATCTACACGCTGATCTTTGTCTCCTTCGCCCTTGGTCTTGTGGCAAACGTTGTGGCCGAAAGCCCGGTGGAAAGCTGGGACCTCTCCAAGTTTGTGGAAGGGCAAGCCCTCCGGGGCACAGCCGGAAACACCCTTACTCCCAAGGGAGTCGTGACCGCCACTGAAGACGGCGCGGACTTCAGCAACGGGGGCTTTTTCCTCGCTTCCCAAAACCTTGCGTCCCTCACGGGGCCATCCTTTTCCGTGGTATGCAAGGTGCGAAAGCAAGCGCCCGCCACCAGCTACGGCACAATTTTTCACTCCGCCGCCACCACCATCCGACTGCATGACAAAGTGCTGAAAATGGGCTGCAACGGAGAATGGCACGCCATCAAGGCCGACGCTTACGACATGCCGCTCGGAGAATGGGTCCAGGTCGCGGGCACGATGGACGGAACCGTCTATCGGCTTTACGTCGATGGTCAACTCCTGGGCGAATGGTCGGCTGTTTCCCCGATGCGGACCGAGGGCGACACCACCATCGGCGGCCGCGTCCCCATCACGGAGGTCGCCGAGGGAATCAAGGCCTTCGAATCGTTCCCCGGGCTCATCCGCTCCATTCAAATCTTTGATCACCCCCTTAGTCCGGAAGCCCTCCAGGCGCTCCCATGAAACGAATTCTCTTTTCCCTGCTCTGCCTGACGGCTTCGGTTCGCGCCGAGCTCCGTCCGAACGGTGTTTTTGCTGACCACATGGTCTTGCAGAGAAACGCGCCGGTTCCCGTTTGGGGCACGGCCTCGCCGGGTGAGAAGGTGCAGGTTCGTTTTGCCGGGCAGGAGAAATCAGCGGTGGCGGACGAAATCGGGCGGTGGAAAATCACCTTGGACCCGCTTGTTGCCAGCGGCACGGGTGCAGAGTTCGTGATCGAAGGTTCGCAGAAGATTACCCTAAGCGATGTCCTGGTGGGCGAGGTGTGGCTGTGTTCGGGTCAATCCAACATGGCTTCTGCCATGGGCTCGCTTAAAGACAAGCCCGAGTACGCGTCCGATCTGACTTCGGCTGATTTTCCCTTGATCCGGCAGGGCACCGTGCCCCGTGAGCCGTCGGTCGAACCGGTGGCTTCGCGCCAGATTGCCTGGACAGTCTGTTCGCCTGCCACGGTCGAAAACTTCACCGCTGCCGGCTTCTATTTCGCTCGTGAGATCCAGAAGGAACTGGGCGTTCCGGTCGGCCTGATTCTCGCCGCCTGGGGCGGAACCTCGGCAGAGAGCTGGACCAGCAAGGCGGCCCTAGACACCGTTCCCGAATTCCAGCAAAGAGCCAACGAGCAGTTAAACAATCTCTCGCAATTGCCCGAACAGATTGCCGCCTTTCCCGCCCGCCTGGCCGCGTGGGAGGAGCAAAACGGACGCAGCGAGCCGGCTGTTAGCGGAGACGCGGACACCTGGATGAACCCAGGAGGCGAGGGCTGGAGTCCGGGCAGCATCAAAGCGAAATGGCAGCAACTCGGGTTGCCGCATGGTGGCATTGCCTGGATTCGGAAGGAAGTGACCGTTCCGGCCGACCGCGCGGGCAAGGGTTTTCGACTCGATCTGGGGATGGTCAACGAGCAGCTTGTGACGGCGTTTTGGAATGGGAAAAAGCTCGGGGAATTTGGACGGAAGGCGCCCGGGTTTTACAAAGGATATACGCATTTCGATGTTCCGGGAAACGACGTGCGGGAGGGAAAGAATCTCCTTGCCTTTCGATTTGTGACCCACCTCGGAGACCGGCCGCCGCTGAACCGCGACTGGGCGGGCCTCGGACTCAAAGCTTTTGGAGTTCAGAGTGAAGGCGGTGAGGTTCGGATCGAAAAAGCCTTTCCTCCCCTTAACGCCGCAGCCCTTGCCGCACGCCCCAAAGTGCCGGAAGGCAGCGCCTCCCACACGTCGTCCGGACTCTTTGGCGGAATGATAAACCCGCTCATCCCCTTTGCCATCCGCGGGGTTCTTTGGTATCAGGGAGAACAGGACGGCAGCCGCGGTCTTGCCTACCGGCAATTGCTGCCCCTCCTCATCACCGACTGGCGCAGCCGGTGGGGTCAGGGAGATTTTCCCTTTCTCATCCAGCAATTGCCGAATTGGAAAGCAGGCAACGGTCGGGACACCAACTGGGCCGAAGTCCGCGAAGCCCAGTGGCTGACCGCGGAAAAGCTCCCCAACACCGGCATCGCTATTGCAACAGAAATCGGGGAATCTGAAAACGTCCACCCTGCCAATAAACGGGAAATCGGCCGCCGCCTGTCGCTGGTGGCACTCGACGAAGTTTATGACAAGGAACTCGTTTCCTGCGGACCAACCCTGGAATCCGCACAGCTCGGCGCGGATGGAAAATACCGCGTAAAGTTTCACTCCAGCGGTGCGCTCAAAACCACCAACGGCGCGGCACCTGCTCTCTTTGCGGTGGCGGGCCCTGACAAAAAGTTTGTCGACGCGACAGCCATCTTGGAGGGAAATGAACTCGTCATTTCCAGCCCGGAAGTAAACGCCCCCGCTGCCTTGCGCTACGCGTGGATCAATGACACCGCCCAAGCTAATCTAACCGATGACTCCGGCCTTCCGACTGTCCCGTTCCGCACCGACTCCTGGCCGATTCGTGGTGAAAAATAATGAAAACCTCCCTCGCTCTCCTTTTTGCGGCGTCCCTGGCCACCGTTCTTGCCGTGGACGAACCACCCGCGCAGGGAAGGTATCCGGTGGAGTCTTCCAAGTTCCGAGACAAACCCGCCGATTCTTATAGCAACTCGAAAGATGCAAGCGGACGGACGGTTTATCCAATCTGGGGTCAGGCCCCGTTTTTTGACTTTGGATCGCGGAAGGTGGAGTTCGATCCGACCGGGATGCGTCCGATTCCGCAAGCCCCGGCTCCCGGGGTGCATCCTCGCATTTTTTTCGGTCCGGAGGAACTCCCCGCCGTGCGCGACCGACTGAAAAACACCCGAACGGGCCAGGCCGCCTGGAACAACATCCTTAGCTGGACCGAGGCGGTTAAAGGGACCTATGACGACTCCGCACCCTACGCCGCTCACGACGTGTGGAAAGGCGGGTTCGGTGGACTGCGGGGGCCGGTCCCGCTCTACCGGCTCGGCCTGCCCGAGAACCCGGGCAAATCCAAATACAATCGCAGCGAGCCCGCCGCCGCGCTTTATGAGGCGCTGGCGGACGGCACCGCGACGGAAATGCCGGACTATTATTGGAACGCTTTTGCTCTGGAAGCTTTCCGGGCCTTGATCGAGAACGATCGAGCCGCGGCCGAAAAACTGGCTGCCGCAACCATGACAGGACTCAAGCTCGGCCAGGCCAAACGCGAGGAACAACGTCGTGTCGCGCAGGCCAAAAAACCAAATGAACCCCTCCCACCCGTTGATCAGCCGATCGGACGGTTTCAACTCGCGTTTATTTACGACTTTCTCTTTCCGCATTTGAAGCCCGAGCAGAAGGACGCGTTGCGCAGCGAACTGGCCGCCACCACGTGGTCGCACGACAACTACGGCACCTTCAATACCGCGGAAAGCGCCCGCAGCAATTGGGCGACATTTTCCTACTGGCTCTACCAGGTTCTCGCCATCGAGGGCGAGGAAGGATTTAATGACCTCAAAGTGCGCGGCATGTATCGCGGTTGGCGAAACCTGCTCACTTATGGCTGGTTTCAATCCGGCGCCACTTTTGAGGGCGAGGCCAAAAACCAACTCGGACTCGACGGCATCCTTCTCTTCGCCAGCCGGGAGAAGGACTATGGTTTCGAAAACCTCGGAGGCCATCCCTACCTACAGGCTTATGCTCGCAAGTTTTTGCCTCATAGCATCAACCCCATGCTCAGTGGTTTCCACAAATACGATCTCCTGGGCGGCAGCCGGGCGGGCAGCGGTGGTTTTGCCCCAATGGACAGTCTCGGACTTAAGTATCTTTTCCCGGAGGATAAAGTCATCGACTGGTATTATCGAAAAACCGTCGGCGAAAACTATGAAGGAGTGCCCGATCGCCCGGACGGATATTTTAATGCCCTGCTCTTTTACGCGATCTACGCGACGGATTTTGACCCGAAAAACAACGACCCGAAGGCGCTGAATCTCGGCCACACGTTTTTCTGCGGGGAGCGGTCGCTCCTCATGACCCGTTCGAGTTGGGAACCGGACGCCGCCATGTTGAACCTCCACACCCGAGGCGCCAACGGCGGCCATGCCTTCTCCGACCGCAACGCGATCATGGTGGCCGGAGCCGGCCGAATCTGGTCGCCGAATGGCTACTCATCCTTTCACACCAAGGAGAATAGCGTCGTTTCGATCAATGGGCGCAATCAGGACCTCAACACTCCGGCGCGCATGGTGGATTTTGTGGACACTCCCACGGCAACCTTTGCGGTCGGTGATGCCAAGCATGCCTGGGACTGGCAGTGGAAACGTCTCGAAAAGCCAAACGGCTATTACACGAAGAAGGACATCGACGAGAAGCTGGTGAAAATCCCCGAAGGTTACCAACCGGTTCTCCAGACCATGAATGACTTCGCGTTGACCAAACTGCCGCATGAATATCTCAATCGCCCCATTTTCGAGTATTCCCACTGGATCCAGCCCGATGGTGCCCTTTCCCCGTACGTGCGAACGCCCTTATTGCCTGTCCAACACGCCATCCGCACCGCAGGGCTCATTCGTGGCAAACATCCCTACATGCTTGTCATCGACGACATCCAGGTGGACGGAAACCCTCAGCGATTTGATTGGACGCTGGCGCTCGAGCCGGACATCCAGATCGTCTCGACCACCCGCCGCAGCGACACGGAATTCGATGTGGTCCTGACCGGGTTTGACCCGGAACAAACCCTGCCCCGAACCAAAGGCAAGCCCGCTCTCCCCGCCCAATTGGAGGACCCCTCGCAGATCCTGCCCGGCCAACCCATGCTTCTGGTCCGGGTCGTGAACGCTTCGGGCAACTTGCTCGAGCCCACAATAGTCGAGGAGGCCAGCGCCACCGAACCCAAAAAATACGGACGGGTTCGTCGCCTCGTACTGACCGCCGAGTCCGTTTCGCCCGCGTTTAAGGTCCTGCTTTTCCCTTACCGTCAGGGCTCCGCTTCGTTCCCAGAAACCGAGTGGAACGCCGCGAGAGATACGCTAACCGTACAATTTGACGGACAAAAAGATACGATCGCCTTCCGACCCGCCCTCCACGGGAAGACGGATGTCCGTCTGTCCCGCGACGGCCAAATCCTCGCCGAGGTTAAGGCCCCCATGCCTCCTCCCCTGGAATAGTTGCCCTTATGCGAATTTGGACGCCTCCCCTCTTCTGCGCGCTGCTTGTGGTCAGCCTAGGCCCAGTCAGCGCCGCGCCCGTTGCCACCGTGACTCCACTGGTCGAAGCATTGCCGGAACAAACTCCCGCTGAGAAAATCAAAAAGAGTGCGCTGCGTGTTGCTGTCGAGCAGGCCTCCGCCGCAGAGAGTGCGGGAGAGACGGGTTTTGTCGAGACCCTCGTCGTGGACATCCAAAAGGCCCTCACCCTTCCCGCGACGACCATGGCGGCCCCGAACAGCTCGGCCAAAAACATCTCCGTTCTTCAACCCCTGCGAACGGTGGAAGGCAATCCCTACCTGAAAACTCTGGCCGAAGGCGCAACCCGGGAGATGGAAAAAGGCGACCTTGTGTGGGCAAAAAACACTCCCACGGACAATGTTTTTGAAAAGATGCCAGCCGTTGAAAGCTCCGCCCGGGTGACCGCTGCCCGGATGGAGGCCTATCTCTGGCTCTTTGCCAATCCGGGGAGTCCACTCTACCAAAATGAAAACGTGCTGGCCCGCTTCCTTGGTCGGGCGCTCGCTTATGCCGATGCCATCAATGTTCACGGCTCGACCAAGGCGGGGGCGCTGATGTTTGACGACTTTGCCATTGCCCCGGCCGTCCTTGCCATCCGCGAATTTGCCCGCCTCTATCCCGGGTTGCTTCTTCCGTCGCAGCAGGCCTCCCTCGATTCCGCGATGAAAATCGCCGGCGCCAAAATTATGGCCCACAGCGACAATCAGGCCATCAAACATGCCAAGGGGTATCCGAACATCGATCTCTCGATTGCCTTCGAACTGCTCAACCTTGGCCTTTATCTCGATGACCCGGAAATCGTCGCCCGCTCCAAGAAAATCCTCCACCGCTTTGCTGAGGATATCCTGCCGGACGGGGGTTCGCATTACATCTGGAGTCAAAATGAATCCGCCGGCTACCACGATGTGGTCGCCTCTCTTTTGGCGCGCACTTATGAAATCGACGGGGATCCCAAGGCGCTCGCAATGCTCAAATCTCTCGAATGGTATGGCCCGATTAGCATCGGAAGGCAGGGCGAATACTGGACCGCACCCTCCTGGAAACACACGTGGAACAGCGCACTTCAAGGCATCGTGGGAGGCGAATACGTAATCGGCGCCACCGGCAACCCTTTGTTGCGGGGAATGCTGGGCGGTCCGGACGCTGATCCCCGGAAATGGTTTTACGCACGCCCGCCCATGCCGTGGTATCGCGGCGACATCGTGGCGCAGCCCCTCCCGGACAATGTGACCTACCCGGACCGCAATATCGTGGGTCCGCGCTCGTGGTATGGACGCTTCAGTTACGCGGCAACTCTGCGGGACATCCCGACCGATGAACCCGGCCACGCCACGATCATGGGCGCGTTGACCACCACGAAGGACCTGACCATGCAGGCCTTTGTCATGGGAATTTATCCCCGGGTTCTCCTGGCGGACAAACGCGAAGATCCCCGCTCGTGGGCCTGGCTCACTTCCGGCCTGCAAAGCTCGCAGATTGTCGCCCGGCAGTTTAGCGTGGTTTCTGGGTCTTACGAACTGAGCACTTTCAACAGCGCTACGGTTGGAACGCTGAGCGGTTGGATGGGACGCCAGCTTTGGCTGGGATTGCCTGACCGGATCGTCGGCCGCATTGAAGTCGCCCCGGGACCCGACGCCAAGCAGGCGCTGGATTTACAGGGGATCGTCCGGTTGGGAACGGGCGGAACGGTCAGCGGGGGGCATCAAATCATTCGGGAAATCGCCCCGATGACGTGGCAATACGGCGACTTGGTTGTTCGCGTTTGGGATCAGAATTTTGCCAGCGTCGAACCTGTGGATGTGCCCTTCCGTCTTCCGCAGTTTCCGGTCACCGAACTCACCCTCACTGCGGGGAATGCCCAATCGCCCGCTTCGTTTCTGGTGGAAATCCGTCCCTCTTGGGCGGTTCCCGCGGAAGCAATTGCGCTGCTGGACCCATATGGACTAAGCGGCCTTCGCGTCGCATTCGGGGGAAAACACTTCACTGCGCTGTCTAATCCGACGGGGACGCCCGTTGCCCTCCCTGCTGGAAAGGGGACACTTTTTGTCTCCGGTTCCCACGAACCAAGGACCGCCGCGGCGCATGACCTTCTTCCCGGACAATGCGCGGTTTTCGTGGACAGCCCGGACACCGCCGATCTCGCTGCGGGAGTGAACAGCTACCACGACCTTGTCAAACCCTTCCCCCCCGCACCATGAAACCTCTTGCCTTTATCCTTCTTCTCGCTGTCGCGACACCTCTCGGCGCCCAAAATCCAACCCTCCCGCCGCCACCACAAGACAAAGGTCTGCCTTACACCCGAACCTCGCTGACCCGCGCGCTGGCTGCCCTGGGAAAGGGAGTCAGCGTCTTTCCCGGCAGCCGCTACGGTTATGTGAATGGACTCCGGGTTCGGCTTAGTGAGCACGACCTGCTTCGCGCCGAGGCGCTTCTTAGGGACGGGACACTGTATGTCCCGGCCTCGTTTATTCGCGCCTTCCAACTCGACAAACTCACTCCGCCGCCAGTTCCCTCCGACCTCGCCGCGATTGCGGATCGCTGGGTTTACGCTGTGGATGAGATTGTCCCCGCGGGACCAGCAGTCCGGTCTCCTGCGGTGGACATCGGTGGCGAACCCTATGTTCCCTTCGAGGAAGCGGCGCGTGCCAGCGGTCTGACCGTCACTCGCCACCCAAGCGGTTTGGTTCACGCGGGTCGCGAGGCCTGGTCGCTCCCGGCCAACCAGCCGGAAATCCTCGCCAGTGTCGTAACGCTTTTTGACACCCCGGAGCGTTTTGCCGACCCGTCCATCGCGACGCAAAATATTCCGATCCTCCAGCGACAGGGAGCCTGGACGGATCATGTGAAGGTCACTCCTGCCCAACTGGCTGCATTGAGCGGTCCGGAAACAATCTGGCCGGAAACACCAACGTCCGACTACAACGAAGCTGGCATTAATCGACAACTCTTGGGGTCGAAAGTTCCGCCCCCCGGAGAGTATCCCAGGCTGCTTTTCAGCGAGGCCGATATCCCTAAGCTCGCGGCGCGGGTGAAGAAGACTGAGATCGGCCAGAAGTCCCTCATCGAGATGGAGCATCTCTTCCGTCAGAGCTGGTGGGATCCCAGCACCAGCGATGGGCAGATTTTTCAAAAGCTGAGCACGGGCAATTTGGAAGGCCTCGAATGGGAACTCGCACCGGGCAAGGCATTTTTCGAATCCTCCCACACGTTTAAGGGCCAAAAACCGGGAATTCATCATTCCCATATTGCCTATGTCCCGGAATGCCTGACCGCCATGGCGATGTACGCCATTCTTACGAACGACGAGCCGTTGGGAAAGAATGTCGCGAGCGCGGTCGCCAACTATTACAAACTGCGCGAGCCCCTGCTCGATCGCTGGCTGGAGATTAGCGATTCGGAATTTGGCTCGTCGATTATCCGCCCGGACGGTTCTCTCACTCCCGGCAACGCTGCCGGTGCCCGCACGCATTGGCGGAATGTTCATGGACTGGTCGCGCACATGAATCTTGGCCTGTCCCTTGACCTGGCGGGGAAATGGATGACCTCCGAACAAAAGGACCTGATGCGTCGTGTGATTGCCAAAGCGACTTATGGACGGCGATCCCATGGGCAGGATGGACCGATCCGGTTCCGCGATGTCAATTGGATGGCCTGGGACCTTACCCATTTCCTGGCGGTGGCGGCGATCGAAGGGCTGCCGGGCTTCGATCCCGAGGCTTACGCGGCCGGACACGAAAGCGTTCGCGCCTTCTGCGAATGGGGCGTAGATCCTGCGGGCGTGATATTCGAAAGCAACGGGAAAAACCCCGGCGCGTTCCAATTTCAGTTACTTTCCATGGTTGTCGTCGCCCGCCGGGCGGAGAACCTCTTTGCGCACCCGCATTGGAAAGCGCTGCTGGAAGGTCAGGTGCAAATGACCTCCCCCAGCGGCCGGGTCATCCCGAATAGCGGCACCCAATACGTTCCTCACAGCCGACAAAGAATCTCCCTCAACCTCGCTACTCAGCTCAAGGGATTCTATCCGCAAAGCCGGTTGCCGGATTATCTGGTCAGCGCCGCCCTGCAGGAACCCGGTGCGGAAACCGACGAGGCTGGTCGCCTGCTCCCGCGGCCGGGTTTCGACGCGGGCAAATACAAAAAGACCGTGAAAACCCTCAAACGTCTTCGCCTTCCGAGCCTCACGTATCCGGGCTTCGTGCGTGCCGTGCTTTACGATGCGGACGTGGTTCCCACGAGCCGCGCCGACCTCGCACTTCCGCTCGATTTTAACGCTCCCGTGCATGGGGTCTTCTCAGCCTACAGTGACCGCACGCCGGAGGCCGCTTGGATCAATCTCATGGTCCGACCCAACCACTACCTCGGAGCGGGCCATCACCACGCGGACGCCGGGATGTTTCATTTCTCGGCCCTTGGGGTTGATTGGATCACCGAGTCTCCATTCACGCAGAACTACTCGGGCAAATTGCATAACCTCGTCTTGGTGGACGGTAAATCGCAGCCTGATCCCATCGTCGGTCCGACCGGAACGCTGGTCAATGGCTACAATGCCTCTGGCCGCTATCTAGACCCGGTTCTGGGCCAACATGCCTCTATGGCGTCCGCCGATCTCACCTATGCGTATTCCTGGCGCTGGAATACCCAGCCGCCCGAGATTTGGTCGCCTGAAATGAAGGCCCTCGGTTGGGAGATGGATCCCTCGCCAGAAATTGCAAAAATCTTTGCTGGCACGGCCCGCATGAAGTTGCGGCCCTGGTGGACAAACTACAACGCAAGCAATTATCTCGCCACCAGCCGCTCGCCATTCAATCCAATGGAATATGTTTTCCGCACCACCGGTCTCGTGCGTGGAGAACATCCTTTTGGGTTTGTGATCGATGACGTGCGGAAGGACGCGACAAAACGCCTCTACCAGTGGACCGCAATGCTGAACGGTGGCGTTTGGCAGGCAGAGGTTTCCGGACTGCCGACGAACGCGATCGCGCTGGCGTGGAGTGGAAATGACACCGATCTTAAGGCCGTGGAAACCAAACCAGTGATCGTTCCCAAAGCCGGCGATCCGCTGCTCGTCGTTTATGCGCTAGGAATGACCGATCGATCGGCTTTTGCCGTGGAAACCCTCGAGGGCCCGCCCACAAAGAAGGGGGAGAAACAATATTATGACCGATTGTCCATTTCGCACACGGCGGATGCTGCGAAGTTTCGCGTCCTGCTTGTTCCGGTTCGTGCCGGAGAAACTCTTCCTAATATTACTTATGATCCGTCCGTGCAAACCGCAACCGTCGCATGGGCCGATCAGCAGGACACTCTTGCCTTCCGCAACTCCGAATCCCCTCGCACCCTCGTCGAAATCCGACGGACAAATCCCGGTCCCGCAAACTCCATCCAATAGTCATTTATGAAAACCGTTCCCGCCCTCCTTGCTCTCCTCGTATTTACAGGTACTGTCCACGCAGCAGACGAAGTCATCGGTCATTGGCAGGCTGAGGAGGCGTCCGGCACTGCAGGCAACCTGACTTTTCCCGCCGTGGATTCGGGACCAACCCTCTTTGGGGACGATCCCGGGTTGTCGTTGTCGAACGACCCGGAACATAAGCAGGTGATCGCCTTTGATGGAACCCAGCAAAGTGGACTCGCTTCCAGAGACAAGATGCCAATATCCGGCCCACTCACCGTCACGGCCAAAGTGAAACTCGAAAGCAACCCTGAAATGGGACGAATCCTTGCGCTTCCAGGGGTGGAGATTCGGCATGACGCCAAAAAGAGAGTCCTCACCCTGATTGTCTGGCTCATGGAGGAGGGCGCCGGATCGACGCCGGAGATCTCCATACCCGAAGTGCTGGATGAATGGATAACCATCAGCGGCGAAGTTGGCGAGAACACCATGAAGATCACCGCAGGAGGCGAAACTGCCGAGAAGGAGTTCTCCGGTCACTTTGCACCAAAGCCGGGATTGGTCTACTTCGGGATGGGTGCGGGCCGTCCTTTCCATGGGAAAATTGCGGAAGTCAAAGTGACCGAGACTGCAAAGTAAGCCCCCTCATAAAATCCGTCCACACCCTTTAGTGATGACTCATAGCATTCTTCTCAAATCCGCCGTTCTCACCCTCACCTGCCTGCAGTTCCTGATTGCGGCGCCGGCCCATTTGCCGGGCGAACTTTCCGCCGAGCAGATCCTGAATGGCGAGTCACCCTTTCCCGCCTCGCCGAAGCCTGCAGTCACTATTAACAACCAAGGCCTTGCCAGGGACCGTCTGACCCAAGTCCCGCCGCCCGGGGTGCATCCACGGTTGCTCATCAGTCCGGAAGATCTGCCTGGCTTGAGGAAACGCCTGAAAGAAACCAATGTCGGGCGCGGCCTTTACGCAACCCTGCAAAATCGGCTGGATGCCGCGCTGCATGATCCGAAAAACTGGGGTGGCGAATTTTATGAAGCGCTGGCCAGCGGCGATCAGGCTGCGGTCAACACCCTTCTCGAAAAAAACAAGGGCCTGCCGCCGTCGATTGGACATTACCAACCCTTCCTCGCGGCCATTGTCATGGAGGCCATGGACGCCCTGATCACCGAGGATGAGGTTCGTGGGCGGCGCGCCGCCACCGCAATCGCCACTTATGCGGAAATGATCCGCCCCGGAATTGAAGCCGCCGCGAAACTCCCGATGGGTGACGATTCCTGGCGGGCGAAAACCTCGGGTCCCATGACCGGAACCGCACTCTCAAGTCAGGGAATGCGCGACGGTGTGGGCGGACATTTGCTCGGCTATGCTTATGATTTTGCCTGGCCGTACATGACGGAAGCTCAGCGGTCCACAGTGCGCAAGACAATAGCCGAGGCCACTGCCGGAAAACTCTGGATGGGCGCACGCCTGCCTCACCATTTCCGGAACTGGAACTGGATTGCCGTTGGGCTGCAACAACCCCTGCTGGCGCTGGCGATTGAAGGCGAGGAAGGATATGACCCAAGGGTCTATGAACTTGGCGTCGAAATCGCCCGCGATTATCTCACCTACGGCATCTCCCCGAGCGGGATGTCCACCGAGGCGGTGGGCTACACCCAGTTTGGCTTGGTCTGGGGCAATCCGTTTTTTGTGGCCGCGCAACGCCGGGGCGCCGATTTGCTCGGACACAACCATCACCGGGCGATGCTGGATTGGTATTTGAATGCCGGACTGCCCACTCGCGACTTGTGGCTGAGCGGAGGCGACGGCGGCGACACCGGGCCCTCCATCGGCACGTTGTCGATGTGGCGGTATTTTTTCCCGAACGATCCCAAAGCCGAGGCCGTCTGGCGGAGCATGGTTCACGCAGCAGAGGGCAAGCCACTGGAGGGAAAGTTTCACCTCATTGAACCGCTCTTATGGGCCGCGGCCGATCCCGGACTCGAAAAGCCTTTGCCCGAAGACGCGAAGGATCTAACAGCGCTTGGACTGCCGCCCGTTCTTTTTGACCCGGTACGGAGTTCCCTCATGGCGCGCAGCGGGTGGGGAATGAACGCGGCCTTTCTCCAGTTCGAGTGCCGCACGGATTCCGTCGGCGCGAGTCACGAACACGCGGACCGCGGCCACTTCACCTTTGCGGCTCTCGGACGCGTCTGGGCCAAGGACAATTTCCGCTCCGTGGAGACCCGTCACCACAACAACATCCTCATCGACGGGCAGGGACAGGGCTACTGGCCGGGTCCAGGCGTGTGGCTGGGCTTGGAGGAACAGGGCGATCTCCTCATCGCGGCTTGCGACGCCAAGCCGGCCTACGATTGGTTCTGGCCGAAACAAATCGTGACCGAAGATCCCGCCACCTTCGTGCGTTTTCCGTTTGCCCGCTGGGCCAGCTACCAAAGTGAGGCGGTGGATTTTGGAAAGCGTCTTGCTGGGCTTAAAGGTGAGAAAGACACCCGTCCCGGCGTGGTCGATTTCTGGCGGGGTTTTGAAAATTCCGATCCCCGCCTTTGGGATGAGGATGCCTGGCCGGTTCGGTATCCCCACAACCCCGTGCGACGCGCATTTCGCACGGTGGCTTTCGAGCGGGGTAAAGCTCCCTACGCGCTGATCATCGATGACATTCAAAAGGACGGAACCGAGCGTCTCTACGAATGGTTGATGCAGACCGGCCCGGACACCGAGATTGCCTCGTTTCAAGACAACGATCTCATCCTCTGCGATGCCACGGTGCAACGGGATAAAAAGGGCCTGCCCAAGCCACAAAAGGGCGACCGACTGCTCCTCGTGCGGATCCTGAAGCTGAACGACCCGGAAGCGATATTAAACTATCAAAACCGGCCGTCTGTTCGCCTCGAAACCTTCGAACGCCGCGATACGCTGCTGCCGGCGTCATCCGGCCTTTCTGGCAGCCGGTCCTTTGGCCTCGACAAACGCCTCGTCATCGCCAGTCGCTCGGTGGCACCGGATTTTCAGATCCTGCTTTATCCGTTTCGGCAAGGTGAACCCCTGCCTAAGACAACCTGGAGCGACGACCGATCCCTCCTCTCCATCGAGGCCGGCGGCACAACACGCTCCTTCACATTCTCTAAAGATGAAACCGGCCGCACCCGCCTCAAACCCTGATCTCGACTTATGAAACACCACCTCCTTCCCCCTCTCTTCGCAGTTCTGACGGTCAACGCTTTCGGACAGGCTGCACCGGAAATCATCGGCCACGAAAAGGACTACACGACCGCCAATGCCGAAGCCGCCAAGGCCCCTTCACCCACCGGACCCATGCCCGCGGTGGAGTTGCAGGCCAGGGGCGGACTGCCGCGCCTCCTTGCCAAACTGGCCAAGGGGGAGCCTGTCACCATTGGATATTATGGAGGCAGCATCACGGCCGGACCGGGGTGGCGCAACGCGACCTTCGATTGGCTCACCAAAACCTACCCGAACGCCAAGATCGAGTTACTCAATGCCAGTGTAGGTGGATCGGGTTCGTTGGTCGGGGTTTTCCGTGCGGACGCCGATCTTGTTTCCAAGAAACCCGACGCCGTCTTCATTGAGTTCTCCCTCAACGACGGCAGCGACGTGCGGGATCGTCCCGAGGAGGTCACCGGCGCGCTCGAGGGCATCATTCGCAAACTGCGCCAGGCTGATCCCGACACAGACATCGCCTTTTTCTACACGGTTTCCGCCGAGGCGCTGGAAAAGGCCAGTCAGGGCCTCTGCTCGAATTCCATCTCCCTGCATGAGCGCGTGGCCGCTCATTATGACCTGCCCTCCGTTCACATGGGGATCGAGTCCGCGAAACTTTTTTCCGAGGGAAAATTGATCCATCAGGCTCCCAAAACCCCGAACGGCCTGACCGACGACGGGAAGATCATTTTCAGCAACGACGGCAGCCATCCCAGCGAGAAAGGTCATGCTCTGAATGGCGAAGCGGCCGTTCGTGGACTCCAACAGCTCGCCGCAATTCCGGCAACCGAAGCCGCTTCGCGCCCCCTGCCGGCACCGCTTTCGCCGCTCCCCTGGGACAAAGCCAAGACGGTCGCCGCCGACGGCCGGGCGAAATTCGAGGGAAACTGGACAAAACTCAACGCGGCCGATGGCCCCGGTTGTCGCCGCTTTGGCAAAAAGTTTTACGAATGGTTTCCCGCGCTTTACCGCACCGCCGAACCGGGGGCGAAGATGACGGTTCAATTTGAAGGAACCCACATTGGTTTCAAAGGCATGGAAGGCCCCGACTCGGGCATCATCACCGTCGAGCTCGACGATCAGGCCCCCAAGAAAAAATCGCTCTTCACGGTTTATGCCAACCAGCATGTCTACGTCGGAAGCCCGTTGCCTGCCGTGCCCTATGGTAAACATACGGTGACCTGGACGCTGACCGATGAGGTTCCACCCAAGGAAGAACTTTTGGCCAAGAAAAAAGCCGACGGCGACTTCCGTGCCAATCCGGACAAATACAAGGAGAACAGTTTCTCGGTTGGCCAGATCATTGTCTTGGGAGACCTGCTCGACGCCGACGGGAAGATTCTTCCCTAACATTTTTATCAATTCTTTATGAAGCCTCTTTCTCTTATTGCCCTCTTAGTCACGATCGTTTCAGCGACCGCAACGCCCTCGATCCACGTTTCACCGCAAGGAGACGACGCCGGCGCTGGCACGCCGGAATCCCCCTACCGGACCATAGACCGGGCGCGGGATGCGATCCGCGCGCAGAAAACCGCGGGCCAAACTGGGCCATTCACCGTCGAATTGGCTTCGGGTTTGTATCCCGTCGAAACGACTATCCGTTTCGGAGCCCAGGATTCTGGCGCGGAGGGAGCCCCTGTCACCTATCGTTCGCGTGAGCCGGGCGGGGCGGTGTTGAAGGGCGCGAAGGTTCTTTCGTTGTCCGACTTCCGTCCCGTCACTGACCCCGCTCTGCGCGAGCGACTCGATCCGTCGGCGCGGGGCAAGGTCGTCGCGATCTCGCTTGCCGAGGCGGGGCTCAAACACGGCGGTCCTTTTCCTGACCGCTTCGAAGACCGGGGTGGGATTTTCGAGGTTTTCGACAAGACCGGTCGACTGCCGCTCTCCCGCTGGCCAAATGAGGGATACACCACAATGAAATCGGTGCTAGAGATTGGCGACAAAACCATCCCCGGAGTTTTTGAATATCGCGACGAACGCCCCAGCCGCTGGCTGAAAAACGAAAACGTCTGGCTGAAGGGTCAGTGGCGTGTGGGCTGGGAGGATCCCGCGCTCAAGGTCAAGTCCATCGATCCTGCGACCCACACCATCACGTTTGCCACCGGGCTGCCCAATGGGATCGGCTCGAAATACCACCGCCCGAAAGACGGGGCTCTGGCGGGGTCAGGCAAGGAAGCCTGGTGCGCGATGAACCTCCCGGAGGAAATCGACCAACCGGGCGAGTGGGCGATTGATTTTTCCACCGGAACGCTTTTGGTCTGGCCGCGCGAAGATGGTCCCGACGCCAAACTGATTGTCACCCAACTCGACCAACCACTTATTGAAGTCAACGGTGCGACCGATCTGGTCTTTGAGGGCCTCATTCTGGAGCATTCTTTGGGCGACGGCATCGTGATGGAGAACGTGGAACGCTGCCTTGTCGCGGGCTGTGTGGTCCGGAATATCGCCGGACGCGGAGTGGTCGTGCACGGCCGCAAATCGGGCGTGCTGAGTTGCGATATCCACGACATCGGCCAAGGCGCAGTGACGGTCAGCGGCGGCGATCGCAAATCGCTCACCATGTCGGAAAACTTTGTCCTCAACAACCACCTCCACCACTACGGCGTGTTGAAAAACCAGTACTCCGCAGGAGTTCATGTGGGTGCCACCGCAAACCCCAACGGAGCAAATGCCGTGCGGGACGCCGTGGGGATCCGCATTGCACACAATTCCATCCATCACGCCCCGCGCGACGCCTTTCTCTACTCAGGCAATGATAATATCTATGAGTTCAACGAAATCTATTACTGCGGATATAACACCGCCGACGTCGGGGCCTTTTATTCGTGGCTCGACTGGACCATGCGCGGCAACGTGATTCGATATAATTACATGCACGACACAGTCGGCGGGGTGAACCCTGACGATGGAGCCTCGGGCAATCTGGTTCACGGCAACATCTTTTCCGGCCCGCGCATTGGTGTCTGGATCGCCTCGGGGCCGGACAACATCATCCGGCACAATATTTTCCTCAAGGAAGAGGGGTCGGTATTCGGGATGGACGATCGAGGAGTCGGGCGCGGCTACGCCACGAATCCCCGCCTGATCAATCGGGTTCGGGAACTTAATCCGACCGAAGAACCCTGGAAATCCGCCCATCCCGAGTTGGCGACCATGCTCGACAACCGGCCGGAACTCCCCTGGCGCACGCAATTTGTCGGTAATCTGATTGTTTCCAAAAACCCAAAACCCTCCGAACTGAAGATGAAGGCCGAGTTCAAAACCAACCCCGAAATCCTCCTGGAAAAAGACAACCTCGTCGTCGCCGAGGACCCGGGGTTCGTTGATCTCGCGGGTGGGGATCTTACTCTGCGCGAGGAGGCAAAAATCGCCGAACGAATCCCGGGGTTTGAGCCGATTCCGTTCCGTCAGATCGGACTTTACCAGGACGCCTACCGGACCCGCCTTCCGACGGAAGCCGAGGCCGCCCGCGGTCCGGAACACAGTCCCTACGCGGAGGACAAGGATCACAACTTTGGGACGTGATGATTCGTCAGGGAGATGCTAAGCCTTCTTTTCCTCTTCCCATGACTTCATTTCGAGTTTTCTCCCTCACGCTCACCCTGCTTGGAGTCGGACCGCTTTCGGCCGCGTCGGATCCGCGCATTGGTGATGTCACTCCCGTCCTGCCCTCGGAAAAGGTGGACCGCGCACTCAATGGCACCTTTGCTTTTCCCGCCTCGCCTGCCGTACAATGGACCCCAGACGACCGGGGGTTCGCCCGGGAGCGGCTTTTCCAGGTGCCAGAGCCGGGGGTTCATCCCCGGATCCTTTTTGGCCCCGACGACGTGCCGCGCATCCGCCGCCACCTCGAGTCGAGTGAAGCCGGCGAAGGAATGTTAGCCGGCCTCCGCGAGCAACTCCGGAAGGGCATTGGTACTCCGGGCACGTGGGAGGAACGCTGTTACAGCGCTCTGGCTGCGGGGGATTTGGCCGCCTTCCGCGAGGCTTATAAAGAAAGCCCGCTCGACGACCAGCCGCCGGGCTCGGGATTTCGGACCAACATCCCCGGTCGGGTCTTTGCCACCCGCTGGGGGCCCCGCAATCCTCTCCTTGTCGCGATGGAAGTGCAGGCCCTGCTGGCCCTGCTTGATGACGACGCCGTCGCCGGTCGTAAAGTCGCTACAGCGCTGACCACCTACGCCCGCTACCTTGAACCGAAAGTGGAGGCCGCCAATGCCCGTCCGCGTCATGAGTTTCATTGGTCGTCCACCCGCTACCTCGTGCCCAACGAAGTGGCTTACGGCTACGACTGGGCCTGGAAATGGATGACCCCGGAACAGCGCAAAACCCTGCATTCCCTCATCGTCAGCGCCACCGTGGGCAAATACACCGTTGGCATGGACCTCCCCGCCCACTGGCGGAATTGGAATCACATTGGCATGACCGAATCCTATGCCGCATGTTTCTTTGCCATTGAAGGCGAGCCCGGCGATGACCCGCGCGGGCGCGACCGGATTTTTGAAGTCTATCGCGACTACCTCACCTATGGCATCAACAGCCTCGGTTCCGGCACTGAAGGCATTGGATATCAAACCCTCGGCATCGGACACCTCAGTTCACCGATGCTCGCGTTTGCCAACCGTGGAAAAAACCTTTTCTTTCACCCGCATTGGCGGCGGCACACCGAATCGTGGCTGGTTCAAACCATGCAGCCTTTCGGCGGCGGGTGGCAATCCAGCGGCGACCTCGCCAACTTCGCACCCAGCCTGTCCATGCTGGGCGTGCAGAAATATTTCTACCCGGATTCCGCCGGCATTGACTACGTCCTGCGCAACCACCCCGCCATCCAGAAAAAGGAATGGGCCAAAATCGCCGCCGACGCCAACGAAACCCAGTGGATCACGGCCCTCTCGCCCGGCGCGAACGACACCCGTGAGGCCGCTTTGCGTGAGGCCTCGGCCCTGGTCGGCGGCGGGCTCACCTTTTACGACGCGGAACGTGGGTTTCTCTACACCCGCACCGGTTGGGGCCCCGACGATGTGGTGGTTCATGTGGACTGTCGGGTGGATACGACGTTTCCCACCCACGACCACGCGGATCGCGGACAATTCACCCTCGCCGCGCTCGGTCGCGCCTGGGCCTGCGACGGCTACCGCGACACGGAGTCGAAATATCATAATATCGTCACGATCGACGGACGCGGTCAGGGGTACTTTGCCACGCCTGCCCGCTGGATCGCTGTGGAAGACGACGACGCGGCCACCACGGCCATCGTGGACGCCAAGTATTGCTGGGACTGGCAGTGGCCCAAATCGATGTACGGCGAATCCGCCGCCTCGCTCGAGAACCGCGCGCAGGCCTGGGCCATCCCCATCGCCGCCGTCTGGCAACAGCGTTTCCCGCTCTCCCTTTGGGAAATTGATCCCACGCCCTCCGTCACCGCGTATTACCAAGGGTTCGCCACGCGGGAGCTGGGAGATCCGCGGATGTGGGACGACGAGGATGGCTGGCAGCCGCGTGTTCCATGGTATCCCGTGCAAAAAGCCTTTCGCACCGTGAGCCTCACCCGCGGCAAACACTCCTATTTGCTCGTGGTGGACGACATCCGCAAAGACGACACCGAGCACCTTTACGAATGGCGCATGAACATGCCTCCCGACGTTGCGGCGGTGACCATCAAAGGTGCCGACATCCTCCTCGGCGACCGCACCACTGCGCGGAAACCGGCGGAACTGCCCCTCGGTTTTCAAGGACCGACCGATCTCTCGCCCGCGCCCGGTGACCGCCTGCTGCTCGTCCGAACCCTCGGCATCGCCATCCCCGACCAGCCCACCATCCAACCCATCCCGATGGTCGCCACCATCGAATACAAAAAAACTGCCGACGAACACCAATTCACCGGCCGCAGCATGGGAATGGGCACCCAGGTCGTGATCGGCTCCCGCAGCGTCGAACCGCGTTTCGTCATCCTCCTCTTCCCCCACCGCCAAGGAGAAGAGATCCCCACCACCACTTGGAACGACGACAAATCCCGACTGACCATTTCCTGGAAGGATCAGACCGACAGCTACGCCATCACCACCACCCCCGAAGGCCGGCGGGTTTTTGAACGAGAGGGCTCCCCTTAAGGCAATTTCTTCCATTTCAATTTCTCACTCCTCGGCGTAGGCGGCTCAGCCCCCAAAAACTCGGCGGAGCGATCCGAATGGCCGGAAAACAGGATGCAATTGCAACAAAACGCAAATGCAGCGGAAAATTGCATTTTTTCTATTTTTGTAGCAGTCTTTGCTCTGCCGTTGAAGAGCGGCCACCACGATCTTCCCGCATGTTGTCTCCCGAACAAAAACCTTTAGCTCTCACCGTCATCGTTTGCCGCGTTGTGCGGCGAGGGATGGAGTTCTCATTGCCCTTTGCTCATGGGGCGGCGACGGCCCCCCTCCGTCCGGAGGATTAGTTTGTTCCAACGCACTGCCCCCATGTTTCGCCGCGCCCTTATTTTTCCCCTTCTGCTCGCCCATGCGTCGGCCGGATCCCCGAGCGCCTCGCTGCGGCCCGTCGTGGCCACGGCCAGCTCTTCCCGGTCGGGGGATGGTCCGGAAAAGGCGGTGGACGGTGTGATCTCGGACTCCTCCCGCTGGGTTGCACCCGACGCCTCCGGATGGCTTGAAATCCGGCTCGATGGCGTCCATTCCATCGCCGGCCTTCATCTCCACACGGGCTATAGAAACGCCGATGCCGTGACGGATTTCCGCGTCCAGTTCGGGGCGAACGGCGTGTGGCGCGACATCCCGTCCGCCATCATCACGAACAACCGATCAACTGCGATTGCCTTGCCATTCGATTCAACCGTGGACGTGGTCACCGACCGTCTTCGTCTCGAAATTGGCCGTTCTCCGAAGAACGCCATTCGCGTCAAGGAAGTCGTTGTCTGGCCCGCGAGTCAGGGCGACCTGCCCGCCCTTCCGGCTGCGGCCGTTCCCGAGGGCCCGGCCCGCGCGGCGTCCTCTCCGCAGTCCGCAATTACTCCGCTTTACCTGAATCAAAGCGGCTTCAACCTCGGAAAACCGAAACGCTTTACCGCGCCGACCCTGCCGGACGGCACGCCGTATGTTGTTCGGCCGGCCGCACCGTCCAGCGCCCCGGTTTTTCGCGGCCTGATCGAGAAACAGATCGGCGACTTCTCGTCCTTCGATCCGGTGACTCAGGAAGAATTTGTGATCGAGGCGGGCAGCCTGGTTTCCGTTCCGTTCCGTGTTGGCCATTGGTGGCTGGAACGGGTCAGCACCCAAAACTCGCTCGATTTCCTGATCGATGCCCGAC
Organism: Terrimicrobiaceae bacterium; assembly: GCA_041752695.1. Taxonomy (GTDB): domain Bacteria; phylum Verrucomicrobiota; class Verrucomicrobiia; order Chthoniobacterales; family Terrimicrobiaceae; genus CALCJD01. Next base: position 25,775 of record JBGSVZ010000044.1, read on the forward strand.
ACCACGTCGGCAACGACCGCGCGACCTGCCCTGGCTCGTTTGGCTGGCGGGACGATCATCATTTCGGCTGGGAGCTTCATGTTTTGGTGCCGCAACTCCTGTCCAATCCTTCCGCTTACACCCGGCTTCCGAGTCAGATTCGTTACGAAGCGCCGGACGCCCGGCAGCTCTGGGGAGCCCTCCAGCCCTACTCCGAGGACGCGCCCGATTTGGTGAAGCTCATTCACTGGGGCGCTGATGTCATCGTCACGCAGAAGCTTTCTCACGAAATGCTGAAATCCCAGCTCGCCTATTTCCTCTACGCCTGGCCATGGCTCAAAACCTGGCTGCCCGAGCAAAACTACCACGCCGTTCTCGACTACACCTTTGCGACGTGGTCGCGCCCGGAGGCTGATCGGACTTATCCCTACGACGTCAGCGAGGGTCACGATTTGCTCGCTCTGAAAACCCGGATCGGCGACACCAAGGGCGCTCTTCCACCGGGGTTTTCGGTCCAGCCCAACCTCCTCCTCTACGAAGTCGCTGTTCGCGAAAACCGACCCGACGCTGACCTCTACCTCGCCGCGGCCGTGCGGCAGGCCGAATGGCTCGTTGCCAACCTGGATTGGGAAAATCCGCGCCACACGAAGGGCCAGCGCATGAGCGAGTTTCTCACCGTCACCGGACTCGCCCACCTCCTCGCCGCGCATCCCGACCGGGCCCCCGCGGGCTTGGCGGCCAAGCTCGACGCCTGGGCCGATGCGGTCATTCGCCGCTCAACCAACCTCTGGGATTTCCGCAAACTGGGCGACGCCCCCGACCAGTGGACTCCCGTCGGTGCGAAACCCACGATGTGGAACGAACCGGGCAATGTCGTGGGGCTTCCCGCCAGCATTTATGCCGTTCTGCCTGCAATCTCCGATCCGGCGAAACGAATCCGTCTCGAACAAATCGCCTGGGCTCACTTCGACCAGCTTTTTGGACGCAATCCGGTGGGGCGTCATTTTTCCTTCGACGCTCCGCGTGAGGTGGAGGGGGTGGAACACGGTTGGTTTAAGTTTCACGTCGGCGGCATCGGTCGTCTCGCCGACGCACGATTTGTCCTCGATGGAAGTCCGAAAAATGTTCACTACCCGCACAACCCCGATCGCGGCGACGTGGGGTGGACGGAGGGTTGGATTCAACACAATTTGCCTTTCAATTTGAGTCTCGCTTACCTCGCGCAGGCCGACACCCGGATCGATGTCCGCCGCGAGGCTGGAGAGGTGGTGGTCCGGCTCCAGGCTCCACTCAACTTCGACCCGCACTGCATCGAAACGGGCACCGTGAATGTTGTTTCCTCGGCGGGCGTGCGCCGCAGGTTGACCGTCACCGAAGAATCCGCCAACGACCGTTGGTTTTCCGCGCGACTGCCGGTCGCGCCCGACGAAGATTTCACCGTCTCTTACGGAGGGGGATATTTCGCCACCACTGCCCAGCTTGACCCGGTTCTTACCGTTCGATGAAAAGTTTACCCGCCCTTTTTTGTCTCCTTGCCGCCGGTATTTCCGGGGTCCGCGCCGCCGAACCGCTGGTGCGCCTCGACGTGGACTGGCCGGCTTTTCTCGCCCGCCAGGACCCGGTGTGGGACCAACTTCCCCGTCAGTGGAACGAAGGGGCATTCGCCGGCAATGGCCAGCTGGGCGTGATGACTTACGCCACCTTGAAAGACAACCGGATCGACTTTCATCTGGGCCGCGCTGACGTCACCGACCACCGCAAGGCCCCGGATCGCAAGACCTCGATGGGCGTGCCGGGCGCGGGAGTGTTTTTTGATTTTCCCCGCCTCGACATCGGGCGCATGACCTTGCGCCCCGCTGGCCGGATTCTGGATGGCACGATGCGGCAGGATTTGTGGAACGCCGAAATCACCGCCGCCATCAAAACCGACCTCGGCGAGATCCACCTTCGTCTCGTGACCCTGCGGGACCGCGTGGTGCATCTGGTGGAAATTCGCTCCACGGAAAAGGACGCCTCAGGCCAAAACGCGCCGTGGCGGTGGGAATTTTTGCCCGGCAATGCCGACTCTCCGCGCGCTCAGGTGAAACCTGAACAGGCCGCGCAGCAGAATTATCAGTCGAACCCCTCGCCCCGCCTTGAGACCGTGGAAGGCGTGGCGGTGTGTGTGCAACCGCTCCTCGCCGGGGGCGACTACGCCACGGCGTGGCTCGAGGAAAAATCAGCCAACGGACGGAGCGCGCGACTCTTCATCAGCACAGCAAACGAAGTGCCGGCCGCGGACCGTTCGGCCGCGCGGGCGATTGAAGATGTGCGGGACGCCGCGCGGATTCCGGTAGACACCTTGATCGCGACGCACCGGGCGTGGTGGCATGCGTTTTATCCGGAGGCATTTCTCAGCGTGCCGGACGCCCGGGTGGAGGCCTTTTACTGGATCCAGATCTACAAGCTGGCCACGGCCTGGCGGGAAGACGCTCCGGCCATCGATCTTTTCGGACCCTGGTTTCGCGTCAGCCAATGGCCCGGTGTGTGGTGGAACCTCAACATCCAACTCACCTACTGGCCGGTCTATGCCGGCAACCGTCTCGCTATCGGTCGCAATTACCTCGACCTGGTGGACACGCAATTCGACACCACGTTTGCCAATGCCATCAAGGGCAAGACGGTCGGCGACTTTGCTTGGGCGATGCACAATTACTGGTGGCACCTGCGCTTCGCGGGGGACTGGAAGGGCGTGCAGGAACGCTGGGTGCCCAAGGCGAGGCGGATCGTGGAGGCATACGCCGCCCGCCTCGTGAAGAACGCCGACGGACGCCTCGAATTGCCCGGCCTCGGGTCGCCCGAATATCAGGGCTTCGCAACGTTCAATAACACCACCTACAACCTCGCCCTGTTCCGCTGGTTGCTGACTGCGCTCCTCGAAGCCCATGAACGTTCCGGCCTCGCCCCCAGCGCGGAAGCGGAGGAGTGGCGGCGGCTGCAAACCGAACTCGTCGATTACCCGACGGACGCCAACGGCCTGATGATCGGCAGCGACCAGGCCCTCGCGGAATCGCACCGGCATTTCTCGCACCTGCTTCCGCTATATCCGCTGTATTTGCTGGATCCTGACAGCGCCAAAGATCGCGAACTCCTCGTTCGTTCGGTGCGTCATTGGCACGGCATTGGCAAGGGAAAGGGACTCGCGGGCTATTCGTTCACCGGTGGCGCGTCGATCTACGCGTCCCTCGGTCTCGGCGACGATGCGCTTGGGATGCTGAATGATTTTTTCAACAACGCGCGCGGCGGCGGCAAGGTCCTGCCGAATACCATGTATGTCGAGTCCGGCGGCAAAAATCCGGTCATCGAAACTCCCCTCAGCGCCGCCTCCGCCACCATGGATCTCCTGCTGCAAAGTTGGGGAGGGAAGATCCGCGTGTTCCCCGCGGTGCCCTCCGTGTGGGCCGCGGCGAGTTTCCACCACCTGCGCGCGATGGACGGTTTTCTTGTTAGCGCCGTTCGCGAAAAGGGTGCCACCGCGTGGGTCGCCATCACCAGCGAGGTTGGAGAACCGTGCGTTCTCCGCGTGGCGGGCTGGACCGGCCCGCTCGAAGCGCGCGGCGAACGTTCCCCGCAGATCACCGAACTCGCCCCGGGAGAGTACCGGATCGATTTGCATCGCGGCGAATCGGTCCTCGTTTTCCCGCAAGGTCGCAAGGTGTCTGCGGTCGTGGAACCCGTGCCGACGATCGCCGAGTCCGCCAATCCCTACGGCGTGAAAAGGGGAGGGGAGTTAAAATCCTTACAAACCTGGACGGAGCCGCCCCTTCCAACACCATCGCCCACCGTCAGCCCTTGATCGCCATGTCCACTGAACCAACCCGTCCGCTCCCGCTCTCCTCGCCGCCCTCTTGGTGGCGCGAGGCTCGTTTTGGCCTCTTCATCCACTGGGGCGTCTATTCCGCGGCCGCGGGCGTCCACCGTGGCCATCCCATCGCCGGTGCCAGCGAGTGGCTTATGCACTCGGCCCACATTCCGGTCGCCGACTACAAGCCCTACGCCTCCGGCTTCACCGCCGCGCACTACGACCCCGATTCCTGGGTTCGCGCCGCGCTCGACGCCGGGATGGGCTACATCGTGATCGGGGCGAAACACCACGACGGTTTTGCCCTTTTCGAGACCGCGCTGACGGACTGGAACGCCCGCGACGTCACCCCCGCCGGGCGTGATGTCCTCCGTCCGCTTGTCGACGCCTGCCGCCGTCACAACGTGCCCCTTGGCTTCTACTACTCGCACGCGCAGGACTGGATCAACGGCGGCGCCAACTACGCCGGCAACTGGGATTCGCCCGCCCAGGATCGCGACTTCGACGACTACCTCGACCAGTTTGCCATCCCCCAGGTTCGCGAACTCCTGACGCAATACGGCCCCGGCATCCCCGCCTGTCTTTGGTGGGACACCCCGGCCAAAATGACCCCCGACCGCGCCGCCCGCGTGGACGCCGCCGTTCAGGCCCTCGCGCCGGGCATCCTGCAAAACGATCGCCTCGGCGAGGGACACCCCGGCCACTTTGACACTCCGGAACAACGCATCCCCGCCAACCGTCCTGGCCGGGCCTGGGAGACCTGCATGACCACCAACGAGTCCTGGGGTTTCAACCTCCACGACCACGATTGGAAACCGCCTGCGCTGCTCATTCGCCAACTCTGCGAGGTGGTTTCGCAAGGCGGGAACTATCTGCTCAATGTCGGTCCCCGCGCCGACGGCACCATCCCCGAACCAACCCTTGCCGCGCTGCGTGCCATTGGCGCTTGGATGAGCGTGAACAGCGTTGCCATTCGCGGCGCGTCCGCCGGTCCCTTCCCTCATCGTCTCCCGTGGGGTTTCGCCACGACGCGCGAGAAAAAAATTTACCTCCTCATTGAGCAATGGCCTGCCGACGGACGACTCTCCGTTCCGCTTCTCGACCTCCCGGCTGAGGCCCGGCTCCTCGCTGCGCCGGGCAGTTCCCTCGCCACCGATCCTCCATCTGATGGTGCCTTTATCCTGCACCTGCCGCCTGCCGCGCTCGACGCTGCCGTCTCTGTCGTGGAACTCCACTACACCACTGCTCCCCGCTTGGGTGAGGTTCCGCCGCGGCCCCGTCCGCCGATTATTCCGCAACCCGCCGATGGTGCGATTTCTCTCCGTGCCGCTGATGCCGAGGTCATCGGCGACCATCTTGCCATCCACGCCGGGTCCACGCCGGAACTCGGCTGCTGGACGTCACTCGATTCCTGGCCCCTCTGGCGCGTCAGCCTTCACCAGCCCGGCACCTATCGCGTCGAATTGGAATACGCCGTGCCGCTCCACCGGCAAGGCACCCTCGCCGAAGTGGAACTCGGCGACCAACGCCTTCCGCTCGTCGTCGCCGGCACTGGCGGCTGGGGCGAATATGTGCGAGCTGATGTCGGTGTGGCCACCCTCACCGCGAATGACGAACTCCCCGTGCGCGTCCTTCCCAAGTCCATCCCGGTCGGCGCGGTCATGAACCTTCGCGCCGTTCACCTTACGCCCGCCGGATCATGAACCTTCCTCCGCCCACCGCCTTCGCGCCTCCCATCGTCACGTGGGACTCACCCAGCGCCGACGCCACTGGCTCAATGCCTTTCGGCAATGGTGATGTGGCGCTGAATGCCTGGGTCGAACCGTCCGGCGATCTGCTATTTTATCTGGCAAAATCCGACACCTGGGACGACCACGCGCGTCTGGTAAAAATCGGCCTCGTGCGGGTCAGGCTTTTCCCACCGCCCGTCGCTCCCGGGGTTTCTTTTCGTCAGGAACTTCACACCGCCACCGCCGAACTGGTGGTCACCTTCACGCCGCCGTCCGCTGCGCCTACCGTGCTTCGGCTCTGGGTGGATGCCAATGCCGGCGTCGTCCATGTCGAAGTGAAGAGCCCCGTTCCCGTCGCCGCGACGGCGCAGGTCGAACTCTGGCGCACAACGCAGGAAACGCTCCCATCCCTCGAGATCAGCGATGTGCACTTTTCCCATACGGCACCCGACCATCAGGTCCGCCCGACGGTGATCGAGCCGGATTCCGTGGTTTCCGACGCCTCCGAGGGCGTGATTTGGTATCGCCACAATGCCAGCTCTCACGGCCCGGCTGAAACTCTTGCGCACCAAAACCTCGCCGGCCTTCCCGGCTGGACCGATCCCGTGCTCCACCGCACCTTCGGCGCGCTCCTTCGCTCGCCAGGAGCTTCCCACAAAGGCGACTTGGCTTTGCGGTCCGCAGCAGCCTGCACCCATCGTTTCGATGTTCACGCGCTGACCCTCCACCCGGCCTCGCCCGTCGAATGGCTTGCCGCCTTGCGCGCTCAGGTTGCCGCCATCGAAGCGCAGGATTTCGGCGTCCGACGCGCCGCCCATGACGCCTGGTGGTCCGCGTTCTGGGAGCGTTCTCACATTGTCATTTCTCCCACCGCGAGCACCACCGACCGAGCCGCCCCTGCCGAAGTATCCCTCGCTTATGCGCTTCAGCGTTACGTCACCGCCTGCGCAGGGCGCGGGGCATTTCCGATCAAATTCAACGGATCGCTTTTCACCGTTTCCTGGCCCGGCAAACCGGCTGGCCCCGACTACCGTCGTTGGGGTCCGGGCTATTGGTGGCAAAATACCCGCCTGCCCTACGCTGGCGCGCTTGCGGCCGGGGACTTCGATTTGCTCGCTCCGCTCATCAACCTGTATTCTGGTCCGCTCCGCGAGATCTCGGTGCTTCGCGCCCAGCGTCACTTCGGTTTTTCGGACGCACTTTATCTGCCCGAATGCCTCTACTTTTGGGGAGCGGTTTTTCCCGAAAGCTACGGCGACACTCCCGCGTCGGAGCGCACCGACAAGCTCCAAGACAGCCTCTGGCATAAACGCGAGTGGACCTCCGCGCTGGAGGTGTCGCTCCTGCTGCTCGATGCGTACGCGCACAACGGCGACGCGGAATTTCTCCGCGACCGCGTGCTGCCGTTCGCGTTGCCCGCGCTCCGATTTTTCGAACATTATTACCCCGTCGATGCCAACGGACACCTCCGCCTTGAACCGGCGCAAGCGCTCGAGACATGGTGGGAAGCGGTCAATCCGATGGACCTTGTCGCCGGACTCCATGCGGTTTGCGCACGCCTCGTCGCCCTGCCGGAAGACGCGTTCGCACCGTCCGACCGCGCCTGGCTGACCGCCTTTGCCGCGCGGCTGCCGGAGTTGCCGGTCATCGAGGAAGACGGTGTGCGCCGACTTTCACCGGCTGAGCATTTTGAACTCTGCAAAAATTCCGAAGTGCCCGAACTCTACGCTGTCTGGCCGTTCCGCGTCGTTTCCTTCGAAAAATCCAACGCGCCCCTTGGCCTCGTCGCGCTGGAAAAGCGGGCTCATCGCGGCCACTTCGGATGGCGTCAGGACGAGCTCTTCCAAGCCCACCTCGGCCTCGCCGAAGCCGCGCGAGACACGCTGGTACAGCGCGTCCGCTTTCACGACTCCGATCAACTACGCGGCGAATCTTACCCGATGCGCTTCCCCGGCTTCTGGGGGCCTGGCTTTGACTGGCTCCCCGATCAATGCCACGGCGGCGTCATCCAGGCCGCGCTCCAGGCCATGTTGCTCCAGAACGAGGGCGACCGCATTTTCCTCCTGCCCGCGTGGCCGTCGGATTGGGACGTGACCTTCAAACTCCACGCGCCGCGTTGCACCGTGGTTGCGGCCGAGGTCCGCCAAGGCCGGCTCGTCCGGCTCGAGGTCGATCCCCCGGCGCGCCACACCGATGTCGAGGTGCCCGCCGCGTTCACCCGTTGATCCCCCATGTGCCGTTTTTCATTCCTCATTCTCGCTTTGGCCGTTGTAGCGGTCTCCGCGCGCGCAAGCGTGGAAAGCGATTTTCGCGAACCTCCGGTCCACACGCGGCCCTACGTGTGGTGGCATTGGATGGGACCTTGCTTCACCCAGGAGGGCATCACCCGCGATCTTGAGGCCATGCGCGAGGCCGGTATCGGCGGGGCGACCGTTTTCAATATCACGTCCGGCGTTCAGGAGAGCTCAACGGCGATCGCCGGCTGGCCGCAGTCAGGGAACACCTATCGCGGCGAAGCCTACTGGTCCGCACTCGCCCACGCTGCGCGCGAGGCGAGCCGGCTCGGTCTCGAACTCGGCCTGCACAACACCGTGGGATACTCCACGACCGGCGGCCCGTGGATCACCCAGGAACGCGGCATGCAGCGCGTCGTGTGGAGCGAGACCGTCGTTTCGGAAAACGCCTCCGCCGGCCTCCTGCTCCCGCGCCCGACGATCCCCGCGTATCGCGGCTGGGGTGGAGGCATCACCGCGCCTCTCACGCATTACCGCGACATCGCAGTCCTCGCCGTGCCGGCGGACGGCGCGGTTGAGCCGGCCGCAGTGCTCGACCTCACCTCGCGGCTGCGTCCGGACGACACGCTCGACTGGACGCCGCCTTCGCCCGGCTCCTGGAAAATTTATCGTTTCGGCCATGCGCCCACCGGGGCCACGCCGCATCCCGTGCCCGACGACTTGCTGGGGCTCGCGCTGGAAGCCGACAAGATGAGCGCGGCCGAAACGCGTTTTCATTGGGAGAACGTGCTCGCGCCCTTGCGCGAAAAACTCGGCTCCGAGCTCGGGCGTTCGTTCCGCCACGTGCTGATCGACAGCTACGAGGCCGGTCCGCAATCGTGGACTTCCGGGTTCCGCGAAGAGTTTACGCGTCGTAAGGGCTACGACCCCGTGCCCTGGCTCGTGTCACTCGGCGAACCCATCACGCACGACAAACCCAAGCGCGCGCGCCGCGTGCTCGGCGACGAGGAGCGCACCACACGCTTCGAATACGACTACCGTGAAGTCGTCGCCGAGCTCTACCGCGAAAACGGCTGGGAGCCCGCCCGCAAATTGATCCACGAGGCGGGACTGCAGCTTCAGTTTGAACCTTACACGGGTCCGTTCGACACCGTCGCGGGCGCCGCGTTGGCCGATCTGCCCATGGGTGAATTCTGGAGCCACTCGAAGGGCGGAATCTCGCCTGCAATCGTGCCCGCCGCCCAAGCCGCAGGTCGCAACGTGATCGGTGCGGAGGCGTTCACCAGCCTGCCGCAAAACAGCCGCTGGAACGAGACGCCCGCCCAGCTGCGCCTTCCCGCCGACGGGGCCTTCCTCTCCGGCGTGAACCGCCTCATCCTCCACCACTGGGTGCATCAACCGCTCGACGATCGATGGAGCCCCGGCTTCGGCATGGGCTGGTGGGGCGTCCACTTCGGCCGCAATCAAACCTGGTTCGAACCGGGCAAGGCGTTCTTCGCCTACCTCGGCCGCGCGCAGGCGCTTTTGCAACGCGGCGAGGCGACCATTGACGTCCTCTCGGTCGGTCGCGTGGTGAACGGCGGCGACGTGATCCCGCCGCATGTTTTCCTGGACGGACTGCGCGTCGAGTCCGGCCGCTTCGTCACTCCCGCCGGTCGGAGCTACCCGGTGCTCGCAGTGCCGCAC
>JBGSVZ010000045.1:0-10677 GCA_041752695.1 Terrimicrobiaceae bacterium
TACGATCAGTATGTCGGCAACATCAGCCAATGCGTTTCTGTCGATGTCGAATCCTGCGTCGCCGCGCTCCGAAAACTGGTGGAGTCGCGTTCGCTTCGAATGTCGATGGGAGCGGAGGCGCGGCGGCGCGCATGTGAGAAGTTCGACTGGCCCAAGATCATCCATGCATATCAAGAGCTTTGGCTGGAACTGCGTGCCCGACGTGCCTCAGTGGAACACCAAGATCATCACGCACCGCGCCAACACCCTTTGCGAGAAGATCCGTTCCTCGTTTTCGCCGACTATCCGACCTGCGCGCTCGACCAAAACTGTGTTGTCGACTTGGGGCCGAACGCCGCGAGAGGACATCTTGAGCCATTGATGGCAATGGCGATGAATCACTTTGCCGGCCAAATCCTGAGCACTCCGCGCGAGCTGTTCGATTTGCTTGCTGCCATCGCCGACGAGGCCCCTATTCTAGTGGGCGATTTACTCAAGCTGGTTCTCCCAAAGAATCGCGTGCATGCTCTGCGAAGCTTGGCGTGGCTTGCGAAAATGGACGCCATTCGCATCGACGGAATCAACACCGGCCTTAGGGTTTAGTAGTCGCGGTCCATTGCATCACCTTTGTGAGTCAACTAATGCCTTAACGGCCTTGCGAATCGGATCGGGAAGCGTGGCCCAAGCAGCCATGACCCGCTGCAGATCGGCGTCATTCAACGCCAATTCGAGCCATTGGAAGCGCCGAGAATGCAGCACATTTGCAGCGCGGCACATTTCGCAATCGACGCAACTGCAAGAGTCGCAATTGCTTGACGCAGAATGGGACTCAGGTTCAAATCCTGTCGCCCCGATTTTTCAGCTGAAGAGTTCGTGAGCCAGCACGCTCAGACAATACAGCGCGGCCGTCTCCGTCCGGAGAATGATCGGCCCGAGCGTCACAGGCTGACACCCATGGCTCTTGGCCAAGGAGAGTTCCGCCGGCGTAAAATCCCCCTCGGGGCCAACCAGCACACAGACACTGCGTGGAGCGGAAACCTCTGCAAGCACCGTCTTGATTTTGCGCGCATCGGGCTGGAGGGAGGCGATCAGCATGAGATCAAAACGTTCGCCGCCCTCAAAAAACGCCTTCACAGATTTCGGCTGGGTCACCTCGGGAATCCGGTTTTGACCGCATTGTTTACAAGCTTCCAGGGCGGTATCACGCCATTTGTCGCGCTTCTTTTCCGCCTCGGCGGCGTCGAGCTGCACAATGGTGCGATCCGAGATCAAGGGCGCGATGCGGGCCGCTCCCAGCTCCACGGACTTCTGGATAATGAAGTCCATATTTTTCCCCTTCGGCACGGCCTGAGCCAGGGTGATGGCGCAGGGAAGGGCCTGGGTCTTGCTGCGGGGCATCACTTTGAGCATGGCCCGCTTCCCCTCGACCCCGCTGATCTGCCCGGTCGCCTCCCCACCCTCACCGTCAAAAACGACCACCCGTTCCCCCACATCAAGGCGGAGAACATCCAGGGCGTGATGAGACTCCCCCGCGTCGAGCGTGGGAGAAGGGGAGTTCCATTCGGAAGGCGGAAGAAAAAATCGGTGCATGAGAGAAAGAACGAATGACGAAAACCTAAGGACGGAATTTTTGGAAGAGGTATTCCTCCAAGGCGATCTGCCACGGGCGCGGAATCCTTCCCGTAACGGAGGACAGTCTCGCGGTGTTCAGCGCCGTGTGCGGCGGCCGCGGCGCGACAAAAGCTTTTAAGGAAGAAAGGAGAATGGGTTCTACCATGCGGGTTTTTAACGCCGCCCCGGCCCGCCCGGCACAGTCAAGGGCATGCTGACCGTACTCCTGCCAGGTGCAGGATCCCCCATTGCAAGCATGGTAAAGGCCGCCGGGAAGATCCTGCTCCAAAAACGGCTCCAGCCAACCCGCCACGTCGTCGGCAAAAGTCGGCGAGGACGTCTTGTCGGCGATGGCCTCGACGCGATCCTGCGTCAGCGCACGCTCCACGATGGCATCGACGAAACTCGGTTTGTCCGGGCCAAAGACCCAGGACACCCGCACCACCAAATTCTGCGGAGAAACTGCCAGCGTGGCCTTCTCCCCGTCGAGTTTGGTCTGCCCGTAATGGCTGAGGGGCCTCGCCTCGTCGTCCTCGTCGTAGGGCGTATCTTTTTTGCCGTCGAAAACGTAATCGGTGCTGATGTGAAAAAACCGGGCGCCCTTCGCTGCCGCGACCTCCGCCATCAGTCCGGGCGCCCTCGCGTTGACCGTCTCCGCCTCCTCCCGGGCCGTTTCACAGCGATCCACATTGGTCAGGCCGGTGCCATTGACCAGGACGTCAAAATCCGCCGCCTGCAGGACTTTCTCCAGCGCAGCGAGGTCGGCGACGTCGAGCTCCGGGCGGGCCAGAGTCGTGACGCCATGGTGCGGCGACCATTGGCGGGCCAGCGCGGCACCGAGGCGGCCCTTGCCCCCGAGAATCAGAATACGGCTCACGGGCGGGCGAGGATCTTTTCCCACCAGGCGCGGTTGGCCAGATACCACTGGATGGTTTCGCGAATGCCCTCGCGCGGCGTGTGAATTGGCTTCCAATCCAGCTCGGAGTGAAGCTTGGAGGAATCAATCGCGTACCGGCGGTCGTGGCCGAGGCGGTCCGTCACGTAGGTTATCAATTCGCGCGATTTTCCCAGGGTTTCCAGAATCAACTCCACCACCTCGATGTTGGGCAGTTCCGCATCCGCCCCCACATTGTAAACCTCGCCGGGTCTGCCATCGAGCAACACGGCCATGATGGCGCGGCAGTGGTCGTCCACGTGGATCCAGTCGCGGACATTGAGGCCGTCGCCATAGACGGGAAGTTTTTTATCCGCCAGGGCGTTCGTGATCATCAACGGAATGAGTTTTTCGGGAAATTGATACGGACCGTAGTTGTTCGAGCACCGCGTGATCATGATCTCCTGACCAAACGTCCTGTGCGCGGCGAGCGCGAGCAAATCAGCCGCCGCCTTGCTCGCGGAATACGGGGAACTCGGATCGATGGGCGATTTTTCTGTAAAGCGCCCCTCCGCGCCCAGCGAGCCATACACCTCGTCCGTCGACACCTGCACAAATCGCTTCACGCCGTGACGCCGGGCCGTTTCCACCATCACTTCCGTGCCCACCACATTGGTATGCACAAAATTTCCCGGTGAGGTGATACTGCGATCCACATGCGACTCGGCGGCGAAATTGATCACGGCGAAAAATTTGTGCTTCGCCATGATTTTTTCCATCGCGTCCCGGTCGGCAATATCGGCCTGGAAAAATTCATACCGGTCCCCGCACTGCTCGGCCACCCCGGCCAGATTGTCGGGATTGCCCGCGTACGTGAGGGCATCGACATTGGTGACAAATTCCGGCTGGTAATGTTCCAGCACGAAACGCACAAAATTGCTGCCGATGAACCCGCAGCCGCCAGTGATCAGAAGACGCATCCGCAGGATGTAACAAACCGCCTTCCCCCGCCGCAATGAGGAAAGTTTTTTACCAATGCCAGCGCTGCACGAACTGCTGCAAGTGGCCGGGCTTTGTCAAACTCACCGATTCCGACATTTCCGCCATCGCCGCCTTCCTCGGCCTCACGGAATCCGACTTCATCCAATCCCACACCCGCCTGCGCCAGCACCGCGACGGCCTGGCCCTTATCGACAAACCCAATGGCGAATGCATTTTCCTCGAAGGACGCGACTGTCGTATCCAGGAAGTGAAACCTGGGCAGTGCAGCGGGTTTCCCAACACCTGGAATTTTCCCGGCTGGCGCGAGGTCTGCGAAGCCGTGGAAGTGACAACCGAACCTCAGACCCACCCGCAACCTCCCGAACAATAAATGTCCCACCTGGGACATTTATTGTTAACGAACCTGGACGTCCGGGCGTGAGGGGGAACGGCGAAGAGGGGGCAATTTTTCGGGATACAGCCGGGGCGGGCGGCGCGCGGGAGAGCTCGAAATCTTGACTCCCCGGCGTTTGCATGAGACTGTCTTCATAGGTGCCAAACCTAACCCTCGTCGCTTGCGGCGGGGGTTTCTTTTTGCCCGGATGTGGGAGAGTTGCGAGTCCCGCGCTTCGCAGCCTTTCGGAAAACCGCTGCGGGCCTCAGACCGCCGAGATGCTCAGATCGCGCTCGATGTCGGCCAGGACGATGTCGAGAGGCATCTGCACGGAATACCGGCAATACATCGTCTGGCCGGAGGCGAAGGACCCATTCTCGTAATACTTGTTCGCCGGGGCGCCGCCGCCGCAATAGCCGAAATACGCGCAGGTGTCCGCGCAGCGCTTCACTCCGGTCTGGATGTCGGCAAGGACCTCGCGGAATTTCGCCGTCTCGAGCGTATCGACAAAGTCATCGCGCAGGACGTTGCCGAAGGAAAAGTCGCCATAGGGATTTACCGTCATCCCGAGCAACTCAGGCGAATAGGTGGAAAAGTTGCCCTCACAATCAACGTTCACAATCCCGAAGGGCCGCACCTGTTCGTTGATCCAGGGAAACGCCGCCCCACGGACGGAAAAGCCGGAGCGGATTTTTTCCTCCGCGCTGTCAAATTCCCGAATGAGGATGGTGCCGCGTTCCTTTTGCAGCCGGTAGATGGTTTCGTAAAACTCCCTCACCAGCGACTCGCGCGCGGCGCGGAGAGAGGAATTGGTGTGCCCGCATTCCTCTTCTTCGATGTTAAAACCCAGCTGGTCCACCCCTTCGGATTCGAAAAAATCGTAAATCTCCGCGGCTTGGTTGAGCGCTTCTCGGGTAATCACGGCGATAACGTGAAACGGAATGCCATTCTGCCGCAACAGGCGAAGTCCGCGAACGGCTTCGGCGTGCGTTCCTCGACCGGTTCGGGTCTGACGGTGCGCATCGTGCAGGGCGGCAGGGCCATCGATGCTCAGACCGATGCAGATTTCGTTCGCCTTGATGAAATCGCACCACTTTTGTGTCAGGAGCGTTCCATTGGATTGGAACGCGTGCCGGATCACGGCTCCGGGAGGCGCACTGGCCCGAACCGCGGCGAACGCCTCTTCATACCAAGCGATGGGAACGGCCAGGGGTTCCCCGGCATGCCAGATGAGCGAGAGCGTGTCCCGCACGAGACCGGACGCATACGTCTTGGCAACTGCCTCTGTCAGCACCGGCATGGCCATCCGGCGTGTCGATGTGCGATTGGGCAGGTAACAGTAGTCGCAATTGATGTTACAAAACGGCGACGGCTGCAAAACCAGGATGGAAATCCAAGGCTCGGTCGGGGGCAGATTTTCCCCGTCGGGCAACGTGTTTTCTGCGGGCATGGTCATCCCGCGCAGCGGAAATTCAGCGATTGAACCAATTGCCCCACGGACCGTTACCCCAGCCGTTGCGCCAGTTGTTCCAGCCGCCATTGCGCCAATTGTTCCAGCGACCGACACGTCCCACGCCATTGCGCCAGTTGAGCCAGCGAAGTTCACCAGCTTTGGCGGAATCAACCGCGGCTTGTCCGAGGACGGCATCGGGCGCTTGTCCGAGAGCGGATTCCGGAGCCCGCTCGGACATTTTATCATGCACGGCTTTAATTCGCGCTTCCAAGGAATTGAGTTCCGGTGCCTGGGCGGCCTGCGCACCGCTTCCAGAGGCCAGAAGACCGCCACCAGCCAGTGAGAGGAGGGCGGAAAGGGATTTGAGGATGGATTTGGTTTTCACAGTGCTGGTCAGAGTTCGGAAACGGCTTCCCCGATGGATTTCTCTTCAACATCCGAGGCCTTTTTGGAGAGTTCGGAGTTGCTCATGATCAAGGTTCCTTCACCCGTGGCAGGATTTTCGGAAAAGTGGGCGAAGGCCGTCTTGCCTTCCCAGACGGTGTTGTCCGGATCAATCCGCTCCCCTTCGCCGAAGGCCGACGTGGCGATGGCCAGCAACTCAGCAGAATCCGCCTTGTCTTTGGTATAGAGAATCACCCCGAAAAATTTGCCGTCGTAAAATTCATAGACGATCTCCGAAAGGTCGGCTGGCCCGATGTCGAGATCGTCGTCCTTCTTCTTGCAGAGCTTCACCTTGCCCTGTTCGTCATCAACGGTGAGCCCGGAAAATTTGCCAAAATCCGTTCCGAAGGCCACGCCGCGAAAGCCGTTCAGCGAATCGAGGAAGGCAACCGAGCCGGGTTTCGTTTTTTCGGTGGGAGCGTCTTGCGCGATCACCGCTGAAGAAAAGACCAGCGATGCCGCCAGGCAGAGGAATGAGCTTCTTACCATGGATAAAAGAGGTTGACGCCGAGACTGCCTGCAAGGCCCTGCGGTGTCAATTGCGGAGCGCGAATCCGACGAAATAAATCCGCCGTGCTGGGCGGAGGGTTGGAGTTCACGCTTCAGCGTGTGCCTTTCCCGGCAGCCTAAGGGCTGGACTCCGGCACGCCTATTTTGCTTTTCCCCGCATGCGGAGAAAGGTCGGCACGTCGAGGTCTTCCCCTTCGACGATGGTGGGCTCGCTTTTTTCGAAACGGCCGCGGGCGACCGACTCGAATTGCAGGGTTTCCTGTTTCACCTTGGCGGGAACAGGAGCAGGTTTCGGAGCAGGCTTTGGCTCACGGGGCTGGCGCGCCGCAACGGAGGGCATCTCGGGCTCCGGTTCGGGAAACAAGGGTTTGGGATCCTCATGCACCACGACTTGCGGCACGGCTTCGGAAACAGCCGGAACGTCCCTCTGCGGTTCGGGGCGGGGACGGGTGGCTGGCGCGGCCACGGGGACGGGCACGCGCGACTCGCCGTCCGTCGCAAAATTGCCAAGGATGGTCACGCCCACCGGATCGGCCGTGCCCGCCTGAGTGGCGACGCCGAGGAACAGCCGGGCGTTCTCGCCAATATGTTTTCCGAGTTCCTGCATGATGGCGGACACTTCCGCAAAGGTTAGAGAGGACGGGCCAGAGATGTGGACGACCACGGAATGACTTTCGTCGAGTAGGCGGCCACGATCGAGCAGAGGACTCTTGAGGGCGCGGGCCAGAGCGTCATGGGCGCGATTGTCTCCAGTGCCTTCGCCCCGGCCGAAGGCCCCGGCGGCAGATCCTCCCCCCAAAGCGGAGAGCAAATCGGACAATCCGACCGGCATGGGGCCGCCGCCACGCAAAATACCGACCAGCGAACTCACGCAGGCGGAGAGGAGGGCATCCGAGGCCGCAAAGGTTTCCCCGATACCCGATCGCGGAGAAGCCAGCTCGGACATCCGGTCGTTTTCGAAATGGACAATCACGTTGGCCAGGCGGGACAAAGCCGCCAGCGAGGACGCCGCCTGCGCACTGCGCCGCCGGCCTTCAAAAGAAAATGGCGAGGTGACGATGACCATCACAATGGCTCCGGCTTCGCGCGCGGCTTCCGCGACGAGAGGGGCAATGCCCGATCCCGTGCCGCCGCCGAGGCCGGCACAGAGAAAAACCAGCCCCGCGCCGTCGACCGCGGCCCGGATTTCGTCCATCGATTCCTCCGCGGCCTGCGCGCCCACATCAGGATCCCCGCCGGACCCGAGCCCTCGGGTGGCTTTCTCGCCGAGGGCGACCTTGCGTTGGCAGATCGAAGACACCAACGACTGGCTGTCGGTGTTCATCGCGATCACCTCCACTCCAGCGAGGCCGGACATCGCCACGCGGTCGGCCAGATGCACCCCGGCGTTGCCCAACCCAATAAGACGCACGGAAAGCTGGGGTGCTGCCGGGGAGCCTGATTTCGGGTAGGCGATCATAAGAAGTGTGGGTTATTTTCTGCGAAAAATGCCGCCGATTCTTTCGAGCATGGAGCCGAAAATTCCGGGTTCGTCCTCTTCGGCGCGGAGGGCCTGGGTGAATTTCACCAGACCGATGGCGGTCGAGTATTGGGGATTGTTGAGAATGGACTTGGGGCCCGAGACGCCCACCTCGCGGGCCAGGTGAACCGGCATCTCAAAAATGGATTCGGCCACATCCTTGATGCCCCGCATCAGGCTCGTTCCGCCGGTCAGCATGACCCCGCCTCCCAACAGGTGCAGCGGCACTTCCTGCTCGATCTGGCGACGGATGAGTTCGAAATTTTCCCGCACGCGGGCGTGGATGATGGTGTTGAGCATTTCGCGCTCGACCTCCTTGCCCGAAAATCCGGCATCGTTTTTCAGGACGATCATTTCCCCCGGAGGTGCGTCGCCCATCTTGGCGGACCCTTCCTCGGTCTTGAGTTTTTCCGCGCGGGTGAGCGGAATGCGCAGGCCGAGCGAGATGTCGTTGCTGATGTGGTCGCCCCCGACGGCCAGCACCCCGCTGTGATGCACGGCCCCATTTTCATAGACGATGTAGTCGGTCACCCCGCCGCCGATATCGATGACCACCGCGCCCAGATCCTTTTGATGCTGGTCGAGCACGGCCTGGGCGGAGGCCAGGGAATTCACCACCACCTCGTCGATCTCGACCCCGGCTTCGCGGATGCTGCGCAAGGTGTTTTGCAGGCGCGTTTTCACGCCATGGACGATGTGAAAATCCGCCTCCAGCTTTCGCCCCACCATGCCGAGCGGGTTGAGCACACCATCCTGGCCGTCGACATAATAATGCTGGATGAGGGAGTGGAGGAAAAAGTTCTCCGGTGGGATGTTGACCTCGCGGGCCTTGACGGCGACTTCCTGCACATCTTCGTCGTCAATTTCAAACCGGTCCGCCGGAATCAGAATCGAGCCCCGGCTGTTGAAACTGCGCACATGGCTGCCGGTCACGGCCACCGACACGCTGCCGATCTCCGCGTCACTATTCGTCTCCGCGTCGGAAATGGCGTCATGCACACACTCGGTCGCAATGGCGAGGTCCACGATCTCGCCCTTGCGCACGCCGCGGGAAGGAGCGAGGCCCACCCCGAGAATGCGCAGCGTGCCTTCCCTACCGGACTCGCCGACGACGGCACAGACCTTCGAAGTGCCCACCTCAACTCCCACGATGATATCCGATCGCGCCATCAGTTCCTCCGGGTTTTCTGCGGGGGTTTCACCGGCGTGCGCACCGGCACCTCTTCGACGACGGGCGGTGCCGCGGCCATGACAAATGTCACCGGCGTGTTGCGTTTGACCATCAGATTCACGGACTCCAGGGCGCGACCCGATTCACTACAATGAATGAGCAGCTTTTGCAGACGCGCGAGTTGTTCCTCAAAATCTGTGGCCGCAAAAATGATTCGCGAATTGGTGTCGTTAACCACATCAATCCGGTAGCCCTTGGAAACATCCAATGTCCGGATTTTCAGCAGGCTTTCCGGATGCTGCTCAACCGTCTCGAGCAACTTAAGCGCCATCGACATCTCGTCGGTCTTCAGCGCTTCGCCGTCGCGGATATTGTCGCTTTTCAGACCGTAAATTATCGGAAGGTGAAAATCCTCCGGCGTGACGTGCCGCGCCCGCATGAGATAGCCGCTGGCATCAGCCAGCAGGGATTTTTCCGCGCTCGCAGGATCGCCGGACTCACCATCCACGGAAACCCAGGCGACGGGTTTGCGCGCGGAGAGGGTGACCTGGATGTGGTCCGGCAGTTCGCGCACCACCCGGGCGCTCTCGACCTGCGGAATGGCTTTCAGCGCGGCCTCGACCTTGGCGAGATCCACGGAAAAAATATTGATGCCCTCGCGCAGTCCGGATTCGGCGAGAGCTTCCTCGCGGGTGAGGAGATCGTCGAGATTCAGCGTGATCCGCTTCACCGTATAGTCGGCGTTCTGAAAAAAGAACCGGTCGAGGGCAAAGCGGATGCCAAACACCGAAGAACCGACGACGAAGGCCAGCAGGAAAAGGTTCCACATCCAGCGGCCGAATTTTTCCTGATTACGGCGGCGCGCAGTGGAGGTGCGGATGCGCACATCGAGCAGATGATCGCGCGGCGCCGCGGCGCGGGAACGGCGATTGACTTTTCGAACTGTGGGACGGTCGGCCATTAGTGGATAAATCTTTGCAAAGAGAGCGCGGCGATTTTTTCGCACAGCGCCGGAAAATCAAGCCCGACGACCGCGGCCGCTTTCGGCAGCAGGCTGGTCTCGGTCATGCCGGGAATGGTATTAATCTCCAGCACGGCCAGACGCCCGTCGGCCCCGAGGAGAATATCGGTGCGGGAGTAAACCTCCAGCCCCAACGACCGCTTGGCGGCGAGGGCGGCCTGCTGCACGCTTGCGGTCATCTCCGTACTCAGTTCCGCCGGACAATAATACTCCGAGGCGCCCTTGGTGTATTTGTGCGCGTAGTCGTAGAAACCTTCATGCGGCACGATCTCCACAATGGGCAGGGCCTCGTCGCCGAGGATGCCAATGGTCAGTTCGCGGCCCCGCACAAATTCTTCCACCAGAACCTCGTCGCCAAACCGGAAACAATCCTCCAGCGCGGCGTCCAGTTCTGCGGCGTTCTGGACGATATGCACCCCGACACTGGAGCCCTGCTTCGGGGCTTTCACCACGTAGGGTGGCGCAAAATGAGGGCGCTCTCCGCGACGGACAATGTGCCACTTCGCGGTGGGAACACCGGCCGCGTCGAATTTTTCCTTGCTGAGAATTTTATCGAAGGCGAGCCGGCTCTGCGCCACGCCCTCGCCGGTGTAGGCCACGCAGCGGGACTCGAGGATCGCCTGGATCTGTCCATCTTCCCCAAACGTCCCATGGATCATGTTGTAGGCCAGTTCGGTATCCGACGGCAGGGCAAAATCCGGCCCGGAGACATCAACGTCC
>JBGSVZ010000046.1:0-77082 GCA_041752695.1 Terrimicrobiaceae bacterium
AGGAACTTTTCACGCTTCGTTTGCTTCTTTTTCCCGCGGAACTCGTTCACCGCGAAGCTCAGTTGGCTTTCCATTCCCTCTTTTGCCTTTTTCCCTCTCCTTTGGCAATCCCGACTGCCGATTAAATCAGCGTTTCCCTAATGCCTGCGCTTTTTCAAAAGTTTTTACAAATGCTCCGCCGGGTGGGATTTCCCGCGGCCTCCGTTTTCTGATCGGGAGACCGGCTGCATCACGAGGAGCACAAAGAGGAGAAGACCGGCACCAAGGCCCAGCAGGAGGGGCCAGGCACGCTTGCGGGAGGCGACCTGCCAGAACCACCGCCAATGCAGAGCGAGGTGGAGGACGATGAGGGCGAGGAAGCCGTAGCCGATCCAGGTGTGCCAGTCGCCCCATTCGTGACGGTTGAGGCCGAGCGCGCTGAGGCCGGCCCCGCCCCGTGAGCCCGGCGGGAGGCGAAAGGCGAGAAGGAGTCCCGTGCCGCCCAGTGCACAGAGATTCAGCCAGAGCAGGAGATTGAGGACCCGGTTCAGGGTGGTTTTCATGGCCTTACAAGGATCGGTGGAGAAATGGGACCATCGTCCAGCCGCCGGAGAGATTGCGCGCGGAGAATCCGTGCTGGGTCAGGATGCGCGTGCCGAGATACCCTCTCTGACCCACCGCGCAATAGACCCGCAGATCGGCCGTGGGCGGAAGTTCCGCCACGCGGGCCCGCAGCGAACCCACCGGAATATTCCGCGCGCCCCGCGCATGGCCGGTGGCAAACTCCTCCGGTTCGCGGACGTCGAGAAAAACGGTGTCCGGTTTCTCCGGTTCGTTCCAATGGACCAACGGCATGTCGCCCCGCAGGACATCAGCTGCGATCATCCCGGCGAAATTCACGGCATCCTTGGCACCGCCGAACTGCGGCGCGTAACAAAGCTCCGCCTCCTCGAGATCGTAAATGGTTCCGCCCAGCTGAATGGTCATCGCCATCACGTCAATCCGTCGGTCCACCCCGTCGGTTCCGACTCCCTGCGCACCGAGCAGACGTCCGTCACTTTTTCGGAAAAGTACTTTCAAGTGCATCGGCTGAGCTCCGGGAAAATATCCGGCGTGCTGGTTGGGATGGAGGTAGATTTTTTCGTAGTCCTCCACCCCGGCACGGCGGAGGGATTTTTCGCTCGCGCCGGTGGCGGCCACCTGCAGGTCAAAGACGCCGCAGATGGCGGTGCCCTGAACGCCGCGGAACAATGTTGGTCGCCCGCAAATGGCATCGGCGGCAATCCGGCCCTGCCTCGCCGCGGGGCCGGCCAGGGGGACCAGCGCGGGCTGCCCGGTGGTCCAATCCCTGACTTCGACCGCGTCACCGACCGCCCAGATGTGATCGGCACTGGTGCGCATCTGGTCATCCACAACGATGCCGCCGCGTTCGCCGATTTTTAATCCGGCGGCCCTGGCCAGACCGGTCTCCGGGCGGACCCCGATTGCAAGGATCACGAGGTCGGCGGTATGCGTGCGACCGGACTGGGTGGTGACTTCCAGAGTGCCGTCGGCGTTCGCCGCAAATCCCGCCACCCCGTTCGAGAGGGCGAGGGTCACGCCCTTGTCACGAAGATGCTTTTCCACCATGGCCGCGATCTCGGGATCGAGCGGCGGCATGACCTGGTCGAGCATTTCCACGATGGTGACGTCGAGTCCGAGGTGGACAAGGTTTTCGGCCATCTCGAGTCCGATGAACCCACCGCCGACCACGACGGCCTTGCGCGCCTGCCGGGCCTCGATCCAGCCCTTGATGGCCCGGCTGTCGGGAATGGTGCGAAGGGTAAAGACGCCCGGCAGATCAATGCCCGGCAGCGGAGGACGCACGGGCGACGCGCCGGGAGAAAGGACCAGGGCGTCGTAGGGTTCGGTGCGGGTGACGCCCGACTCCAGGTCGCGCACCTCGATGGTGCGGGCTTCGGAGTTGATCGAAACCGCTTCGGCGCGGGTGTGGACATTTATCCGGAAACGCTCGCGAAAAAGCGCGGCATCCGCGACCAGCAGACGGCGCTCGTCCTCGATCACTCCCCCGACAAAATACGGCAGGCCGCAGTTGGCGAAGGACACATAAGGTCCCCGGTCGAAGAGGTAAATTTCCGCGTGTTCGTCAAGTCGGCGCAGGCGGGCGGCACAGGCGGCTCCGCCGGCTACTCCGCCAATGATGAGGATGCGTTTTTTCATGAAAGGAATTGGTTAGGAAAAGAACAGGGTCTTGATGGCAATAACGACGGCCAGCACGACTACGCTGACGCCAAAAATGCGGCGCAGGGTGGGGGCGGGCAGGTAGTGTTTGAGGCGGGATCCTCCGATCATTCCCGCGACCGCACCGGCGAGGAAGAGCAGCGTAAGGGCGACCGGGAGAGCCCGCGCCTCCAGAAAAAGATTGGCGGCAAAGGCCGCACCGCTGATCAACGCGATGCCCACCAGGGACGTGGCCAGCGCGCGTTCAATCGAGACGCCCGTGACAAACATCAGCGCCGGCACCACCAGAAAGCCTCCGCCCACCCCGAAGATGCCGGAAAGGACTCCCGTGACTGCGCCGGCGGCCACCAGCTTGCCGCCACAGGTCGGTGTGAACCGCGGCAGGCCGTGTTCGCCGCGCGCGCAGGTCGCCCAGGACAGCGGAATTTCGGCCGTGGGCGATCCTGCCTTCAGCATCCGCACGCCAATGACCAGCATCAAAAGGGAAAAGAGCAGCAGGGCGAGCGCGTCGGGCAGACCCTGGCCGATCTTCGCCCCCAGTGGGGCCCCGATGATGCCTCCCAGACCCAGCATGGCACCCGCGCCCCACAGAACCAGACCCGGCCGGCGGCTCTGGAGCACCGCGCCAAAAAGCGCCGTTGCTCCCACCACGACCAGCGACACCGTCACCGCATCGCGCAGGGGAAGGCCCAATCCATAGATCAACAACGGAACGGCAAAAATCGACCCTCCGCCTCCCGTGAGGCCCAAGGAGACCCCCACGAGAATGCCGAAGAAGAGAGCCGCACTCACGGGATCAGTGCGCGTGTCCCTGCGCCTCGGCGATGCGGTCGCATTCCGCGCAGAGGCCATCGACATGAAAGGCGTCGAAGCCTTCCGCCCGAAGAAAGGAGGTGGCCAGCGCGGCGCGTTTGCCGGATCCGCAATGGACCGGGAGGCGAGGCGTGTGCGGGACTTCCGCGAGACGGGGCTTCAGCCGGGTGTAAGCAATGTTGACCGCATTGGGCAGGTGTCCGGCCTCAAATTCGGCCGCCGTGCGCACGTCGAGGATCACACCGTTTTCCGGCTCATGGCTCCAATCCGCGAAATCCACCCGCGGCACGACAGCCGTCGCCAGTTCCCGGACTTCGTCCACCGTCACAAATCCCGCCACGCGATCCAGCCCGATGCGATAAAGCTGGCAGGCCATCTCCGCGGCATCCGCGGCATTTTCTCCCACGAGGAGGATCTCCTCATCCGCGTCCACGTAGGACCCGGCGGCGGTGAGAAAAAATGTCCCCGGAAAGGGTGCATGGAGCGCGCCCGGCAAATGCCCGGCATCAAACACCCTGCGATCCGCCCGGGTGTCGAGCACCCGTCCGCGGCGGGGGGAGAGAAATTCCGACGCCTGCGCGGCGGCCCAAACGGCGGGCTGGACCGGACCGCCGGTGACGGCGACCCCGTCGCGATTGACCACCTTCATCCGGGCAAAATACGGCGGCGGTTCGGGCTGTCCGCTCAGGATATCTTTCACAAACTCCGCTGCGTCGGTCTGGGCAAGCCGAAGCGGGCGATTGAACCGGCGCTCGTAGTCAAGGACTGTCGTCGGCACCGCACCGAGGGCCTTGCCGCAGGCGCTGCCGGAGCCGTGTCCGGGCAGAATCTGGATAAACCCCGGAAGCGGTCCAAGTTTCCGCACCAGCGACTCGCGCAGCTGTCGGGCGGAGGGTTCGCGCACCCCGGCCACACCAGCGGCAGTCTCCAGCAAATCCGGGCGCCCGACGTCTCCGACAAAAAGAAAATCCCCCGTGGCCAGCGCCATGGGCTCATCGGCCCCGCCACCGAGGTCGGTGATGAGGTAGCTCAAATGCTCCGGCGTGTGGCCCGGCGTATGCACCGCCTGCACGGCAATATTGCCGATGCGAAACACGTCTCCATCGCTCAGGAAGGTGACGCTTTTTCGATCGCCCGGCCACTGATACGACCAGTCTTTGCCGCCCTCCGCGGAGAGATAGAGCGTGATTTCCGGGTCCGCGGCAAACTCGCGCGCCCCGCTGACAAAATCCGCGTGAATGTGCGTCTCCGCCACCGCGGTGATGCGCAGCCCATGAGAGGCGGCGATGTTATGGTAACGGGCGATGTCCCGCTCGGGATCGATCACCAGCGCCTCGCCACTGCGCTGGCACCCGATCAGGTAGGCGTATTGCGCGAGCGCGGGATCTTCAATTTGACGCAGGAGCATGACAGCAGGAGGTGGAGCCACTTGAGCGGCGGTTGTTCCAAGGCATCTTCGCCAGCACGAGGCCCATGCCGCACCAATCGGTGACACCGGCAAAGATCAGGCCGCAGCCGACAAAACCCGAAAGAAAGAAAAATGCGGGGTTCACCGCAAACCCCAGAACCACCCCGGCCAGCACCATCGAACCCGCGCCGATGCGCACCTGACGTTCCAGGGACATCGTTTTGCGTCCGCGATTGACCTCGAGTCCGGCCGATTCCCAGGCGAGAACCCCGCCGTCCAGGATCGTCAGATTGGAAAGGCCGGCCGATTCCAACTTCGCCGCCGCCTGGCGAGCCCGGTTTCCACTGCGGCAAACCACCACGCAGGAGGTTTTGCCATCCGCCAGCTTGCGCACGGCCGCGGGATCCAGTCCAGAAAGCGGATGCAGCACCGAACCGGGGATGTGAATCTCCTCGAACTCCGCCGGCATGCGCACGTCGAGCAAAAGGGATCCGGCCCGCGCCTTGTTCACTTCAGTGGGAGGTAAAACTTGTGTTTCTTTGGTCATAGATTAAACTATATCGCGATTTGGTAATATGTCAATTGCGAAAAACTCCCCCTTTTTTGGCGCTTGAAAAACCGGCGTCCCGAGCTGATGAAAACTGACGACATGGCAAAACAGCGCAAACCGGGAATGTCCGACGCCCAGATTACCGAGGCGGCGCGGCATTTCACCATCCTCTCCGAGCCCGCGCGCCTGAAGATCCTGCGTGCGTTGATGGCCGGTCCGCAGACTGTTACGGAGTTGGTGGCGGTGACCGGCCTGAAACAAGGCAATGTCTCCAAACACCTTGGCGTGCTTTACGGCGCGCGATTCGTGAACCGCGAGAAGGAGGGGAATTTCGCGAGGTATTCCATCGCGGACGCCGACCTCTTCACGCTCTGTGAGCTGATGTGCACCCGCATTGATCGTGATGTGAAAAACCTCGCGGCGAGTCTCAAGGCACGACGTTAGGGAGCGCGAAGAG
The DNA here is from genome assembly GCA_041752695.1 of Terrimicrobiaceae bacterium. Taxonomy (GTDB): domain Bacteria; phylum Verrucomicrobiota; class Verrucomicrobiia; order Chthoniobacterales; family Terrimicrobiaceae; genus CALCJD01. The sequence continues at coordinate 5,449 of JBGSVZ010000046.1, forward strand.
GGACGGGGGAATCGTTTCGGCTGCCATCCAAAAATGGGGACCCCGCCCTTGCTTCCCCGCGAGGCCATGAGAGTATTCTGGGAAGTGGTGAGCGCTCCTCCCCCAGATCACACCTTGTTGTGCGCAAGTCGCCGAATCTTGGCGGTTGGCACGGGGATTCTCTGCTTCCTCGCTCCGGCCCGGGCGATGCAGGTCACCGGGTATTCCAGCATCCTGAATGACCGATTCTCCGGAGGGTTCCCGGCAGCCCCGGTGTCGAATCCCGACATGACGTTTGTGGGAGCGGGTCGCAACTGGTCCGGAGTCGGCTGGGATCCGGCCAATGCCCAGAAAGGCTACGGGTTTATCAGCCCGAGTCATTATCTGGTCGCCCGGCATTTCGGCGGTTCCGCCAGCGTGACCACCTTTGATCAGAGCGGAACGCTCCGGTCGGGGACCCAGTCTGCGGTGGAAAACACCAATCTTGGTATTGTGTTTTTTGGGGAAACGGTTGGGGACCTCTCCCTTGGCACGCTGACCACTCCGTTGCCGAATTTGGCAAGGTATGGCGTGTTGGACCTGAATGCCACGTCCGCCACGAATGCGACCTCTGCCTACAGCGGCGTGCCGCTTTTCGTCTACGGACGTGGGGCCAACAATACGTCCAGCCCGCGCCTCGCGACCACCCCTGTTTCAGCCGTTACGGTTTCGGGTTCGAATCATTCTTTCACCACTCCGCGCACCGACCTCCAACTCGAGGTCGGCGACTCGGGGAGCCCGGTCTTTGCCAACTGGACCAATCCGAACGGCGAGGTGGAACCGGCCCTCATTGGCAACCATGCAGCGGTCAATGACACCAACAACTTCCACAATTTTCTCGGCACTCATGAAGTGATCAACTCCCTCAACGCTTTCCTGGCGGATGACGGAAGGGCGCTGCGGGTGGTGGGGAACGCGGCCTACACGTGGGTGGGAAGTTCCTCCACCGCAATCGATCGAAACGTCGCCTGGGGGTTCGGCGGGAATCCGAACGCCACGGGAGCGACGACCGATCTCTACGTGCGTTTCGATCCGGCCACGGCGGCGAATCGCGCCGTGTCGGTCAATGCCAACCACACCCTGCGCGGCCTGTTTTTTAAAAGTTCCGCCTCGGGAACAGACTCGTTTACCTTCTCCGGCGCGGCCACCCTGACGATCGGGCGCGGCGGGCTGACCAGCTACGACAATAACATCCAGACATTTTCCGCCAATCTCAAGCTGGGCGACCACCAGTTCTGGGATGCCGGGTCGTTCGGGCTGGCGGTGGCCAACCTCGAAACCAACGGTCGGTTGTTGGAGATCCGCGCTGGCGGTGGCAGTACGATCAGCGGAACGATCTCGGGAACCGGCAGTCTGGCCCTGGAGTCCGGCTTCCTGACCCTTTCCGGGAGTTCGACCTACACCGGCCCGACCTGGATCCACGAGGGTAGTCTGCGCGTGATAGGAACCCTCGCCAGTTCTGCGAGCGTGCGCTTGGCCAGCCTGGCCACCTTGGCGGGGTCCGGTCAGGTGCCGCAGATTTTGGGTTCGGGCACGGTCGCGCCCGGCAGCGCTCAGGCGATTCTCACCGCGCCCTCTGTCAACCCGTCGTCCGGGTTGGATTTTGCGTTTGAGTTCACTTCGGCCACGGCCCCGACCTTTGGCAGTGCCACCGCCAGCGTCAACGACCTCCTCCATTTGACAGGAACCGTCCCGTTCACGAGCAATCTGACCGCGACCAACCAGGTGGCGATTTTTCTCGATGTCCCAGAGTTGAAGGCCGGAGAACACTTTCGCGGCGGATTTTTTCTCGACGCGTCCGCCGATTTTTTGCCGAGCGTGGAGGGAGCGACGTTCCTGGTGCACCTTCGCGACGCTGCCGGGCCGGTCGCCTTCGGGGGACAACAATACCGCGTCTATGCAGGACCGCTGGAAATCTCGCTCACGACGGAGGCGCAAACGGCCAACTTCGGAGTCGGCGACGTGGGTGGGCGCATTCTTCAACTCGGAGTCCGGCTCCCTTCCACATCCTACGACGCGTGGGCGGCCACGGCGTTTCCCGCGGAGACGCCGGAAGCCGACCGTCTGGCCGACGCCGACCCCAACGCGGATGGCGTGGTGAATCTGCTCGCCTACGCGTATCGCCTCGATCCGATCCTGACTCCCCCACACGAGCTGCCGCAGAGCTTCTTCGTCCCGGCACCCGGGGGAGCGGGCGGTGAGCTGGTTTATCAATTCCGCCGCAACAAACTGGCCGCCGACCTGACGTATGTTGTCCAAGTCTCGGATAGTCTGGGATCATGGACGGATTTTACGGGGAGCACGTTGGTGATCAACGCCGACCCGGATGGCGACGGCGGGGCGGAAGTGGTGGAGATTCGTATCCCGGTGACGGACAATGAGACGAAGAAATTTGTCCGTTTACAAGTTGTCCGTTGAGTCCCTCCAGTCATTTATTTTCCCGGGCAAGATTCCTGCCTTAATCCGCGAAAACTTGAGCTTTGGCCCCGGGAGCGTACATTCCCGACCCATGCCGCGTCCGAAACAAAAGAGGTCTCCAGCAAGGTCTGCCCGATTCTCCAAATGCCGGCTGCTCCTGGTCATTGATAACGAGCCGATTCGTCAACAGGCATTGAACGACTATCGGTCGGCGGAGCAGACCCTGCTGCGCCTCCGTGGGGAGATCGAGGTTTTTGAGAGCAAGGACCTTCCCGCTTATCACCGCTGGGAGGCGTCGGTTTTTGGTGTGCTGCTCACGGAGATTCGGGAGATCGAGTCCGCGCTCGCCGAAAAACAGCGGGTATTGGAAGAGGTTGAGGAAGAGGCGTTTTGGATGAATTGCAGCATGGTGGCGGCCTATCGGAAAGTGATGCGGCGGCTTTCCCAGACGGAGACGCCGGCTTGCGACAGCGAGGAGGACGACGACCCGTTTACGGGCGACGAAGCCGCGGGAGACGAGGAGCGGATGTTTGGCAAGAGTGACCTGCCGCCGGGATTTGATTTTGCCGAATACGATGCCCTGTCGAAAGCCGAGAAGAAAAAATTCCACGCCTCGTATGCCAGCATGGCGGCGGTGTTTGAATCCGTGACCGGCAATCCAGCCCCGAATCTGGAGGAGGTCCTGCGGAGGGAGCGTGGGAATTCCGGAGCCAGTGAGCAGCCCAGACCGCGCCTTCCCCAGGCTCCCCCACCCGAACAAACCTCGGAAGAGCAACGCCTCAAAACCCTCTACCGCCGACTGGCCCGCGAGTTGCATCCGGATGCCAACCCCGACCACGGCTGGCGCGAACGCGAACTCTGGCACGAGGTGCAGGCCGCTTACGTGGCCCGCGACCTGGAACGTCTGGAGGCCGCGGCCGGCCGTGTGGAGATCGGTATGCAAGGGGCCTCGCACAACCTTCCCCTTTCGCGCCTTGCCCGCATGACCCGGGACCTCCGGTCGGCCCTGCGCGGCTTAAAGACCCAGATCCGTCAGGCCCGCAGCCATTCGGCCTGGAATTTTTCCGCACGCCCTGAAGAGCGGAGCGAACGGGAAAAGGAGCACCGTCGGAGATTATTGCGCCTGAAAGCGGCGGCGGCGGCGGAACACGCCCGGTTTTCGGAGATCCTCGACGCCCTGGCTGCGAAGGCGGCGGGATCCCGGAGAGGACGGAAGAAGGCTCGCGGGTTCGAAGACGATCCCCGGCAGCAGGCGTTTTTCTAGAGCGTGCGGGAGGGTGGCGCAGCCAGCAACCGCCTCCCCCGATGTTCCCCAAAAAATCCGAACACCCCGGTCAGCGCGAACGTCGGGAAAGGCGCTGGTGGAGGGCAAACATGCCGATGGCCATGGGCGGGAAAGCCAGCAAGGGCCAGTAGGTCAGCACGGGAGCGCGGGGAGGTTGGGCTTCCACGGGAATGGAAAGAATCGCCTCGGCGTCCGGGGTTTTCACGGTGACGGAAATGTTCGAAGGCCCCGCCGATCGCACCGGCAGGATGGTGCCGTAGAGCAGCTTGTTCTGGGAATGGGCACGCCGGGCGGGAGTTTTGCCGAGAGCAGTTTCCATGCTACAGCACGGGGGCAGCCATTCCGCCGATGCCGACGGCGAGGAAGGGGTCCAGCCGAGATCGACCACGGCGTCGAGGACCGCCCTCCCCTTGGCGTCCTGCACCAAAACACTGACGTCCACCGGCCCGGCTCGCAGCGGGAAAGGGGAGGCAAAAACTGTCAGATCGAGGCCATTGATCTTTTCCCGCGCAATGATCGCCCCACCGTCGGCGAGGCCAAATCCGAGGGAAGCAAAGTGAAATCCCAAAACCAAAAGGCTCTTCATTCTGGCTACCATCTCACGAAAAGCCGGGGCCTCAAACTTTTCCCGCTGTGGGGGATGGCCTGGGGAATCCGTCGATCTCCTGGCCAGGGCGAATATGGGCTGTGTAGAAATTCGGGGAAGAAAACCGGAGGCTTGCGCCTTTCAGGCCATCACTTCCTGTCGAGCCCGACAGTTTCCCCCACGCCGCGATATCGATCGGGATGGCAGGTGAGGATGAGGGTTTGGAGGTTTGGCGAGAGGGTCGTGAGGAGGTCGAGAATGCGTTCCTGACGGACGGAGTCGGTGTTGACGAGGACGTCGTCGAGAATGAGGACTTGCGGCTCTTCGGTGGCGAGTTCCCGGGCGACCGCGAGGCGGAGGCAGAGGAGGAGTTGCTCGCGGGCGCCTTGGGACAGGAGGGCAAACGCGTGGAGTTCCTCGCGGGAGCGGCCGAGTCCGGCGATTTGCAGGTTGTCGTCAAGGAAAACACGGCGGGAGGCCTGGCCGGAGAGTTCGGCAAAGGCGGCGCTGAGGCGATCTTCCAGCGGGGCGAGGACGGCACGAGTGGCGGCCTGTTTGCGAAACTCCAGGAGGTCGTGGGCAATGCGGGCGGACCATCCGAGGTCGCGGGAGGTGTCGCGACGGAGGAGGATTTCCGCCTTCTTTTCTTCGAGTTCTGTCTCGCGGGAATAGATGCCCTGCCCGCCGAGCGATTCGAGGGCACCCCGGGCCGCGTCGCGTTCGGCGCGGCGGGATTGCAGTTCGTTGGCCAGTTGCTGAAGGGCGATGGCAGCGCGGCGGCTGCGTTCGGGAAGCTTCTCAAACTCCGGGGGCAAGGCGGCACGGGCCGCAGCGACACGGGCCTCCGCTTGGGTGAAGGAGAGCTGTGCCTGGGTTTTGGCGGCGTCAAGTCCGGCCGGGTAGCGGGCGACGAGGTCGGCGATCTGGGTTTCCAAGGTCTGGCGACGGGCGCGGAGTTCGGCCGTGGCCGCGGAGGATTTTTCCGTGGCGGCGGTGGCATCACGCTCGGTCCGGCGTAAGGCGGAGAGGTGTTCGTCGCAGGCGCGGAGGGTTTTTTCCGCGGCGGGGATGGCCTCCGCGAGACGGGCTTCCTCGGCGTCCCAGGCCGTGGAACTGCGGGTGGCTTCCTCTGGGCTGGGAGCCAGAACTTCCTCCAGAGCGCGGGCCTTTTGCCAGGCCTCCGCGAGGGCGCGGGCCAGGGTGTCCGGGCTGGCATGGGCGCCGAGGTGTTGGGTTTGAAGGCTGGTTGCGACCTTGATTTCGGCCTCGACTTCCTTCCGTGCGGAGGCGGTTTCCCGGGCCGCTTCGACGGAGAGAACGCCGGCATCCTGGAGGGAGGAAGACAGCCGGGTGGTTTCGGAGGCGAGATCCCGGGCAATGTCGCGGGACTCGGTCGCCCCGGAGCGGATGACGATACGCCCCCACCCCTCAAGACGCAGGTCAAGCGTTTGCGGACGGTGCAGGCGGGTGGGCCGTTGGGCGGGAAGAGCCAGACGGGAAGGGCCTTCGGTCGCGGCGGCCTCTTTCTCCGGAGTGAGCTCCACGGTAAGGCCCAGCGCATCGCCCTGGGCGGTAAGGGTGCGGATCTTTTCGGCCGACTCCTCAAGGCGACGAAGGGTGGCCGGGGTGATCGCGGGAAGGCCGGTCAGCTTTTCTTGCAGTGAGGCGAGGGTCGAGGCCGCCACGGAGACGCTTTCTTCCTGGCGGGCGAGCGTGGCCGATTGAACCGAGAGCGCGCGGAGCTTGACGAAGGATTGCGAACGCTGATGGGCGGATCGCAAGGCCGCGAGGGCGTGGTCGAGGGCGGGGCGTTGGTCCTGCGCTTTGTCAATCTCGGCCCGGAGGGTTTCCAGCCGTGCCTGGAGCGTTCGGGCGGACTCCTCCGCTTGGGCGAGAGCGGTGGCGAAGGCAGCCAGTTCCCCACGTCGGGCGGTTTGGCTCTCGACGTCGCGGCTGACGGTTTGCAGTGCGGTCTGCGCGGCGGTGAACTCGGACAGGCGTTGGTCGAGATCGGCCTTGCCCTTCTCGGAGGCGGCTGCGAGGGCGTGCAGTTCCTGCGCCGCAGTGGTTCGCTCGGAGTGTTCCTTTTCAAGATGAGCCACCGCAGCCAGGGCACCTTGGTATCGCTGGCTGGTGGATTCCATCTCGGCCCGTGTCTGGGCCAGCGCGGCGAGGGCATCATCGATGGCGGCCGGTTCGGCTTCGGCCTGACCGAGGGGGCCGTTCTTTTTGACTTGTCCGGTCGAAGTCAAAAGTTCCTCGGCAGCGGACAGCAGGCGCTGGCGGAGACGGTCAATTAAAGGGTCTATTTCCACGCGGGCCAGGCGCGAGCGGATCGTGGGGCCCAGTGCATCTCCGTTGAGATCGGGCCAGTCGACAGGCTCGCCCTGACGGGCCCAGAGAAATCCGAGCAGTCCCCAGTGTTCGGGCTTGGTCGCGCCCCGGCCGGGGAGAGACGAGCAGAGCAATTCCTGCATGCGGCGGTCGGCGGCATCGCCGTCGGCTACGGGTTCCCACCGTCCGTCCTGCCACTTCTGGAGGAGGCTGCGCGGGGCGTTGAGGAAAGTTTTTTCGATGCGGAAGCGTCCGGCCGCGGTGGCAAAATCCACCGCGATTCGCGGGCTCAGGTCGGTGCCGGCGGGCTGGAGGGATTTCAGTTCGTCGCCCTTGGTGGTGTGTTTGTCGAAAAGGGCGCGAGCGGCGGCCCGAAGTGAGGTGGTTTTTCCCGACTCGTTGGGAGCGGCCAGAATGTTGATGCCGGGGGTGAACGGGCCGAGGGTCACGTGCTCACGAAACGGGCCGACACCTTCAAGCTCAATGCGGTGAAGGATCACGCCGCGGCCTCCTGAAGATTCTGCAAAAGGACCTGGCGGAGTTTCCCAAAAAAGGCGGGCGTGAGGGCGGAGAGTTCAATTTTGGCCCCGGCCAGAATCTGCTGCACCTCCGCCAGGGAGAGCGGGGAAGAGGCGGCGGCGGGTTCGGATTTTCCGGTGGCGAGGCTTTCCAGACGGTCGATATCCTCAAGAACCTGCGCGAGAATAGGGTGGCGGGAACGGAGGTCCTGCAGCTCGATTTCGCTGAGCGCCACAGTGGAACGATCCACGACCTGACCGACAAGGAAGGGGGCTGTGAGGGATTCGCACTCCGAGCGCGCTTCGCTGATGACGCGGGGTGAGGCGGAGCCGGAAAGCGTGATGCGCACGACGGTGGACGCGGGAGCCCACTCCTTGAGCGCCGACGCGAGGGCGGCGCGGGAGGAATCAAGTGAGAGAAAATCGAGGGTCATCGATCGCCACTGCAACCCGGCCACCGGGAGGCGCTCGACCTTGGGCGGAGCGCCGTCGGCGGCAATTTCCACCAGGGCGACGCTGCCTCCCTCCTGGTCGAACTGATCGGGCTCCGGCGTCCCCGGCATGACGATCCGCCCCCCGTCCGTGTCTGCGAGCCAGTTATGCCAATGGCCGACGGCGAGGTAGTCGAGACCGGCGCGCGAGGCGGCATCGAGGGCAATGGGAAAATCGTTCGGCTGGTGTTTTCCCTCGATGGCCAGGGCTCCGTGGGTGATGCCGATTTTGAGCGAGTCCCCGGGCAACGTCGCGGCCAGCTCCGCGAGCTTGAGGCTGGGGTCGGTGGTGGAAAGCTTTTGGTGCAGCGGCGAGGCTAGAAGATAAGCGCCGCCAAGATCAGTGACGCCGGCTTGGCGAAGGACGTGGACATTGGCGGGGGCGGCCAGAAATGCGCGGCGATGCCAGACCGAGTCGGGACCGGTTTCGGGATCATGATTGCCCGGCAGGAGATAAACCGGCACCTCCGGAAACGCCCCGAAAATTGCGACCACTTCCGCGACCACCCGCTCATCAACCTGGTTGTCCTCAAACAAATCCCCGGCGATCAGGCAGGCATCCACCGTGTGTTTCCGGGCCAGTTCCATGCTACGGCGGAGCGTGTCCAGCCGGGCCTGGCGCAGAAGGTCCGCCTTCGCGCCGAACTGCCGGAAGCGCGCACCGAGCTGCCAGTCGGCGGAATGCAGGAAACGGATCATGGGGAAATCAGCACGGGTCAGTCTGTGGCAGCAAGGAACGGATTGATGATCCTCACGGAGCCAAAGCTTTGGTCGTGATTGAAGTCTTCCGAATACAATGTGTGGCAACCCAGTTCCACTGCCGCCGCCACGATGGCGGCATCCCAGTGGGAAAGCTTGTGACGCCGACGAAGTGTGACCGAAGCGATGACCAATTCGTGTGTGATGGGCAAAACGGGGACATGGCTGGCGAGTTCGAGAGTCGCGTCGATATTGGCCTCCGTGATGCCGAGCGCCTTCTTCTTCAGGGCATTGGCGATAAATTCCTGCAGGACCTGCGCAGAGAGAGCGAACCGTGTGTTGAGGATCAAATCCCCGGCGCGTTCGCGCTTGAGTCGGTCCGCCGGTGCGGCAGAACTGGCATAAAGGAGGACGTTCGCATCGAGAAAGCAGTCAGCGGTCATGGATCTCGTCACGCCGCAGGGGAACCATCGGTTTCGTATTGGAGGCTTTCATGCGCTGGAGAAGCCGCTTCATCACGAATTTGCGTTCCTTCTCGGGGTCGGGGACGGGGTGACTGATGGCATAATCCAGACCTTGAAAAACAAGCTCCCTCAGCGTGGTTTTCCGCTGAGCCGCCGCGATTTTCGCGCGGTGAAGCAGGTCTTCCGGGAAATCGATGGTGGTCTTCACTAAGCAAGTAATATTGCAATACTGCCGTTGGTCAAGCCGGGCCTCAGCTCAATGCATCACCGTGCCACGCATTTCCATCGGTTGAAAAATGATCCACACCCCGGCGGCAAAAAGCAGGGCAGCCAGCGTCGCCCAGGGCAGAAAAACCCGCAGGGTCCGAACGGGGGCGATCTGGCGGGCGATATTCCAACAGACAAATAGCGAAAGCAGGAGCCCGAGGTCGAGGAGGAGGAGTTCCAGCGCCGGCAGGTCGTAGAACGCCCAGGAGGCCACGGTCCAGGCAGGCTGGGTCGCCATCAGTCCAAGCTCACGGGCGGCGCGGTGAAAAACCGGAATCGGCGTGAGTGCAGCCGTAAAAAAGTGAAAGACAAAATGCGCCAGCCACATGCCAAAGCCAAGCGGAGCCAGAGCCAGCGAAAACCGGCAGAGGTTTTCTTTCCAAACGCCCCCACCGAGCGCGCTGCTCAGCCAGGCGGCGAGGGAAGCGGTGGTGGCGGGCAGAACGATGAGGCTAAGAACCGCGAGTCCGGCCACCCGCCAGAGATCTCCCGTCGGACCGAACGACTCCAGCCAGCGGAGAACGGGCAGCACCATGCCGGCAGCGTTGGCGAAGGCCCCAAAGGTGAGCAAAAGAGCCAGCGCAGCGAGATCGAGGCGCCGGGCGTACCGACCCACCGAGGAGCGGGGCAGATCGGCGATGAGATCGCGGCCGGGGACGACGGCGATGAGCCCAACGTTGTCGTGCGGGCAGGCCTTCACACAATCGAGACAAAATGTGCAATCCATATTCCCCTGCTTGCGGGGCTGGAAAAGTTTCAGCTCGCAACCGCGTTGCTGCGAGTTGCCCTTGATGCAATCGAACGTCCGGCAGGTCGCGCAGACGTCCGGCTGCCGGACCTTGATTTCGAACGGCGAGGCCAGCGACTGGAGGAAATGAAATTGCCCGATCGGACAGACAAATTTGCAAAAACTCGCATCGCGGAAAAATCCATCAATCAACAGGGCCCCGAGGAAATAGCCGAGGATGATCCACGCCGTGGCGGCGGGGTTATCCCAAAGATCAAACGCCTCGTAAGCCCAAAGATAAGCCGCCAGCAGACCCACCGCGAGCCATTTGGAGCGCAGGGCCCGCGGCCAGCGAAAACGCGCGGGAAGAATCTTGCGCCCAAGATCCCGCACGAACGTGAACGGACACGCCATACAAAAAAGATTCCCGATGGCCAGCAACGCGACCACCGTGAAGGCCCGCCAGTGGGTCCAGGGCAGGACCCCCGCCAGATTGATCGGGCTGATCTGCGGACCGAGAAGGCCGTCCACCACGATCACCGCCGCCAGGACAAGCATGAGGATTTGCAGGGTCCGCCGGAAATGCCGCCAGCGCAGGACCGGACCGAGAATGGGGACGCGGAAAAGGTCCAGGGAATTTTGGATTTTAGATTTTGGATTTTGGATTTTCGGCGCCTCGGGCGCATACCGCCGTTTCGGCGACAGAAACTGAATGGCAATCACCGCAGCGGGCACCAGGAAGGCCACTGAACCCGGCACCCACATGATCGCACCCGCACCGGCCTGATCATCCAGCGGACTGAGGCTGCCGAGGCGCGGGGCGTTTTCGTAGGTAGGGTAAAGGACACGGTCGTAGAAAGAGAGAAACGCGGCGAGGGCGGTGTTTTGCAGATCGGCCAGCAAGAGGTAAGGAATGATCGCCCAGCGCGGCCAGTGCGGGCGGCTGGGCCAGGGCTGGACAACGTGCCACCAGAACAGGAGGGCCGTGCCGAGAAAGCAGAGGTGTTCGATCTTGTGCCAGCCTGGCGAGCCAAGCGCGAGTTCGTAGAACGGCGGGAAATGCCAGAGCACGTTGCTGAGGATAAAAAGACTCCAGCAAACCACGGGATGAGTGAGCCGGTGGACCGCAGCCTTGAGCAGGGGCCAATTGAGAAAGGGACCTAGCGCCTGACTGACAAAGCGACGCGGCAGTCCCACCAGAAGGGGAAGCTGCGGCGCACCAAGCAAAAGCAAAGGCGGCGCGATCATGGTCAGCAACAAATGCTGCACCATGTGGGCCGTCAGGAGAAACGAGGCGAAGGCGTCGAGCGGCGAAGCCAGGGACACATAGACCGCGGTGAGTCCGCCGAAAAAACACCCGAGGCGCCAGACCGGGAAACGTCCCGGGACCTGGCGATGGAGCTGACGCCAACCGAGGAAATAGATGGCCGCGGACGCAAGCAGCCCAAACGCCGGGAGGGGTTCAAACGTCCATGACAAAAGCGCGGCGGTTTCGGTGTTCACGGAATCCAGTTCAGCTCGCGAACCCCGGGTTTTGGGTCAGCCATTTATTTTTGACATAGCAAGGATTGCATCCCACACGCCCAGAAGCTGACGATCTTTCCTTCGCTGTCGTCTGGTTTCCGCTGCGAGGCGGCAGACTCCCGCTCGTGTCCCCATGTGCTGTTGCTCGCTGATCCAATCCAGTTTCATCGTCGTCTCCGCGTGGATCATCGCCGCCAGCAGGCGTTTTCTCCAGTCCCCTTTTCGCTTTCCAGGCTGTGCGTTTTCGTTCCGGGCCGGAGCTTACCAACGCTCTCCCGCTCCCCTTACCTGTCATCTATAAACGTGTTGACTTTTGAAAAGGCCGGTCTTTTATGAGGTATGAGAACGTCGGAAGAGCCTCATCCAGCCATCTCGCCTTATCGAATCCTTGACTTGGCAGGGAACGTGGAAGTCGAGGTGGACCGGGCGGAGTTGCGGCGACGGTTTAACCGGGACGGCATTGTGGTCCTGCCAGGCTTTCTGTCTGAGGCTGAGTTGATCCCGTTGCGGCGTGAGTTGGAGGCCCATTATGCTCCGCTAGCCGCGACTGCGGCTACGGCACACAATGGGAGCGGGGTTTTGGCGAAGTTTGAATGTGATGTGATGGTGTGGGCACCTTTGGCAGAGGGGAATGTGGAGTTTATCGCCTTGAACGAAATGCCGGCTCTAGCCGAGGTGACGGAGGCTTTGCTGGATCGCGGCTACAACACGAATCCGAAGGGCCTGGTGATGTATTCGGTGGGCGGTGGGCGCGGTCAGGCGTGGCACCAGGATTGCCCACCGGGCGGTCCGGAAAGCAAGGAGTTCAACCTGAACCGCCTTTTCTATACGGAGGATGTGGCGCTGGAGGATGGGGCCATCGTGTTTGTGCCTGGCTCGCATCGGCTGGGGCGTATTCCTTCGGGCGGCCATCAGGACCCAATTGAGGGCGAGATCACGCTGGAACCGCGTGCCGGGACTCTCGTCCTGCTACACGGTCACGTCTACCACCGGGTGACTCCGAATCTGAACATGAAGCCGCGCACGTCTATCAATCTCAGGGCCTACCCCGCCGGAATTGATGCTACGGTGACTTGCATTGGGGTGTACCGAAATGGCGACGTGAATTTCTGCGAAACTTTCAAACAACACGACGGCAAACCCGCGGAGCTCGTGGCGACGATGCGATAGCGTCGAAAGGCCGAAAGCCTGGCCAGCCCCGACGGCTCGGACAAATCTGTCCATCACCAGCTGGCGGCAAAATACCAATATTCAATGGCTGACCCCTATCCCCTATGGCCGACCCCTATCCCACTCTACCGTTTTTCCAGGGCATCCGCCCAGTCTATCGGGTTACCCATGTCCTCGGTTCGCACCTCCCCTCCTTCTAGAAGTGCGATGCTCGCTCTGGCGCTTAGCGCCCGATTTCACGCAACTTGTCGTCGAGGAGGCGGGTGAATTCAGCGACTCTGCCAGAGTGTTTTGGGTGGGCGGCGAGGTTGACACGTTCTTCGGGGTCCTCGTCGTAATCGTAAAGCTCCAGCCACGCGGGTCCTGCACCCGTAGCGCCGGAGGCCGGACGACTTTCGAGCCACGCGGTGAATCGGTAGCGCGAATCCCGCAGCGAGTAACCCATATAGCGTTTGCCCTCGTGCTCGCGAGGGAACTGGCTCATTTCGACGGGCTTCACACTCGCGCTCGGGTCGGCCAGGATGGGTTGGAGGCTCGCACCCTGAAGGCCATCTGGCAAAGGCAACCCCGCAAGATCGCAGAGGGTCGGATAAATATCTACAAGTCCAGCCGGATTCACCGCGGGCGTTCCACAATCGGGCATGCCCGGAGCCGCTATAATGAGAGGCGTGCGCACCGCCTGCTCGTAGTTCGTGTGCTTGCACCACATCCCGTGGTCGCCCAGATGCCAGCCATGGTCTCCGAACAAGACGACAATGGTGGATGACGTTAGGCCAAGTTCGTCAAGTTTGTCCAAGAGCACTCCGATCTGGGCATCGACATAACTCACACACGCCAGATAACCGTGGATCAGTTCCCGTTGAAGTTCGTCCGGAACGGGCCCAGTTCCGGAGACGTCACTGTAGGCGCGGAGTTCCCAACTATCCTGAAACGCAAATTTCGGCGCTCCCCGTGGCATTTCCCGATACGACGGTATTTCGATCTGGTTGCGACGGTAGAGGTCCCAATATTTTTTCGGCGCGACGAAAGGCAGGTGGGGCTTGTAAAATCCGACTGCCAGAAAGAACGGACGGCGATCCACCGAAAGTTCCTCGAGCAGTTTTGCAGCGCTCAATGCGATGGCTCCGTCCGTGTAAGCGTTGTCGGGCACATCCATCGACTCGGTGAGTGGGCGAGAGCCGGGCGAATCCTGGACTGCTTTGGATACCGCCTTTCCCTTCAGGTTGCCCTCCCTGATGAGCTCGTCGAGCTGGCGGGCAAGCTCACCAGTTCGTGCGTCCTGATAGTAGCCCGCGTGGGGCGGAGCAGGATCGAACTCGATCGGGCGATGTCTGTCTCCGAATGGAAGCGACCACGACCGGACATCCATCCCCTCGTCTACGTTCCTGGAATCGAAGATTTTCCCCAACCCCGCCGTCACGTAGCCGTGCTCGCGGAAATACTGCGGCAGCGTGACGACGTTGGGATGGGCCGCTCGCATCGGCGTATGCAAATCCACCACGCCGGTCTTGTCCGGGTAGAACCCAGTGAGCAGACTTGTGCGCGATGGCGTGCATAATGCCTGCTGGCATTGAGCGTTTAAAAAAATCCGTCCACGCCGGGCCAGCCGGTCCATGTTCGGCGTGATCGCCTGCGCGTGGCCGTAAGCGCCAATGAGGGGCTTGAGATCGTCCACGGGGATGAACAGGATGTTCGGTCGTCTGTTGTCGATGCGTTCCTGGTGTTTGATGAACGCGTCCTTCCGGTTCGGCGCACGTTGGGCTGCCTCCGGCGCGTCGGGACTCGGATAGGAGGTGGTGTCGGCCCTTCCCTCCTGAGCAAACGAACCCGCATAAGAAGGGGCCACGAGCATCGCCGCGAAACTGGAGATGTTGCGAAGGCGCATCCCCCATCGAAGCAGCGGGGAGAAAAGGGACAGCCATTGAAAATTGATGTTCATACAATGCTGCAACTCCCCGTGCCATCAAGGCCTCACGAGGCGGCCGGAGGTTCAGCAGCCCGCGCTCGGACCAGCGCAGTCAACTTTTTGGAGGAACGGTCGCGTCCGGAACGCTGGCCTGCGGCTTGCCTTTGGTCTTGTCGGAGGCGGATTTCTCCGCGGGAGGGACGGCGGGGAATGTGGAATCTCGCGCCGGGGGTTCACCCGGGGGCCGCAGAGAAACCATGTAGGTCACGAGGGCTTCCACTTCGTTGGGCGAAAGGTTTTTTCCGTAAGCTGGCATGTTGCCGCCGCCCTGAATGACTTGGCGGATGAGCTGATCCTTGGTCAGGCGGGTTCCGACATCGGCGAGATCGGGTCCGCGCTGGCCGCCCACTCCGTCGATGGCATGGCAGTTGCGGCACTGTTTGTTTTGCAAGACGACGAGGCCCTGGAGTTCCAGCGGGGTGCGCTCCAGCACCCGGGAGGATTCCGTAGCGTCGGCGGTCCACGCGGTCATGACAGGCGACCAGGGCGAGGTGATGCCCAGGTAGGTCAGGATGCCCATGACGAGGTACACAAAGACCACGGTGAGCACGGCCAACGGGCGGCGACGCCAGCTTTTTTCGCCGGTGTTGTTGATGAATGGCAGGGCAAAAAGCACCAGCATGATCGCCGGGGCGCCGACGAGGAGGAGGAAGGTCTCCATGTAGTCGGGCATGAGCGCCGCGACGGCAAAGATCCACATGAAGAAAAAGTCGGGGCGCGGGACGGTGTCAATTTCCGTCGGGAACGGCGGTCCGGTGGGACCCTTAGGTCCGAAGACGGCGGCGCAGAGCATGATGCCGCCCATCACCACGGCGGCGGCGACGAGGTCCTTCCAGATCCCGTGGGGGGCAAAGGGCATGCCGTCCTTCTTGATGATTTCGGCGTACTCCTTGTCGTAAGTTTCCTTGCGGACGAGGTGACCGGGTTTGGGATATTCGTTGATGCCCTTGGTCAGAACCATCCGCAGATGCAGTGCGACGAGGGCGAGAATGGTTCCCGGAATGATAAACACATGTAGGGAGAAAAATCGCGAAAGGGTCTCCGAAGCGATGATCGGGCCGCCGAGCATGAGGTGGACGAGATTTTCCCCGATGAAGGGCACGCGACCCATGATAGCCGCTCCGATGCCGAGGCCCCAGTAGGCGTCTTCGTCGAAACGCAGCACCTGGCCAGTGAAGGCCATGCCGAGCGTGCAAACCATGAGAATACAGCCGGAGATCCAGGTGATCTCGCGCGGGTATTTGTAGGCCCCAAAGAGGAAGACCTGCGTCATGTGAAGGAACATGATCGCCACCATGAAGTTCGACCCCCAGTAGTGCATGCCACGAAGGAACCAGCCGAGCGGCTGTTCGTAGGTGAGATACTCCAGCGTGGTGTAGGCTTCCGCGCCGGAAGGCACATAAGCAAAGGCCAGCAGGCTGCCGGTGACGATCTGAATCATCAGACAGAGCAGAGTGGCACTGCCAAAAACGTAAAACCAACTGGCGCTGCTTTTCGGGATGTGATGTCCGGCGGTGTGCTCCCAGAGATCGGTGATGTGCAGCCGGTTATCGAGCCACACGAAGACGCCTTGCACGGCGTCGAACGCGAGATTTTTGGCAGTTTTTTTGACGGGCTCGCTCATGCCGTGGGGCTCGCGAGGGTCGGAAGCAGACCCGCGTCGATGATGAGTTCGTTATTCACGACCGAAACCTTGTATTCGTAAAGCCCGCGGGGCGGGGGGCCCGAGGCGTGGGAACCATCCTGGTAAAAAGCGCCTCCATGACAGGGGCACATGAACAGCTTGGATTCGTCAAACCAGCGGACCGGGCAACCCAGATGGGTGCAGTTGATGGCAAAGACCTGAAACTGTTCGCCTTCGATCCGGCGCACCCAGCAGGGAATGACCGCCGTTTCGCCGTCCCACGGACGTTTGTAGGGGTTGGTGTACGAAGCCAGGCGGGTGGTGCCTTCGGGAAACTTGTCGATGGGCCCCAGCGAGATGCCTTTGGAGGGAAGAACCTTGATGAAACTCGACATCACGTAGCCGATGAGCGGCAGCGACACCATGGCGCCCGCCACGACATTGAGTCCGATGCCAACCTTGAAAAGAAAATCGCGACGCGACGTGTCGGCCACCTCACCTTCGCAGGCGCACTTCTTTTCGGTTTCCTTATGCTTGTGCGGTATCATGCGATTCTCTGATTTAACGCTGCGCCGGGGCGAGCGGTTGTCCAAATTCGTTTTTCCTCTGTGAAATCAACCAGGCAACGATGTCGGAGATATCGCTGTCGGAAAGCGGGCGTCCGGGGATGACCGTCTGAAAATCCGCGATGCCCAGCTCCGGGCGTCCGGCGAGGATGAGGGTGCGCAGGTATTGGTCGCTAACGAGGCCGAGGAAGGCCGGGTTGGTCATAAAGCCATCTCCCAGCATTTTCGGGCCTGCCGACTTTTCGATGGCCGCGACGTAGGCGGCGTAAAGCGTCTCGCCATTGGCGGCGTCTCCGGGAGGCGCGGCATAGGGCGGAAGGGTCACTCCCGCCGGCAAGGGTTTGGCCCAGGCAAAAATCCCCTCAACCAGGATGTCGATCTGCTGGTCGGTCAGCATGCCGCCATTGGTGGTGGAGAACGGCGGCATCAATGTTCCCGGAATGCCGTTGGCCACAATCTCGCGGAACGTGTCTTTCGGGATGACCGCGAGATAGGCGGGATTGTTCAGCGAGAGGGAGCCGGAAATGGTGGTACCGTCGCCGTGGCAGCCCTGGCAGTTTTCGGCGAAGAGCTGCTTAAAATCGACCACCGCGGTGGGCGGCTGCCATTTGTCAGTTTTCTCGTCGGGTTTCCCGGGCATCCAATCACAGCCAACGAGCCCGACGCAGAAGATCGAGAGCACGAGGAGGCGGATCATTTGTCGTCCTCCGTGGGATGCTGGGCCTCCACGCCCAATTTTTCCGCAAGGGAGAGGTGCTGCATGGTCTCGACCTTGGTGGATTTGAAAACGACATACCCGCAGACGAGCCCGAAGGCCATCTGACAGATAAAAAACGGGAACCAATCGATGCCGGAGGCCAGCTTGGGATTGATCATGCGCAAAGAGGCAAAAAGGAGGCCGCTCCAGATGATGGGTGGGATCACGCCGCCGAAAAGCCATTCGAAGCGCCGCGGCAGCATGGGAACCAGAACGACGTAAAGCAGGCCAATCAGGATGGAGGTCGTGAGGTGGGCGATGGTTCCCACGATGAGACCCGCCATGCTGAACTGGCGGAGCGTTTCCAAGCTCGCCTCGGCAAGCTCGGGTACGCCGGCGGCGGCGAGAAGGTTGATCGGATACCAGATGCTGCCGTATTTGAACACGCCCCACAGGCAGGCAAAGAAGGCCATTACCGCAGCACCCACCAATCCGCCAAAAATGCCCGCGGTATACGGATGCACCTCGATTGGGATTCGCGCGCGGTGAGGCACATTGCTGGCATCGAGCATTTGCACCGCCCTCCCCTTCGTGCGGATGGGCTGAGGCTGTTCCCCGAGCGGACGGACGGGCACGGAAACATGTTTCGGATGCGGGAATACATCCAGGCACCACCCAATGGCCCCGGAAAGTCCGAGCAAGAACCCTACCAGCGAAATGGAGATGTCCGTCACCAAGCCAAAAAACACCAACGCCAGTCCAAAGGCGGACACAATGGGCCACGCCGTGGGCGTCGGAAGCTCAATGCCGTCGTGAGAGTTTGTTGCGGAATCTTTCTCCATGACTCAATACCTCACACTGATGATGTAAACTACCGTAAGCACCACGATCCAGATGGCGTCCACGAAATGCCAATACCACGAGATCATTTCGATGTGCTCGGAGTGGTCCTGGGGAATTCGGCCCAAAGCCGTCAGGACCCAGACGATGCTGAGGAGGAGCAGGCCGATGACCACGTGGCTCAAGTGCAACCCGACAAGGGCGTAGAAGGTCGAGCCGAAGACATTCGTGCTGATGGTGAGGTTTTTCTGGAAAATCAGATGATACCACTCCTCGCCGGTGAAAAAGACAAAGTAAGCCCCAAGCAGAATGGTGAGGCCCCACCAGATGAGGAATCCGGAACGGTTCACCTTGTGCAGCATTTTTTCGGCGACGATCACCGTGGCGCTGCTGGCGAAGAGCGCGAGGCTGCCCCAGAGCGGAAACTCCAGAACCTCCTTCGGGAAGGGTCCATTCAGGCTCTTGCCCATGTAAAAAAGATACGCCACGACAAAGATCGTGAAGAGCGCCGATTCCGTGATGATGAGACAGGTGATGCCCACCTTGCGCGGGGAAGGCAGACGCCACGGGGTGTCGGTCGGCGTGGGGTCGTTGATCATGTGGGCCGGATCGCCCACCTGTAATTTTTCGGCGCTCATTCGAATTTCCAGTCGGGATCCTCCGGATGTTTCAAATCCCAGAGCGGGCGGCGGCTGCGCACTTCGGGCAGTTTTTCAAAGTTGTATTCCGCGGGCGGCGAGGTGGTTGACCATTCGAGCGTCCAGGCATCCCACGGATCGTCGCCGGCTTCCTTGCCCCAGATGTAGGAGTAGATCAAATTCCAGACAAAAAACAGGATGCCGGGAATCTGGAAAAGCAGGCCCAGGGTGGAGATCTGGTTCCAGATTTCCCAGCCGCGTCCCTCTTCGTAGGTGAAAATGCGACGCGGCATGCCGAGGAACCCGGAAACGTGCTGCGGCAGGAAGGTGAGTTGGAAACCGATCATGAAAAGCCAGAAATGCCATCGCCCGAGTTTCGCGTTGGGCATCTTGCCGAAGGCTTTGGGATACCAATAATAAATGCCGGCGAAGATCGTGAAGAGCAGGCCGCCGATCAGCACGTAGTGAAAGTGCGCGACCACAAAATACGAGTCGCTCAACTGCCAGTCAAACGGTGCGACCGAGAGCATCACGCCCGTGAGCCCGGCAATGAGAAACTGGAAGAGGAACGCCAGACAAAACATCATCGGCAAATCGAAGCGGATTTTTCCGCCGTACATCGTGCCCAGCCAGTTGAAAATCTTAATGCCGGTCGGGATGGCAATGATCATCGTCGAGATGGCAAAGAAGGTGTTTCCGATCGACGTCATTCCCACGGTGAACATGTGGTGCGCCCAGACTCCGAGGCTGATGAAGGCGATCATGACACTGGCCGCCACCATCACGGGATAACCGAAGATCGGCTTGCGCGAGAAAACCGGAATGATCTCCGAGGCAATGGCGAAGCCCGGCAAAATCAGGATGTACACCTCCGGGTGTCCGAAAATCCAGAAGAAGTGCTGCCAGAGCACCGCCGAACCGCCGGCCTGGGTGTCGAAAAATTTCGCCCCAAGATAACGGTCGAGGAGCAACATGATCTGGCACGCCGAGAGGGGCGGCATGGCGATGATGACCAGAAAGGCCACCACGATCCACAACCAGACAAAGAGCGGCATCTTGCCCAACACCATGCCTTTGCACCTCAGGCAGAAGACCGTGACCAAAATATTAATCGACGTGGAGATACTGCCAATGCCGCCCAGCAAGATGGAAAGGGTCCAATAATCCGTGCTGTGTCCGCGCGAAAATGCCTTCTGGGTCAATGGCGCGTAGGCAAACCAACCCACATCCGGTGCAGACCCCGCATTGTAGAGTCCCGGAGCGGTGAAATAGCTGGCATACAGAAAAATGCCGCTGAAAAGAAAAACCCAGAACCCAAACGCATTGAGACGGGGAAACGCCATGTCCCGCGTTCCGATCATCAGCGGAATAAGATAATTGGCGAAGCCGAAGATAATCGGCATGCCCACCAGAAACACCATCGCGGTGCCATGCATGGTGAAGAACCGGTTGAAAACATCCGGCTCCAGAAACGTATTCTGCGGAAAGAAAAGCTGGATGCGAATGAGGGTCGCCATCAGACCGGCGACCACAAAAAAGATCAGGCCCGAGCCGATGTACATCAGCCCCAGCTTTTTGTGGTCCACGGTGAAGACCAACTCCTGCACGATTCGCGTGAGCGAACCCTTTTCGTCTCCTACCTCCTGCACGGGCGGCGGCACGAATTCATTCTCGTCGTTCGTTGGAAGTGCGCTGGCCATCGATTAGCGGCTGGTGAACGGTTGATGGTTGAGGAAAGGTGTCATTTCAGCGTCATCAGATAGGCGGTGATGTCATCCACCTCGTTTTCGAGCAACTGCATGTCGGGCATCAGGCAGCCGACCTTGATGTCCTGGGGGTCACGCACCCAGGCGCGAAGATTGGTTTCGTTCAGCGGCAGCACGCCGGCACCAATGGTCTGGCGGGTCATCAGTTTGGTCAGGTCGGGGCCGAAAACCCCCTCCGCCACGGAGCCGTCCAGCTTGTGACAGTTCACACACGAATTGGCAAAAAACAGGCGATGTCCCTCAATTTGCTGGGCCGTCTGGGGCGGCGGGACGGGAGCTTTTTGCTGCGCGACCCAATTGGCGAAACCCTCCTTGGTATGCACGATCACCCGGATGAGCATGTTCGCATGCTGCGTTCCGCAATACTCGGCGCAGTTTCCGAAATAGACCCCTGTCTCATAAGGGTCGAACCACAGATCATTATTTCTGTTCGGCACCAGGTCGGTTTTGCCCGCGAGTTGCGGCACCCAGAAGCTGTGGATCACATCCGCCGACTGCAGGAGCAGGTGGGTCGGGGTGGCCTTGTCCGGATCGCGGTCGCTAATGGGAATGTGCAGTTCGTTGGCCGTGGTGATGCCGAGATCCGGGTAATGAAACTCCCACCACCACTGGTGCCCGACGATCCTCACCTTCAAGGCATCCTCTGGCATGGGCATGTTTTGAATTTCGCCAATGGTTCGACTGGTCACGAGGATCAATACGACCGTGATCAGGATGGGGATGACGGTCCACGCCAGTTCGATATGGGAACTTCCATAGATCTGAGGCGGTTCCTGGCCGTTATCGTTTTCTTTCCGGCGAAATTTCAGGACGATAAAAACCAGGAGTCCGGTAACGACGGCAAAAATGCCTGCGCAAATCAGCATCACCAGCACGGCGGACTCGTGAATCATCTCCGCGGGACGCGACAGCGGCTTGAACATGTCCGCGACGCGACGCATCTCATACTCCATGCCGGCAGCTTCCGCATAAACGGCTCCACTCAGAGCCATCAGCAGCCCCCCAGCGCCCAAAAACAACCTGGATAGAGTCAGCCCCGCTTTCACTGCGTCCTTGCTAGCCGAACGCACCTCCGCAAAGAAACCTTTTTTTCTCCAGAAGCCGGGTTTTTCCACATCCGTACCTTCCGACGTCAGCTGGCCCGAAAACTGCTCACTTTTTGCAAAAAACTCTTTCCCATTGGGGAAATTGTGCTTTGTTACGCGGCCTTTGGAGACGAAAAACACATTTGATTTGGAAAGCGCGGAAGCGGGGACGCCCTCCCTGATGAATCGCCGTGGCGTGCTTCGTCTTCTGACCCTGACGGGGGCAAGTCTGCTGGCGGGTGGCCAGACTTCGCATGCGTTCATGGATTTTTTCTCCGGGTATGCCGAGGCGACCCCGGCCACGATGAAAAGCTTGAAGATCCCCGCCGAATGGTCGCGGATCCTCGGGCCGCTCCTGCCGAGCTATGTGGCCTTTTTGCAAAAACAAAATCTGCGTCACCTGAGTGTGCGCGAGGTGATCGAGCCCCACACCAACGTCCGCGGTACGGTCCACAACTCTCTGCCTCCTCGTGCCATGTGGGGCAATGTGCGGTCCACTTTGAAGGTGATTGACATGCTGGCACCCCGCCTCGAGGTGCCGGTGAAAAATGTCGTATCGGTCTATCGGTCTCCCGCCTACAATGCGCGGTGCCGTGGAGCCAAGAGCAATTCCCTGCACATGCGCAACAATGCGGTCGATATCACGTTCGAATGCGCACCCGGCAAAGTCGCCGCGATGGCCCGAGCCATGCGGGCCGCAGGGCTCTATAAAGGCGGCGTCGGACGCTACGGTGGATTCACCCACATCGACACCCGCGGCGCCAACGCCGACTGGTAGTACCTTCAGGCGACCGCGGCCGCCCGGGGCTGCGCGACTTGATTTTCCGCCACAAATCGGCCCTCGCCGTCCGCCGCACCCGCCAAAATCACACTGAAGGTGCTGCCGCGAGACTCTTCGCTACTCACTTCCAAGCTCGCCCCCGCCAGGTCACACAGTTCGCGCGCCACAAAAAGCCCCATGCCCACGCCGCCGTATTTCCGCGTCTGTCCCTGATCCACCTGGAAAAACGATTCGAAAACCCTTCCCTGGTGGCCTTGCGGGATGCCGATTCCTTCGTCGGCCACGTCAAAGCGCAAAGCCCCTCCGTCATCCTGCAGGCGGGCTCGCAGACGGATCGTTCCGCCGTGGGAAAACTTGATCGCGTTGCCCACCAGGATTTCCAGAATGGCCTCCACCCGGGTCGCATCCAGCACCGCCACATCCGTCCCGGAAGTGTCCACCGAAAACCCGAGCTTAATGTTTTTTCGCGCCGCCGATTGCAGATAGCTGTCGGTGATCCGCTTGAGAAATGGCGTCAACGCCACTTCGCGGAAATCGTGGTGAACGCTCTCCGCGCCCGTGAGCGCCGCGGCTTCGATCAAGCGCTCGATGAGCGCCAGCAGTTCCCCCGCCCCGCGCTGCGCGATGGCCACATACTCGGCCCGCAGATTTTCGTCGCGCTCCTTGGGGAGCAAATCCAGGAAACCCACAATCGCATTGAGAGGCGTCCGCATCTCGTGGCTGATGGTGGAAAGAAACCGTGTCTTAGCCTCCTCCGCTTCCATGCGCGCGACGAAGGCATCGGCCAGCGCCTTCTCCGTAATCTTGCGGATGCTGATGTTCATCGCCACCGCCAGCCGCGCCTCACGGCCAGCGAAGGCCATGGGATGCGACACAATCTCCATCTCGGCAGGCGACCCATCCTTGCGCTGATGCCGCCAATGCCCAGTGTAGGAATAGGTCTTCACCCTCGCCAGGTGACCGAGGAGTTTTTCGGTGTCTTCCTCCGGGTGGATCGCCGGCAAAGTCAGCCTCAAAAATTCGCCCTCGTCGTAGCCGTATTCGTCCACCGCCGCCTCGTTCACCGCGAGAATTTCCAGACTCACCGTATCGTAAACCAGCACCGGCAGGGGATTGCGTTTAAAAAGCTGTTCGAAGGATTTGTGCGCTTCCTCCCGCTGCTTCTCTGCGGAATTGCGGCCTCGAACATAATGCAGGATGAGGAAAAAAATAATCGCCGCGCTGCCCGCCACGAAGGCGATGCCTTTGAGATTTTGCCATCCCCGCGCCACATCGGCATTGCGCTGCGAAGCCAAATCCACCGCCCAATCGGAAAACACAATGTACAGCCCGGAGAGGAGGGCGTAGTACACCGCGATGCGAAGGGCCACTTTCATAACGCGAAAGACCGACAGGGTATTCCGGCCCGACTCATGAAACAAGCAAATGTGACCGGTTGCCCAAGTTAACTTCACCCCGCCTCCCCTCGCGAACGTTTTGAGGAGGGTGGTTCGCCGTCGCGAAAAATCCACCCCTCCGCCCCCAAGCCGCGTGCATACAACGTACATACGCCGAAAAAACAGGGATGCGGTTGGTCTGATTTCTGCTTTACTAGAAGCGGTTGCCGTTCTCATGCCGTCCCGTAAAATTGCCCTTTTTTCCGACATCCACGGAAATCTCGAAGCTCTTGACGCCGTTCTGTCGGACATTTCCGACCGGGGCGTGAATAAGATGATCTGCCTGGGCGATATCGTTGGCTACGGTCCGGACCCCGCGGAATGTGTTTCCCGGATCCGCGATTTGGGATGTCCCGCCGTGATGGGAAACCATGATCAGGCCTGCTTCGAGCCTGGTCTGGAGGACATGATGAACGACATGGCGCAGGCGGGCATCCAATACTCCCAGCGCAATCTGAGCGACAAACAAAAGAAGTGGCTGTCCGACCTTCCGCATGTCATCGAAGCGGAGGATTTTTATGCCGTCCATTCCTCTCTTGATGAAGAGGATTTCTGGCCCTACGTCCTGGCCCGCACCGACGCAGCGCGGCATTTTCGCTATCAAAAAAAGGCCCTCGCGTTTTGTGGCCACACCCACCGCCCCGCCATTTGGAAGCAGGAAGGACGCGCCATCCGCACGCCCCTGGTGGAGCCTTCGCTCAAACTCGACCCCGCTTCCCGCCACTTGATCAATGTCGGCTCGGTCGGCCAGCCCCGCAATGCCCGCAGTGAGGCCAGTTACGTTCTCTACGATCCCCACTCCGCCACGGTGGAGTTCCAGCTGGTCCCCTACGATTTTTTCACGACGCAGAACAAGATCCTCGACGCCGGCCTGCCCGCCTTTCTGGCCCTTCGTCTCGAACTGGGCCGCTGAGCATGCGCGCCGCCCTGCTCCTGCTGATCAGCCTCAGCACCTGCCTGGCTGGGCTTCCCGTGAAGGTCGCGGTCATTAATTTCGGCACCTCGGATTCGTCCAATTTGGTCGCAAAGGAAATCGCCAAACTCGACGGCGTCGTGGTGATTCACGAGCGGTTGGAGTCGAAGACCGAGGGAAACGAGACACTGACCAACGAGGAGCGGAAGGCTCTCGGGGTGGTCTTCCGCTCGGAGCTGCTCTTAGTCATCAACGGAAAGGGCGATTCCTTTGCTTATGTGGACGCGAGCACGGGCGAAGAGCTCTTCCGCATTCGCGAAGATTCCACCGCCAGCCTCGTGCGATCAGCTTTTGCCTTGGTGGAAGAGCTACGCGATGCCGAAAAGGCTCTTCCCCAGCCGCCATAGAACGGCCACGGCAGACCTCTCCATGCCTGACATCTCCCGCACCGAGGCTGTCGGTACAACCGCGGCCGTCTCCCTGGGCGCGCTCCTGCTCGGCGTGACCTCCTGGTCGTTTAACACCGACCCGATGTGGGCCATCATTTCGTTTGTCTTGGTCTATGATCCCGACGTGCAGTCTGCGCGGAAAGCCGGCCTCTCGCGACTGGCCCTCACGGTCCTGGGATCGGTTGTGGCGATGGCCGCGGTCTCCACCTTCGGGCTGCAAAAGTGGGTACTTCCTCTCAGCCTCGCCCTCACCGCACTGATTTGCTCGACCTTCCTCCGGTCACGCGCCGGCTGGCGGGTCGTGCTCGTGACCGTGGCCCTCATCGTGGGCTCATCCCTCCTCCAACCCACGATCGGACCTTACATCGCCGTGACACGGTCCATCGAAGTCACGGGCGGCAGCCTCCTCGCCATCGTATTTTCGACCCTGGCGGCGAGGCTGAATTCGCGACTGACCACCAAAGCTTGAAGCGGCCGACTACGCAATGTGACGTACCAGCCCGCCGTCCACACGCACTGCGGCGCCATTGATGGCGGAGGCGAGGGGGCTGCAGAGAAAGGTGACGGCATCGCCGATTTCCCTTGGGTCGATCAGCCGTTCGATGAGCGACGTCGGGCGGTTCTCCCGCATAAAACGGCGCTCGGCGTCGGCTTCAGAAAGCTCCGGGAAAATGTCCGCGATGAATTTCGTCACACCTTCTGTTTTCGTGGAGCCGGGCAGAACGGTGTTGACCGTGACCCGTGAACCTTTGGTCAACTCCGCCAGACTGCGCGAGATCGAGAGCTGCATGGTCTTGGTCGCGCTGTAGTGGGCCATCTCGGGAGCGGGCGTGAGGCCGGATTCGCTGGAAATGAAAATCACTCGGCCCGCATTGGTCTCGATCATCTTTTTCAAGTAGTGGCGCGCCAAACGCACCCCGCTCATGATGTTCACCTCAAAGAGCCGTAACCAGGCTTCGTCCGTCTCTTCAAAGAAGCCCACGGCCTCGTAAATGCCGAGGTTATTGACGAGGATATCCACGGTAGGAAATGCCTGGATCGTGGCTGCCGCGCCTTCCGCTGTGCCGTTGTCCGAGGCCAGGGTTTCCAGGCAGGCCGCGGGATGGGTGCGGCGAACTTCCGCCGCCGCCTTTTCCACCGAGGCGGCGGAGCGTCCATTGAGAATCACCCGGGCTCCCTCGGCGGCGAGGGAGCGGGCGATTTCGAGGCCGATGCCGCCGGTGGAGGCGGTGACGAGGGCGAGTTTGCCGGCAAGTTGGAGATCCATCAAGGTTTGCCGCCGTAACTCACGTGATCGTCGAGATCGAGCAGGTGGAACAGCGTGTTG
Source organism: Terrimicrobiaceae bacterium (assembly GCA_041752695.1). Classification (GTDB taxonomy): domain Bacteria; phylum Verrucomicrobiota; class Verrucomicrobiia; order Chthoniobacterales; family Terrimicrobiaceae; genus CALCJD01. The sequence goes on from JBGSVZ010000046.1 coordinate 32,038, forward strand.
ATGTCCGTGCGATCGGGCGCGATCTTGGCATGAGTTTCCTGAAGGAATCCGCGCATGCCCAGATCTTCCGGCGTGGTGTGTTCGGCGTAATTCGACCAGGCGGCGATTTCGGGGGCGGACGGTTTGTTTTTGCTGTTGGCCAAAATCCAGGCGAGGGCTTCGCCGTCCCCCTCACCAGCGGCGAGTTGCGCCTTCAGACCCTCGGCGTCGAAGTCGAGGAACCCTTTGAGGTATCCATCGAGCGGACAATCATAATGATAGTCTCCGAGGGTTCCGGCAAGGGCGGCACGGCCTTTGTCGAGCATGCGGGGCAGGATGACGAATCCGCCAAGGCGGACGCGCGGGCTGCGGGGTGGGCGTTTCGTGAGGTCGGGGGCTTTGCTGTCTGTGTTCATAGTTTTTTAGTTAGTTAGTTGGGAAAGGGTTGCGTTCGGTGAAATTTAGTTGGTGAAAATACGGATACGTCAGCGGCACCGCACTGGCGGCATCGAGACGGGCGACTTGATCGACGCTAAGATTCCACCCGACGGCTCCGAGGTTTTGCCGAAGCTGTTCCTCGTTGCGCGCGCCGATCACGATGGTGGAAACCGTGGGCCGCTGGAGCAGCCAGTTAAGGGCGATCTGCGGAACGGTTTTCCCGGTTTCCGCGGCGATTTCGTCAAGCACATCCACCACCCGGTAAAGAAGTTCGTCCTCCACCTGCGGGCCGACATCCACATTGAGCTTCGATTGCAGACGGCTGCCAGCGGGCACCGGTTGGCCGCGGCGAATCTTGCCGGTGAGGCGGGCCCAGCCGAGCGGACTCCACACCACCGCACCAACTTTTTGATCAACTCCCAGCGGCATGAGTTCCCATTCGTAACTGCGGCCCACCAGCGAATAATAGGCCTGATGCGCCACGTAGCGTGGGTAGCCGTATTTTTCGGAGACGGCGAGAGACTTCATAAGGTGCCACCCGGAGAAATTCGAGCAGCCCACGTAGCGGATTTTTCCGGCGCGCACGAGATCGTCCAGCGCGCTGAGCGTTTCCTCGACCGGCGTGAGGGCGTCGAAGCTATGAAGTTGGAAAAGATCGATGTAGTCGGTGCGCAGGCGCTTCAGCGCGGAATTCACCGCGTTGATCAAATGAAACCGCGAGGAGCCGACATCGTTGGGCCCGTCGCCGGAACGAAAGGTCGCCTTGGTCGAGATGAGGACTTTGTCGCGGCGTCCGCCGACCGCTTCACCGAGGATCTCCTCGGCCGCGCCGCCTGAGTACACATCCGCGCTGTCAAACATCGTCAGCCCCGCATCAAGACAGACGTCCACCAGCCGCCTGGCCTCCGCCACATCGCTGGCTCCCCAGGCGGCAAAGAGTTCACCCTTTCCGCCGAAGGTTCCGGTTCCTAATGTTAATACCGGAACTTTGAGTCCCGATCCGCCAAGTTGTCTGTATTCCATAATCCTAAAAAGTGAGGACGACCTTGCCGAAGTGCTCGCCACTTTGCAGATGCCGGTAAGCCTCCACGGCATCGGCGAAGGCAAACTCCCGATCAATGACGGGCCTGAGCGCGTGGCGTGCGATGGCTCGATTCATCGCCTCGAACATCTCGCGGTTGCCCACATAAATGCCGCGGATGAGCGCATTGCGGCCGATGATGTCCAACAACGGGGTCTGGGTCGTAAATCCACTCACGCCGCCAATCACGCTGATCGTCCCGCCCAGGGCAAGAGCCTGGAGCGATTTGGCAAAGGTGTCGGAGCCGCCAACTTCCAGCACATGATGGACGCCGACCTTGCCGGTCAGCCGGAAGACCTCGCGCTCCCAATCGGGCGTGGTGCGGTAGTTGATGGTGTAGTCCGCGCCGAGCGCGCTGGCGCGTGCGAGCTTTTCGTCACTGCTGGAAGTGAGAATGACACGGGCGCCGTGCATTTTGGCGAACTGCAGGCCGAAGAGCGACACACCGCCGGTGCCTTGCAGCAGCACGGTGTCGGAGGCACTGACCCCACCTTGGAAAACCAGCGCGTTCCAGGCCGTCAGCGCCGCGCAAGGGAGGGTGGCCGCTTCGGCAAAACTGAGATGCTCCGGAACGGAAACCACGCCATCGGCGGAAAAGACCACCTTCTCCGCCAGCACTCCATCAATCGCTCCGCCGAGGGCGGATTCGCTCACGCCGCGATGCAGGCCTCCACGGTGCCAGTTCTGGAAAAATGTTCCCGCCACCCGGTCGCCGGGTTTCCATTGGGAAACGCCCTCGCCCACGGCGAGGATTTCTCCGGCACCATCGGAAAGCGGCACGCGGGGAAGGTCGACTTTGCCATAGTTTCCGCTGATGACCATAAGGTCGCGGAAATTGAGCGAGGCGGCGCGAAGCCCCACCAATACTTGTCCGGCGGCAGGTTGAGGGTCCGGGAAATCGACGAGCCTGAGGCCATCCAGACTTCCGGTGGAAACAACGTGATAAGCTTTCATCGGGCGTTCTTGAGAGAGGCGTTAAGCTGGGGAATTTGGGAAAATACTTCGGCCAGGATTTCAAACGACCGCAGGCGCGCCTGGTGGTCGTAAATATGGGCCGTGGCCACGATCTCGTCCGCCCCTGTCGCGGCCAGGATGGCTTCCAAGCTTTGGTGCACCGTATCCGGCCCACCGACGACAGACACTTGCGTCATGCGACCCACGTGGGCCGCTTCGATGGGATTCCATCGGCCGTCCATGGTTTCCACCGGCGGCGGCATTTGTTTCGGATGGCCGCGGATGAGGTTAAGGAAAAGCTGCTGAAGGGTGGTGAAAAGCCGCTCCGCCTCGGCGTCGGTGTCGGCGGCAAACACATTCACGCCGACCATGGCATGGGGCGCGGAGAGCGACGCGGACGGTTGAAATTGCGAACGATAAATTTGGAGAGCCGGTTGCAGATAGTCCGGCGCGAAGTGGGAAGCAAAGGCAAAGGGCAGGCCCATTTTGGCGGCAAGTTCCGCGCTGAAGGTACTCGAACCCAGCAGATAGATCGGCACCTCGAGCCCCTCTCCCGGAATGGCCCGCGGAGCCGCCCCCCGGTTGGGTGAAGCCCGAAAATATCCCTGGAGTTCGCGGACATCCTGCGGGAACGAGTCGCCGCTGCTGCCGAGGTTACGACGCAGGGCGCGGGCCGTCAGTTGATCCCCGCCCGGAGCGCGGCCGAGCCCGAGATCAATCCGCCCGGGAAAAAGCGACTCCAGCGTGCCGAATTGTTCCGCAATGACCAGCGGCGCGTGATTCGGCAGCATGATCCCGCCGGACCCCACACGGATGTGTGAAGTGCCCGCTGCGATGTGGCCGATGACGACCGACGTCGCCGCGCTGGCCACGCCGGGAATGTTGTGGTGCTCAGCCACCCAATAACGGTGGAATCCCCAAGCCTCCGCATGGCGGGCCAGGTCGAGCGAGTGGCGAAACGCCTCCGCCGCCGTGCCGCCTTGCGGGATCGGGCACAGGTCGAGAACCGACAACAAAATGTCAGACCGGGACTTCATCAGGTTGGTAAAACGGATAATCGGTGTATCCCTTCGCCCCGGGGGCATAAAAGGTGGACGGATCCGGGGCATTGAGCGGCGCTCCCAGACGAAAACGTTCGGGCAGGTCCGGGTTGGCGATGTAAGGGACGCCGAACGCCACCGCGTCCGCCTCGCCCGCCGCCAGCGCCGCATTGCCGGTTTCCAGGGTGAACTTTTCGTTGGCGACATACACGCCTCCGAAGGCTTCTTTCAATTTGGGCCCGATGCGATTGTCGCCGAGCGCCTCCCGGGCGCAGATAAACGCGATCCCGCGGCGGCCCAGCTCCTTCGCCACATAACCAAACGTCGCCAGCGAATCCGAATCGCCCATGTCGTGGGCGTCGCCCCGCGGAGCGAGGTGCATACCGACCCGATCTGCTCCCCAGACGGAAATGACCGCGTCCGTCGCCTCCAGCATCAGGCGGGCCCGGTTTTCGATCGGCCCGCCGTATTCGTCCGCGCGGTGGTTCGTCGAGTCCTGCAAAAACTGGTCGAGCAGGTACCCATTGGCACCATGAAGTTCCACGCCGTCAAATCCCGCCGCCAGCGCGTTTTCCGCGCCCTTGCGATAGGCCGCGATGATGCCGGGAATTTCTTCCAGGGTCAGCGCCCGCGGTGTGACAAATTCCTTGATTGGTCGCACGAGACTCACATGCCCGGCCGGCCGGATGGCGCTCGGAGCAACCGGCGTTTCACCGTTGAGAAAGAGTGGATCCGAGATGCGCCCCACATGCCAGAGTTGGAGCGCAATGTGTCCGCCCCGCTCGTGGACGGCCTGCGTAATCAGTTTCCACCCCTCCACCTGTTCCTGCGACCAGATTCCGGGTGTCTCCGCATAACCCACACCCATCGGCGTCACCGAGGTCGCCTCCGTGAGAATAAAACCGGCCGTGGAACGCTGACGGTAATATTCCGCCATTAGCGCGTTGGGCACCCGTTCCGTCCCGGCGCGGCTGCGCGTGAGCGGGGCGAGAAAAATGCGGTTCGGGAGGTTCCACGCTCCGACGGTCAGGGGATCGAATAAGGTTTTTGCCATAGGGTGTTATATAATTGACTGGTCAGTAAAGGCTTCGTTCAGAAAAAGTCAGACGAAAGCCGCTTCGGCGCGAGCGTCGAGCAGGCGAAAGATATTGGCTTTCAGATCGCGCAGGGGGTCGAGGCTGTTGAGGATTTTAGCCTGGAGCAGAGCGCCTTGAAAAAGGGAGAAACCCCGTTCGGCGGCCTCGCGCGGGTTACCCTCCGGGATCAGTCCCTCACTCTGCGCATCCCGGATGGCGGATTCCAGATACCGGATATACCGACGCAAAATTTCCGCGGCTTTGAGTCGGATGTTTTCCTCCTGCGTGCTCAGCTCCGCGCCCAGCGTAATCATCGGACAGCCGCAGACTTTTCCGTAAGCAGCCAGCTTGTTCTCCTGACCGCGAAGGGCCCCGTCGCAAAAACCTTCCAATCGGGCCAGCGGGGGAATCTGCGGCGAAAAAAGGGCATCCAGATCGGGCTGCTTGCTTTTCCAGTCCGCCTCCATCGCCGCCACAGTGAGGTCGGACTTCGACGGGAAAAAATGGTAAAAACTGCCCTTCTTCACCCCAGCCTTGCGGCAGATATCATCTACGCTCACCGAGCCGTAGCTGCTTTCCCAAATGAGCTCCATCGCCGTGCTCAAGAGCCGGCCTTTGGATTCGCATTCGGATTTCATGAGGGGACTATAGTTGACTGATCGGTCAATTGTCAAATCCGGAGGATCTCTTTTCATCAGAAAATCATCTCGCCTCTATTCTAGTGCTAGAATTACGATTCTCCAACTAGAGGATGAAAAGCAAGACCCTGACCGACAATGAACTCCTGGTTCTCGGCCTGGTGGCGGAAATGCCCCGGCACGGGTACGAGCTGGAGCAGATCCTGATCGGGCGGGGAATGCGCGAGTGGACCCAGATCGGATTTTCCTCCATTTATTTCGTTCTCGGCCAGCTGGAAAAGAAGAGTCTGGTCGTGGCCGGGAAGCCGGCGAGCGCCAAAGCAAAAAAGAGCTTTTCGATCACGGAGACAGGCCGCCAGGCCCTGGTCAAGGAAACCCTGGCGGCGCTCGCAAACATTCGGTCCTCATCCTCTCCACTGCTCATCGGCATGTTGCACTGGTTCGTTCTCAGCCGTGACGAGGCGCTGGGAGCTCTGCAAAAGCGCGGCGAGTTGATCCGGCGGGAACTTGTCCGCCTGGAGTCCATCCAATTCGAGCAGCAGCCCCTGCCGGACCATGTGGATGCCCTTTTCGACTATTCCCTCCATCAACTCCGGGCCGAATCCAAGTGGATCAGCAAAACCTTGAAGTACATGCGAACCAAACCCTGAAACCCACCCCATGAATCTCGAAACATTTACCCATCGACTGAACGAACTGTATCAACCACCCGCCGGAAAACTGACCTTCGTGGAGGTGCCGGAAATGCGATATATGATGATCGATGGAGAGGGAGACCCGGACACCAGCAACTTTCGCGCGTCGGTTAAATGGCTTTTCTCCCTCGCGCATCTCATCAAACCCCAAATCAAAGCAAAACTCGGTGCCCGTTTTGTGGAGCCGCCACTGGAATGCCTTTTTTGGTCGGATCAGGATGTGGACTTCGCGTCCGGGCGGAAAGATCTCTGGAAGTGGCGCGTGATGATTGTCGTACTGGACTTTGTGACGGAGGAACTTTTTCAGGACGCCGTCGTCAAGGCAGAGGCCAGGCTCGGTTCCCGGCCTGCGTCCCTGGGGCTCGAGTCCTATCGTGAAGGACGCTGTGTCCAGACGTTGCATAACGGGGACTACGCCGGCGTCGCGAAGGTCTGCCAGACTCTTTATCGGGATTTTCTTCCCGCCCATCATGCGAAGCCCGGCGGGTATTATCACGAAATTTACCTGAATGATCCCAATCGTGTCGCTCCGGAAAATCGTCGGATGGTCATTCGACAGCCTGTGGCGTCGATCGAGTTGGACGCGATTTGACAAAAACGCATTTTCGTGCATTATTCGTGCATGGCGACAAAAACCATCACCTTGGAGTTGGATGCCTACGACAAGTTGAAGGCGGCCAAAAAGGCCGGGGAGTCCTTTACGGAAGTGGTGCGACGCGCCTCGTTTGCGAACGCTCCGCTGACGGGCTCGGACCTCAGGATTTACCTTCGCGCGGGCGGCAGCGGGGTGAGCGAGAGCTACCTCAAAGCCGTGGAAAAAGCTGCCCTCCACGATCCCATTCCTGACGACCCGTGGGCTTGATCCTCGACACCAGTTTTGTCATTCAGGCGGAACGTGAGGCGAGGCGCGGACTGTCCGCTCGCACTGAAGACTTTCTCGCCCGCCATGCCGCGGAAAGTTTCTTCATCACCTTTACCGTGGCGGGAGAACTGGCCTGCGGCCAGTCCGCCCAAATTCGCCGGGATTGGGAGCACCTTTGCCGTCCCTATCCGATTTTGCCATGGACCCTGGAAATCTCCTGGCAATACGGGGAAATTTATCGGTCCCTCGCAGCAGCTGGAACCCTCATCGGAGGGAACGACCTTTGGATTGCCGCAACTGCTGTTGCCCATGGTCATGGCATTGTGACAGCCAACGCGGATGAATTTCGCCGAGTTCCGGGCCTGTCGGTGGAAGCATTTTAGCCTGGATCTGGGAGCAGTCGGCCACGGGTTTCACGGATGGAAACGGATCAAATTCTGGAAACATATGAGTTGCTGATTGGCCGCTCGTGCCCAAGAAATTCACCCAGAGAGGAAGTTGCTTGGTCTTCCTATCATCCTCATCATCCGGGAGTTTTCGTGAAATCCGTGGCTCTCATTTCCGTTTTTAGGTTTAGCCGCATCCACATCGGGATTGTCTGATGACCAAAAACGCCACCTCCAAAGTTCACTGGATTCGCAGCAACGGGTTTTTGCTCGGGCTGCTGCTCGCCGTCGTGCTGGCCTTTCTGTTGCCGGGCCCCGGATCGCGCGGCGGCGTGCTCCACGCAGAGCTGCTGAACACTGCCGGCATCGCGCTCATTCTTTTCCTCCAGGGTCTTTCCCTCGCTTTCGAAAAAATCCGCAGCGGGGCGGGCAACTGGCGGCTGCACGTCATCATCCAGTCCTTCACCTTTGTCATTTTTCCCCTGGTCGGCCTGCTTTTTGACGCGGTCATGACCTTGGTCTGGCCGGATGCTCCCGAGGGAGTCCGGCAGGGTTTGCTGTACCTGTGCGTGCTGCCCTCGACCGTTTCCACGTCGGTCGTGCTCACCGCGGTGGCCGGCGGAAACACCCCTGGCGCGCTCTTCAACGCGGCGTTTTCCAACATCGTCGGGGTTGTCCTCACACCCGTGCTTGTGCAGGTCCTCATGGAAAAAACGGGGACGTCCGCGCCTTTCGGGCCGCTCTTGCTCAAGATCGTGCTGCTCACGCTGGTGCCCTTTGCCCTCGGCATGGTGCTGCGCAATTTCGGGAAAGACTGGGTGGACGCGCGAAAAATCTGGGTTACCCGGATCAGCAACGCGGTCATCCTTTTCATCGTGTACAGCGCCTTCTGCGACTCGGTGCAGGAAAAGGTCTGGCAGCGTTACGGTCTTCTCCTCACCGCCCAGGTGCTTCTGCTCGTGAGCCTGCTTTTTGGTGTCATGTCGCTGCTGGTTTTTGGGGCCAACCGGATCCTGCGGCTCTCCCGCGAAGACGCCATCGCGTCGTATTTCTGCTCGGTGAAAAAGACCCTTGCCATGGGCGTGCCCCTCGCGCTGCTGATCTTCGGCAACACCGCGGACCTCACCCTCATCCTTCTGCCCACCATGTTTTACCACCCGCTCCAGCTCTTCGTGAACGGCGTGCTGGCCAATCGCTGGGCGCGGGCAACGGAGAATCGAGTGTTTCCTTCATGAACGACAATCTTCCCATTCTCGAAAACTCCGCGCTCAGCCGCCTGGAAATCGCCCTCGGGGGCGAGCTGGCGGTGTTGGAGTACCGGGTCGACGGCGGCCGCATGCTCTTCACCCACACCGGAACGCCACCCGCCTTCCGGGGGCGAGGGATTGCGGAGCGGCTGGTGCTCGAAGGGTTCCGCCTCGCACGAGAACGGAATCTGGAGATCGTTCCCGTGTGCAGCTACGTGGCCGCCGTGCTGCGGAGGCACCCGGAATTTGCCAATTCGTAACCCGGCCTTGCGCAGAAGCGCGAAGTTCGTGACATTTGCACCATTGCGAACGATTCTCATTTACTGAAATGCAAAAGACACTGGGACAAATCCGTCACGCCGCGCCACTGGAGATTGTGGCCGTGCTGGGCGACTGTGTTCGGGCCGGGCGTCTGGCCGCGTTGGGGTTTTTGCCGGGGGGACGCATTCGCGTCTCGCATGTGGCTCCGCTGGGTGACCCCATTTCGGTTTCTTTTGGGGGACAGGAAATCAGTGTGCGCCGGTCCGAGGCCAATCTGATTGCGATTCGCGAGTTGGACTGACATGTCCGGGGTCGTTTCCGCCTCTGTCCGCGTCGCCCTGCTCGGGAATCCGAACACGGGAAAATCCACGCTGTTTAATCGGCTCACGGGCCTGCGGCAGCATATTGCCAACTACCCAGGTATCACGGTCGAGCGGAAAACCGGGGTAATGATCGTCGGTGCCGAGCGTCTGGACGTGATGGATCTTCCGGGGACCTACAGCCTGGCGGCCTCTTCGCCGGATGAACGGGTGGTGATGGACGCCCTGGCCGGTCGCGCCGGGGATCCCGCGCCGGACCTGATCGTCTGTGTAGTCGACGCAACCAACTTGAAGCGAAACCTCTTCCTGGTCTCGCAGTGCGCCGAACTTGGGCTTCCCATGGTGGTGGCGTTAAACCAGTGGGACGCCGCCACCCGGGGCGGGGTGCAAATCGATCATGCGCTGCTTTCCCAACGCCTCGGCGTGCCCGTTATTCCCACCGTCGCGCGCTCCGGCGGGGGCATCGAAAACCTCAAGGCCGCCATCCTTGAGGCCCGCCAACATCCCCAACCGGCCACGCGCATCCCCTGGCCGGAGTTTATCCACCACGCCCGGGAGAGAGTGCGCGGGGAGATCGAACGTCAGGGAACCTCGCTGAGTGACCCCGAAATTCTTCGCCTGCTCTTCGATGCCGACAGCACCTACGCGAAACTGCTGCCCGACCCCACTGCAGCGGGGAAAGTTCTGCGGGAGGCGCGGGAAAGTTTCCGTCACCACGGACTCAACCCCGGCCCAGCGGAGGCGGTGCTGCACTATCGGCGGATCGACGGACTGTTGGAAGGGGTGGTTTCCGGCGGAGGTTCCACCGCCCGCACGAGAGATTCGGTGGACGCCATTCTGCTTCACCGGGTGTGGGGCACACTGACGTTCCTGGGCGTGATGTACGTCGTATTTCAGAGCCTCTACGCCTGGGCCGGTCCGCTGATGGACCTGATCGAAATGGGCACCGCCTGGCTGCAGGAAACCGTCGCGCCCCTCCTGGCGGACACGCCCATGCTGCAGAGTCTGGTCACCGATGGCATCATTGCCGGCGTGGGTGGCGTGGTGATTTTTCTGCCCCAAATCCTCATTCTTTTTTTCTGCCTCGCCCTGTTGGAAGACTCAGGATACCTGGCGCGGGCGGCTTTCCTCATGGACAAACTTTTCGGCTGGTGCGGGCTCAATGGCAAAAGCTTCGTGCCGCTGATTTCCGGCTACGCCTGCGCCATTCCTGGAGTGATGGCGGCGCGGACGCTGGAGGATCCGAAAGCACGGATCACGACGATTCTGATGACGCCGTTCATGAGTTGCTCCGCGCGGCTGCCGGTGTACGTGCTCCTGATCGGAGCCTTTATCGAACCTGCCTACGGGCCGGTCGCGGCGGGGTGGACGCTCTTCCTCATGCATTTTGTGGGAGCCTTTGTCGCGCTGCCTTTTGCCTGGATCCTGAATCGGTGTTTTCTGCGCATTCGCGCCCAGCCGTTCATCCTGGAAATGCCCGACTACCGCGTGCCGGCCCTTCGCAACGTGCTCATCCGCATGTGGGAACGCGGCCGGGAATTTGTCATTCGCGCGGGCACGGTTATCCTGGCGTTTTCCGTGATCATCTGGGCGCTTTTGTATTTTCCGCGGCCGGAAAGCGTGGCGGAAAACGTTCGCGCCGCCTTCGTGGCGGAGAATCCCACGGCGGCGCTGGACGACCCGGCGGTTGCTCTCCAATTGGATCACCGCATTGAGGGCGCCTACATCGGACAGAGTTATCTCGGGCGGTTCGGGAAAGCGGTGCAGCCGGTTTTTGACCCCGCCGGCTTCGACTGGAAAATCACCGTCGGCGTGCTCTCCAGTTTTCCCGCCCGGGAGGTGATCATTGCCACCATGGGCATCATCTACAACCTGGGCGCGGACGTGGATGAGGGCTCGGAAGACCTGCGTTCCATCCTGGCGCGGGAAAAATGGCAGAGCGGTCCGCGGGCCGGCCGGCCGGTTTACACCATTCCCGTTGTGCTGGCGCTGATGGTTTTTTTCGCCCTCTGCATGCAGTGCGGTGCCACCCTGGCGGTGGTGGCCAGGGAGCTTTCCTGGCGCTGGGCGGCGGGGCTCTTTGTCGTCATGACGGCCACCGCCTGGCTCGCCGCCGTGCTGGTCTATCAGGTGGGGAGCCTGTTCTGAAGGGCCATGGAAGAACTCATCCTGGTCGGCTGCATCGGCGCGGCGGTGATTTTTCTCACCGTCCGCTACTGGAAAAAACTCCGTCGCCGAAGTTGCTCCGGAGGTGGCTGTGGATGCAGTCCCCGCCCAAAGCCGAAGGCCGAACCGCGCGCGTGATCGTCCTCTGGCCAGGGAAGCGCCCGACCGGGGCGGGCTCTGTGGAACAGCCTAAAGGCTGGACTCCAACTATTCCTCGATCTTCAACCGGGGAGCGTCGCTCCAGAGATTCTCCAGGCCGTAATAGTCGCGTTTCTCGGTGAGGAAGATGTGGATAATCACACCCGGGTAATCGAGGACGATCCACTGGCTGCCGGGGAAGCCATCTTCGGACATCGGATGGCGGCCCAGCTTTTCCCGGGCCTGTTCGCGAATCGCACTGGCAATGGCTTTGAGTTGGGGTTCGGACGTGCCCGAGCAGATCACGAAAAAATCCGTGAAGGTCGAGATGCCCTGCATGTCGAGAACAACAACGTCCTCGGCTTTTTTGTCCGCGGCTGCGGCAGCGCAGGCGCGGGCGAGTTCTTCGCCTTCAGTCATTTTGATAAAGTTTCTGCATCGTGATCACCTGACAGGCAGGGTAGGGAACCATATATCGGACGGATTGGCCGCGGGCAATGCGATTGCGGATCTCCGTGGACGAAATCTCAATCCGGCGCGTAATCGTGGGGAACTCCGCCAGAAACGGCATGCCCACCCGCGAAAGAATGACAAACTGCACTAGTTCGCGGAGGCGGGCGATATCCTTCCAGGTCTCAAGCTCGGGCAGGTTGTCGTCCCCGATGAAATAATAGAGCTTCGCGCCGGGAAATTTTTCCCCGTAACTCCGCACGGTCTCGATGGTGAAGGACGGTCCCTCGCGGGTCACCTCACAATCATCCATAAAAAGCCCCACCTCGCCTTCAATGGAGGCCGCCACCATGGCGCAACGCGCTTCGGCGCTGGCCGGCGGGCGGTCAAGTTTGTGGGGGGAAATGCGGGCGGGAAGAAACACCACCCGATCCAGCTCCAGCCGTTCCATCGCATCTCGGGCCAGAATGATGTGGCCATTGTGGATCGGGTCGAAACTACCGCCATAAAGGCCGATTTTTGTGGGAGATGGGGACATGCCGCTCGCCCTGACGATTAGGCGAAGGGACGGCGGCGGTCAATTCCCCCGTTGGAGTTCACGCTTCAGCGTGTGCCTTTCGGAACGGCCTAAAGGCTGGACTCCAACAGGCACCCCGGGGTTTTCGCTTTGATTCGGCAGGGAACCTGCAACTCTCGCCCTCGATGTTCACCATCAAGAGGTTCCTCCTGCTCCTCGTCATTGCGGCACTGGCATATGCCTTCTGGCCGCGCCAGCCCAGCCTCGTCAGATACCAGTCCGCCCCAATGGCCAAGTTGCAGATGGAGGCCGCCAAACAGGCTGCCGGGAAAAACTGGTTCGCCTGCGGCGTGGCCAACTACCGCATTTTTGACCGTCAGTATCACTTCGCACCCCTCGCCGCGGTGAAGGCCTCGATCGAGCAAACGCGGGCCGTCGCCATGTTCCGCTCTGCCGCCGATTCCGCGGACAAAGAGGCCGCCGCCAAGCCACTCACCCAAGCCTACGCAGAAATGAAAAGCCAGACTGGCGGCGCCTTTGACCCCGCGGCCGCGGCCACCCAGCAAATCCGGGTGTGGACTCAGATCGAGGAAGGAAGTTCGGAAGAGGCCTCGAAAATTTTGTCCGAGCAGCTCGCCTCGATCTACGGTGGAATCTCCGCAAAATACCTTCCGGTCGCCCGGAATTTCGTGGCCGCCGCAGCTGCCGCGAAAACGTCCCATTGGGCCGCCGCCGAAACGAGCCAGCAAAAAGCCTGGACGGATCTTCAGACAGCCGTCGGGAAATAATTTTTCACTCCTGGTCTCCGCGGCTCCCCGAAATCGCCGTGGGAATTTCTTTGCCCCCCGCGTGCGTCGCGTGCGACAAATCCCGGCTTCATGCTCAACTGGATCTGGCTCGGACTTGTCGTGGCAGCGGTCACTCTTGGCGGTTTTACCGGCCAGCTTGATGCCGTGACGAAGGCGGCGTTCAAGTCATGCGAAACCGCCGTGGTGACCATCGCGATTCCGTTTATCGGGTTGATTGCGCTGTGGCTCGGGGTCATGCGTCTGGCGGAAAAAGCGGGACTGGTGGAGATCCTGGCGCGGGCATTGCGGCCCCTGATGCGGCGGTTGTTTCCCGACGTTCCGCCGGAGCATCCCGCCATGGGATCGATGCTGATGAACATGGCGGCCAATATGCTCGGCCTGGGCAACGCGGCGACGCCCCTCGGACTGCGCGCGATGCAGGATTTGGAAACGCTCAATCCGCGGCCCGGCGTGGCGTCGAACGCGATGTGTACATTTCTGGCCATCAATACGAGTTCCATCCAACTGGTCCCGGCGAGCACGGTCGCCTTCATGGCGGCGGCAGGAGCGACCAATCCCTCGGCCATCATCGGCACCGCCTTCCTGGCTACCCTGTGTTCGACCGTCGTGGGCATCACAGCGGTGAAGTTTCTGGAAAAGTTGCCCGGCTATCGTCTGCCGCCCGTGCCAGAAGAGGAGCGGAAGTCGGCCATCGAAAACGCCGAGGAAACGCCGACCATCTCCTCGGCCCCGCCGCTGGCCGCCTGGGCTTATCCGGTGTTGGTGGTATTTTTTGGGCTGTTTGGGTGGTTTGCGATCACGGCCGTGACCCAGGCCGCTCCGGCCACTCCGGGAGGATACGTCACGGCGGTGGTGCAGGCGATTTCCCTGCTGGCGGTGCCATTTTTGCTCTCCTTCTTCCCGCTCTTTGCGGCGCTCAAACGCATTCCGGTCTATGAGGAATTTGTCGAAGGGGCCAAGGAGGGTTTTCACGTGGCCATCCGGATCATTCCCTACCTCGTGGCGATTTTGGTCGCGGTGGGAATGTTCCGCGCGGCGGGCGGGATCGAAATGATTTCCCGGGCCATCGGACCGGCCCTGGCGGCGGTGGGATTTCCGGTGGAATTGCTGCCCCTGGTGCTGATGCGTCCGCTCAGCGGCGGCGGAGCCAGCGGACTGTTTAATGAGCTCATCCAGGTCGGCGGGCCCGCCGGGGGTCCGGATAGTCTGATCAGCAAGATGGCGGGATCCATCATGGGCAGCACGGAAACGACGTTTTATGTGATCGCCGTCTATTTCGGTTCGGTGGCCATCCGGCGCACGCGGCATGCGGTGCCCGCCGGCTTGCTGGCGGATGTTGCCGGGGTGATCGCCTCGATCGTCATCTGCCGACTGGTTTTTTCGTGATCGCACAGTTCGTTTTTCTCCTCCAAATCGTCGCGCCCATCTTTGTGGTGATGGCGGCGGGTTACGCCATGCGGAAAATCGGCATCCTCACCGCGGAGGCGGATCGATCGCTCACGCGGGTGGTTGTGATGCTCCTGGCCCCCTGCCTTGCCTTCGACATCATCGTCGGCAACGAGTCGCTGGCCAATCCCCGGAACTGGCTGCTGCCACCCATCTTGGGGTTTGCCACGGTGGTGCTCGGCGTGATCGTTTCGCGGCTGGCGGCAAGGCTTTTTCGCATTCCCGAAGGCACCGTGCGCCGGACTTTTGTTTATACCACATCGCTGCAAAATTACGGCTACATTCCGATTCCCCTCTGCGCCGCCTTGTTCGACCGGGAGACAGCCGGGGTGCTTTTTGCGCTGTTTCTCGGAGTGGAAATGGCCTTCTGGAGTATCGCGCTGTGGCAACTGACGGGACGCGCCGAAAAGGGGGGCTGGAAACGCATGATCAGTCCGCAGATGGTTGCCATTCCCCTGGCCCTGCTCCTCAACGCCCTGGGCGGGGCCCTGTGGATTCCCGCGGCGGTCGATACGACCTTTCACCTGCTGGGAGTCTGCGCAGTCCCGATGGCGCTGTTGCTCAGCGGGGCGCTGATTGCCGACCACCTGAACGCCGAGTCGCTGCGGAACGGGACAAAAACCATCGCGGTCTCCACCCTTGTCCGCATTGGCGTAGTGCCGATCGTGATTTTGCTCTTCGCGAAATTTGCCCCAATCGACCAGGCGCTTCAAGCGGTGCTGGTCCTGCAAGCGGCCATGCCGGCGGCCATTTTTCCCATCGTCGTGACCAAGGCGCACGATGGGGATGTGCCCACTGCTCTCCAGGTTGTGATCGGGACCTCTCTGATCGGACTGGTGACCATTCCGCTTTGGCTCGGGTTTGGCCTGCACTGGGTGCTGGGGTAGCCTCACAAAGGACGCCACCAGAAGTTGGATGCGCAACCCGGGCGGATCTGATATGTCCCAGCGGATGAATTGGATTTTCTCCGCGGGCCCCCGGATGCCTGCCCTCAAAATGGCGCTCACCACCACCGCCCTCGCCGGCCTCCTGCTGGCGGGAGGCTGCGGCAAAGCTCCGGAGCCCGTCACGGAAGCCGCCCCCTCACCTTCTCCCACGCCCACCTCGACCAAACCCTCCCTGGTCGTTCAGCCGCCGACCAATGCGCCTGCCACACCCCCGCCCGCCGCTCGCGTCGTTTACGTGGCGACGGCTTTCCAGGCGGTCAACAGCGATGGGACCCATGATTTTCCCGCCCGGGCCGCCGTGAACGTCGTGGCGGAGGAAGGGGAAGAATACGTCATCGAGTACCAAGGGATTTCCGTGCGGACGCCGAAGGCATTTTTCACCGAAACGCTCGTAGAGGAAGCCTCCCAGCCCGAGCCATCGCCCGTCGCCGCCGCGCCGACGCCGGACACGATTCCCCTTTCACCTGCGGCGGAAGTTCCCACCACGGCAACCGCAGAACCGCTTGCCACCCCCGATCCCGCCATGGCCACCGATGGAGCCAAAGCCACGGAACTGATTAACGAAATCAAAACTCTCAACGACGAAATTCGCACGGCCAGCGACAAGCTGGAGGTCGCCCCCGCGGCCGCAAAATCCGAGGACGCCGTCCGCCTTGAGAAGCTCAAAAAACGCCGCGATCGCTTGAGCGAAGACCTCACCGAAGTGGCGAAGCCGTAGGAAAGTTGCCGGATTTCATTTCGCCTTCTGTTCCGCAATCCAGGCATCAACCCGTTCCTCCAGGACATCGAGCGGGAGCGCACCTTCGCTGAGAAGGAGATCGTGGAAAGCCCGTAGGGAAAAGGTGGACCCGAGCGTTTTCTCGGCACGGCGGCGAAGTTCGAGAATCTTGAGCTGTCCGATTTTGTACGAAAGCGCCTGACCGGGCCAGACCAAGTATCGGTCGACTTCGACCCCGATGTCGTGATCGCTTTTTGCGGTATGCTCGCGGAAATAAGCGACGGCCTGCTCCCGCGTCCATCCCATGGCGTGCAGCCCGGTATCCACCACAAGCCGCACCGCCCTCCACATTTCATAAGTCAGCCGGCCAAAATCCGCATACGGATCCTGATAAAATCCCATTTCGGTTCCGAGGAACTCCGCGTAGAGAGCCCACCCTTCGACGAAGGCGGTATAGGACCGCTCCCTGAGAAGCTCGTGTTTTTCGTTCATTTCCTGGGCCAGGGCAATCTGCAGGTGATGTCCTGGCACGGCTTCGTGCAGCGCGAGGGCCTCCATCTCCCACTTGGGCCGGGTGTCGAGTTTGGACGTGTTCGCCACGAAATACCCGGGCCGGGCCGCGAGGAAGGAACCGCCCTCGTAGTAGGCGGTCGGCTTGGAGAGGGCCACGTAGTCGGGCACGGCTTTCACGCCGTAGGGCAGGCGGGGCAGTTTGCCAAAAAAGCGCGGCAGGGCGGCGTCCGCCCGTTTCCCAATATCCCGATACCCGGCGAGAAGATCCTCCGGTTTTTCGTAATAGAATCGCGGGTCGGAACGGAGAAAATTCCCAAACGCCGCGAGGTCCCCCTGGAAGCCGATCTTGTCCTTCAGGGTCTGCATTTCCACGGTGATTCGGGCGACTTCGGTCACGCCGATTTCATGGATTTCCTGGGGCGTGAGTTTGGTCGTGGTCGAACCCCGCGCCGACAACGCATACCAGGCTTCGCCGTCGGGCAGGGCGGACATGCCGAGCGTTTCGCGGGCGCCGGGAATATAGGTCTCCTTCACAAAATCATGGAATTTTCTCAGCGCGGGCAGCACGGTTTCGCGCAGGGCCTGCACCGCCTTGTCCTGATAAACTCTCTTTTGATCTGGCGGAATTAGCGGCGTGTCTTTGCGGAAGGGAGCGAGGAGGGGACTTTCCAACGAATCCACCGCGAGAAGATTTTCGATCTGACCCGGCACCGCGCCCAGCGTGACACGCGGGGGAGTCACCCCTTTTTCCAATCCGCGGCGCAGCAGGGCAATGTTCTGGTCGATCACCACCGGCGTGGCGTTGAGCCGGGCCAGGGCCGCGTCAAGATCCTCCGGCTTTTCCGCCGGCACCACGTCCATCAGTTGAGTGATGCCTTCATGCACCCCGCCGAGCTGACTGAGGGCGAGCAGTTCGCCGGGGAATGGCCGTCCTTCGGCGTCCAGCTCATAATCGCGCACCAGCAGGCGATGGTCGAGTTTCGGGCCCGGGCTGAGATCCGCGGCGTCAATGGCTTGGAGTTCCTTGAGAAAAACATCCGACTGCGCCTCGCGCTTTGCGATGGCCGCGGCGGAACTGTCCGTCCAGCGATCCAGCCCCTCGCGACGGCCGAGCGAGGTGGCCCACTCGGGATATTGCTCCATGTTCCACCCCCAGATGCGGTCGAGGATTTTTTGAAACTGCCGATCGGCCGGGGTTTCGGCGTGCAGGGACGATACCAGCGCAAAAAAAGAACAGAGGGTGAGGAGACGCAACATGCCCTGCCAAACTCGCATCAGGAGCTTTTCCCGCAAGTCCCGAGACAGCCCGGGGACCGCGGGCGGCGCCGTGCCTTCGGTGGATAGGCGTTGTTTCGGGCCGCCGAGGGCGTGTAGGCTGCGCGGGTGAAAGTTCTTTCCAAGACCGACTGGCAGGAGCGGCGCGACCGGCACGCCGCTCGTGTTGGGCCCTGGATTGAGCCGCGGCTGAGGCGGACTTCGCTCGGCGAACACCACCCGGTGGAGGACTTTCTTTTCGAATATTACGCCTACCGTCCCGGCCAACTCCTCCGCTGGCATCCCGGACTCGGATTTGCCCTGGAGCACGGCGGCGAATACCTTACCCACAAAGGCTACGCAGAAACGGAGCACGGTGCAGCCGCCCTGCCATCGACCCTTCCGGACAGTCGGCGGGAGAGCATCCGCTGGCTGCGCATGATGCTCGAACGCACCGAGGCACGTCCTCCCGCGTTGAGCTGTTTCGGCCTGCACGAATGGGCCATGATTTATCGGGCGGACACCGTCCGGCACGAAAAATGGCCGCTTCGCCTCACGCCAGATACCATCGCCCGCGTGGTCGAGGAACACGGACCGCGTTGCACCCACTACGATGCCCTGCGATTTTTCACGCCGACGGCCCGGCCCCTGAACAAATTCCAGCCCGGTCGGGACACCACCGCGGAGTTTGAACAACCCGGGTGCCTCCACGCCAACATGGATCTCTATAAGTGGGCCTTCAAACTGTCCCCCTTCAGTTCCTCCGAACTGGTGGCCGATTGTTTTGCCCTGGCACGGGAAATCCGGGTGCTCGACATGCGGGCAAGTCCTTATGATTTTTCCGCCCTTGGCCTGGCTCCCGTGCGGATCGAAACGCCGGAAGGCCGCGCAGAGTACGAGACCGGCCAGCGGGAGTTCGCACGTCTCGCTGCGCCGCTGCGACGACGACTGGCCGATCTTTGCGGCAACATCCTTGCCGCCGCCCCCTTGCCCACGGAGACTGCTCCCGTATGACCATCCTTCCCGAATATCGCACGTGGGCGGAGATTGATCTCTCGGCCATCCGTCACAACCTCGGGGTGGTGCGGGAAAAAATCGGCTCCACCCCGGGCATCGTCGCGGTGGTGAAGACCAATGCCTATGGCCACGGGATGCGGGAAGTCGCGGCCGCCATCGCCGACCAAGTCGCGCTTTTTGGCGTGACCAACATCGAGGAGGCGCGGGGGTTGGAGGGTTTGGGACACGATGTGATTTTGCTCAGCCCCTCGCTGCCCGCCGAGCATCGCGAGGTGATCGCACGCCACTGCATCGCCACGGTCTCGAGTGCGGCGGAGGCGGCGCAATACCCGGGCGGGCGGATCAATTTTAAAGTCGATACCGGGATGGGCCGCATCGGGTGTTGGCAGGATCATGCGCTCGACGAATTGCGCGCTCTGGTCGCCCTGCCAAATGTGGCCATCCACAGCATCTCCACCCACCTGCCTGTCCCGGACGAAGACGCAGGGTTCACCCTTTCCCAACTGGAAAACTTCGCGGAACTCGCGCAAGCTTTCCGCAAGGTCGCGCCCGGCGCAAAACTTCACGCCTTGAACAGCGCGGGCATTCTGGGGTTTCCCGGCCACGCGCATGATCTGGTGCGGCCGGGGCTGATGCTCTACGGCAGCGCCTATCCGTCGGATTACCAGCAACTCCTGAATCCGGCCCTGACCTGGAAAACTCGGGTGCTGCTCGTGCGCGACTTGGAACCCGGGCGGGGCGTGAGTTATGGCCGGACGTTCGTCACCCGGCGCCACAGCCGCATCGCTTCGCTGGCCGTGGGATATGGCGATGGGTTTCCCCGCCAGGCCTCCAACCGCGGCGCTCATGTCCTGGTGGGAGGTGTCCGCTGTCCGGTGGTGGGCCGTGTGACGATGGATCAAATCCTCGCAGACGTGACCGAGGCCCCCTGGGCGGGCCCGGGGGAAGAGGCCGTGCTCATCGGACGGCAGGGCCGGGAAGAGATTTTCGCCCGGGAACTGGCCGACCACGCCGGGACAATCTCCTGGGATATTTTTACCGGCCTGGGGCCGCGGGTGAAGCGTCTGCATTTCTAGAGCAAGTCATTGTTCCTGCTTGCGCGGCTACCGGATTGCGCCCTCCATCCCAAAGGAAAACCGCGGACTCGCTCAAGGTGGAGTCTGGAAATCATCGGAAGACTCGACAGCCCGGGAAAGTCTTTCTAGTTTCCCCCGCATGTCCTCTCCCCAACCCGAGAACCCCGATTTTACCCCGGAATCCGCCTCGCCGACCGATATCGCCCCGCTTGGGCGGTCGGGCCCCAAGCCCGGTCACGAAAAGACCGGCGTGGAGGATATGGACATGGCCAATTGGGATGCCATTGCCGCCGACGCGGATTTCAAAAAGCTCCTCAAGGCGAAAGCTGCGTTCATCGTGCCGGCCACCATCTTTTTTGTGGTCTATTATTTCACCCTGCCGGTTCTGGTCGGATGGTTTCCGAAACTGATGGAAACCGAGGTTTTTGGAAAAGTGAACCTCGCCTACGCTTTCGCGCTGTCCCAATTCTTCATGGCCTGGATCCTCGCGTTTCTTTACGTGGCCGCCGCGGCCGGATGGGACCGTCAGGCCGCCGCCGTGCTGGCCAAATTTAACCGCAAATAATCATGTTCCCCCACTTCCTCGCGGCCGCCACCGAGCCTGCCAAGCAAAGCAACACGGCTCTTTTCATGTTCCTCGCCTTCGTGGCGGGGACGCTCGTCATCACGTATTTCAGCGCCCGGAAAAACACCGGATCCAGCGCCTACTTCGCCGCCGGCCGCCGCATCACCGGCTGGCAGAACGGTCTGGCCGTGGCCGGCGACTACATGAGCGCCGCCAGCTTCCTCGGCATTGCCGGCATGATTGCCCTCGATGGGTATGACGGGTTTATGTACTCCGTCGGATTTCTCGTCGCTTATCTGACCGTACTTTTCATCGTCGCCGAACCTCTGCGCAATGCGGGCAAATATACCATGGCCGATGTCTTGGCCTACCGGCTGAAACCGCGTCCCGTTCGCGCCATGGCCTCCCTCAGCACCCTGACGGTTTCCATCTTTTACATGATCGCTCAGATGGTCGGCGCGGGGGCGCTGGTCCAGTTGCTCATTCCCATTATCAGTTACGAACAGGCCGTCATTGGCGTCGGCATCCTGATGGTGGTTTATGTGGTGTTCGGCGGCATGCTGGCGACCACGTGGGTGCAGATCATCAAGGCCGTGCTCCTGATGAGTGGCAGTCTTTTCCTCAGTGTACTCGTGATGGCTAAATTTAACTTCAGCTTCGGCGCCTTCTTCGAATCCCTCACCGCCATCACTTCGACGAACAAGGACGGCGTGGAAGTCACCCGCAACTTTCTCACCCCAGGGCTGATCTTCAAAAACCCGCTGGATCAGATCTCCCTCGGCATGGCGCTCGTTTTCGGCACCGCCGGCTTGCCTCACATCCTGATTCGCTTTTACACCGTGCCCGATGCGAAGACCGCGCGTTCCAGCGTGGTCTGGGCGATGTTGATCATTGGTCTTTTTTACATCATGACGACCTTCTTCGGCTTTGGTGCGGCCAGCCTGATGGGCCCCGACTACATCAAAGCCCACGGTGGGACCAACATGGCCGCTCCGGAACTGGCCCGCTTCCTCGGCGGTGAAGTGTTCTTCGCCTTCATCAGCGCCGTGGCCTTTGCCACCATCCTCGCGGTGGTCGCCGGATTGACGATCAGCGCCAGCACGAGCTTTGCCCACGATTTTTATTCCAACGTCCTGCACCATGGGAAAGAAAACCGTCCCGGCCAGGAGGTGCGTGTTGCCCGTATCACGGCCTTCGTCGTCGGCGCGGCCTCCATCGTCATCGCCATCATTCTGGGGCCAAAAATCAATGTGGCCTTCCTCGTCGGGCTGGCCTTTGCCGTGGCCGCCAGCGCGAATCTGCCGGTCATCATTTTCTCGATCTTCTGGAAACGCTTCAACACGGTGGGTGCGGTCACGGGCCTCAGCGTTGGTCTCGTTTCCAGCATCGTCCTCATCCTCATCGGGCCGGAAATCATGAAAGGGAATGCCATTTTCCCGCTGAAAAATCCCGCCCTCGTGAGCATCCCGCTCGGATTCCTCGGAGCCTTCATCGGCACCCTCTGCTCCCGCGAACCCAGCGCGGAAGCGATGTTCACCGAACTCGAAGTCCGCTCTAACACCGGCCTCGGGGCGGAAAAGGCGACGAGTCATTGATTTTCCATGCCGCGAATCGATATCCCGGGCAAATATCGGTTCAGCTTCGTCAGTTTCGATCTGACCGAACCGTGCCACGTCCCCGTGCGTGAAGGCACGCGCGGTGCAAAACTCTGGATCGCATCCATGGTCTTCGCCTGGAGTGATTTTAAACCTCACGAAAACGCGGAAATCTTGCGGATCGCAACCGAACACCTTACCTTGATCGAGGGAAGTTGGTTGGAGCATGAACGACGTGCGGGCAATCAAGATTGAGTGCAACGAAGACGCCTTCAGCGTTTTGCTGAACGACGGGCGGACGCTCACCGTACCCTACATTTGCTTTCCGATCCTGGATGCGGCGTCTCCTTCCCAACGCGAATCGGTGGAGATCTACGCCAATGGCCGCATGCTGCATTGGCCCAAATGCGACGAAGACATTGAAGTGGCTCACCTACTTTCGGGGAAGCTCCCTCGAAAACTTCACCTCGCCGTGATGTGAGCGTGGCTCGGCGCGATGCTTCATTGATTTTCCCCACCCCCCGCGTATAGCTACGGACGGCCCAGCGGGCGGTCTTTCCCAGTTTTAGGGGAGGATGCGCCGCTCGCGGGCGTGAATTGATTATGTTTTCCAGACTTTCCGACAAACTTCAGGACGTTTTTAAAGACCTCCGCGGCCACGGCCGGATCAGCGAGCAAAACGTCACCGACGCGATGCGCGAGGTGCGCATGGCGCTGCTCGAGGCCGACGTTCATTTTCAGGTCGCCAAAGATTTTATCGCCCGGATCAAGGAAAAGGCCCTCGGCGAGGAAGTCCTGCGGAGCGTCACTCCCGGCCAGCAGATCGTCAAAATTTTCCAGGACGAACTCACCGCCCTCCTCGGCGGCGACGCCTCCCCGCTCAATCTCGACAAACCCGCCCGCATCCTCGTGGTCGGTCTCAACGGCGCCGGCAAAACCACCTCCTCGGCCAAGCTCGCCCGCTGGCTGAAAGGCCAGGGACGCACCCCCCTTCTGGTCGCCTGCGATTTGCACCGCCCCGCCGCCATCGCCCAGCTCGCCACCTTGGGAGAACAGGTCGGCGTCCCGGTTTTCCAACCCCAGGCCGGCGAGACGGATGTACTCCGCGTCGGAAAAGAAGCCTCCGCCTGGTGCGAGGCGCAAGGCGGCAACGTCCAGATTTACGACACGGCCGGACGCCAGGAAATCGACGAACCCCTCGTGCAGGAACTCAAAAGGCTGAAGGAATACCTCCAGCCCCAGGAAGTCCTCCTTGTCTGCGACGCCGCCACCGGACAGCAGGCCGTCAGCGTGGCGGAACATTTTCACAGCGCCCTCGGCCTCACCGGCATCATCCTGACCAAACTCGACGGCGACGCGCGCGGTGGTGCCGCTCTTTCCCTCCGGGAAGTTACGAAACAGCCGATCAAATTCGCCGGCGTCGGGGAAAAAATCGATCAATTCGAGCCCTTTTACCCCGACCGCCTGGCCGGGAGGATCCTCGGCATGGGTGACGTCGTCAGCCTGGTCGAGAAGGCCGCGGAGGCCATCACCGAGGACGATGCCCGCCGGATGGAGGAAAAATTGCGCACCTCCTCCTTCGATCTCGAAGACTTTCTCCACCAGTTCAAAATGCTCAAGCGAATGGGCCCCCTTGAAAATATCCTTGGCATGTTGCCCGGGATGGATAAATTAAAAGGTTCCTCGATTGACGAGGGTCAGCTCAAACGGGTGGAGGCGATTATTCTCTCCATGACACCAAAGGAGCGGAAGCGTCCGGATACACTGAACGCACGCCGCCGCCAACGGGTCGCCCGGGGGAGCGGCACCAGCGTCACCGAAGTAAACAACCTCCTCTTGCGCTTCTCCCAGATGCGCAAGATGATGAAAAACACGGGCAAGATGAAAAAGATGCTTGCCCAGGCGAGCCGGGCAGGAATCGGCATCCCTGGACTAAAATAGAGCCCGATCCGAAACCAAGGGCCGCAACCAACCAAACAACTCTCAACTCAACTTAACATGGCAGTGGCAATTCGACTCCGTCGCGATGGCGCGCGGAATAATCCCTACTACAAGATTGTGGTCGCCGATCAGCGCAGCCCGCGTGACGGCAAATTCATCGAAATCATCGGGACCTACGACCCGAAGAAGAAAGACGAAAACTTCACCATCCAACTCGAACGCGCGGAATATTGGGTGGGCGTCGGTGCCCGTCCGTCCCAGACGGTCGGCAGCATCATCACCAAAGCGAAGAAAAAAGTCGCAGAAGTCGCGGCCTAAGGCGCGCGCACGGTCCGCATGGAGGAATTCCTGCGCTTCGTCATCGGCCAGCTCGTGGAGTTTCCGGAGGACATTGTCCTCACCAAAACGGAAACTGATGACCGCGTCGTCTTCCATCTTGCCCTGCGCAAGACGGACATTCCAAAAATTATTGGCAAAAGCGGGCACACCATCCAAGCTCTGCGCACGCTTTTGAACGCCTCCGCCAGCAAGCGGGGGATGAAGGCGGGTCTGGAAATCATCGAATGAAACGCCTTTTCTTTATCTGCATCGCCGGCGGCCTTCTCTGCCTCGGCGGCATCGGTTGCGAACAGCACTCTCCCGAGGAAACGATTCCGGGTTACGCGGAGAAAAAGCAGTCCGCCGAGGAGCAGACGGCGACCAAGGCCGAAGGGGCCAATCCCAACGCTCCTGCCTATTTTCCGCCCAAGGAATAAGCGGCCTTTCGCGCGGGGCAGGATGGCAACGCCATGAAAAGTCTCCTGCTGGCCGCTCTCTGGATGATCCCGTTTTATTTTTTGGGATTATTCGGATGCCTCTGGCTGCTGCCTTACCTTTCCCCAAACTCCCACGACGCCTCGATCGAGGCCGCGATGACCGGGGCCTTTTTCGTCGGGCCCCTGGCCGCTCTTGCCGGATTCACGGGCGGGTTCTTTTTTCATCGCTCCCGGAAGAGTCGGTGAGATTTCCGTCTACCGAGCTTAATCGGGCTTAATCACAACAGGACCGCAGCAAATTATGGAGTTCATCGCGCAGAAAAGCGTCGGCGCGAGCCTGCGATTCACCGCGGCACGTCATCCGAATATGAAGATGATTTTCGTGGTTCGAGAGAAATCCGCGTAGGCCTCGGCTGTGAACGGCATATTCGCGTAAGCCTCGCGAACAATTGCTTCGGCAGCGTTTGCGATTTCCGGCGAGACCGAACCACGGACCCCCAGAATGGTCATCTGTCGGTTTGGAGCAAAACTGACATCCACCTCCACCCGTGTCATCGGCAGGGGATAATTCCGAATGCCGTCGAACTGATTGGAACCGAGGCGGGAAAGATATCCGATAAATTCCGAAAAATAGAGACTGTGAGATCCATCCACATTCAAGCTCGGACCCTGAACGGCAGCCCACACGTTTTTCCCGCGCGGACGGGATTTGGACGCTTCGATCGACTTCTGGATTGCGGCGCATCCCGCGAATGCAAAAAGCATCAGAGCCACACCGATTGAGAGGAATCTCATCGGGGCATTGAAAGCCTTCCGCCTAGACGACTGTCAATGCCGATACAGCACTCCCGACCCAACAGGGCAACTCAGAGTCTCCGCAAGCCTCACAAAACCCGAAACCCCGGCTTTTTTTCACGCATCTCTTGACGATTTTTCACCGACACGACAAAACCACGGGAGTAATGAGCGCTACGGCAACCGAGGTTCCAATGTTAAACGTCCAGGTGGACGGGGAATGGAAACAATTTCCCAAGGGCACAAGGCTCATTGAGGCATGCATGAAGAGCGGGAGTTTTATCCCGCACTACTGCTACCACCCGAAACTCAGTTCGCCGGGCAACTGCCGGATGTGCCTCGTGGAGATGGGCATGCCGAAGATGACCCCGGACCGCAAACCCATCATGGGCGCGGACGGAAAACCCGAGATCGCCTGGAGCCCGCGGCCGGCCATCTCCTGCGCCACCGAGGTGAGCGAAGGCATGGGCGTCCGCACGACGTCCCCCATGGTCGAGGAATGCCGCAAGGGCGTGATGGAATTTCTCCTCATCAATCATCCGCTCGACTGTCCGATCTGCGACCAGGCGGGGGAATGCCGCCTCCAGGAATTTTCCGTCGAATACGGCAAGGGCGACTCGCGTTTCCTTGAGGATAAGGTCAAAAAACCGAAACGCGTGGACATCGGCCCGCGCATCGTGCTCGATGACGAGCGCTGCATCATGTGTTCCCGGTGCATCCGGTTCATGCAGGAAGTGGCCAAGGACGACGTGCTGGGCTTCGTCAATCGCGGCAGTCACACCACGCTGACGGTTTACCCCGGCCGATCGCTGGACAACAATTATTCTCTCAACACCGTGGACATCTGCCCGGTGGGTGCCCTGACCTCCAAGGATTTCCGCTTCGGCATGCGTGTCTGGTTCCTGCGGGAAACCAAGAGTATCGACGTCAATTGCGGCACGGGGGCAAACATCCTCATCTCCAGCCGCGAAAACGCCCTCTATCGCATCACTCCCCGGGAAAACGACTTCGTCAATTCCTGCTGGATGCCCGACAACCACCGGCTGAATTACCATTACGTCAACAGCCCTGAGCGGCTGAAGGACCCCGCCGTTCGTGGCGAAGAGCCCCCCGCCAAATGGCCCCATGCCATCCAGACCGCTGTGGCCCAGCTGCAGAAAAATGCCGGCGCGACCGCCATGATCGCTTCCGCCCGCATGACGAACGAGGAGATGTTCCTCGCCGCCCGACTGGCCAAAACGCTGGGCATCACCCTGCTCGACGTGCTGCCCCGCCCGCAGAAAGGCGATGGGTTCCTCATTTCCGACGACGGCAACCCGAACACATCCGGCGCGAAACTTTTCGACCTCGCCACCGGCAAACTCCCCGAGATCGCCTCGGGAGTGGCCTCCGGCAAAATCAAAGCCCTCCTCGTTTTGGGCGAAGACGCCGTCGATTGCGGAATCGCAGAAGGCGACCTGGCCAAGCTCGACGCCCTCGTCGTCACCAGCATCCTGCCGGACAAGACCACCGCCGCCGCCAGCGTGGTGCTTCCTTCAGCCTCTTGGGCCGAGAAGCGCGGCTCCATGATCAATCTCAAAGGCCGCCTCCAGCGCCTCAACCAGGCCATCGCGTCGCCTGGGCAGGCCCGGGACGACTGGGAAATCCTGCGCGACCTCATCCAGGCCGCCGGGGGATCGAACGGCATCTACACCATCGACGAACTTTTCCAACAGATGGCCGGGGCCACCACCGCACTGGCGGGTCTCAGCCTGGGAAGAATCGGCGACATCGGCATCGAACTGACCCTTTAAAAGATGGACCTTTTTTCCCTTGCCATGCAACCCGAGGTGTTCCTCGTCTGGACCTCGATTGCCAAGACCGCCTTCATCGTTTTTGCGGTGGTGCTGCCGCTCGTCTCGCTCTCCGTTTTCGCCGAACGCAAGGTCTGCGCGTTCATTCAAGATCGCCTCGGCCCCAACCGCGTGGGGCTGCCCACAACGCTCGTGGGCTTCAAGACCGACTGGCGGCTCGCCGGCATCGGCCAGATGATTGCCGACCCAATCAAGCTGGTGCTGAAGGAAAACTTCATCCCGGCCAGCGTGAACAAATTTTATTATTACATCGCGCCCAAGCTCTCGATGATCCCGCCGATCCTCGTCTTCGCGGTGCTGCCCTTTGGCTCGACGTTTTTCGGCGTTCCCATGGTGATCGCCAACATCGATATCGGCGTGCTTTTTGTCTTCGCGGTTTCCTCGCTCGGGGTCTACGGCATCGTGTTGGCCGGCTGGGCCTCGAATTCGAAGTATCCCTTTCTCGGAGGCATCCGTTCCAGTTCGCAGATGATTTCCTACGAGCTGTCCCTCGGGCTTTCGGTCATCCCTGTTTTTCTCCTTATTGGCACGCTCAACATGCAGGACATCGTCCTCTGGCAGCGCGAATACGGCTGGTTGGTTTCTCCGGTCTGGTTCAAGGACCTCACTCTCGAAAAAGTTGTCCACCTCGATTTCGCCGGCATTTGGGCGGCGATTCAGACGGGATTCTCCTGGCAGCGGCTCCTGCTTTGGATCCCGATGATCATCTCGTTCCTGATTTTCCTCATCGCGATGTTCGCGGAAACCAACCGCATGCCGTTCGACCTTCCGGAGGCGGAACAGGAACTCGTGGGCGGCTACCACACGGAATATTCCGGCATGGGATTTGCGCTGTTTTTCCTGGGAGAATACGCCGCCATGATCGCCGGGTCCGGGGTGATCGTGACCCTGTTTCTCGGCGGCTGGAGCCTGCCTTGGATCCCCGACGGGGCGAGCACGTCATTTTTTAACCTGGCCTTCATCCCGGGCTGGCTGGCGGGCGCGCTGTGGGGCCTCGTCAACATCACCGTTTTCTTCGGCAAGGTCTCGATGCTGCTGCTCTTCTTCATCTGGGTGCGTTGGACTCTGCCTCGCTTCCGCTATGACCAGCTGATGAATTTGGGCTGGTACTTCTTCTTCGAGCTGGCGCTGGTGAACATCTTCATCGTCGCCGCCATCGTCGCCTTCGTCAGATAGTCCACCGATGGCACGGGATGTGCTGATTTTCCGCGAGGGAAACCGATGTCCTACTCCATCACTCTAGGCGGAACGACGCATTGCTTCGCCAGCCTGAAGCAGTTGCTGGCCAAGGCGACGCCACTGCGCTCCGGCGATCAACTGGCGGGGGTTGCCGCGCATTCGGCCGAAGAAAGAGTCGCCGCGCAGATGCGCCTCGCCGAAGTCCCCCTTGCGGCATTTCTGGAAGAGCCCGTCATTCCTTACGAAGAGGACGAAGTCACCCGGTTAATCCTCGACCGGCACGATCAAGAAACCTTTCAAGCGGTGTCCACCCTGAGCGTGGGCGAATTCCGCGACTGGCTGCTCGATTACAAAACCGATACCGCCGTTCTGAGCAAACTGGCACCGGGGCTTACTCCGGAAATGGTCGCCGCCGTGAGCAAACTCATGGGCAATCAGGATCTGGTGCTCGTCGCGCAAAAAGCCCGCGTCGTGACAAAGTTCCGCAACACCATCGGTCTGCCGGGACGCCTCAGTGTCCGCCTCCAGCCCAACCATCCGACGGACGACCCCAAGGGCATCGCCGCGTCCATTCTCGACGGGCTGCTCTACGGCTGCGGAGACGCCGTGATTGGCATCAATCCGGCCACCGACAATCCCGCCGCCTGTGCGTCGTTAATGCGGTTGATGGATCGGCTGATTCAGGAGTATGAAATTCCCACGCAAAGCTGCGTCCTCAGCCACGTGACCACCACCATGCAATGCATGGAACGCGGTGAGCCGGTGGACCTGGTTTTTCAATCCATCGCGGGCACGGAAGCGGCCAACGCGAGTTTCGGCATTTCCCTCTCCCTGTTGGCGGAA
Organism: Terrimicrobiaceae bacterium; assembly: GCA_041752695.1. Taxonomy (GTDB): domain Bacteria; phylum Verrucomicrobiota; class Verrucomicrobiia; order Chthoniobacterales; family Terrimicrobiaceae; genus CALCJD01. The sequence goes on from JBGSVZ010000046.1 coordinate 61,592, forward strand.
GCCCGGGCGATGGGTCTGGCACTTCGGCGAGGCACGGTTGGGGACAACGTCATGTATTTCGAGACGGGACAGGGCTCCTGTCTGTCCGCGAATGCCCATCACGATTGCGATCAACAGACGCTCGAGGCCCGGGCCTACGCCGTCGCGCGGGAGTTTTCCCCGCTGTTGGTCAACACGGTCGTCGGATTCATCGGCCCGGAATATCTCTACGATGGCAAACAAATCATCCGGGCCGGACTCGAGGATCACTTCTGCGGCAAGCTCCTCGGTGTCCCAATGGGCTGCGACGTCTGTTACACGAACCATGCAGAGGCCGATCAGGACGACATGGACACGCTGCTCACCCTGCTGGGCGTGGCGGGATGCAACTTTATCATGGGCGTCCCGGGGGCGGACGACATCATGCTCAACTACCAGTCCACGTCCTTTCACGACAGCCACTACCTCCGGCAGGCCCTGGGGTTGAAGCCGGCACCGGAGTTTGAGGAATGGCTGCAAAAAATGAAAATCTTTGGCGCCTCAAATCGCCTGGAAGCCATTTCGCAGCGCCACGCCCTGCTCAGCTCGGGGTTTGCTTCCCCATGAGCGATGCGTGGACCCATCTGCGTGACTTCACGGCCGCGCGAATCGCCCTCGGACACGCCGGGGGTAGCCTGCCCACCGGCCCGCATCTCGATTTCCGACTATCCCATGCCCGGGCCCGCGACGCCGTGCTGGCTCCGTTCGATCCGGAAGCCCTGGCCACCGAAGTCCGCACCATCCATCCCGAAGTCATCCTGCTGGAGAGCGAGGCAGTCCATCGTGCCGACTATCTCCAGCGCCCCGACCATGGCCGGAAGCTCTCCGGGGCTTCCCGGGAAAAACTCTCGACCCTCGCCCATCGGCCCCCGCCCGACCTGGCCATCATCCTTTCCGACGGGCTCTCCACGCTTGCTATCATGGCCCAGGGCGTCCCCCTATTGCGGGAGCTTCTGCCCCTGCTGGAGGGATGGAGGCTGGCTCCGATTTTCATCATCCGTCACGGCCGGGTAGCGGTTCAGGATGAAATCGGCGGAATTCTTTGCGCCGGCCAGAGCCTGATTTTGCTGGGAGAGCGCCCGGGGCTGGGTTCGCCCGACAGCCTCGGGGCGTACTTCACCTATGCGCCGGTGCCGGGCCGCACCGACGCGGAACGCAACTGCGTATCCAATATCCGGCCGCAGGGCCTGACGCACGCCGCGGCTGCCCGGAAACTTCATGCCCTGCTCGAGGCCTCGCGCAACCTCAAACTCAGCGGCGTGCGTTTAAAAGACGACTCGCCGTTTCTGGCAGATCCGGGTTCCGCCGCGTTGTTACCCTAAGGAACCGGACCCGAACCCAGAGCTTCCTCGGCGCCGTGGGATTTGCCCTTGGACAACGCAAATTCCTCCTCCGGAGAGAGCACCAGCCGGTGACGTCCGTAAAACGCAAAATAGACCAGCCCCGCCAAATACCAAGCCAGGGCGGCATAGACACCCTTCACATAAGCGGGATCCTGCAGTTGGTAACAGAGAGTCACCATCGCAATGGCGATCGTGGCAACGGCACCGGGTATGCCGAGCGGACTGCGATAGGGACGCTCAATATCAGGCAGCTTGTAACGCAGCAGAATGAAAGACAGGCCCTGAAAGGCATACGAGATCATCGCTCCAAAAACCGCCATGTTCAGGAGTGTGCCGCCAATGAGCGCGCCACCGGCGGTTTCGCCCGCCGTGAACCAGATGGTCAAGAGAACCGCCAGCCCGATGAGCGACCCTGTAATCATCGCCACGTGGGGAGTCTGCCGTTTCCCATGCGTGATGGAGAGGAACGGCAGATAGTACCCGGCCCGCGAGAGCGAATAAATCTGCCGTCCAAACGCAAAGATGATGGTGTGAAAACTCGCAATCAGTCCGATCACGGCAAAGAGGGCCAGCAGCTTGGCGACACCAGCGCCATACAAAGTCCGAAATCCGTCCAGCAGAGGTTCCGCCGACGTCGCCAACGAAAACGAGCCCTTCATCTGCCCCTCTCCCGTCCCGCCGATCGAGGCGTTCAGGACCATGATCATGACCGCCGAAAAAATCAGCGTGAACATTCCGAGAATCAGACCCTTTGGCATGTCCTTCTTTGGGTCGTGGGATTCTTCCGCAGCCAGCGGTAATTCCTCAATGGCGAGAAAAAGCCAGACCGCAAAGGGCAGCGCGGCAAAGGCTCCGGCCAGGCCCTTGGGCAGGAAAGAGCCTCCCCCGTTGGGCAATTCGACCAGAGCCCCATCCGATCCCACACCAATATTCAAGGCCCAGCGGGTGAAATCCGCGTGGGGAATCGCGCTCACCCAGAAAACCACCAACACAGCCAGGGCCAGCAGTGTCACCACGACCGAAATTTTGAATGACAGCTCCACCCCCCAGCAGTTCAAAACGACAAACACCGCATAAGCACCGATCCACCACAACGGCTGGGCGGCGGAAGGCGTTTCAAAGATCCCGCCCATGTAGGAGCCGATAAAAAACACAATCACCGCCGGCGTCATGATGTACTCGATGCTCTCGGCGAGGCCCGTGACAAATCCACCCCATGGCCCCATCGCGCTGCGGGCAAAGGAATAAGCCCCTCCAGTATGAGGAAGCGCCGGCGACATTTCCGCCAGACTGAAAATCAGCCCGAGGTACATGATGGCGATGAGTATGGCCGCCAGGAAAAGGCCGCCCCAGCCTCCCTGGCCAATCCCGAAATTCCATCCCGAAAAATGCCCGGAGATCACCGCCCCGACCCCCAGTGCCCAGAGGGACCAGACCCTCGCATGACGCCGTAACTTTCGTTTCTCGAAATAGCCCTCGTTGGCTTTCGTGTAGGTGACTCCCGAGACTGTCTGTTTTTCACTCATAACCTTCCCTTTCGCCTGATTGTTGAGTTTCGCTTTAGCCCCCGCCGGGCATTCGTCCGGTTTTCGCAGCATAACTCATGCCGGATTACAACGTCGTGCGCGAATGCCCGCCACGCTGAACGCTGCGTTTCTCAGGGAAAAACGCAGCTCTTCCCCAGCGCAGCCGCAAGCTGCCGCAGATAGTCTCGCCGCGGGATCGAGACCGCCCCGAATTGTTCGAGATGCGGCGTGCTCCATTGGGTGTCGAGAAGTTGAAATCCCCGCGCCTTGAGAATTTCGACGAGGCAGACCAGCGCGACCTTCGAGGCCCCGGGGACTTCGTGAAACATGGACTCCCCGAAAAAAACCGCGCCCATCGCCACCCCATACAGTCCCCCGGCCAGCGCCCCGTCCCGCCACACTTCCACCGAGTGCGCCTGGCCCTGATGAAAGAGCGCGAGATAACTCTGCACGATGGTTTCGTCGATCCACGTTTCCTCCCGCTCCCCGCACGCCCGGATGACCCGCTCAAAAGCCGTATCGATGCGCAGTTCCCACGCCGGATCGCGCAGGGTTTTCCGTGTCCCGTGGGGAACACGAAACGTCTCCAGCGGAAGTATGCCCCGCGGGTCCGGCGAGAAACACCGGATCGAGCCATCCTCCATGGCCATGGGAAACCAACCGGAGGCATACAGCCTGAGTAATTCCTGCGGCGGAATGAAGATTGCCATCGTGAACTCTTTTTTTATGATGCCGCGCGTGAGAAGCGTGACTCTTTTTTTCGGTTTGATTGCCGCTGTCGTTTTAGGCGGGTGTGCCGTGGCGGAACAAGACGCCGGCGCCGTCGGCGATCAGTTTCAGCGGGGCATCCAGGGACAGGGAAAAATCGTTCCCCGCGACCCAACTTCCGACTCCTTCGGGCCTGAATACAACTAGCCTCCTCTTTTCCCATGCCTGAACGCGTTTCCTCGTCCGAGGACAAGATTGTTATTCTCGATTTCGGTTCCCAATACACCCAGGTAATCGCCCGCCGAGTGCGGGAATGCCGAGTCTATTCGGAAATCCTGCCCTTCACCACCAAGGCCTCCGTCATTCGTGCCGGCAAACCCCGCGGCATCATCCTCTCGGGCGGTCCGGCCAGCGTCTACGCCAAGGGCGCACCCAAGGTGGACAAAGCCATCTACAATCTCGGCATCCCCATTCTCGGCATTTGCTATGGGATGCAACTCGTCTCCCGCGATCTCGGTGGCGACGTCCAGCGGTCCGAACGCCGCGAATACGGGCCTGGCACACTCACGGTGGATCGTTCCTCAGAACTTTTTCACAAACTTCCGGCCAAGCTCGAAGTCTGGAACAGCCACGGCGACAAAGTGACAAAAATGCCGACTGGCTTCCGCGTCCTCGGCACCACGGAAAATTCCCCGCACGCCGTCATCGGCGACACCAAACGCGGGATTTACGGCCTGCAGTTTCACCCGGAAGTCGCGCACACGCCCCGCGGGAAAGAAATTCTGGAAAATTTCGTTCACCGGATCTGCGGCTGCAAATCGCAGTGGACGATGGGTTCGTTCATCGAACGCATCTGCCAGCAGATCCGTGATCAGGTGGGCGACGGCCAGGTGATTCTGGGCCTCAGCGGCGGAGTCGATTCCTCCGTGGCCGCCGCACTCATCCACAAGGCCATCGGCGACCAGCTCACCTGCATCTTCGTCAACAACGGCCTCCTCCGCGCCAAGGAAACCGCCGCCGTCGAAAAACTTTTCAAAGACCACTTCCACATCCGCATGCAGACCGTGGATGCCGAGGAACGTTTCCTGAAAAAACTCAAGGGCGTCACCGATCCCGAGAGAAAGCGCAAGATCATCGGCAACGAATTCATCAAGGTCTTCGAAGCCGCCGCGCGCGACCTGAAAAAATCCGCGCCCGGAAGCTACCGTTTCCTCGCCCAGGGCACACTCTACCCGGATGTGATCGAAAGCGTTTCCATCTCCGGCAACCCTGCCGCGCTCATCAAGAGCCACCACAATGTCGGAGGGCTGCCCGAGCGTATGAAGTTCGAATTGGTGGAACCCCTCCGCCAGCTCTTCAAGGACGAGGTCCGCGAAGTCGGCACCGAACTCGGCCTGCCCAAGGAAGTCGTGCAGCGCCAGCCTTTCCCCGGCCCCGGCCTCGCCGTCCGCGTACTCGGCGACATCACCGCGGAAAAACTCCGCATGGTCCGCGAAGCCGACGCCATCGTGATCGAGGAAATGAAGGCCAGCGACTGGTATTACAAAGTCTGGCAATCCTTCGCCGTCCTCCTCCCCGTCCAATCCGTGGGCGTGATGGGCGACGAACGCACCTACGAAAAAACCATCGCCCTGCGCGTGGTCGAGAGCCGCGACGGCATGACCGCCGATTGGGTGCGCGTCCCGTACGAAATTCTCGCCAAGATCTCGACCCGTATCATCAACGAGGTCAACGGCGTCAACCGCGTCTGCTACGACATCTCCAGTAAACCACCGGCGACGATCGAGTGGGAGTGAGCGGGAATGTCCGATGAACGATTTTTGATGTTTGATTGAGGCTTCGCCACAATTACTCCGGCGGCGTGCGCCCCTGCGCTTCAAACCACATCCGCAGAAATTGCAGATCCGGCCGGTCCTTTTCACGGTGCGTGCGGATTTTCATCCACCAGAGTAACTCTGGAGACGCGAAGGGAATTGGCACTCCTCCGAGCTCACGAACCACAACACTCTTGATCGCCTCGGCGTAATCGATTCCCGACGCTCTGGCCATGAGATCGACCAGAATTTCATCCGCCACGCGAACCACGAGGTATTTGGCCACATCGCCGGGATCGAGTTCTTTTACGCACTGATCCGGCAGGGATTCGAGCGCTTTGAAAACCCTGGCCTCGTTTTCCAAATCGGAAGCCATGATCAGATCCACGTCTCCGGTCGTTCACGGATAACCCGCCTGCATGATCGCCAGTCCGCCGACCACCACGTATTTCGCTCCCGCCCGATTCACTTCCGGCAAAGTGCCACGAGGTCCTCCTCTGTGGGAGGACGGGACGTCAGTTCGCCTTCCGCTTCACTAGGTAATTCATCATCCATTCATCCGCCTCCTCGTAGGACTGAAACCGGTAAACCCCCCGCCGGATCGGGGAACGCCAGGAGATTTGGCTGAGAGACTTTTGTAGGCCGAGTCCGTATTTCAAGGAGTCCGCCGGTGCCAGCCTCCTGCCTACCGTCTTTCCCGCATGATCGTCCAAATTGATGATCGGCTTCACGGGAGACAACCTACGCCCGCTTCCCCGGCAGGTAAAGCCCCCGTCGCGCCCGCTTGCGTGTCCGGCCGCCGCCGTATAGGAGAGAACAGACCATGACCCTGCGCCATGCCATTTATCCGGGGAGCTTCGATCCCATCACGCTCGGGCACCTCGACCTGATCCACCGCGCGAGCCAGCTTTTCGATTCGCTGATTGTAGCCGTCGCCCACAACGAGGCGAAAAATGCGCTCTTCGACGTGGAGGAACGCATCGCCATGATCGAGGAGGCGCTGGATGGCGCGAGAGGGATCGTGGTGAAGCCGCTCGATGGCCTGCTGGTGAATTTTGCCCTCGAGGAAAAAGCCATGGTCGTCATCCGGGGGCTGCGCGCGGTGTCGGATTTCGAATTTGAATTTCAGATGGCCCTGATGAACCGTCGCCTCGAGCCTCGGCTGGAGACCATTTTTCTCACCCCCCAGGAAGAATATACTTTCTTGAGTTCCCGCATCGTCAAGGAAGTGGCGCGTTTGGGCGGAGATGTGACGCCCTTTGTCCCTCCCGCCGTGGCCCGCCGACTCGCGGCGAAATTTGCGAACTGAGTTTTCAGTTTTCACGCCCCCGGTTTCGGGCGATATTGCAGCAAGGAATCCGGGAAACTCCGGAGCACAATTATGAAAGTTCATCTGCACCAAATCCCTGACGGAGCCACTTTGCACCTCGAGGGCACCGAGGACTCCGCCTTTATCGGGCTGGAGGAAGCCGGTGCCACGCCGCTGGGACCACTGGAATATTCCCTCGATGCCGGACTCTCCGAAGGAGGCATTTTTGCCACGGGCCGCCTCCGCCAGCGGGTGCGCCTACGCTGCGTCGCGTGCCTGGAGGATTTTGAGACGGACATCGAAATTTCCGATTTTGCCCTGCAAAAGGAACTGACGACACGCGAACAGGTTGACTTTTCCGACGAAGTGCGGGAAGATATTCAGCTTGCTCTTCCCGCCTATCCGCGATGTGATGCGGAAGGACGCAAGACGTGTCCAGCCAGCTTTCCGCCGGCGCCTGCCAATTCCTCACCGTCTTCTGGCACCCCGGCTTGGAATGCGCTGGACAAACTGAAGACCGACAACTGACTCAAACCAACCTTTTTTGACCCATGGGAGTTCCCAAACGCAAAACCTCGAAGATGCGCCTTCGCACCCGTAAGGCAGCCAACCGCTGGCACGCCCCCAAGCTTTCCAAATGCCCACAGTGCGGCGCCGCGGCGCGCTCGCACGTCGCCTGCCCCTCCTGCGGCTACTACAAGGAGCGCCAAGTTCTGACGGTTGACGCAGGGTAGTCGTCGATGAGGATCGCCCTCGATGCCATGGGCGGGGATTTCGCCCCGGTCAATCCTGTGGCCGGCGTCCTCCAGGCCCTGCGCGAATATTCCGACTTCACCGCCATCCTGGTTGGCGATGAAGAAAAAGTCCGTGCTGAGATGGCGCGGCATGATTTCACCGGTCTGGAGGACCGCATCAGCTTTCACCATGCCTCGCAGGTGGTGGAAATGAAGGACAGCGCCATCGACAGCGTCCGGCGCAAAAAAGATTCTTCGATCAGTCGCGCCGTTGATCTGGTCAAGGCCGGAACGGCAGACGCGGTCGTTTCCGCCGGACATACCGGTGCGTTGGTGGCCGCTGCCACGATCAAACTGCGCACCCTCCCGGGCATTCACCGCCCCGGCTTGGCGGTAGTCATTCCCACCGAAAAGAAAGAATTTCTCCTCCTCGACGCCGGAGCCAACATCGATGCCGCCCCCGAGCATGTCCTGGGTTATGCCATCATGGGCAGCATCTACGCCCGCGAGATCATGGGCTGCCGGAATCCCAGTGTCGGTCTCATGTCGATCGGCACGGAGGACAGCAAGGGCAACGATTTCTCCAAGGCCTGCTTCCAACTGTTGAGCAAAGCACCCATCAATTTCGCCGGCAACACCGAGGGGCACGCCCTTTTCCGCGATCCGCTTGATGTGGTCGTATGCGACGGTTTTGTCGGCAACATCGTGTTAAAAACCGTGGAGGGTCTGGCCAAATCGCTTTTCGGCTGGCTGAAACGCGAACTTACCAGTTCGCCTGTCCGCATGATTGGTGCTTGGATTTCCCGCGGAGCCTTTCTCTCCATCAAAAAGCGCATCAGCGCCGACGAATACGGCGGCAGTCCGCTGCTCGGCGTCAATGGTATTTGTATCAAAGCGCACGGCAATTCCTCGCCGATGGCCATTAAAAACGCCATCCGCGTCGCCCGGGAGTTCGTCACTCAAAAAATCAACACCCGCATCGTCGAGGCCACCGAGTCGTATCATGAAGAGCAAGCCGCTGACCCGCTCCCCACAACCTAGCCGCACGGTCTCCATCATCGGCACGGGCAGCTACCTGCCGGAACGTGTCCTGAGCAACGCGGAACTGGAAAAACTGGTTGATACCACCGATATCTGGATTACCACACGGACCGGCATCAAGGAGAGGCGCATCGCCGCCGAAGGCGAACATACCAGCCACATGGCGGCAAAAGCCGCCAAGCGCGCTATGGAGCAGGCAAAAGTCCGCGCCAGTGAGATCGACCTCATCATCGTCGCCACGGTTACGCCGGACACCTTTTTCCCGTCCACCGCCTGTCACGTACAGCGCATCATCGGGGCGAAAAATGCCGCCTGTTTTGACGTCTCCGCGGCTTGCTCGGGATTTCTTTACGGCATCGAAATCGCCCAGCAATTTATCTCAAACCACGCCTGCAACACCATTCTGGTGATCGGGGCGGATAAGCTCAGTTCCATCGTCAACTGGGAGGACCGCAACACCTGCGTGCTTTTCGGCGACGGGGCCGGCGCGGCCATCCTCCGCTACCGGGCAGGCTCTCACGGAGTCATCACCACCTTCATGGGCAGCGACGGCAACTACGGCCAGATCCTTCACATGCCCGGCGGCGGATGCGCTATTCCCACCACGAAGGACAATATCGACCAGAAACTCAACACCCTGCACATGCAAGGTCGCGAGACGTTCAAGCAGGCGGTCACGTCGATGCTGGCCGCCGCCAAGGAGGCGCTGAAACGCAGCGGCCTCACGGTGGACGACCTTACCTGTATCATCCCCCACCAAGCCAATGCCCGCATCATTGAAGCCCTGGCGGAACGGCTCGACCTGCCCCTTACGAAATTCCACGTCAATCTTGACCGCTACGGAAACACATCCGCCGCGGCCGTCGCCATCGCGCTCGACGAGGCCAACCGCACGGGACGCTTCAAGGAAGGGGATTACATCTTAATGGTCGTCTTCGGCGGAGGACTCACCTACGCCAGCTCGGTGGTGCAGTGGTAGCAAGCTGAAGGATTCAGATTTAAGAATTAAGTTTTAAGCGCGACACCTTCACGGACGCCCCTTAAAACTTAGTTTTCAAACTCAACACTCATGTTGATCGACACCCACGCTCACCTCGACTACCCAGACTTTGCGGCGGATCTTGACGATGTCCTCGCGCGGGCGAAAGAAGCCGGGGTGACGAGAATCATCACCATCGGCACCGGATTGGAGAGCAGCCGCCGCGCCGTCGCGCTTGCCGAGAAATATCCCCATGTTTACGCGGTCGTCGGCGTTCATCCGACCAACGTTCTGGACGAACCCGCCGACGTTTTTGAGCCCCTGAAAGAGCTCGCGAGCCACCCCAAGGTCGCGGCCATCGGGGAGACCGGTCTCGATTACCAACACCTTCCCAGCGAGACGCGGGCACAATCCTCCCCCGCCATGGCGGCACTCCAGGCGGAAGTGCCGGCAGATCTCGAAGCGTCGGTCATGGACGGAGCCTACCGACAGGCCCAGGCGGACGCGTTTCGCGTGCAGCTTGATCTCGCGCAAGAACTTGGTCTCAATGTCGTCATTCACCAGCGCGATGCCTGGGACGATACGCTGGACATTCTCCAAGCGTACACCGGCAAGGTGCGGGGGGTTTTCCATTGCTTTGGGAACAGGCCCGATCAGGCCGAGGCTGTGATCGCGCTGGGCCACCTTGTTTCCTTCACCGGAATCATCACTTTTAAAAACGCCGCCCTCGTCCGCGAGACTGCGGCAACCATCCCCGCGGAAGCGTTCATGGTGGAGACCGATTGTCCTTATCTCGCTCCCGCGCCATACCGCGGCAGCCGCTGCGAACCCTGGCACACCCGACTTGCCGCGGAAAAAGTCGCGGAAGTGCGCCAACAAACTTTGGAGGAAATCGCCCGGCAGACGACCCGCACTGCCGAAGCCTTTTTCCGCCTGCATGTGGACGATCGGCAATAAAATCATGCTCGGCTATGCCGTCTGCATGGCCACCTTGATCATCTTCGGGGCACTCGCCCTCCTCGTGCTCGGCCGCCTCACCGAAGCGCTCGACCAGCGAAGCACCCAACGCGAGTTGCTGATGGAGTTAAATCAGGTTTTTTCCGCCCTGCAGGATGCCGAGACCGCCCAACGCGGTTACGTCCTCACCGGCCAGGTGGAATACCTCGCCCCTTACGAGCGGGCCAAAAGCAAGCTTCCCCGCCACCTAAACCAACTGGGAATTATCGCCGTCGAAAAGGGAAATGCGCCCGCCATCACCGCCCTCCGTCAGTCGGCCGAGGCGAAACTCGCCTTTGTCGAAACTGTCATTATCGTGCGGAGGACCGGCGGCTTTGCTGCGGCCTCTGCTCTCGTCGCCTCCGGAGAGGGAAACCGGCTGATGGATACGGTCCGCACCCGGATGGACTCCCTGGAAATCCGGGAAAGGCGGATCTTTTCCGACCTCATCAGCCATTCCGAACAAAATACCCTCCTCCTCCAGCGCATCATTCTCTGGGGCGTTCCCATCGCCATCACCATTCTTGCCCTCACAGGCCTCCTCGTGTCCCGTCACATCACCGAACCCATCACCCAAATTACGGACGAGGCGAGACGCATTGAGGACGGCGATCTGGCGGTTCCGCTGGCTCCAACGCGACGCCAAGATGAAGTCGGCCAGCTCATGCGGACCTTCGAGAACATGCGGTCCGCGCTGGAAGAAAACCGCCAGGAGCTTCTCGCCCGAAATGAATCCCTCAGCGCTCTGAACAACCAACTGGAGGAACTCACCCTCGCGAAATCTGAGTTTCTTGCCATGATGAGTCACGAGATTCGCACCCCGCTCCACGGACTGGCCGGTTATACCAATCTGCTCGCGGAAACCCCGCTGAACGACCAGCAACGCGACTACCTCGCCATCATTCGTGCCAGCGGGAAATCTCTCCTCACCGTGATCAACGATGTCTTGGATTTTTCCAAAATCGAGGCGGGAAAACTTCTCCTCGAACGCGAAGTTTTCGAGATCGCGCGCTCCCTGCGTGAGATTTGCGAACTTTTCCGACCCGCCGCCACGGACAATGGCACCGTCATCGAATGGCAGGGGGACCCGGCCCTTCCAGCTCATGCTCTGGGAGATTCCTCCCGTCTCAGGCAGGTGTTGTCCAACCTGGTCTCCAATGCCGTCAAATTCACCCGCAATGGGCGGGTCTCCATCACTGCCACGCGGGGCGAAATTCCCGGTTCCGAAGCGTTTCTTTTGCAGATCTCCGTCGCGGATAATGGCATCGGTATCCCTCCGGAAAAACGCGGGCAACTCTTCGGCTCTTTCGAACAACTTGGCTCCTCGACCTCGCGAAAACACGGCGGCAGTGGCCTCGGGCTGGCCATCAGCAAACGCCTTTGCGAACTGATGGGAGGCCGCATTCGCGTGGACAATCACGTCAAGGAGGGTTCGACGTTTCATTTTGAGGTGCGATTGGAGCCGGCTTCCGAGCAGGGCATGCTCACCGCTGGTGGCGGGGCAGACCTCAACGCTCTCAACATCGACGAACTCCAGGGATGCCGCGTCCTCATCGCAGAGGACAATCCCGTCAACGCCTCGCTGCTTTCTCTCTATCTCAAAAAGCACGGTCTCGCTGCTGCGGTCGCCGGCAACGGCCGGAAAGCCGCCGAAAAGGCCCGCGACGCGGATCTGATTTTTATGGATGTGCAGATGCCCGAGATGGACGGCGTCGAGGCCGCTCAGCTGATCCGGAAATCTTTCGGACCATCCCATCCCTACATCATCGCCCTCACCGCCGAGGCCATGAAGGGGGACGCCGAGAAATGTCTCCGTGCGGGCATGAACGACTATCTCGCGAAACCCTTCAAACCCCGCGATCTCGATCTTGCGCTCGCGAAATATTGCAGCCATCGCGCAAGACAGGCATCCTGACCAGTATGCCCTCATTTGATATCGTATCCGAAGTGGACCGCATGGAGGTCAAAAACGCCGTGGACCAGGCCCTCAAGGAACTGGCCACCCGCTTTGATTTCAAAGGAGTCCAATCCACCATCGTCATCGACGCCAAGACGGGGTCCATTCATCTCACCGTGGACAACGGGGCACTTCTCAAAGCGCTTCGCGAAATTGTCACCGCCCGGCTGGCGAAACGGGGCATCGACCTCCGCAACGTGGAGCAAAAGGACGCCGAGATCTCCCCGCTCGGTCACTCCCGGCAGGAGCTTGCCATCAAACAGGGCCTCGACGGAGATAAGGCCAAGGAAATCACCAAGGCCATTAAAAATCTCGGCTTGAAAGTGCAAGCCTCCCTACAGGATCGCCAGGTTCGCGTCACCGGAACCAAACGCGATGACCTCCAGCGTGTCATCGCCTCCCTGCGCTCTGCTGATCACGGCGTGGCCCTCGGGTTTACCAACTTCCGCGACTAATCGCAGCTGCGATCTCGCACCGGAACCTGCATCCCTATTGTCATTCACCGCGCTTTTTCTCAAGCTCACCTCCCCTGATGGATATCGTCTATTTCGACCTTGAAACGCAGCGCACGGCCAACGACGTGGGCGGGTGGGACAAGAAGGCAGAAATGGGAATGTCCCTCGGTGTCACCTACAGCACGAAGGACGGGATTTACGAGATCTTCTCGGAAAAGCGCGCCGATGACCTCGTCTCGCGCCTGCAACGCGCGGATCTGGTGGTGGGCTACAATATTGTCGGCTTCGACTACGAAGTGCTGATGGCCTACACTGTATTGGATCTGCCGCACAATCTGCCCACCCTTGACCTCCTCCTCGAGGTTGAAAAATCCATCGGCCACCGGCTGAAGCTGGAGGATGTCGCCCAAGGGACCCTGGGCGTTGGAAAAGTCGCGGAGGGTCTCGACGCCATCCGCTGGTGGCGGGAGGGAAAAATGATGGAAATCGCGGAATACTGCTGTTTCGACGTGAAAGTGACGAAATTGGTCCACGAGCATGGCGCGAAAAACCGTGAACTTTTTTACACCGATCGCTTCGGCCGACGCCAACGCATGGAGGTGACCTGGACATGATTCAACCCGTCAAATCGTCGAAGACCACATGGTTCGTCTATTGGGTCGATCTCGAGGAACCCGTTCCCGGGCAAGGCAAAGACTATTTCCTGCCCACCCTTCTGATCATTTGCGACTCCTCGGGCGCGCCCCTGGCGGCACCCGAGATCCTCGAAGAACTCGATCAGGTACGGGTGGAAAATTTTCTCGTTCGACTTTTCGATCGTCTGGGCCCTCCCCATCGCCTGGCAATTTGTCAAAGTGACGATTGGGAGGAGGAAGGGTGGAAGGAATTTTCGGAGGACCACGGGGTGGAGATCCGGTTTCAGCGTTTTGACAACGACGTCCCGGCCGCCTTTCGCGCTCTGACTCGCACGGTCGTCCTGCGTTTTTCCCGCGAGTTGCACGAGATTCCAGATCGGGCGGAAATCGCCCGGGGCCTCGTCAATACCGCAATGCGCGTCCGATCGGCGCAAAAGAAACTCACGCTGCTTCGGCTGGCTTTGGAGCAGGACGCAGATTGTTCCGCCGCCCGCGTCGAACTGGCCGATCTCGATTTCCAGGCAGGAAATTGGAAAAATTGCATGGCAGCCTACGAAGAGGTGATCTCCCGGGAGACCCCGCGCTGGCAGGAAACTCCCGCCGGCTGGTGGAGCGATCTCGAAACCCGGCCATTTCTGCGTGCCCTCTATGGACGCGGCATGACTCTGTGGCATGAAGGCCACCACGGCACCGCAGCGGAGCAGTTTGAAAATCTCCTCGATCTGAATCGGCAGGACAACCAGGGCGTGCGATTTTTCATTCCGCTGCTCCGACTCCTGGCGGAAGAGCCGGAATCCGCCGCCGCATTTTTCGAGCGCTACGAAAAGGAATACCAAGGAGATTATCCCGAGCCTTCGTTTTCCTTTGGCTGGGCCCTCACCCTTTCCCTCTGCGGCATGGAAAGCGAAGCTAAAGCGAAATACCGGGAGGGCATTCTCAAAAATCTCTACATCGCTCCCATGCTTTTAGAAGAAGGCGCGGAGCCGCCCCGCAATCTCTGGCATCCCAACGACCGGGCCGAACCCAACTACGCCGCAGAATTTATTGATTCGTATGCGGTCCTCTGGGACCGCGAGCCAGGCGCACTTCGCTTGCTGCGCGAGACTTGGGAAGAACTCGCCCCAATCATCCGGGAAATTCTCTCGCTGAGGGCGCAGATGCTGGATTTCCAAGACCAGCGGTACGAACCGGACTACAAGAAGGTCTGGCAAACATTCGTCGAACAAGACGAACAATTGACGAAAGCAGTCGAAGAATAACGGTCCGTCCCATCGCGTCGCGATGATTTCAGGCCGGGGACGGCGGACGATCAGATCATCTTATCAGCGCCTTCTCCCCAGACGGAGCTGCGTCAATCGGACAAAACTCCGAGCGATCTGGGCAAAAAAAGGACCCCGTCACCTGCTTTCGCAGATGACGGGGTTAACTCTGGCAACGACCTACTCTCGCACAAGCTATACAAGCACTACCATCGGAGCTATGACGTTTCACTTCCGTGTTCGGGATGGGAACGGGTGGGACAGTCATGCAAGGATCACCAGACTTCGGGGTTGTCCCCGGGTGTCTGACGACCGCTATCTTTGCCAATCTTCCAAAGAGCGTATCCGCTCTCTGACAACCGCATACATGGTAAATGTACAACTTCAAGTTTCTGAATCTGCATGATTCGAAGAAGTAAAAAAGCCGAACGAACATTAGTAATCCTGAGCTGAACACATTACTGTGCGTATACCCGGATCCTATCAACGTGGTGGTCTACCACGGTTCTTCAGGGAGATCTCATCTTGGGATAGGCTTGGCGCTTAGATGCTTTCAGCGCTTATCCTTTCCGAACGTAGCTACCCGGCACTGCCGTTGACACGACAACCGGAACACCAGTGGTTCGTCATTCCCGGTCCTCTCGTACTAAGGAATGAACCCCTCAAATCTCCTGCGCCCACAGTGGATAAGGACCGAACTGTCTCGCGACGTTCTGA
>JBGSVZ010000047.1:0-129298 GCA_041752695.1 Terrimicrobiaceae bacterium
TCTCAAAGAACGCGATCTCTCTCCCAAGCGTTACGTCTGGAGAGCGGAGGGACAAGCGATCTTGGAAAAAATCCAGCGAGCCAGAGCTGCAGTCCAGAAGCAGAATATTGTATAGCTATTTCCAAACCAGCACACTAGCGAGGAGGCTGCCGAAACCCATGTAGGCGGAGACCGGCATGCTTGCGTTGGCCGCGCGGCTTTGCAGTACGGTGAGGCCGGCCCAGAGCACGCCCGTGGTGAGAGACAGGAGGAAAAATGGACTCATCATGCCGAAATTGCGCGCGCCTGGCGGCAGGTCTTTGACCGGGCAAATGCGGTGTGCGGAGGGGCCTGATTCAAGGTAAACACGGGACGGATTAGGGAATCTCAGGCCAGGTGGTCGCGGCGGCACCGCGCGGGATGAGATGGGTGACGTAGGTGCGCTCGGCCTCGCCGCCTGAATCCGCAAAACGGAGACGCGTGGAGGAGCGGGCGACGTCCAGTTTTTCGGAGATGCGGCCGGGATGTGCGGTTAGCGCGAGGGCGGGGTCGCCGATAACGCGGAGGTTGGCGACGCCGGGATCACGGGTTTCGGCGGTGGCGGCGTCGAGGTGGACGGCGGTGGAGTCGAGGTGAAACCAGAGTTGCACAGTCTGCGCGGGTGCGAGGCCGGTGAAGGTGTCGGTGACCACAAGCGCGCAAGGGTCCTCAAGGAGCACAAGGGTGCGGCGGTGGACGACGGGGGTGAAGTTGTGGTGCTCGCTGGCGGCGGTCTGCCAGCCCGGGCCAGTGGCGACTCGGGTGACATGGCCGGGGTGCTGGGGACCGAATTCCCAGGTGGAGACGTAGGCGTGGGGATCGCGGTCGTCGAGGGTGACGGTGTTGTGGTAGGCGGCGGACTTGAAGGTGTAGCGGTCGGGGATCTCGTTGTAGGTAAAGCGGCCGGGGTCGGCGGCGAGCACGCGTCCAAAGGCGAAAAAATCGAACCCCGCGGGATCGAGGTGGGCGTGGCCGTTGTTGGTCGGCGTATGGCAGGCGAAGAAGACGCTGGCGGCCTCGCGCGTCCAGGCCGTGCGGAGCATGGCTTGGTCGAGTTGGCGTTGGTGGTGAACGCGCGGATAAGACGGGGTGGAGAGCGAGGAGAGTTGGGCCAGCCAGGCTTCGGGATCGGGAACGTGCCAGAGGGATTCTGCGACGGCAGAGTGCCAGGCGACGGGCGCGGCGAGGGTTTGGAGGATGGCGATTTCCTCATAAGCGTCGAGCGCGTGCGCGGCGAGGAGGGCGGCCTCGAGCGGGATGTGGCTGGTGGCGTCACTGTCGCCCCAGGGGACGTTGACGGCATCGGGGCGCGCGCTGTGCAGGGTGTAGGCGAGGGCGCAGCGGAGTCGGGCGGTGTGGGCTTCCGACCAGGCCAGACCGTGGGCGCGGCCGAGAAGGGTGCAGAGGGCGAGGCTGCGGAGGGTGATGTTGTGGTAGTGGGGGCAGCCCTCGATCTGACCTCCGTCCGGGGTGATCTGGTTCTCGATGCAGCGACCGAGCTCATGCCAGGCTTGGTCACGCCAGGCTGGTGATGCGGGCCAGTGCGGGAAGAGAAGGGCGATGCGGAGGAGCCCGGCGTTTTCCGAGAGGTAGTGGTTGTGATCGGCGAGAGGCCAGAGTCGCGGAGAGATGGCGGCGAGCACGCGGGCATGGTCGTGGAAGCTGGCCTCGATGCGGGCGCGAAGGCCAGAGGTGAGATCGGAATGATCATGGAGGGCTTCCCAGGCATCAGCCCACGGACGTTCGCCCCGCAGCCCCACTTCCAGCGTGCGCCAAGGGGTGTGCGCGCAGAAGGCCGATCGGACGGAGTTTTCGGAGTCATCCCACTCCGGTACGGGGCATTGGGCGATCCAGTCGTCCCACTCGTTGAGCACCTGGAGAGCGGGGGCTTCTTCGCCTGTGAGAGCATGAGCGCGGAGGAGGCGTGTCCAGTGGTAGTGGCGGTTGAGCTCAAAAATCCATTCAGGGTTTTGTTCCGGAGTGGGGTTGTCGTGCCAACGTGGAGGTTGGCCCGCCTGGAGGAATTGTCCGTGGCTGCCGGGGAGGACAAACCGACCAAGTCGATTGTGGGGCAAATGGGCGTGCAGATGGGCCAACGCTTCAGGGGCGAAGTCGGCCCAGAGATGAGCGCGTCCGCGGAAACTCCGGGATTTATGCACGGGATTAATCATGCAAAGCGATCTGGAGTTGCCCATACAGTCCCAGAGCGAATTGACCGAGGACGCGGTAGCCACCGCGCTGGAGCGCATCACCTCCCCGGTTCAATTGGGCGACGCCGCCGAGAAATCCATCGGACGTGAGGTGCCGGGACAAGCCGACTTCAGCGCGGTGGGCGGCACTGAGTGCATCTTTCTCGATCCATCCCGCCTTTGCGCTGATGGCTAATGCGGTGGCGATGCCCGCCGAGGCCGATGTATCGCTGCCGGCCGCGGGATCATCGAGATACACACTCCACAGACCATCGGCGCGTTGGAGGTCGAGAACCCGCGTGGCGTGTTCGCGCAGAATCTCCGCACCGTCCTTCACGAAAGGATGTCCACCCAGAGCCCGCAGCGTTTTGGCCAGACCGAGGAGAAACCACGCAGTGGCCCGGCCCCAGTGGGGTTGCTCCCCCTTGCCGCCTAGGGGCGCACGCTGGCAGATAACCCCGTTCTTCACCAGATGCCGCATGCGGTGTTGGATTTGATGAACGGCGAGATCCGACCAGGTGGGTTCCTTGAAAGCTGAGGCCATGAGGGCCAACGGGTAGGACACCGTATAGACGGCCTCGATGGATATCCAGGTGACCGGACTCACGAGACCTTCCGCATCAAGTCCACGGTCAATGATGAGCCCGTCCGCCTCGGTGTGTTTATCCAGCCAGCTTCGCAAGACCGCGAAGGCGGCGTGGTTTGGATTGTGCCGAACCAGCGCGGCGAACATCAGGACAGGCTCCAAGCCGAAGAGTTCATTCCGGCGAGGTTCGCTGTGCGGGCCGACGTACTCCAAGCTTCCGTCGTCTTTGAACCAACACGCCAGATGACGCGCCAGCGCCGGACGGTGGGGATCGGCGTCCGCCAAGGCATCGACCACGCAGCCGTGCAGCCAGTTGAAAGGCTGGAGACAGGCGAGGGTTTCCAGTCGAGGAAGAACAGATTTTGCGGGAGCGGCAACAACTTCAGCCAGATGGGGATTGAACTCCTCGGGAAAATCTTCCTGGCCGGACTGATCCCAAAAGATCCAGACCGGGGCACCCTCCGCCACACGCAAACGAAATCCCTCCGCTTGCGCGACGCGAAGGGATTCGTCCTCCAGGCATGCGGCGAACATTTGAAAGACGCAGCCATAGCGGACATCCAGACTGGCGAGCCAGACCCCGCTCTTCGCCGCTTCCAGCCTCACCTCCCGCGTCTCGGTCATTTCCTGGGCCAGAGTGATTCGAAGATCACGCCTCCCGCCTGCTGCGAATGGGGGGAATTGCAAGATCAAGCCGTTGGCTGAATCGAGTGCGGCGCTGGACCAGCCCAGGGGAACCACTCGCCCCGGTGGAGGCTCTGCCGGGATGAACCGAGCCCCAAGAGAAGATGGATAAACGGACGGCATCAGGCTAGAACATCTACGGCGAACTGGATCTCAAGCCACTCGCCACAAAGACGAAGCCCGCCTTAGGCCCGTGCCCGGCGGCGGATAAAAAGTCCCGCCAGCATCCCGCCGAGCAACAGCCCGGATGTTGTCGGCTCGGGAACGGCGGCAAAGCTATCAAACTCAACGGTCGTCGTTCCGCTCGTCTGAGGGAGGCGGGCCCGAATCCCGTAAAAGCCATTGTCATTTAAGTCCGTGGTCGTTGTTGGGCTTGCGATATTGTAGTTGGCCACGGTGGAGGATGAACCAAACTGGGTCGTGCCGGTGGCATCAAATACACCCAGAGAAAAGTTATACGTGCCGGAACCGAGGCTGGTGACGTCCACCCGGAGAGTGTAGAAGGTCGAACCTGCCGTAAAGGTGCCCCCGGTCGCCCCGTTAAGATCAACTACCGGGGCGGTGGAAATGACGGTATTCGTGCCGTCAACTTCCGTGATGCTGAGGGTGCCGTTGGTGAGGCTGTAAGAGGCCGTCAGGTAGGGGGTGGTCGCCGCACCCGCAAATGTCGCGTCCACCCCAAACAGGCCGATTCCGACCGATTGGTTGGCACCTCCGTTCGCCCCAAGACTCGTCGCCCGGAACACCGTGGAAAGGCTGAAGCTCGTGTCGGCCGCATTTGTGATCTGCGAACTCGAATAAGCCACCGCCGGATTGGCCGAGTTGTTGGTCGTAACGGAATATCGCAATAGACCGCCGCCCGGTTGGGTGAAGAGACTGGTGTTATCCAATCCGCCGGCACTAAAATCATTGCTGAAGGCAATCGTGGCAGCGGGGGACAAAGAGGCGCCGGCGAGAAAACAGGCGGTCGCGAGGGAGGGTAACGAATTTTTCATCGAAATAATCTTAGCAATAGACTGTGCGACATTCTAGACGTAAAAGCGTTATAGAGTTCCGTTTTTGCGCATGCTTGTCCGATCCCCCTATAATTTCCGCCGCATCGGTTTGTTGGTCAAACCGGACCTCGGGGTGCGGAGGGAGATTCTGCGCGGCGTGGCGCAATTCGCGGAGACCGAGCCCCGCTGGGAGTTGGAGCTGCTCTGGAAGGTGACGGAGCTGCGGGATTTCCGGCCGGACTCGCATTTTCACGGGCTGATTGCCTGGCCTGAGCATGACCGTGATCCGGCCGTGATTCGATCCTTTGCGGTTCCGACCGTGTGTATGGGGCATTTTCCCATCGAGGGAGTCTCACGGGTGCTTTACGACAATCGGAGAATCGGCGCGCGGATCGCGGCTTATCTCTTCGAGCGGGGTTTGAAGTATTTCGCGGCTTACGCGGAAAGGCTTTTTGCCAGCTACTCCCGCGAACGAGTCGAGGGATTCCAAAACGGACTACCCGCGGCCGGTTTGCCTTGTCCGGTGTTTGACGCCCGCGCGGTGGGGGAAAATCCCGAACGGTGGGAGAAATTGATGCCTGAAGTGGGTGCCTGGCTCCGGGACTTACCCAAGCCGGTGGGAATCCTGGCGGACTCGGATACTTCCGGATACAATTTGTTGTTGGCTTGCCGGCACTTCGGAGTGCGGGTGCCGGACGAGGTGGCTGTCGTGAGTGTGGGCGCAGATGATTTAGTTAGTGCCCTGGCCCAACCGCGCCTGAGCAGTGCGAGCCTGAATGGAATCCGGGCTGGCGTGATGGCCTGCGAGTTATTAAAACGCCTACTGATTGGCAGAACGAAACCAAGGAGCGTTTGGATGGACGACCAGCCCATCATCGAACGGGGTAGTTCGAATCTTCTCGCCTTTCACGATCCTGTCGTTGTGCAGGCCCAGCGTTTCCTGCTGGATCACGCGACGGAGGAAATCCAAATTTCCGACATTGTTCGAGCGGTCGGAGTATCCCGCAGGGCGTTGGAAAAACGCTACAAGACTGCGGTCGGAAAGACCCTTCATGACACCATCCAGCAATGCCGATTGGAGAAGGCGCAGGAGCTGCTCACTCAAACCCAACTCCCTATCGCGGAGATCGCGGAACGCAGCGGCTTTTCCGAAGCCCGCCGCCTCTCAGAAGTTTTCCGGCGGGCTAACGGACAAACACCCCGCCAATACCGAAATACTCACGCGTTCTTGTAACTTTCTGCCGGAGGACTGGAACGATCCCAGCGACCGGAGGTGGGGAACTCTTAGCGTTTCACAATGGCGACGCCATAGGGCGGCAGGGCGATTGTTCCGGCCACGGGACTCTGGCTGAGGAGGTCCACACCATTCAAAAGGGGATCATTCCATTCCTGCGCGATTGCCTGGTGATTTAAGAGAAAAGTGTACCGTCGCTCCTGCGAATAGCGATCCACGGCCTCGACTCCTGGGGGAACCTCGAGGGGAGGTTTAATGCCGGTTTGACGGGTCAGCAATCGCGTCAGATCCTCATAAAATGTAGGTTCCAGCTCGGTGCCCACATACCAGGCTTCCCCTTTGCCAAAGGCATGACGGGTCACGGCGGGAAGTCCTGCATAATACTCGGAATCAAAGGTGGCCACGGCGGTGGCTCCTTCCGTGCGAATGACTTCCGCCCAGAAAGACGAGGCGTAGCGGGAGGCCAGACCTTCCGTTGCGGAAACGCGAATCACGTTATTCCGATCAGCCGGGGGCACCGCCCATTCTTCGACCGTGAGACCGAGCAGGGAACGGAGTGGAGCGGGATAGCCTCCGAGATGCACGCGGTCGTATTCATCCACGATGCCACTGAAATACGTCACCACCAGACGGCCTCCCGCCTTCACAAAGCGCGTCAATTGCTCCTCCATCCCGGGCTTCATGAGATAGAGCGAAGGGACAAAAATTAGCCGGTAATTCGACAAGTCGCTGTCCGCGAAAACAAAGTCCACCGGGATGTTCTGCCGGAGCAGCGGTGTGTAGAGGTTTTCCACCGCCCGCTGATATTTGAGCTCATTGTTGGGTTTGCTCGGCAGTTCCAGCGCCCACCAATTTTCGTAATCGAAATAAACTCCCGTCTCCGCCCGGACGCGACTGCCGGCGATCTCGCCGAGGCGGGCGAGTTCGCGGCCGAGTTGTTTCGTTTCCTGGAAACAGCGCTGACTCACGGGATCGCCATGGCCGACCATGGAGCCGTGGAATTTTTCCGCCCCGGCCCGCGCCTGTCGCCATTGGAAAAAGCAAATACCGTCCGCACCACGTGCGATGGAGACGTAACTCCAAAGCCGCATCAGGCCTGGTGCCTTGGTGGCATTGCGGAAACGCCAGTTCACGTGCGTGGTGACCTGTTCCATGATCAGCCACGGCTTGCCGTCCTTGAACGACCGGGTCATGTCCGCGTTTTGGGAGAGCGGGCGGGAACTTCCCGTCGGTTCGGGGTAAATGTCCAGACAGGTGAAATCCAGTTCCTTGGCCCATTTCCGATAATCCGTCGCCTTGAACCACTCCATGAAATTCGTGGTGATCGGTTTGTCCGGCGTGATCTTGCGCAGGATTTGGGCTTCGTTCTGATAACAGGCAATTAACGCGTCACTGGAGAACCGAAGGAAGTCGAGGCACTGGCCCGGATTTTGGAAAGACGGCGCAGCGCGGGGCGGCAAAATTTCCTCCCAATCATAATAATGCTGGCTCCAAAAGGCCGTGCCCCAGGCTTCGTTCAGGGTGTCGAGAGAGGGATAACGATTTTGCAACCAGATCCGGAAGGCTGCGGCGGTTTCGTCGCCATAGTCGGCGGGCACATGGCAGGCGTATTCATTATTGATGTGCCACATGGCCAGTGCCGGGTGGGATTGGTAGCGCTCGGCCAGGGCAGTGACGAGTTCTGCGCAGGCTGCGCGATAGGCCCGGCTGCTGGGATTGTAGTGCTGACGCGAGCCTTGGGACAGCTGCGTGCCATTGTCTAGGGTGGGCAGGATTTCGGGATGGCGGCGGATCAACCACGCGGGAGGTGAGGCGGTGGCCGTCGCCAAATCCGCCTGGATCTTGTTGGCCGCCAGCAGGTCCATCAGCCGGTCCAGCCACTCAAAGTGGAAAACGCCCGGAGCGCTTTGCAGGCGGGCCCAGGAAAAGATCCCGATGGAGACGAGGTTGACCCCGGCTTCCTTCATCAGCCGCATGTCTTCCGTCCAGACTTCCTCCGGCCATTGTTCCGGGTTGTAGTCGCCGCCGAAGTAGAGGTGGTTCGAAGGGAGATCTGGCATGAAAGGATCGGGAGGTTGAGGGATAAAACACAAAGCGGCAAGATGACATCTCCTGTGGCTTGCAAGTCCTTGCGGGGCCACTTGGTTCGGCAAGGATTTGCAGCCTTTTGCCATCGCATGAGATTTCAGAAGGGTTATTTCGGAGACCATGCAGTTTTTGTTTCTTCCCCGTTGTGCCCCGCGTTCTCTGACCAGTTCCTGTCTGGTGTTTTGCCTCACCCTCGGACTGGAGGGGGCCTTTGCCGCGGAGCAGAAGTTCAAACTCGAAGTCAAACCCGACAAAGCGGACTGGACCTATCAGGTAGGCGAGCCGGTGAAGTTTCATCTGCGCGTCACGTCGACGGAACCGGTGACGGAGACCGTCCCAGTCCGGTATCGACTGGGTTCTGAAAAGTTTGAACCGGAAATAGGGGTCAAAGTGGAGGTTCCGCCGGATGGGCTGGTGATCGAGGGGGGAACCCTGGAAAAGCCCGGCTTTCTGCGTATTCTGGCCACCGCGCAGATGGGAGGTCAGAAGTTGACCGGCCGCGCCACGGCGGCATTTTCTCCCGAACAGATCCAAGCCACCCAGACCGATCCGGTGGATTTTGACGCCTTTTGGGAAGCGGGCAAAGCGGAACTGGCCAAAATCCCGATGGACCCGCAACTTACCCCCAAGCCGGAATTGAGCGGGCCGGGATTTGATGCTTATGAGCTGAGTCTGGCGAATTATGATTCGGAGGGAAAGTATCCGCGTTTTTATGGCATCCTCTGCGTCCCCAAAGGTCCCGGCCCCTTTCCGGCGATCCTGCAGACGCCAGGCGCGGGTGTCCGTGCTTACAAGGGGGAGATCTGGGTTCCCCGCGACAAATTCATCACCCTGGAGGTCGGGATCCACGGGATTCCGGTGACGGAAAAGGGGGACTATTACAAACAGCAGGCGGAAGGTCCTCTGGCTGGCTATGAGCGTCGGAATCTGGGCGACCGGGACACTTTCTATTTTCGGAGGGTCATTCTCGGCTGCCAGCGGGCCTTGGAATATCTTATGTCCCATCCGAAATGGGACGGTAAAAACCTCGTGACGCGGGGAGGAAGCCAGGGCGGTCAGTTGGCGATTATGTCGGCCGCCCTCAATCCGAAAGTGACCGCAGTGGCGGCGGCGTTCCCTGCATTTTGTGACGTGACCGGGTACCTGCACGGGCGGGCCGGAGGATGGCCCGGAATATTTAATGGCAAGCCGCCGGAAGACCCGGAAGCCAGAGCAAAATGGGACGCGAAAGTGAAGGTGACCGGGTATTATGATACGGTGAACTTTGCACGACGTCTCAAAGTCCCTGCGTTTTTTGCCCAGGGGTATAACGACGACGTCTGCCCGCCCACGGCCTTCTTTGCGATGTATAATACGGTGACTTCGCCGAAGGAGTTGAAAATTTTTCCCCCATCTGGCCATGACCTCCCGCCCGAGGGATGGGGGACCTACTCGAACTGGACGGTCAAAGCCGCCCAGGCGGCGAAGTAACTCTGTCGCCGGCGGTCTATTCCGCGACTCGAACGACCCCCCGGCGAGCCTCAAGTTCCGAGCGAATCCTTTCCATGCGGGTGCGGGTGAGGGGATAGTACCAGATGAAAATCAGGGCCACGCCCCAGATCGCCGCTGGCACCAGAATGTGCACCAGCAGGAGGCGTTGGTGCAGGACGGGGTCGGAGGAGTTGACTTTGACATCAAAGCCCGTGCTCTGGAGGACCACTCCGCCCAGTCCGGCAGTGAGTGTGAGGGCGAGTTTGAAAAACCACGAATAGAAGGAATTGATCCCGCCCTCGCGCCGCCGGTAGGTTTGTTGCTCATCGTAGTCGCAGACGTCGCCCTTCATCGACGGCAGAAACAGCCAGATGGCGGAAAACGCCGAAGATTCAAAGATACCCGAGATCAGGGACAGGTAAGGATATTTCGGAGTGATGAGAAAGTAGCCGAGTAGGTGTCCGAAGATGGAAATGAGGAGGGTGGTGATGACGAGGGTGCGCTTGTCATAAAAGCGTCCGAGCCAGGTCCAGAAGGGAATGGTGGCCAGTCCGGTGACGGTGGTGATGGTGCCTTTCCAACCGGAGACGATCCCGGCCTGGGACAGGTCGCCGCCGCAGACATAGTAGATATGCACATAACCGCCGACCCCGCCGGTGGCGGAGGAACCGACCACGAGGAAGAAAGACACCCCGATGAGAATCCAGAGCGGGCGGTTGTGGAAGGATTCCCGGATACTTTGCCAGAACGGTTCCCTGGCGGGCCTGGAAGAACCCGGGGCAGGTTTGGCGGAGGCAAAGACCCTTTCCTTGACCATCAGCGCCGGGGCCAGGCCGAAGATGAGGATGAGCCCGGCGAAAAACCAGCACATCGTCTGCATGCCGTTCACGAGATCCGGCTTCCCGGTTTCCGGATTGGCGAAGCGGCTGCTGGCAATCAAGGCCATGTTCCAACCGCTGAAGAGGGCGACGAATTTGTAGAAAACCGTCATCCACGCGGTCAGACGTGTGCGCTCGTGGTAGTTCGGCGTCAGCTCCATTTGCAGGCTGTAGTACGGCATGGCCCAGACCGTGTTGACCGTGTAAAAGGCGAGCCCGACGATGAGCAGATAGAAAAATTGTCCCTGGGCCGAAAGATCGGCCGGCATGAACCAAAAGAGCGGGTACACCAAAGCGCTGCCAATCGCTCCCACGACCAGATAGGGAATGCGGCGACCCCAACGGGTGGGAAAGTTGTCCGAGATATACCCCATGAGCGGATCGTTGATCCCATCCCAGGCGCGAAGAATCATCAGGACGATCCCGATGGCCACGGGGGACATGCCGAAGCCGATGTTGAAAATGGGCAGGAACAGCCCAACGAGCAGGGAACCACAGACGAGGTCCATGTTCGCACCGAGGCTGAACCCGATTTTTTCGTGAAGCGGGATGCGTTCGTTCTCGGGCACAAACGCAGGTGCCTTGGAGCCACGACTGACGGCGGTGGCCGGCGTTCCGGCGGGGGACGGCGCGCTCACGACCAGATCACTTAGGTATCCCAGGTCACTTCGTCGGCAAAGGCATTCGTCTCCACGCGGAAATCCTCCGCGCGCGTAACCATCTTTCCGCCCGACTGAATGCTAATAAACTGAATCTGGCGCACGCGGCGTTCCGCATCCCGGCCGAGAATGAGGCTGTGGCGGCGGGGCACCTGATGGAAGCGAATATTCGCAAAGCGAATGTTTTCGATCACGCCCCCTCCTTCGCGCCGCTCGCCGGGAATGCCGTAAACGTCGTCGAGAAAGAGGAGGGAAAACGGATTGCCCGAACAATATTCGACATCAATGTCCTCGAAAACGATGTCATGAATCCGGGTATCGGCCAGGGCTTGCACTGCGAAAGCCGCGGCCCAGTCTCCGCAGGTGCCGGTGACCCGCACCAGATCGGTTCGTTCGAAGCGAATGGCGTGAATCTCCGAAGCCCAAGTCTCCGTGCCGACCACGAGGCCGTTGTTGTTGTCGCTCCAAAACAGGCAATCGCGCACCGTGATGTTGCGGATGGGTTTGAGGGCTGCCAGCGGGGTTTTGCGCTGCAGGCCCTTGATGGAAATGCAGTCGTCCTTGCAGCGGGCAAAACAGCGTTCGATGAGGACGTCACGCGAGTCGCAGGGGTTGATTCCATCGGTTGAATAGGGGCGTTCTGAAAGGACGGTGATGTCGCGGACGACCACGCGATCACAATTGCGAAAGACGACGTTCCACGTGCAGCCATCGAGGAAAATTGGACCTTCGACCACAATGTCCTGGCAATCGATCATTTCGAGCGGATGGCGCTCGGGGGATTTCCCCCCGAATGGCAGGTGGGACTGGCGCAGGATGCCCCGGCCAGTGATGCGAATGTGATTCGCGCCGACCGCGCGGATTGCGCCGTACACTTCCGCACCGGCTGCGAGGTGAAGTTCGTCGCCGGACTGCAGCTCGATGAGACCCGGTCGGTGTTCCCCTGGTCCGAAGGAAATCAGGCGTCCGGGCGGAACCGGCGATGGGATTTCCGGCGGACGGGCAAAGATGAAGAAGGGGAGTTCCAGGGTTTGATCCCATTCGAGGAGATAGCTCCCGGGTTCTTCGATAGAAATCTCCGCAACGGTGCCATCCCAAGCGGCTGCGATCTCCTTGCGGCGGGGCAAGACGCGGACTTCGTCAATCTGGCGATGCGGTTGCACCCTGACAGTAACCAGGGCGTGCAGATCGAGGAAAATCCACGACATCGTGCCGCCCGCGTAGCCCGTGTGGTTGTAGACATAAACTTCCTGTCCGTCGACCCAGGCGCGGTATTCGATGGAGGGTTGGATGGTGGGGCGGGAGTGGGTGGTGGCGGAGGACACAGAGACGAGTTTTGATTTTTGGAGTTCGGAACGGCCGGGAAAAATCAGGGCGTTTTGGGCGACGCCGCTTCCAGTTTTTCCAGCGTGTAGGCGAATTTTTGCGAGGCGTTGAAATTGCCCTGAACTTGAATTTGTTTAACCGCGGAGATGTCCCCGTTGCCGCTGAATCCTGAGCCGAGGGGAACGAGAACGTTGTCGAGATCCAGCGGCAGGTCGTCCTTTTTTATGGTGTAGAGACGGTCTCCGGTCGCGCCGATGAGCTTGATGTGGATATCGCAGCCATTCGCGGCGTCCTTGCGCATCCTCAGGACAAGATGGCTGAAGGCCGAGAGATCGATGGGCGAATTCAGGTTAAGTCCGAACCCGCCATTGGCCGGGGCATTCATCTGCCATCCCTCCGACGATTGTGTGCCGCTTTCGTCGAGACGGGCCCAGGAGACATAGCCGTAGGAGGGTTTTTTTGTCGTGAAGTCCCAGAGCAGGGAGAGGTTTTCCAGATCGGCCTCCGCTTGCCCGGCGGGGGCCCCGGCCTGGGCGCTGGCGACTGGGGTTTCGGCCGGGGTTTTGACGCGGGCCGGATCGGCGGTGAGATGAGGTTTGAGCGCCTCGAACCAGACTTGGGCGAGTTTCCGGTGTCCGACCGGGGAGGGATGAAGTCCGTCCCCCGACCAATCGCCTTTGACAAATCCCGCCAGCTTTCCGGTGTCCACGAACACGGTGTTTTCCTTGCCGGCCAGGAGTTCGGGGAGTTGGGAGTTCAGGCCCTGGGCGAATTTGGCATCCCAGGCGACGGGCATCACCGAGCCCACGAGGACTTTCACGCCGGGTTTGGTTGCGTGGATTTTATCCACCAGGTCCGCGAGTCTTTTGGCGCTGTCGCGGTTGGGATTGAGGTCCGGCTGCAGCTTGCCGATGTTGAAAAATTCATTCGTGCCGATCAGGAGAAGAATGATTTCGGGATCGGATTTGAGATGGTTTTCAATATTGGCGGAGATGTTTCCCTTGCCGTTGCTCCATTCATCCGCCTTGGAGGGGCCGGGACCGATGGTAAATCCTCCTGAGCCCGCATGGTCGAGTTGACCGCCGTCCGGGGCTTTTTCTTTTTTCGGACCGACCATGATCACGTCGTAACCGGCGTCGCGGAGCATTTCGTAAAGATAGAGGCGGTAGCCGGGATTGGCCTGGGTGAGGGAATCGCCGATGCAGAGGATGCGGGTCGGGTCTGCGCTGGCGCCGGATGCCATCAGGGCGGTCAAGGACGCGGTGACGACAAGGCGGCGAACCCGGGGAGGAAGACGAAAGGTCATGATCTCGAATGGCGTGCCCCAGCTATTCCCTCAATGGCCGGAAGGTGCAAACCCTTGCAACGCGCCGGGGTGGGATTCCGGTTGCAGGTTGCCATCCTGCAACGACTTGCACGACCAAGGATCTGGGTTTTTCGGATTTTTGGGTTAAGTTCCGTTTCATGAACGTCCTTCTCCCCAAGCTGGTCGCCGGGTTGACCCTCCTGGCCGCCATCCCGCTGGCCCCGGCGCAGGACAATCTTTGTGAAAATCCGGATTTTGAAGGCGAGACTGAGCGCTGGAGTATTTCCGGCCCGTCGGGTTCCTATGCCGTATCCGAAACCGGCCCCGAGGGTGCCCGGGCCCTCACCTTTACGCTGCCCGAGGAGGGTGGAAAACGTTTCAGCTTTTTCCAAAACACCGACCTCTCGCTGGCGGAAAAATATCGGGTGAGTTTTTTTGCCCGGTCCGACAAGCCCCTGACCATCCTGGTCGGTCCCCAGCGCGGCGAGGGAAACTACGGTTCCATCGGCGACGGCTCCACCACAACGATCGGGCCGGAGTGGAAGCTTCATCGGCTGAACATCACGGTCCGGGAAGGGACCACCCTGGGTCGTCTGGTTTTCCTGCCGATCGACCCCGTTCCCGGGGGGACGGTTCAGTTCGCGCGCTTTCAATTCGAGACTGTTCCCTGAGGGATTGCAAGGCGTTGCATTTCCGCTAGCTTGCTTCCCTTCTTCCCCGGCTGAAAATTAATTCAACTCCCCATGAATTTCCTTCTTCGCTCCCCCTCCCGCCATGCTTTTACGCTGGTTGAAACCCTTGTTGCGGTCGGTGTGATCGCCGTTCTCGCCGCTTTTCTCTTTCCAGCGGTAAGTTCCGGCCAGCGGAGCGCCCTCCAAACCAAATGCCTTGGCAATCTCAGGGAGGTGGCGACCGCCATGAACCTTTACGCGAACGAAAGCAACGGAAACTATCCGGCAAGCTATGGAGATCCCGCCGGACAATCCGAGCAATGGAGCACGTGGATCTGGAAGCTGACGCCCTATGTGCCGACGGACAACGGGGGCCGCGGCACCGCGAAAGATTTCTTTTCCTGCGCCGCCAAGCCGAAAACCGCTACGGCCAATACCGCCACCTATGGAGTGAATAGTTACATGATGGTCGGTTGGGGGAATTGGTACCCCGCGAACGCGAACTGGTCCTACAGTCGGAGCCGGATTCCAAGTCCCAGCAAAACGATTCTCGTCGGAGATATGGATACCGTGAATAACGATATCCTGGCCACTTCGGACCGGAGAAGCTTCATGGGTGATCAGTCTTTCGGTCCGGGCTTTCGGCACGGTCCAAAAAATGGCACCACCCGAGCGGGTTATGCCCGGGCAAACATGGCCTTCTGTGACGGGCATGTGGAGGCGCTTTCTCCCAGTGAGCTTTTGCGGAATCCCCCTGAACTGGCCAGCAACCCGATCGAGACAAGAAGTCTTTGGAAGTGGTGGTAGTGCAGGCGGCTACCGCACGGCGGCTTCCGCCTGTTGGCGGGCCACCTCGCGGGCGCGTTCTTGCTGTTTGAGGCGGAACGCGGCGGGAAGTTCGAGCGGGGCGGATGGACTTTCGAGAAAATTATACCGCATTAACCCTTCGGCCACCAAAACCGCCACAGGCTTGCGGGTGACCGGATCGATCCAGGCCTGTTGCAGGACGGCGATGCTCTCCGGTTTCAGCCCCATTGCCTCGGCGGCCGCCCGGTCGATTTCGCGAGGTGCGGTGGTTTGATAAAAATCGCAGTCTTGCTCGCCGATTTTCGTCCGACCCAGGTGGTTCTTTTCGGAAACCCAAGCCGTCCCGTAGTAGGCCTGGGTGGCCGTGTAAAGCTCTGGCGTCCATCCGCTGAGTCGGCTGCTGGAGAGGACTTTGTTGACCTCCGCGTACACCTCGCCGTCGGCGATCCAGACGACGAGCGGAGACCCCGAGGCAAATTCGACCTCGATTTTCTGGATGGCCCCGGTCCGGGTGATGACGATCCGGATGGGATTTTCGCCGGGGACCGTTTCGCCGGGCGTGCTTTTGGCATCCGCACGGACGAGTTCCCAGCGTCCGGACTGCGGGATGGGGGCAACGACAGCGGCCGTTGGCGAGGGGGCCTGGGCGAGGGCGATGCCGGCGGCGACAAGGTGGGTGGCGGTGAAAAGAGGGTAGAGGGGGTTATTCATAGACAACTTCCAGTTTGGACTCGATGACCTCGCCGGTGATGCGGTCGATGGCGACATGCAGCCAGTAGCGCCGGGCACCCTCGACGGTGAATTCGGAGAGGGCGGTGGCCTTCGGGAGAAAGCGGCCGGACTCCGCGATCACATCGATCAGCAGGTTCCACGTCCGGGTCTGGGTGTTGGGTGCGAGGGCTCGAACGGCCGCCTCGCGTTGAGTTTTGATCGCGGGGAGCGCGGCGTTTACCGTCCCTGGCAAGAGGGCGGCAGGAAGATCTGCGCGGTTGCGGAACGGGCCACCCAAAGGGGTGGGGGCGGCCAGGACGGCGTCCGCGATGGTGGTGGCTTCCGTGGCGCTAATCCTGGTCGCCACATCGAATTCATCGCGCAGCGAACCCGTCAGCAGCGCGGCCAGGACGGGGCCATTTTTGGTATTCAGACTCACCCGACCGGCAACAAGGTCGGTGTCCTCCAGGCAGAACAGGTCCAGCAGCCCTGCATCGGCGGATTTGTCGGAGAAAAAATCGAGGGTTTTCCAGGGGATGTCACGGAAGACATACCCAAGCTCGGCCACGGAGCGGAACGGGCGGTTCAGGATGATTGGCCGGGCGGCCGTAACACCGGTTTGCATGGGGTTGGCAGTGGTCGCCAGATAACCATCCCCCGGGCGCACGACACCGTCCAAATCGGCCAGGGTTTGGGTGCTTTGATTCCGATAGAGCAACCCCGGATTGCTGGGAGTGCCGCCACTTTTGTCCTGATCGAGACCCTGACCATTGGGTGACCCGGGTAACATCGGGTTTTGGAAGGTCGGACTATAACTCACGCCGGAGCGGAACCGAAACGTGCGGGGGTCGGACTTGGGATAGGAGACGTTCGCGGCGGAGCTATTTGTGTTGGCGCTCGCGCCGCCGCCGTTGAAATTGTTCATAAAGGTGTTTCCTCCTCCCTGGACTCCGGTGGTGCCCAGCGCTGTAAAGTGCCCGGCAAAGGTGGAGTAAGGATGCCAGACGCCGTTCCCGTCTTGAAATTCCAGCGCGGGAACAAACTTTGTGATCGCCAGGGAGGTGAATTTGCTGCCTGTCCAGGTGGCCGGGATCGCGCGATTGACATTCAATAAAGCCCAGCCATTGACCACCGGCGTGAGAGTGTTCAGTCGCGTGGCGGTGTCCGCGCTATTATTGGAAAGTCGCGGAACGCCTTGGTATCCGGCGAGATTGTCCAAGACAATCGGGGTCGTAGGGAAGGGGACACTGGGCGGGAGTTCCGGGTAGGCACTGTTGACCCTGGCGTACGATCCATTCGGGTTGCCCGGTCCCCCGGGACTGCCGATTTGGATATAGTTCATGGTCACCCTGGCATCGGCGTTGGCCACGATGCGCGCCTGGACAGGGCCAGCGGCGGGGATGGTGCCCTGATGAGGATTCCAAAGTTCGAAATAGGCGTAGAGCGCGCCAGAAGCGCCGGGAAAACCTGCGGGGAAATGGGCCTTAAAAAAGATTTCACTGAAATAGGGGAGGCTCTCGATGCCATAAACTTCAGTGGCCCCCACTCGGATCGTCGTCGGATAGTTATCCACGTCGGTTTGATCGGCCATGTTGGCGATCAAACGTGCGACCTGGTGGTGGACATTGGATTCCGGCGAATAGGTCGTGCCCGGAGGACCTGTTTCGTAAACCAGTCCGGTGTTCTGCGCCGCCACCCCAAGGGACTGGTTGACGATGGCGGCTTTCATCAGTTCAAAAAGATCCGGGTCGCGGCCGGAACTGATGGCGGCTTGGGGTGTGCCAATGGTCGCGCTGCGATAGGTCCAGGCGCGGTGGGTCGCGGAGGCATCGGCGGCGGGCGTGAGCCCGAAAAGTCGCTCGACGGAAGCTATTTCCCCCGGGGTCAGGGTGGACGGATCCTTTTCCAGAAGGCTGAGATTTTGCAGCGCGAACCTCCGGATGGGCCGGTTGTTCCGGTAGAGCGTGCCGAAAGCGGGGTTGAGGGTGGCGTCCGTTCCGACGGAAAGCGACGGGCTGTTGAGTTCGCGACTGAAGGTGCCCAGATACCGCAGGGCAGGGGCGAAGCTGTTGCGGGTCGCGTAGTCAATCAAGTCCTGCCGGCCCAGGAACGTGTTGTCGCTGCCAGTCGCATCGCCGGCGACCCGGGTAAACCCGGTGGCCGCGCCCGTGCCGGAAACCACCTGGGTAAACGTGGCACGCGACCAGGCATTGCGCCAGTCCACCAGATCCCGGGCCGCGGTCGCGGCGATTCCCGGAATGGCGGTGAGATCCGCGAAGGCCGTGTAGGCCTTGCCGCCGAGGTCACGCGCGGCCGGCACATTCCCCGGGCTGGTGGGATAACCTGCCACGGTGAGGTCAAGCAGCCCGCCCTGATCGTAAACGGCATAGGCGTAGCGGCCCAAGATGAACTCCGTGGATGCCGGATCGGCCAGGGTGGCGGTATAAGAGCCTAAATTCTCCGCTCCGGAGCGGCTCACGTAGATCCAGTCCGGCGTGACGAAGGAGCCGGGATCGACCAGCAATTGGGGTTTGTTCCATCGGGCTGCGCTGATGGCCCGGCCATTGGCGGACGCTGTGGCGGTGGGCGCGGCCGAGGCGCGGACGGGCGGAAGGCTGGCCGTGTCGTAGTCGCCGGCCGGGTAGGCGGATGCGACGGTGTTGGTGTTCGACAAACTGCGTCGGATCAGATTGGGCTCCGTGCCCTGGCCGTAGCGGGCGGGAACCATCGATGTCCGGGTTTTCGGCAAATACACGGAATTCGACCCGGTGGTGACATTGGTCGAGCCCGCCCGGATTTCCTGCTGCAAATCGGCGATGATCAGTTCCAGGGCGCCGCGGCCCAGTTCCTCCGCCTTCAGTGACTGTGCGTAGTTGCGGCTCGAGGAACGGTCGATCCGGCTGACGGTGATGAACGTCACCAAAAGAATGCTCACGATCACGAGGAAGGTGAGTACAACGATGAGGGCGATGCCCCGGCGGGAATTTCTGGGGAGAGTTTTCATCTAGCGGGAGAGGGGAAAAACTCGTTCGAAGACCCGCAGTCCCGAGCGGATTTTTTCGGGGAACGCGGAAGCAAAAGCGGGATCGTCGAGGGTATTCCTCCAGGAAACCAAATAGCTCTCGGTGGGAACGGGAAGCTGCGGCGGCAACAGGGCCTGCAGGGCGGCGAGCTGCCCTGACTGGTTCAAGAGCGCAAACCCGGTTCCGTCCAGCACGGCCATGGCGACGCCGAGCGCACGTGTCGTGTCCGAGTACTCGGCCTGATAGTTCCCGGCACTGTCCAGGAAGAAAAATTCCAGCCGCACAATACCACTGGAGAGTTGTTGGTAGTCGGCCGCGGTGAGGTTGGCAAAGCGCGGGATGGCCGTCGCGGTGCCGAAGTCGATACCGGAAGTGTCTGACCACGGCACGGCGAGACTGGCCCGCTCCAGCACTCCCGCGGCGGGGTCAACTTTATAGGCAACCAGGGAGAGTGCCCTGTCTCCACCCAGACCCGTGCGCCGACTGAAGAAGGCCGGCTGAAAATTGCCCCCGTCGTCGCGGAAGGCGGCGAGGTCGGGACGAAAGACGCCCCCGGCCACATCCTGGGAAATCAGTTCAAGGGCGGCACGCGCCTTCGCGAAGTTATCCGCCCGGCGCAGTCCCTCGCCGACGCTGCGCGACGTGATCCCTCCGAGTTGAGCCAGTCCCACCACCATGAGCGCCAGGACGGCCGTCGCCACCAGGAGTTCGATCAAAGTGAACGCCTGGCCTCTCCTGGACGATGCGACGGAGTTTTTCATGGGACGGGGACCGGCAGGTAGGTCGTCAGTTCATAACGCGTTTTGGCAAAGGCCCCGCCCGGCGTTGCGGTGGGGAGCTCGCGGGGCTCGGCCTGCCAGGGCGTCACATAGGAAAGATGGACCTGCGCCAGGCGGCCCGAGGCGTCGCGCGAAAGCCGGTAATCCATCCGGTAGTAACGGTCCGTGGTGCCCACAGCGACCGCGCCGTCACCCGTTAAATAAACTGTGCCGCGATAAGGTTGGGTCGCCGGGGTGATGAGGATCGGCGATTGGACGGCACCATTGAGAGGCGGCAAAAGAAGCGTCGGATCGGACGCGGTCGGCGCGGCACGGCGCTGAGCGATGGCGGCCGCCGCGAGGTTGGCGGCTTGCACGTCCTCGGCGGATTCCTGATTGGTCCTAAGCCCGGTTGCCAGAAGTCCGACCAGGGCGACGAGGGCGAATGTGACAATGCCGAGGGCGAGACAGACCTCGACCAGCGAAAATCCTCGCCGTCGGCGCGGGGCTGGCCGTGAGTGGCTCATTGCCGATAGACCCGCAATGTGCCCGTGAGGCCGCTCAGTTGGATCATGGCCACGTTGGCGTCGGTGCCATAGGCACCCGATGCCGGACGCAACGGCACATCCGCATAGGCGACGGGGCTTGGTCCGACCATAAACTCGCCCCGCGGCGAGAAAGCGGCCACATGATCAAATTCCACCGTGGCGGCCCCTCCCGTTCCCGGGATCCGAAACTGCACGCTGCTCGAAAGATCCGCCCCGGATTGCGCGGGCTGGCTGGCCGAGGCCAGGAGCGAACGAATCTCGGCCGATGGGCTGATTTTTATTCCCTCCAGCCACTCGATGCGATTGACCTGCTGATACGCCGGATTGGGAAGGGTCACGGGGCCGGTCCAACCAGCGGGATTGGTGCCGTCCGTGGAGGCGATCACCGCCACGCCGAGGCTGTCGATGGTCCGGGAACCGGTGGGGCCGCTTTGATGAAAGGCCACCCACACATAGGTGTTGTTGGCGATGGCGTATTGCCGGGCCTGGTCGATTAGCGCTGAGACCTTGGCCACGTTTCCGCTGAAGGCGTTCGTTCCTCCCAACCGCGAGGTCACCGAGGCGCTCAAGCCGAGCATAAGCGAAATGACGGCAACGACACAGAGAAGTTCAACTAATGAGAAACCTGCGGAAAGGTCCGGGGAGCGGGGTGCGGAGAGGGAATTCATGGGCGGAGGGGCAGCTTGAAGGGTGGGGGAAGGGGTAAAAGGGTTTGGCAATGTATTTACAAGGTACATCGCACGGGTGCCGGGCACGGCAACGAACCGGGTTTGCAATCCCTTGCACTCCGGCCCGCTTTTTCCCTCCGGCGAAGCCTGTATTCCCTGCTTGCAAGGCATTGCAGAAAGGGCGATGTGAAGTTTCTCGCCGCCGGGCTTTAGGTATCTCTTCCATGCCCTCCTCTCCCATCCCTGTGCTTTTGCTGGCCGCCTCTTTCATTCTCCCGCTTCAGTTATCGGCGTCGGAAAATTCCGCCTGGGAGCCTGTGACTTTCACCAATCCCGCTCTTCGTGCCAAAGGAACCATTACCGGCGACGGATGTCAGTGGGTCCGGGCTCTGGCGGTGGATCCGGTGGACGGAAATTTTCAGCTATGGTGCACGGATGTGGGCGGGCTGTTTCGCTCGTTGGATGGCGGCAAAAATTGGGAACCCGCCAATGTCGGTTATGATTCCCGCGGCAGTGCCGGTGTGGCCATTGACCCCCGGAATCCGAAACGCGCGGTCGTGGTGGCTGCGAACTCCGCCCCCTCGGAACGCAATGGGATTTACCTGACCACCGATCAGGCCGCCTCCTGGAAACAGGTGCTTCCCCTCAAAATGTCGGCCAGTGCCGATATGCGGCGTCAAATTGCCTACGATCCCTCGTCTTATGATCCGGAGGCGGGCTTCACCCGGACAATCTATTGGTCGACGCTTAGTGTTGATCCCGCCCACAATCCCGCCTGGGGCGAAACCCTTCGTCAGCCGGCCTTCTATAAATCCCTGGATGGGGGATCGACGTGGAAATCGCTTCCAGGGGGCGCCGTCGTCGCGGACGCCATCCTCGCGGTGCATCCCACCAACGGGGATGTCTATGCCGCTACGCCGAATGGGCTCAAGGTCTCCCGCGATGGTGGAGAAAGCTGGACGACCGCCCTGGAAGGCAAGGCGACGGGGGTGAGTGTTTCCCCGGCCGCCCCCGACGCTGTTTGGGTTACGGCACCGGAGGCCATTTTTCGCTCCGACGACCGGGGCGCTACCTTTGTGCGCCTACCTTCGTCCGATCAACTGCACCAGGAGGGAGCGCCTCTCCGCAACATCACCGTGTCCCCGTCCGACCCGAGTCGAATGATCCTCTGGCGACAGGGGCAAAATTATGCTTATGACCGATTTTTCTCCCACGATGGAGGGACGACCTGGGAAAAGTCCAAGATCCTCAAGGACCGGGTTCTCGTTCCTACGAATCAGCGACAGGGCCTGTTTTCCTTCCACCCGAAAAATCCGGATGTGATTTTGGCGCCGGGCGGGGATTACCCCATGCTCTCCCAGGACGGCGGCCGTACTTTTACCCTCGCCGGAAACGGGGTGAACAACATTTTTGTTGGTGGGGCTTTACAATTCAGTGCGGTGGATCCCGAAGTGATCTTTTTCGGCTCGCAGGACTATGCCACCTTCCTAAGTGCCGATGGGGGACGGAACTGGGACTATTTCGAACCAGGAGGCAAAGGGTGGGGCGGGTATAACTATGCCGGCTATGCCTCGACCGCGGATGTTCTGATCGTCGCCGAGGCGGAAAGCTGGGGCGCTCCGAAGCTTCGTTCCATTTCCCGGGACGGAGGCAAAACCTGGAATATTGGCAAAGACAAGCTCAATGCCATGGTCAGCTATGGAGACCCCAGGAACCCTGCGATCCTTTTTGCGGGACACTGGCGCTCCTCCGACGCGGGCCAAACCTGGTCAAAAATGGAGGATGTTTCAGCCGTCTTCACCCACGATCCGGTCTCGGGCGCCCTGTTTGGGGCGAAGAGCGTCAAGGACCAGTCGCGACATTCCGTGCTTCGGTCTGCCGATGGCGGTGTCACTTGGGACATGGTTTTCACGCACGACGGACCGGTGGACGACCTGGCGGTGGACGCCGGAAATTCCCGGATCTATTTCGTCTCTGCTGGCCGGCTTCTGGTTCATGAGTCCGGCGAAGTGCGGGAGATCTCCACTCTTGTGCCGGATCAGGACGGACCTCCCCACGTGCGCTCCGTGGCCCTTGATCCGGTCGACCCCGCGATTCTTTACGCGGCGGGCAACCGCAATCAATTCGCCTCCAATGCAAGTGCGCAACGTTCGGTGGACGGCGGAAAAACCTGGACCAATTTGACCCGTTCGCTGCCGCTCGACGGCGTGGGCCGCGACGGCGGACGTGAGAGCATGTGGGTTCGGGTGCATCCGAAGACCCGGGAAGCCTGGTTTGCCACCAATTGCTACGGGATCTGGCGGCACCGGTCGCCCGAGTGACGAGACTGCGACTCGTGCAGTCGAAGCCTATTCTTGCACGGGCCAAGGGCAAAGGTCTGCGTTCGAATCTGGACGCTGCCGACCCCGCCCTTTGCGGAACCAGACTGCACCTTCGCTCACTTGCCCAAGAGCGCGGCCTTCAACTCAGGCATCACGGCTTTTGACCCGAACCACAGGCTCAAAAACGCCTTTTGAAAGTCCCGACCCGGGATTGTCCCCTTGAGGGTCCCTCCATCGTACACCATCGTGTCCGTGCCCACGAGTTCCACGGTCTCCACCCCGCCTTTTTTAAGCGGTCCAAACATCGCGACAAATTTCGCCTGATCCGCCGCAAGACCTGGATAGGAGTAACTGGCACTTGCTTGGAACTGAGAATTCCAGGCGTCGGTCACCTGACCCTGTCCGACCCCTTGCAGGAAGGTGAAATTGAACTGCATCGGCCCGGGAGAGGCCAGCACGGCCTGCTCGCTGCGCAGTGGCGTGGGGGCATAAAACGACGCCACATAGGCCTTGATGGGGATGAACGCGAGCGTCACCGAGCGCACTCCGGCCCCGTTCAGCGGCAAGGTCTGACCAGCGACGGTCTGCTGAGACGCGATTTCCACCCCCTGGATGGTGAGTGCTGGTGCGACAGCCGGCGTCAACAGCAGAATAGCCGCGGCAAGAAAAATGAGCGATTGGCCCCTCATGCTCTGACTCAAGAACGACGCCGCGGGCGGAGAAATGCGAGCACCCCCGCCGCCAGGGCCATCAGACCAACTGTGCCAGGCTCCGGCACCGCTCCCGCCACGCCCATCACGTAAGAACGGTCGGCCGGGGTGGAACTGGAAATCGAAAAGGTGACGGACTGCACCAGCTTGGCCTGATCTCCCTGAGACAACGTCACCACGCTGGCGAAAAGCTGACCGCCGGACGCCGAAGTGAGCGGAAAAACCAGATTTTGATTAAAAAGCCCGGTGGTGGTTTGCACGCGACCCTGGGAATTAAAAACCTGCGGATGACTGAGTGTCCCCGATCCCGTATACCAGTCGGGATAATCCAGCGCTCCGATAAATGATGTCGTGGTGAGATCCGAGAAGGTGATAACCACATTGCCAATCGCATTGGACCCCTGAGCTTCCGTGGAAAACCCCAGGAAAGCCAGCGACTGAAAGGATCCCGGCGTGACGAAGGTGAGCGTCTGATTGATTTCGGAAGGAGCAATCTGCAGCGCGTTGTTGCTGAACCCGCTGCCCGTGCCGTAACTGACCAAGTCGAAGGTGAATGAGTTGCCGCCGGTCGTTGCGGTGATTTGATTGTTGTCGGGCAAGCCGCCGGAACTGCCGGAAAGGCCAGCCTCGTAAAACACATTGTTCGAGGCGTCCAACGGCTGGGCGACCGTGGTATACACGGTAGGATTCGAACCGGCTGTGGCCGTATTTTCGACAACCGCATCGTAGTCGAAACCCGCCTGCTGCACCGCTATGGCATTGTATTCCAAGCCAAAGGAAGAAGAGGCCAGCCCGCCCGCTAGGATCACCGCCAATGAGATGCGTTTCATCATGCAACTGGTTATGGCAGAAATTTGTGAATTGTCTGCATTTTGCTGGTTAACATTTTGTCACCAAAAGCTCGACGTGGCATGGAGCCGGGAGCCTAGGTTCCTGGAAGATTTTTCAGGCGGTCATCGAGGTGGTCCCGGTCCGCCATGGCCTTGAGCAGGGGCCCGTGTTTACCGAATTCAATCACCGAGACCGAGCCCACCGGGCAGGCCAGTCGGTAGCGGAAGCGTCCCACATCAATGCCCAACAGCGAACACATCAGGATCCGGATCGTCGCCTTGTGTGAAACGATCAGGACGTTGCCCTCCTCGTACACCTTCTGGATTTCCTCCACCACCTGAAGCGACCGGTGGGCGATGGAAACGGCCGGCTCGCCATCCGTGGGCGGATACCACGCCGGGTCCGCCGTCCAGCGCAGGTAGTCATCGTGGAACTCCGCGGAGACTTCCTCGATCGTCTTGCCCTCCCACTGGCCGTAGCCGATCTCTTTCAACCCGTCGCGCACCTGCGGAGACATTCCCGTCGCACTGCAGAGGGGGTGCGCTGTTTCCAGGGTGCGCTTGAGAGGACTGGCAAAAATCGCCTGCCAGGGCGTGTTCTCATAAGCCTTGGCAAAAAGTTCCGCCATCTGCCGACCATCTTCGGTGAGATCCGGGTTGAGCGCCGCCCCGCAGAAGGCGTTGGCTTTGCTGAACGAAGTCTGTCCATGGCGGAGAAGATAGAGCGTGAGCATCTGCGCGATATACCTCGCAGACTTCAGCTTGGCGAGCGCTTCGTGAACGGTCGTTGCGACGGGTCGGGTCACCAACCCCCTGCCCCGACATAAGATTTCCGAATCCGTGCCACCACGACGGGAAGCCCTGCGCTTTGATTGACTCCAATCAACCCTGATTAACCTTGATTTACTCCGATAAGTGACACGCCCACAACGACTTGTGCGATATTCTAGCCAACGGGAAGACGAGTCGAAGCCCTGCGCTAGTTTTCGATTTATGGGAAAACCGCAGCGCGGCACATACCGGGTTGCGCCTACCCTACAGAGTAATTCCGCAATTTCCGCAGAGATGAGACGATGAGAATCCCTGCGCTAAGGGTGCAAGGTGCAAGGCGTTTTGGGACAGTCTATTGGGTTACTGCCTTGAAAGTAAGCCGGTGCCCTCAACCAAATACGGGATTTCCAGCAGAGGTGAGGCGCAGATCAGGAAATTTCTGTCTGCACGTTTGCCGCGGTCGGTCAATGCAAGAGACTCGGTTCAACCTTGGAAAACCCACGCCATTCTTCAATGAGCGAGTATAAGCTCCCCTGCTTAGTAGAGCGGCTGGCAGTTTTCACGTAGATCCAGCCGCCTGGGGCACCGCATTGCCCTGGAGGACTACCAACAGCTTGGACGCCGCCACTTGAGGCGATGCGATATTTTGCGAAAATGGTAGAGCGTGCGATGGGAAACGCGTGTGGAAAATCGACAAAGCCCTTCCGGCGAAGCGCCTTGTAGTCATCGACGTCCCAATCAATTGGAATGACATCGCTACTATCCAGAGCGGCCCAATTATCCCAAC
The DNA here is from genome assembly GCA_041752695.1 of Terrimicrobiaceae bacterium. GTDB lineage: Bacteria > Verrucomicrobiota > Verrucomicrobiia > Chthoniobacterales > Terrimicrobiaceae > CALCJD01. The sequence goes on from JBGSVZ010000047.1 coordinate 26,039, forward strand.
TCCGCTGAACGCCGATTTTTCCTTCCGGTGCCTCGCCCGGAGGCCAACCGTAGTTGATTTGCGAGTCCCAAGCTTTGTCTGGGAACTCGTACTCTGGACGATCCGGGGCGAGATGTGGGGCCTTTTCATGTTCCTCCAGAGGTCGACGTTCCTCTCCCCAATCGAGTTCATAGATGGACTCGCCGATTTGGGCATTCTCGTTGGAACCAGTCGAGCCAGGGGCAGGCCGTTCCAGGGTGACAATGAGGCGACCATCGTTGGCGCGGCCATCCTCCATGGAGACCTTTTTTACGGTGTGGTCAGAAGGGAAGCCGGAGAGCGTTGAGTTGATCGCGGGACGACCAGACCATAGGGCGTCGAATGGTCCAACAAAGGGCACAATGATCTGGCTCGCTTCGGCGGTTTCCTCGTAACGCGGACGCAGGCGCTTTACGACGTAGTGACCCTTGGACCTGATGCTCATCGCTTGGAGGAGTGAAAGAGCCGGGTGAAAGTGAAAGGGGGCATGTTCATGCGAAGTTGCCGACGGCATCCTGGGAGCCGACTTTGTCTGAGATGAGGCGGAGGCTCATAATTGTCTCTTGGCCAATCTGGATTAGAGCTCTCGTATTGGAGGCGGTTTCTTTGGAAGCCGTGGCGGCCTCTGCCTGTCCGTTTTGTTTGGCGAAGAAGGCTTCGGCGTTCTTGGCAAAGGGGGCGAGGCTGGCGGTGAGTTGTTCAATCATGCCGCTGGTGGGGATGAGTTGGCCGGCGGATTGGAAGCCATTGAGAGCGGCACTGCCGGTGTTGCGCATGCCTTCGGCGATCTGGGCGATCATGCCTTCCATGTCGATGGAGGCGAGAGCTTGGTCGCCCCGGAGGCTGGCCATGGTGGACTGGCCCCCTGCGATACTGGCGTCCAGGCGCATGCCACGGGTTGCAGCACTCGCCCCGCCCCCGAGTATCTTGGGCAGCGACTCGATAACAGAAGCGAAGGTTTCAAGGAGGGTGCCCTTTAGGCCGAGGAAGACGCTTTGCATTTTGTAGCCGATGCCTTGCCACAGGCCGCTTTCGCCCATGAGACGCTGAAAGATGCCAGCGGATTCAGCCAGGCCAGAGAGGATGCCCGCAATTGCTCCCTGGAGTCCGGCGTTGATCGTGTTGACGAAGGTGGCTCCGGCAATCTGGAGACCCAGTTTTGCCGTTTCCCAAAGTTGTCCAGACTGGAAAAGATCTCGAATGACAAGGAGACCGCTTCCGATGGCTCGCCCCCATTGCTCAGCCAGAGGTGTCCATTTCTGAAGTTCGCCAGTTCCATCCTGGAGGAGGGGCTTGAGGGCCTGCATGATGGGTTTGCCGAAGGAACGTTGGAGGCCGTCCCAGTAGCCGGAAAATGTGGAGAAGAGCCCGCGGAAGGTGGTCGCAAGGTCCGCCATGCCTCCGCCGAATTTCTGCCGGATGATCTTGCGCACGGAGGTGATCGCCTGATCGGCGCTGCCAAGGAAGGACCCTCCTTTGTCGAATTGCAGTCCCTCCCCGACGAGGTCAAGTTTGCTGATGCCGAAGTCTCGAAGGCGCTCGAAGGCCTCCCCGAAGTCGGCGGCCTTCAATCGGCCGAATACATTCGCCACATCCCCCAGCGGCTTATTCATCGCGGCAGAGAGATCGCCGATGTCGCCAAGAAGGGGTTTTACTTCTTTGGCCGCGTACGCGAAGGCCAGAAGCTGTTTCCCGGCCTCCGCCACGGGCACCGGGTCGAAAGGGGTGGCGTCGGCGAAGGCCATGAGGTCTTTCACCATGGTCTTGGCGGATGGGGCGCTCTTGAGGAGGGATTTGAAAGATGTTTCGAGTTCCTCCAGGTCAGCGGAGAGCGTGATGGGATTGGTAAGCGGCTCGACCAGGCTCTTCACCAAGCCGGGCAGGCTGGCCATGCCGGTGATCGCGCTGCCGATGTTCCCGGCGGAAGCGGTGAACCCCCTCATGGCGCTTTGGGCAGCACGCATCGGGCCGGTGAAGGCGGCGGTGCTGAGGGCAAGGGAATATTGTAGCGTGCTCATTGTCCGGCTCCTCCCGCCGGATCTAGGGGAGGCGTCATGGCCACGAGCATTCCCTTAATCGCTGCCACCATTTCGGGCACGGCAGAGGGCGGCAGGTTCATTGCGAAAGTCCGGGCTGCGGCGGCGAAGTTGTCCCGGCTCATGCCCATGGTGCGCATGGCTTCTTCGGTCTTGGCGAAGATGAATATGAGGTTGAGAATATCCCGGCCTCCCATGGAAACTTTCGCCGCGTCGTCTTCGGAGCCCGCGGTGGCCGCACGCAAAATGGGGTGATCGATTTCCTCCAAAAGGATCTGAGTTGCGAGGGTGGGCGGAAGAATTGTATACCCTGCAACTTCAACACCCGTTGCCAGATAGGGATGCAGGGTGTCAGCGTTGACTGTTGGAGCGGGACTTCCGGACGCTTTCTTTTTCATGAATTGCCCCACTGTTAGTCGGATCCCGGCGGTCCGACCAAAGGCCCTGCGCGCTCTGCGGGCAGAATTGCCAATAAATCCGTTTTATTGGCCCGTGGCATACATGTACTTCGGTGGGGACGCTGCAAGGGCTTTTCCAATCGGTGAAGGGATCGCGTTTTCTTTTCATGATTTCCCATTTTGGTCGTGTCAAATGACTGGCTAGCGCCGGGGCCATGTCGCCGGTGGCGCTCCCATTTAGAGAAGCGAACGTACGTTCGCTGCCACCGTCGGCAGGGAGGATTCTTCCATCGCACGGTGAACAGGGACTGATCCAGTTGGCGTAGGGACTGCATTCGCTCATACACCACTGGTGTGGTGTCAGCGCGGAACGGTCCAGACGCCCGGAATCGAGTAGGGGGGCTACTCGCCTTTTCTCCTCAGTCGACCGCGAATTTTCCCTGGGTCTCGATCATTACCTCCGCCCCATGGCGTTGCGCGAGGCGACGGCAGAGCATCGGCAGGTCGTCCGCGGGGGCTGAGCGCCGCAGGCCGGGAATGCGATCAACCGCCCCATCCCAGCGGGTCGGAACTTCCTCGCCTGCCACGGCGGCGAATGCTGACGCGGTGAGGGTCGCGCCATCTTCGAAGGTGAAGGTGCACCGGACAAAATAGCCCTCTCCCATATCAATGAGCCAATCGCGCACCACCGCGACAATCTCTTCATCATCCGTTGCGCCGGGCAGACGCACGGGGTTTTCGTCTGCCTGGTAGATCGAAGAAACGGTATTACTCCAATATCCGTCGTCGTCGAGAAGCACGACGATCCCGGCACTGAGCAGTGTGTATTTGGGCACAAAAACGTGGGCAGGATGTCCATCGATAACCATTCGAAGGACGGGATAACCTCCTGCCCACTCCGCGCTGACACTTTCCACCTGCATGGACTTTTACGACATGGCCTCTGGTGTCGCCAATGCGGCTGACCTCATCTCTGTGATTGCCTCTGCCGCCCCCGCGCCGGTCGGTGTCGCGAGGTGCTCGCGCCAGGCACGCAGGATTTCCGTGTCATCCTCGCCCTCCAGGCTTCCGATTGAGGCAACCCGCTCGCCCCCGGACCAATAGGTCAGCCAGCTGTTTATTGGCCTCATCTCATCGGCGGTGATCATGTGCTCGCGCCCAAATGCCTCGTGGAACCAAAGCACACGGCCAACAAACACGGCATCGACAAGGACAGCACGGTACCCGTCGGGCATCGAGAGGACCGCGCCTTCCTTCACCAGATCGGCCAGGATTGTCACTCCACGACCCTACCGAACCTCAGCGGCAAGCGCCAAGCCCTTATGGCGCGCCTCCCGTTCGATCTTCCAAGCCGCCTGTTGGGTTTCCCGATACCGCCAGGCCTCTGCGTGGAGACGTTGCATCTTTTCGCTCTCCTCGTCGGTCAGGCCCTCCTCCGGGCTGTAGGCGCATTCGATTTTGTCGAAAAATGCGCGCTGGACGTACTCTAGCGCGTGCGTCCGCTCATCGGATCCGCTTGTCCGCAGGCTGCCAGTCAGATCGCTGGCAAACCGCGTGAGAATTTCCGACGGCTTTGCTCCGAACCGGATGGCCAAGGCTTTGATTTGAGCGGCCTCCTCAGGGGTGAGATCAATTGTGATTCTCATGGGAGGATGTTGATCTGAACTTGCGCAACAACCTGAACGGCAACGCCGCGGCCTCTCACTACGACCGGCCAAGTGCGGAACTGGACCTTGCCCCCCATTGCGAGGCGGACAATTGAACCCTCCCGTGGGACGGCGGAATTGTCGACGATGACAATATCGCCTTTTTTTGCTCCTCGAAGGAGGCGGGAGCCACGAGTGAGCTTGAAAGCTTCAAGCTTGGGGGTGACTGCCTGGGGAGCGTCTGGAGGGTTGTTTTTTACCGGGCGGGGGTTATGGTCCTTTCGGACCCGGGGACTGGTTTTCTTCACTGGATTTCCTTGGTTTTCGGGTCCTCGGCTCCGAAGGTGTTCTAGCACCTTCGGAGCCACTTTTGCTTTCGCGCTCCTTCTTCTCGACCCATTGCTGAAGTTGGAGGGTTATCTCTGCACTCGGCGCGCTTACGCCGTTGAGATAGGCATGCACCGCCTGAGGGGTGACCTTCAAGAAACGAGCCAATTCTGTTTGCTCACCGTGCCTCAAAGTGAGGGCGGTTGCTCGGGTTATCAGGTTCTCCAAGAGTGCGGGCATGGGCTCTACATTATCGCCCCCGCCTTTATTTTCAACCATTAATTTAATATAAGGGGAAAAATTTGCGTGGGCCAACTTCAAGCCTGCCTCCCGAATCCCCGCATTCCTTCCACCACACTCTCGTGCAAATGCCTCCACTATCTCCACGATGCGCGGAACCGCCAATCGTCTTCCTGCGTCATCAGTCGTGACGAAATGATCGAGAAAAACGCTGATTTGGTGAACAGCCTCGGCGGCCTCCTCACGCAGGCCTGACTCCTCGATAGCCCTGTAGTACTCAGCGGTGGCGAGCCTGACTGGATCTTCTTCTTCCCCAGTCAGAAGCCAATTTTGACTGACGCCGTAGTACTCAGCCAGCTTCCCCGCCACTTCCTCCGAGATGTGTTTCCTGGATCCGACTTCCAATCGACTCAAATATCCTTCGGTGATGCCGGTAGATTCAGCTACCTCCCAGAGTTTCTTTTGCCGCGAGAGACGAAGCGTTTTCAGGCGAGATCCCAAAGGGACATTTTCTTGACTCATTTTGACTTCAGGATATTTTGATCAGCGATGAACCCGTTAAAGATGGCCCCGCACAGCGCGCACCGTCCCTAGAGGTGGAAAATTTCTTACAGTAGAACGCAGACCACGTCGAACCAGTCATGGCCCAAGTAAATCCACCATCGATCAGATTGAAAACTCTGCTTCTCGAACGCGGCATGAGCCATATTGATCTGGCGAGTAAGCTCTCTGTTTCCAATGTGGCCGTTTCGAACATGTTGGGCGGAAATGGGAATTTTTCACGACTACGGAGGAAAGCCGAACTATTTTTAGGTGAGGGCATTTGGAGCGGTGAGGCTGCTTTCTCCCATAACAACATCGTTGCTGAACACATCGGAATCGATCCGATCCTGAGTACTCTTCCCCAGTTGCGTCGCCGTGCGAAGCAGGTTGGGCTCACCAGCCTTTTCCGTCTTTCCCGCGAGGAGCTGATAACGCGAATTTTCGGTCAAATTTCCTGCATGAACATCGCAGGCACACCGGTCCCCCCATTCTCCAAACCATCCAGCAAAAGCAAGTCACAGTCCCCAAAATTATGAACCACGAAACCAACATTCAATCAGCCGTTAAGGCTGTCAAAAAATTCACCGAGCTGGCAAAACGCAATCTCCAGAACATCGCGGAAACTCGGAGGGTTCTCCCCCAAAAACGAGAAGAGCTCGAAGCCCTCCGCAAAATCGCCGACATCCGCATCGACGCCCATTTGAAGAAATTGGCGGACCTTCAACAGTGGGTGCAGATCTGCGAAGGGCTCTTGGAGCGGATACCTGAGAGCTTGGAGCCGGACAATAAAAAGCTCCGGGATGCAATTGATGCCCTGAACGGATCGATCTTGGATGCTGGTAGGTCCGAACGGGAGGCATTGATTAAAGAGGCAACGAAAGTCTTCATTCCGTTCTTTGGGTCGGAGGGCCACCTCGGCGGTGGGGGCACTTGCAACCCTTCACGAGTCGCGGCGGAGAGCATGCCCCTACTTGCGAGCGTCGTCACAGACGGAACCACTTGCTTGGGCTGCGTAGTCAACTACGGAGGAACCCCGGAGGCGAAGGCTGAGAACTACATTGGCGAGGCATCCAAGTCGCTAGCCGTCGCGGAATCCTGGTTGAGGGCCGGCGGCAAGTTCGCTCAATACCTGAAATGACCGATTTGGCAGAAAGCGGGCCAAATGGTGGTGAAGGATTTGAGTCCCTGTCACCACCAGCCGCCGCAGGAGCCGTTTCATCTCCTGCGGCGGCACGCCTCGCCAAGCGCCAGAAAACACCGTTCCCGCTGTCTCGCCTCAAGCGCTTCACCAAAACGCCCTCCAGGCCACGGCGAAGCGCGGCGGATGGCATGCCTGAAATTTTCTAAACCATGAATCCAATATACTCGAACGGTCCCGACAGTCCTTCGCCTGAGATTCGGCCAGAGGCTTTAGCCGCCGCACAACGTATTGCTGAGCGTCTTCAGATGTCCCGTCCCATCGCCCCTAGTTCCAGTATGGGCCACGACCTGAGATCATTTCTCGCGACGCTTTTCGGGATTCCGGCATCTTCTTCGGAAGAAGCGTTTTTAACGGCGGCGCGGCAGTTCCTCAAAGCTATTGGTTCCGAGGTTTTCGACAGCGACAGCGATGAAGACGCCCTCTTGCGCTGGAGGCTACAAGATCTCCAGGCTGAATTGAACCCGAACGAGATTGACCTTCAAGTGGCCAAAAATCTCGGCATCAGCGCCGAGGAGTGGAAGCGGGAGGCCCTCCGCCGTTTTGTCGCCCTGGCCACATCCGCCGACCTATCGCCGACCGACCGCGCCGTGGCCAAGCAACTCGGCCTTTCCCCAACGGAAATGGCCCTCGCCTAAAATTCGACGAACCCAGAAAAATCTATGTCAGCCGCAACTACAGGAATTAACACACCAACCCGGCCCGGAATTATCACCCGCTATCCGGTCGCCGCCTCTACAACCATCTACGGCGGAACTCTTGCCGCGCTCAACTCGTCCGGGTTCCTCGTGCCGTCGGCGGATACCGCAGGCTTGCGAGTCATCGGCCGTGCCGAGGAAACCGTGAACAACAGCGGCGGAAGCGACGGCGATACCTCGTGCGATGTTCAAGAGGGTGTCTTCCTGTTGAACAACTCCGCCTCTGCCGCCGTCGATGCCGACGACCGCGGAAAGATCTGTTTCATTGAAGACGACAACACCGTGGCCGAAACCTCGACGCACAAGGTCAAAGCTGGCCGGGTCATCGATGTTGTAGAGGGAGGCGTGTGGGTGGATACCCGCGCCGGCCAGCCCGCGCTGATTCCCGCAGCGGACACACTCACGGGAGCCGCCGACCTCACCGCGCTGAAAGCCGCGCTCATTCCCATTCTTCAGGGAGCCGGAATCGTAAAATAATCTGATGTCCAGAGAACCCTGCAAACCGCAATATTTGATGCTTCCCCATTCCTGGGAAAGCATCGTGGCTTTGCAGGGTCTCAGCGTCGCCCAGATCGAGGAAAGCATCGCGGCACAGCCCGCGCTCTCTCAAGAGCAAAAGGACGCCTTTGTGGCTCGTGTGGAAACGCTCATACGAATCGCACAAGGCGTTTACGGAGGATCCACATTTGCAGTCGCGAGCAAGCCGTTCCAGATCTCCAAGGCCACGATTTTTCGGTGGTTGCAAGCGTTCCAGAAAAAAGGGCTCTCAGGACTAATCCCGATATGCAAAAGGTGCAGTCCCAAGAACCTCGCGGGAAGGAAAGCGCCGACCGTCGAACAGATGCGTTCGAAAGCCAAAGCCGACATGGCCGACATTCTCGCAATGGCGCAACGCCAGGGAAAAGTCACCGTCTCAAAACCGGGCAAGTGAATGCAGGCGTTCACAGCATCTCAATTGGCTCGCACCCTCGGAAAAACCCGCCAAGCGGTCTCAAACGCTCTGGAAAAGCGGCCGCATGTAGTGTTGCAGCCTTGCGAAGATACGGGTTTTCAGACGGCCAACGGCTGGACGTTGGACAGTCTACCCGATGCCATGAAGGCCACCTTGGCCCGAATGGCGAACACCGGCGGATACAGAAGTGTTTCGGACCTGATTCTGAGCAGCCCACAAAAATTTGTGGCATCCACTCCGCTGGCTGAAGTCGGCCCGGAAATATTGCAGCGGGCGGCATCGCTCCGCGGACATTTTGCCCCCATCCTTCGCCAATCGGATCGCCTTTCCCTCCGCGAAATGGCAAGCCGGGCCCATCTTTCCATTGCCCGTGGCGGTGAACTGAGGCTGGAAAATCAGCGGACGCTGAGGGACCGAATCAGCCGCGTCATCGACCGGGCTGGGCGTCGGTCAGACTTCGATAATATCGACATTTACGTTGAGGAGTTTCTCAAACCAAGTGGAGAGGAGGCCCCGGCGTCTAGGTCATCAAATGCCTGTCCAAACCTGGCTTTCTCTCTGCGAGAATATAGCGAGGAGAATAAGGTTCTTTGCCTCGGACAAATCTTTGAGGCGTCCCGAAAAGATTTCGATGCCCTGAAGGAGCGGATTGGCCAGAGGAAGGCCAAGGCTAAAATCCTCAATTTATTGGCGGCCAGTGGGATCGATTTCGCTCCCACCCGGAATGCGCTTCGAGTCCGGCTCGATACCGTTTTTTCTCGGATGGACGATGGGTTGGCCGGAATCGAATTGATTCATCCCCCCTCCATTAGAAATCGAGGAGGCGCTCCGCTCGCCACGCTGAACGACGAGGAACTGAAGGAAGCGCGCAGACTTTACATTCAATTGGGCAGTAGATCGGCGGCCCTGCGCATGTTGGCGGCAAATCCCATTTGTCGGCAAGAAGTGGCCGATGTGATCCTGATGAAGCGCAGCTCAAAACACGCGATCACGCCGACGCTTCACGCTCAACTCTCGGCGATTCCGCAGGCTGTTCGCGACTATTACAAGTCCCCGACAAAGGTAAAACGAGAGGCATTCATCACGCCACGGACGAAAACGTTCCTCACCAGCCGCGGTGAGCAGGAAATTCTTCCCGGCATGCTCTGCGAGCGCGACGATATGTCGAACAACTTCATTTTCTGGATCGACTGGCCATGGGGCGGCGATCCGTGTTCCGAAAAATACGGCGTCCGCATCGCCCGGGGGCAAAACCTCATGCACATTGACGTTGGAAGTCTGCGCTTTCTCTCTCGCCTGATGCTCGTTCGCCAGCGCGACTCCTACCGCGCCGACGACATCTGGCAATGGGTTGGCCAAACCTACCGCGACCTTGGAATCCCGGAAATCGGTGAACGATGGGAACGTGGCATCTGGCAGGCAAAAAAACTCCAGGGCGACCCAACCGCCACTTTCGAGCCCGGTCACACAGACCAGGAAGCCCGCCTTGGCGGCATCAAGGCTCTTGGTCGCCAGATCATTGTGAGCCAATCGCCGACGACCAAAATCATCGAAAATCGCTTCCGGTATTTCCAACGGGTCTGCAACACCATCCCCGGACAGATCGGCGCGAGCCGTGGCGAGATGGAGAAGGTGAACAAGCTGTGGACGGAATGCCGCCAAGGTCGCCGCGATCCCCGCGATTACTTCCTCTCGTACCCTGACGCCTGCGCACAAATTGACGCCAAGATCCAGTGGGTGAACTCCGAACCCGTCGAAGGTGCGATCTACAACGGGATTCCTCATGAAATCTGGCAGCGAGAGGGAGGAGACCAGCGAATGACGCGCTTGCGCCCAGAACAAGCCTACCTGTTCAGCCGCGACCGCACCGTCGTGACTGTCACCAAGGGCCACGCCTTAATGCGTGTGACAGCTCCCGACAAACGACGCCAAGCCTGGTATTTTTATCAGAAGGATCTTTGGCGCTTCGAGGGCCACAAGGTCGCCCTTTATCTCGACAAATATGCACCTGACGCCGGCGCAACCATCGTCCAAGCCGAAGGCCGCGACATCAACCAACTCATCGGCCACGCCGAGTTTGTCGATGGCTGCCCCCAATTCGCCCTTGGCCTCGCAGTCGGAACCGACGACACACGCGGAGCCGACGCCCTCGACCGGCGGAAAGCCTTCACAAACGCCGTCCAGGCCGACTATCGGGCCCTCGGTCTCACCCACACCATAGCAAAGGGAACCTATGCCTCCGATGGGCGCGGGGCTTCGAAATCAGTCGAGAGAAATTCGCAGCCGAACTTTCGCGAGACCTCCGCGGACGAAGCTTTCGAAAAGGCTCATTCGGCTCGCATTTCCGACGCCGAAATGGATGCCTCCTCAGAGGCGGCCGAGAAAGGATATTTTGAGTTGATCCGACAGGGGCGGGAAAGCCTCCCACTCGATGCCGGAATAGTGGCTCGATATACCGAGTTCGAAAAACGCCGTAAGTTAGAAACCGCATCTGCATGAGTTCGACACGGGCAGCTTCAGATAATTCTGTCATCCGGCAGGAACGGTTTGCATCGAGCCCCGACTTGCGGGGCGATTTTCTTCTGGCAAATCTGGTGGCCAAGCGATGCGCCACGATTACGGACCCGGCGCGTCGACGGTTGGTTCTTTGGATTCAGGAAATGAGCACTCGTTTCGGCTTCGAGACGCACCCAACATGCTCGCAGTTTGACGCCTGGCCACTGCCCTTCCCAAAGGCCTACAAAGGCGAGTCTGGCCTGGATCTTCTCGCGCTGGAGCTGGTCGAGCGTTCCAATCTCGAACCCCATTTCGGAAACCGTGACGCGGCCAAACATTGGCTCATTCAGCTTGCCTTGGACCCAAGCAATGCGGCGTTCGACTTTTCGCAGAAATTCACTAAAATTGAGCGTCCCGAAAAGCTCCTGAATTTCATTATGGGCGACGTGCTTGCCGCTCCGTACTCCAAGGTCGCAGAAACCTGTACTAAGGCTGCTCTTTGGGATTTGCTCGACTACTGCCGCGAGAGCAGGAGCCTATGCCTGGCCGTCGGCCAATATCGGATCGGAAAAAGCCGCTCAGCCCAAGGATGGGCTCTCTGTCGTGGCGGTGGCGAGGCCCGGTACGTGTCTCTTACTTCGTCGCCGACTCAAGAGGCTTTCTTCCGGCAGATCGGCCGTAGCATTGGCGTGGCAACTTCTCTAAACTTGAAGGCGGGCGAGATTGCTGAGCGCATCACCAGTACACTCGCCGAGCGTCGAATAATGCTCATTTTGGACGAAGGCCAGTTTCTTTTGCCCCAAACGTTGAGAACCAAACAGGCCCCAGCGCGGATTACCTGGCTGATCTCGACTCTTTGCAACGCCCGCGTCCCGGTCTGTATTGTGGCCAATCAGGACTGGCACCGATTGCTGACTTGCCTCAAACGGGCAGTCTCTTGGTTCGGTTTTGAACAGTGGGAAGGCCGACTGCATCGCTCCGTGGATTTGCCGATCTCCCTTACGGAAACCGATCTTCGTAGTGTTGCCCAGCAACTCGCACCGGAGGCAGATAAAGCGACCCTCACCCTTCTGGCAGCCTGCGCTCTCAGACACTCTGGTCACATTGCAACTATCGAGCATGTTGTCGAACTGGCCCGGCATCTGGCCAAAGCGCAAGGCGCATCGTTCGATTTCGATTTCTGCCAATTGGCTTACGCCGAGATCGATAAAAGCTTTCAGCCCCGGTTTGCCCCGAAGCCTTTGCGGATCGTCCGCAGTGGCTCCGCGGCTCTTCCGCGACCCGATTCCGAACGCAAAGTACAAGACCCCGCCCCCGGCGCTCTTTTCGCCTTGTAGCGTTCAAAACCTAAAGTTTCCGAAAAGCTGCACGCAACAGTTGCGTGACGGCCTGAGAGTCCACGCCTTGGTGAAGTGGGCGGTGGGGGGTGCAACTTGCGCAAGGCTACGGACGAGGGTTACATCCGACTCTGGAGAAAAAAATGCACCCGGCGGGGGTCGAACCCACAACCTACGGCTTCGGAGGCCGGCACTCTATCCAATTGAGCTACGGGTGCGCAGGTCGGAGAGACTCGCGTATTCTTTCGCAGGAATCAAGAGCTTGATTTTACGGGTTTTCAGCGGTGGACTGTGTCCATGAAAAAGCTCCTCCTCGTTCTGGCGGTTAGTCTCGGTGCAGCCCACGCGCAGACGGAGGAGGCGGTGAAGTCCGCTTTTGGAAAAGGCGAGGGGGTCAATGGCGAGGTACTCGCCCTGGCCGTGCAGGCCGATGGAAAAGTGGTGATTGGGGGAAAATTCAGTTCGGTGAATGGCGTTCCCCGTAACAATATCGCGCGGCTGAATCCTGATGGCACGCTCGACCGGACGTTTGCCGACACGGTGCAGGCTGGGGTGAACGGGCAGGTGAACGCCCTGGTCATCCAGCCGGCGGGCGGTGTGGTCGTCGGCGGCCAGTTCAACCAGATCGGCAATGTGGAGGCGATGAACCTTGGCCGCTACAACGTGGATGGCACTCCCGATAAAACCTTCGGAGTGGCACCCGGTCAGGAGTCTGGTGCCAATGGCGTCGTTTTTGCCCTCACCGTGCAGGCGGACGGCAAGATCGTCGTCGGGGGGAATTTTAGCACCGTCTTCGGGCAACCCCGCCGCAGTGTGGCCCGGTTGAACACAGACAATACTCTCGATGCGGTCATTATTTCCCAGACTGCAGTTTCTGGGCCGGTGCGCGCCCTGGCCGGCACGCCGGACAATACCTTCGTGGCAGGCGGACAGTTCACAGTGCAAAACCAGGTCGCCCGAAACTTGCTGAAGCCCGCCCCGCTTGGGGTCGAATAGCGGGTCAGGTGATTACGGTGCCTGGCGGCGTTCCTGACGGTTCTGTTGGAACTGTTGGCGCTGCTGCTGGAGTTGCTGTTGCAAGGATTGTTGCTGGCGCTGGTTTTCCTGTTGCTGGCGTGCCGCCTCCTGTTGATTTTGCCGGGCCGTTTCCCGCCGGGCCTCGACCTCCTGTTGGGCGCGGGCGGCTTTTTCGCGGAGTTCGGCGGCGCGTTGCTGGCGGGCGGTTTCCTCTCCCTGCTGTTGCTGACGGAGGGCTTGTTGTTGCTGTTGGGCCTGTTCCTGCTGGCGGCTGAGGTCAGCTTGCCGGGCGTCCCGTTCCTCCTCCTGGCGCTGCTTGAGGATTCGGGCTCGCAGCTCCTCCTCGCGGTTCGTTTGTTGCCCGACGGCGGGCTGGTCGCGGGGAAGGACCTGGGGTTCCCTCGGGGGCTCCCGCATCGCCGGGGTTGCGGCAGGCGGCCGCCCATCGGAGCGCCCGACCTCAGAATTACGCCGGGTGTTGGGCTGGGGTGTCGCAGGAGGCGGGTCTAAGTTCGGCGGGGCGACCGCCGTGGAAACCGGACGGTTGGCGCGGCGGGCGTCTCCCTGAATTTTTTCGCGATATTCTGCTGCGAGGGCTGGGTTCAGGCCGGCTCCTTCCCAGCCACGGTTGATTTGCCCGCGGCTGGCGCGGCCTGCGATTTTAACCGGGCGGGCGTCTTGTTTTTCCACCCGTGGAGAGGGAATCTTCAGCGTATCCCCTTCGAGCCGACTTTTCACTCGGCCCTGACGAAGGGCTGTGACGTCAAGGCTGGTTTCACGCTCGAGTCGGACCCGGCGAATTGGCGTGTGGGCACGTCGATTGATCACGGTGATATCCGGACCATCGTTGATGATGATATTGTTAACGTGGCGGATCCGGGTGATGTTGACGGTCAGATTGATGATGGTGATGTTGCTGCGCCAAGGCAGACACACGGTCCGCAGGCGCGGCGCGCCGAAGTAGGTGACCGGACAGAACGCATACCAATCCGGCCCGATTCCATAGTCCACATCCACGTATGCCCCAAATCCGATCGAATCTTCCCAGACCGCTTCGGGGGGAAGCGCGGCCCAGCCGATATAGTCGTCGCTCGTGCGCCATGAGACCCAGGCTGGCCCCCACTCGTAGCCAGGTACCCAGACCCAGCCCCAATTTTGCAACTTGGTCCAGCGACCATAGTGGTAGGTCGCCCAGCCCCACGGTTCATTGGAAAACCAGGTGTATCCGGCCTCGGTGTAAACCCACTGACCATCAGTGTAGGGACGCCAGTGATCGTCCACGAAGGGTCGCCAGCAGTAGCCGTAGTCGTCCAGTTCCACCCAATCTCCGTGGGGGGTCAGGGCATCATAAAAATCCTGAAAGGTAATGTCGGTGTCGGCCGGGGCTTGCGACGGGACGAGGGCGAGCGCGGCGGCGGCGAGAAGGGGAAGCAGACCGGATTTCATAGCGGCGGGTTTGGAGGTTTGACGGAACTTGAGGTGGCCGTATTCACCAAAAACTACCCCGTTGAGGCCTCCACGGCAAATTTCTCTGCAAAAGGGGCGTTTTTCATTTTGACACGCGAGGGGCCTTTGATAGTTTTCCCGTCCCTGCTGTTCCAGGGGACAAGGCGCTAACCGTTTCCACATGGAGTGAAGACGGGTAGGGTCCTGCACCCTTTTTCGGCCGGGAAAAACAGATGCGCCCGTTCTTTCAGGCTTCGGCCACATACGCCCATGTAGCTCAGTTGGTAGAGCACGTCCTTGGTAAGGACGAGGTCACCGGTTCAATCCCGGTCATGGGCTCCAACCCAGGAACCGGCCTCTGTTAAAAACCCTTAAGCAACCCTAAAGATGGCAAAAGAACAGTTCAAGCGAAACAAACCGCACGTTAACATCGGCACGATCGGCCACGTTGACCACGGCAAAACCACACTCACGGCCGCAATCACCACGGTGCTCTCCAAGACCGGCGGAGCCCAGGCCAAAAAATACGACGAGATCGACGCAGCTCCCGAAGAAAAAGAGCGCGGCATCACGATCAACACCGCCCACGTGGAATACGAGACGGAGAACCGTCACTACGCCCACGTCGATTGTCCCGGACACGCCGATTATGTGAAAAACATGATCACGGGCGCGGCCCAGATGGACGGAGCGATCGTTGTCGTCAGCGCAGCGGACGGCCCCATGCCTCAGACCCGTGAGCACATCCTGCTCGCCCGTCAGGTCGGCGTGCCTTCCATCGTTGTGTTCATGAACAAGGTGGACATGGTGGACGACAAAGACCTTCTCGAACTCGTCGAAATGGAAGTTCGCGAACTTCTCAGCAAATACGAATTCCCCGGCGACGTCATTCCGATCGTCAAAGGCAGCGCCCTCAAGGCTCTCGAAGGCGAAGCTGAATACGAAAAAGCCATCACCGACCTCATGGCCGCGGTGGACGAATACATCCCGACGCCTGAGCGTCCACGCGATCTTCCCTTCCTCATGCCTGTGGAAGACGTGTTCAACATTGAAGGTCGCGGCACTGTCGCCACCGGCCGTGTCGAACGTGGTATCCTCAAGAAAATGGAGGAAATCGAAATCGTCGGAATCCGCGATACCGTCAAAACGACGGTCACCGACATCGAAATGTTCCGCAAGCTCCTCGACACCGCCGAGGCCGGCGACAACGTCGGTGTGCTCCTGCGTGGCACGAAGAAAGACGACATCGAGCGCGGTCAGGTTCTGGCCAAGCCCGGCACGATCAAGCCCCACAAGAAATTCAAGGCTGAGATTTACGTGCTGAGCAAAGACGAAGGTGGCCGTCACACGCCCTTCTTCGGCAACTACCGTCCTCAGTTCTACTTCCGCACCACGGACGTTACCGGCACCATCAGCCTCCCCGAGGGAGTGGAAATGGTCATGCCTGGTGACAACGTCTCCATCGACGTCGAGTTGATCACTCCCGTCGCCATGGAAAAAACCATCCGTTTCGCCATCCGCGAAGGCGGCCGCACTGTCGGCGCCGGACGCGTGGCGGACATCCTGGACTAATCCATCTTGCCAGAAAGGACAGTAGCTCAATTGGTAGAGCAATGGTCTCCAAAACCATCGGTTGGGGGTTCAAGTCCCTCCTGTCCTGTTCGGCTGGTGCCATCCAGGCCCCTTAATTTCTCGCCCGCATCATGATCGCTAAAACCCGCAATTTTATTTCCGAGGTCCGTACGGAGCTCGGCAAAGCCCAGTGGCCCTGGGATCCCAACGAAAAGGGATTCAAACGCTTCAAGGAACTTGTGGACTCGACCATGGTTGTGGTGATCGCGATGGTCATCCTTGGCGGCTACATCGCATTTTTCGATTTTATCCTTATCAATTTCGTCGGCGCTCTGACGAGACCCTGAAAACCCAATGCCAATCGCTCCCCGTGATCAATGGTATGTCGTGCATGTTCTCTCCGGACTGGAGCAGAAAGTCACCGACAACCTCAACCGCCGCATCAAGCTGGAGGAGATGTCGGATCACGTTTACGAAGTGCTCATCCCCACCGAGCGGGTGCAGGAAATCAAGCGCGGTAAAAAGACCGAGACCACGCGGAAATTTTTCCCCGGTTATCTCATCGTCAACATGCATCTCCTCGATGACAACAACCAGCTCGTCGAGAAGACGTGGTAGGTCATCAAGGATACTGATGGCGTGATCGGCTTCGCCGGCACCAAGGATCGCCCGATCCCCATGCGCCAAAAGGAAGTGGACAGCCTCCTCGCCCAAGTCCGCGAACGCGAAGATTCCGTCAAACCGAAGATCAGCTTCGAAGTGGGCGACAAGGTCAAGGTGGCCGACGGCCCCTTCCAAAACCAGAATGGCGTGGTCGAGGAAATCGACCCCGAGCGCGGCAAACTGCGCGTCTCCGTCACCATTTTCGGCCGCGAGACTCCGGTCGATCTGGAATACTGGCAGGTCGAGAAGGCCTGAGGCGATTTTTATCCCGGGTTTCCTGAAGGAAGCCGTTGGAGTCCAGCCTTTAGGCTGTTCGGAACCAAGAACAGGCTAAAGCCTGAACTCCAACCTGCGTGGGCTTCCTCAGAATTCGCCGTTTCGTCCCTCTCATTTTCTCACTTCCGTCTTGATTTTTTAGCCTCAGGCGGTCTTTACTTCGTTTATTCCTTAACCTGCCATGCTTTCCCTTCTTCTCGCCGGTGGTTCCTTTCTTGGAGCAGTCACGCAGACCACTCAAGTCACGGAAATCGAGACCTACAATCACACGTTGCGTGGCGAGCGGATTCTGGCCAAGGAAGTCGTTTGTCGCGGCCGTTGGGGTACGCCCATGTTGCCGGACGGTAAAGGGGGCTATAGCCTGATTGCTCCCATCAATCAGGAGTTTATCGAGCGCAGTCTTTTTCAGCCCCCGAAGTCCAACGGCCCCGCATTTCGGCCTGCCACCGTGACTCTCACGTCGGTGGTGCTCCCGGTGGAATAGTTGCTGGCTGGCCCAACCGGAGAGGCCGCCTGGTGGGCGGCCCTTTTTGACGGGTGCCAGGCTGACTCGCGAAATTTCGGCAGGTGCTGGTTATCGATCCTGGAAGTTGCTCCGGTTTTTTATGCGTTACTTTTTCTCTCTCCTTCTCCTCGTAGCGGTTTCCTCGTGTGCTCATCGGGAGCCCGCCACGCCTGTCTCCGACCAGGTCCCTTTTGATCAACGTCTCGCTCAATTTGCGGCCTATCACAACAGCCGTCAGACGGAAGCTTTGCGCAGCTTTTTC
The DNA here is from genome assembly GCA_041752695.1 of Terrimicrobiaceae bacterium. Taxonomy (GTDB): domain Bacteria; phylum Verrucomicrobiota; class Verrucomicrobiia; order Chthoniobacterales; family Terrimicrobiaceae; genus CALCJD01. Next base: position 43,669 of record JBGSVZ010000047.1, read on the forward strand.
ACGAAGGATGCCACGATCCAGTCTCCGGTGACGCCGAGGTCCGCTGGAGTCGCCCAGTTTCTCAGCGCCCTGGCGGCCGAGCCGTACACGATTTCATTTTCCAACACCGAGACGATCTATTCTCTTCCCGGAAAAGCCGTCACACGCAGCTCGGGAACCGCCAGCGCTTCGGGCAAGTTCAACCTGAAGGAAACGGTCACCGTCGATTGGCGTTTGGAAGATGGATATTGGCGCATCGCCCGGCTTCGTTTTGTGGAATGGCCCTCGATCATAGGTACCTGGCGGCACGCGGGGCTGCGGGGAGAGGGTTCGATCGAACTCCGCATTCTGCCGGGTGGGACGTATCTGGTTTTTGTGGGTGACAGTTTTGAAATGCCGGCGTTCCGCGGGCGCTATCGCCTGGAAGGGAATCGGATTACCTTTACCGACACCGCGGCCGATAATCCCCGGGATTTTCAGCCCGGGGAAGGCAGTTATTCGTTTATCCGCTCCGGCAATGGCGTAGTCCTGCAAAAAGTGGATGATGCCAACACCTGGCGCACCGAGCGTTTCGACGGCGCCTGGGCCGCCCGATAGAAGATCTCCGGTCTGCGTGTCGGTCCCGATGGGCCGCAAGTTGCGCAAAATTCGCGTATCTTTGGACAATGGGGGCGGTGTCGGCGGTGGGCCGCGCTGTTTGGTTGGGGCATGCGTTCCGATGCTGCCGCCCGCCAGCCATCCCCTCCGGCCTGTCTGCCGTCGCCGGCGCGCCATTTTTTGGGGAACCGATTTGTCTATTGGGTGGTCTCGCAGCGGGCTGGGGGACTTTCGGTCGGGATCAATGTCAATCCCGACAAACGCTGCAATTTCGACTGCGTGTATTGCGAGGTGGACCGCCGGGAAAAAGGCGGCCCGGCCCGGCTCCCGGTCGCGGAGATGTTGGTGGAGTTGCAAACACTCCTTACCTCCATCCATGAGGGGCGGCTGGTCCGGCCGGGCGGCTCGGGCGGCGCGCTGCTCAGTTTTAAAGAAGTGGCGCTCAGCGGGGATGGCGAACCGACCTTGAGCCCAAATTTTCGGGAGATAGCAGAAGGCGTGGTTGGCCTTCGCGCCCGGCATCTGTTTCCCGTCTTTAAAATCGTCCTTATCACCAACGGAACGGGACTGCACCTGCCCCCCGTTCAGGCGGGGCTCGCCGTGCTCAATCGCACCGACGAGATCTGGGTGAAGCTCGACGTCGGGACGCAGGCTGGCCTGGAACTCGTTAATCGCACCGACATCCCCCTGGACGATGTCCTGAAAAACATCCGTGATCTCGGGCAAGATCGCCCCATCGTGATCCAAAGCCTTTTTCCCTTGGTCGGCGGAGTGGAACCAGCGCCGGAGGAAATCGACGCCTATGTCGATTGTCTGGCGGAACTCAAGGAGGCCGGGGCACGCATTTCCCTCGTGCAGGTCTATTCCGCGCATCGCCCTGCCATGAATTCCGTCTGCGGGCATCTCCCGCTGCGCTCCCTGTCCCACATCGCCCGCGCCATCCGGGAGCGGACCGGCCTGAACGCGGAAGTGTTTTGATTTCGCACGTGACGAAACGTTCCACCCGGAGGATAGTCAGTCAGTGACTGCGAACCTTATCGAGGCGCTCACCGAATCGGCGATCTTTCGCGATTACGAGCGGGCGTTCAGCGAAGCCACAGGCCTGCCTGTTTCTCTCTCGCCCGTGGAATCGTGGCAACTGCCCCACCGGGGGAAAAAATCGGTCAATCGCTTCTGCGAGGCCATGGCACAAAAAAGCTGCGCCTGCGCGGCCTGTCTGCGCACCCAGGGGCGTCTTGCCGAAGGAGCCCGCGAGGAGGCCTGCACCGAACAGTGCGAAATGGGGATGTTTGACACCGCTGTGCCGATCAAGCTGGGAAGCGAACTCCTCGGCTTTCTCCAAACCGGCCAGGTCTTCTGCAAAAAACCCACCGCCGCCCAGTTCGCCCGCGTCTCGAAAAAGCTGGAAGAGTGGGGCATTCCGGTCAGTCACGAGATCGAGGAAGCCTATTTTGCCACCAAAGTGATGACGCCGGCGCAGTACGAGGCCCTTGTTGATCTGCTGACGATTTTCTCCAAACATCTTTCTCTCGTGGCGAATCAGGTGGCCGTGCAGCGCGAGAACTCCGAGCCGCCCATGATCACGCGCGCGCGGGACTTCATCCGCACCAATCAGGCGGAGGATCTTTCCCTCGGTCAGGTCGCCAAGGCGGTGAACACCAGCACGTTTTATTTTTGCAAGATGTTCAAAAAGGCCACCGGCCTGAACTTCACGGAATATCTTTCCCGAGTGCGGGTCGAGAAGGCGAAAAATCTTTTGCTGAACCCGAATCTTCGCATCAGCGAAATTGCCTTTGAGGTGGGATTTCAGTCGCTCACCCATTTTAACCGTGTTTTCAAGAAGATCACCGGGCAGTCGCCCAGCGATTTCCGCGCCCGGCTGTCTCTTAGCTAATTCCTTCCGCTCGTTTGACAAGAACGGGCCGGACTTCCGCAAGAAATGGGTATCTCGAAGATCTTTCCGGTGAGAAGATCACCGCGAAATGAATACACTCGAAACCGAAACGAAACCCACCAGCGCCCCTGCGACCAAAAACGCGAAGCTCCTCGCCTGGGTCGAAGAAGTCCGCGCCCTTTGTGAGCCCGATGAAGTTTATTGGGCCGACGGGTCCCAGGAAGAATATTACCGTCTCTGCGACGCCATGGTCGAAGCCGGAACCTTCACCCGCCTGAATCCCAAAACCCGGCCCAACAGCTTCCTCTGCCTCTCCGACCCGAGCGATGTCGCCCGCGTTGAAGATCGCACCTTCATCTGCAGTCGCCGCAAACGCGATGCCGGCCCCACCAATAACTGGGTCGCCCCCGTCGCTATGCGGGAAACCTTGCAAGGCCTTTTCAAAGGCTGCATGCGCGGTCGCACCATGTATGTCATCCCCTTCAGCATGGGACCGCTCGGCTCCCCCATTTCCCATATCGGCGTGGAGATTTCCGACTCGCCCTATGTGGTGGTCAATATGCGGATCATGACCCGCATGGGCACCCCCGTGCTTCGCACCCTTGGCGACACCGGGGAGTTTGTTCCCTGCGTTCATACTGTGGGCGCGCCGCTGGAGCCTTTCGAAAAAGACGTCGCCTGGCCTTGCAACAAGGACACCAAATACATCGTGCATTTCCCCGAGACCCGCGAGATCTGGTCCTACGGCAGCGGATACGGCGGCAATGCCCTCCTCGGCAAAAAATGTTTCGCCCTTCGTATCGCTTCGTCCATGGCCCGTGATGAAGGCTGGATGGCCGAACACATGCTTATTGTTGGCGTCGAATCTCCCAAGGGGGAAAAGACCTATGTCGCCGCCGCCTTCCCGAGTGCCTGCGGCAAAACCAACTTCGCCATGCTGATTCCGCCCAAGGAATTCCAAGGCTGGAAAGTGACCACCGTCGGTGACGACATCGCCTGGATCAAACCCGGCGCGGATGGACGTCTCTACGCCATCAATCCCGAAGCGGGATATTTCGGCGTGGCTCCCGGAACCTCGGAAAAATCGAACGCCAACGCGCTGGAGTGCTGCCGCAAGGACACCATCTTTACCAACGTGGCGTTGACCGAAGACGGCGACGTGTGGTGGGAAGGTCTCACCGATGAGGCGCCTGCCAAATTGACCGATTGGACCGGCAAAGAATGGACCCCAGGCTGCGGTCGCCCCGCCGCCCACCCGAATGCGCGCTTTACGGCGCCCATGGCTAATAACCCCGTGCTCGACACTGCCGCCGATGATCCGGCAGGTGTGCCGATTGCCGCATTCATCTTCGGAGGACGTCGTGCCACCACCATGCCGCTGGTCTTCCAGGCCTTCAACTGGATCCACGGCACCTACCTGGGTGCCACCATGGGCTCTGAAATGACGGCCGCCGCCGCCGGTGGTCTCGGCCAGGTGCGCCGTGATCCGATGGCGATGCTGCCGTTTGCCGGCTACAACATGGGGGACTACTTCGCCCATTGGCTGGAGATGCGCAAGTTCTTCACCAAGACCCCGAAAATCTTTCACGTCAACTGGTTCCGCAAAGATGAGAACGGCAAGTTCCTCTGGCCCGGCTTTGGAGACAATATGCGCGTCCTCAAATGGATCGTTGACCGCTGTCACGGCACGGTTTACGCCGAGGAAACTCCGCTCGGCTGGATGCCGGATGCCAAGGATATCAATATCGAAGGCATCGAAGGTTATGATGAAGAAAAACTCCGCGCGGCCTTGGCCATCGATATCCAGGGCTGGAAACGCGAAGTGCTCCTCCAGGATGAGCTCTTCATCAATCTGAGCTCCGACCTTCCCAAGGAACTGATGTTCCAACGCGAGTTGCTGATCTCGCGCCTGTAGATTCCCGTCAGCACGGGTGCCCGTTCCTGCAGTTCCGGGGAACGGGTTACCCGGTGCGGGTTCCCCCCTCCGAACAGACTTTCGACTTTCCCGAAGCGCGCGCGCGGGAGACACTCGTTCGCGGAGGCGCGGAAACCCAATCCACATGTCCTGGTTCAATCAACTTATTCACGGCGAATCCATCGCCCACGTCGTTTTTGTCATCTCCATCGTCGCGACCCTTGGTCTCGCTTTGGGCAGCCTGAAAATCAAAGGCATCGGCCTCGGTATCGCCGGGGTCCTCTTTTCCGGCCTGGCCATCGGCCACTTAGGCATCACCATCCCGCACGAAGTGCTGGAGTTCGCCCGCGAGTTTGGGCTCATTCTATTTGTCTATACCATTGGCATCCAGGTCGGCCCCGGCTTTTTTGCCTCTTTACGCAAACAAGGTCTGCCTCTCAATATGATGGCGGCCAGCATTGTGCTTCTCGGTGCGGGGATCACCATTCTGATTTCCAAATTCGGCGGTGTTTCCATGGCCGCGGCCGTGGGACTTTTTTCCGGTGCCACCACCAACACGCCGTCCCTCGGTGCCGCCCAGGAGGCCATTCGGAGCCTGCCCAACGTTCCGGAAGGCTCCGCCGCCATCCCCGGCCTTGGGTACGCGGTGGCTTATCCGTTCGGCATCATCGGCATCATTCTTACCATGCTGCTGATCCGTGCCATCTTTCGCGTGGATCTCAAAAAAGAAACCGCCGACCTGCTCAGCAAATCCGGCGCGAAGGCGGCCAAACTCTCCCGGCTTAACCTTCTTGTCACCAATGCCAATCTGGACGGCCGTCGCCTCGACGAACTCCCCGTCTTTGCCTCCCTGGGCGTGGTCATTTCCCGCATCCACCATGACGGCGTCGTGGATATCGCGAAACCGGACGATATTATTCATGTCGGTGACACTCTTCTCGCCGTCGGTCCCCAGTCCCGACTCGAGGAACTTCGTCTCATTGTCGGCGCGGTCAGCGAGATCGACCTCCATCTGATGGACAGCAGCCTCGTCGTTCGCCGGGTGATTGTGACGAAAAAAGCCATCCTCGGACGCCAGATTCAGGAACTCGATTTTCTGGAGGATAACGACATCACAGTCACCCGCGTGACCCGTGCCGAGGTGGAGATTCCCGCCACGCCCGAACAGCGCATTCAATTCGGTGACATGCTCGTTCTGGTCGGCAGCGAGGAAGCCGTCGCCCGCGTTTCCAAGGCCCTCGGAAACTCGGTGAAGCAACTCAACCACACCGAACTCATCCCCGTTTTCATCGGCATCGCCTTGGGGGTGCTTTTTGGCAGCATTCCCATCGCCTTTCCCGGCATCCCTGCACCGGTCAAACTTGGCCTCGCCGGCGGTCCCCTGCTGGTCGCCATTATCCTCAGCCGGGTCGGTCGCATCGGACCACTCCTCTGGTATATGCCTAATAACGCCAATTTTGCCATTCGCGAGATCGGTATTGTGCTCTTCTTGGCCTGCGTCGGCCTGAATTCCGGAGCTAAGTTTGTGGACACTCTGGTGCACGGCGACGGCATGAAATGGATGCTCTTCGCCGCCATCATTACGGTGGCCCCTCTCATCATCGTCGGTCTTTTTGCCCGCTTGTTTCTCAAAACCAACTACGTCTCCATCTGCGGTCTCCTCGCGGGAAGCATGACCGATCCGCCCGCCCTGGCTTTTGCCAACACCGTGAGTGGCTCCGACGCCCCCTCGATTTCCTACGCGACCGTCTATCCGCTCACCATGCTCCTCCGCGTCGTCTGCGCGCAGTTACTCGTGCTGGTATTCTTCTGACATCGCGGCTGCTGGCGACTGTCATTCGCCCCGAGTTCCATCGGCATCTCCGGCCCGGGGTGCGGTGATTCTTTTCAAAATTTTTTCACAATTTCGCTTGCGCCCGCGAACTCCTGTGGCACGTTCACAGCGTTCTGGGGGGAACAACAGGCCACCGTGGCATTCGTCGCGGTGGTCTGTATTTTTTTGACCTGTTCCCCAACCGGTTACGGGAATGTCACACTCAGCTCCTTGAGCGATTTGGTCGGAAGACTCTTCCTAGGCTCAAACCTATGGCTACAGCGAGCGACGACTCTCAGACGGAACGGTACCAAGTCAAAAAACATCTTGGGTCGGGCGGAAGCGGGGACGCTTATCTGGCCTGGGATGCCAGCCTGCGCCGGGAAATTGTCATCAAGCGGGTCCGCGCCGGGGAGAATGACGGCAATGTAAGCCGCGAAATCATGGAGGAAGCGGCGCGGATGGCCGCCATCAAACATCCCAATATCGTTTCGATCTACGATATTTCCCTAATTGATGGCGCGCCCTGCATCGTCATGGAGTATGTCCACGGACAGACCCTGGACGAGCGAGTTCATGCCCACGGGGCGTTTTCGACGGAGGGATTTGTGGAACTGGCCCGGCAAACTCTGGACGCGCTAACGGCGGCGCATCAGGCAAACCTGATTCACCGCGACCTCAAGCCTTCCAATGTGATGATCGTGGACCTGCCCAGCGGCGTGTTCCAAGCCAAGGTGGTGGATTTTGGGCTGGCAAAGTTTATGAACGCGGACGCCCCGTCCTCGCAGACCGTGTCCATCGACGGCTCCATTCGCGGCTCGGTGCATTATATTTCGCCGGAGCAACTCAATCATGATGTCGTCGATGCGCGGAGCGATCTGTATTCGCTGGGTTGTACGCTTTACCTGGCTCTGACCAGCATCGAGCCCTTCGCGGGGGAATCGGTGGCGGGAATCATCACCGCGCATCTCACGCACCGGGTGCTTTCGCCCACGGAGGTGCGTCCGACCGTGCCTCCGGTGGTGAGCGAATGGCTGATGAAACTGATGAGCCGCCAGCCGTCCGACCGGTTTCAGACCGCGCTGGAAGCCATGGAGGCCTTGGAGGCGGTGGTTGTCGTGGCGGGCGTTTCCTCCGCCACGCGCTCGATCCGGGTGGACCGCCGCTCGGTGGCGATGAAATCGGCGGAGGGGAAAAAATCCGGAATGGTCTGGGGGGTGGCTGCCGTGGCCGCGCTCGCCCTCCTTGTGCTGGGACTGATTTTTCTCGCGCCCAATTTTCTGCGGAAGGCCGAACCCACGGTGGCCCCCGCTTTGGCTTCCCGGACCAACGAATCGGTCAAAGAGCCCGCTCCTGCGGAGATCCTTGTCCCTGCCCAGGCCGAGGTCAATGCGCCCCCGGCTCCCACTCCCGCGGCCGCCTTGCCCGTGACAACTCCCGCAGTGGCCGCTTCCGCCTCGGTGGCGGCGGTCCCACCGCCGGTTCCTCCGTCCACCCTGGAAACCGCCGAGGTCTTTCTGAAGGTGGCCGGGTCAAACACCATTGGGGCCAAACTGATGCCAAAACTCGTCGAGGGTTTCCTCTCTCGCATGAAAATGACCGGGCTGGAGAACGAAAAAATTCAAGCGGAGGAAACCGAAATCCGGTTCAGTGCCCCGCTGGAGAGTGGACGCAAGGCCGTGGCGATCAAAGCGCACGGCTCGTCAACCTCCTTCAAGGAGCTTTTGGCCGGGACCTGCGACATTGGAATGTCGTCGCGTCCGGTCAAGGACGAGGAAGTGGTGGGTATGGCCGGTCTTGGCAACATGCGATCCTCTGCCTGCGAGCATGTGGTGGGGCTGGACGGGCTGGCGGTGATCGTCAACCGGTCCAATCCTATCACCCAGCTGACCGTCCAGCAGGTTGCCGCGATTTTCTCGGGGGAGATCACCGACTGGTCGGAAGTGGGAGGCGCGCCCGGACCGATCACCCGCTATGCCCGTGATGACAAATCCGGCACCTACGACAGCTTTAAATCCATGGTTCTGGATAAAAAACCTCTTCATCCCGAGGCGCAACGCTTTGAGGACTCCAATGCCCTTTCCGACTCCGTGGCAGCGGATGCGGCGGGCATCGGGTTCATCGGTCTGCCGTACGTTCGCAGTTCTAAAGCCCTGGCACTTTCCGACGCCGGCACGGCCCCGATGTTGCCCTCGCCATTCACGGTTGCCACGGAGGATTATGTCCTGTCCCGCCGCCTCTTCCTCTACACCCCTGCCGTTCCTGAGCACCCCTGGACCGCAAACTTTGTCGAATTTGTGCTTTCCGACGAAGGACAGGAAATTGTGGAGAAGGTGGGATTCATTCCGCAGAGGATATCGGTGGAGACCATTGTCGCGTCTGAGGATATGCCGGAAAAATACCGCTCTTTGATTGACCAGGCGGCGGGACGTCTCAGTCTGACCTTCCGGTTCCAACCCAACAAAAAGGAACTCGACGCCAAGGCGGTTCGCGATTTTGACCGCGTGCTTCAATTCCTGACCAAACCGGAAAACCGCCATCGAAAAGTGTATCTCCTGGGATTCTCCGACCGCTCGGGCGCGGCTTCGGCCAACCTCAAGCTTTCCAAGGAACGGGCGGAAGAGGTGGAGCGCCAGTTGACGATGCGCGGAGTTCCGGTGGCGGCCAGTCTCGCCATGGGAAGTGAAATGCCCGTTGCCACCAACGAGACCCCGGCCGGCCGGGACAAAAACCGTCGCGTGGAAATCTGGGTGCAAAATCCGCCAGCGGTCTCTTTGAACGCGGGGCGGTAGGGAATGGCACCGCGCGTGGTGACGCGAATGGAAGTTCGGCGAATTCCCAGCGGTCAATTGTGACAAAATTGTCGCAATTGATGCCGCGCCTTCGCTGCCCAATTCCCCTTTTTTAGAAATTGGGCGCGGCAAACGCCCGTTTTGTATGGCTGCCAGATTTGTTTTTTTCGTTTCCGTGATGAGGGTCGTTGCCCCGGTTTTTATCGCCTGCACCCTTCTTGCCAGTCCCGCGGTCGCGCAAACCACCCGCACGGATTTGCTTTTTGCCCTCAATACGGCGGTAAAGGAACGCGACCGTGAGGGGATTCTGGCCTGTTTTAACTTCGACAAAGCCGACGAGAGCATGCGGCGGACGATCGAAAATGCGGTCAACCAAATCTGCCGGTGGCCGACGAGTCATGTTTTTGCGACCGACCGGTCCGGCGACGGCCCGCTGCGCACCAACCGGGACGGCAAGGTGTTCGGGCTGAACGGCGAATGGCAGTTTCAGGTGCACATTTTCCTCAAGAAAGAACAGCCGAGCAAGGGGTTCGTTTTTCCTGCCGGGCGAGCGGGTATTCGGATGGCCATTCTGCTTCTGGTCGAACAACCCCGGTAAACACCTGGGGCCAATTGTTACGAAAGCGTAACCGGGCACCAATTGACCCACCTTTCCCAAGCACGATACCGCTAGTGATTCGATGAACCATCCTTGTCCACTCCCGCTGCCTCTTCGGCGAACGGCTCCAGCCGGCTTCGCGAAGCTGTATCGTGCGGGAATGGCAAGCGCGTGCATCGTTCTTGTCGGAGAGGCGTTCGCCGCCCTCCCTCAGATCGAACTTCCTCCGGAAACCCTGCCGATCATCACCGTTCAGCCGCCTCCCGGGGAGGAGACGCTTTACATCCGGGAATACCGGGTGGTCGGAACCAAAACCCTGCCTCGCCCCGAGGTGGAGACTGCGGTCTATTCCTGGCTTGGGCCGGGCCGCACCGCCGCCGATGTCGAAGGGGCCCGTGCGGCGCTGGAAAAGGCCTACCACGACAAGGGCTTTCAGACGGTCTCGGTGAGCATCCCCCAGCAGCGCCCGACCCGCGGCATCATCGTGCTCAAGGTCACGGAGGCTCCGGTGGGCCGCCTGAGAGTCAACGGCTCCCGCTATTACGATATCGAACAGATCAAACGGCGCGCCCCGTCGCTGGCCGAGGGTGGCATTCCGAATTTTAACGCGGTCCAGCGGGAGATCATCGCGTTGAATCAGTCGGCCGACCTCCGCGTCACGCCTTCGGTCAAACCCGGGGTCACGCCGGGGACCGTGGATGTGGAACTGACGGTCAAGGACGTCCTGCCGCTGCACGGGAGCGTCGAACTGAACAACCGCTACTCTCCCAACACCACACAGCTGCGGATGAATATTGACGTCCGCTATTCCAATCTCTGGCAATGGGGCCACACCATCGGCGTCGGGTTCCAAATCGCCCCGCAGCGACCGGAGGATGCGTTGGTCTATTCCGCCTTCTACATTGCACCGATTCCGGGCGTGGAATGGCTGAGCGTGCTCGCCCAGGCCATCCGGCAGAACAGTGACGTGTCTACTCTGGGCGGATCCGCGGTGGCGGGTAATGGCGAGATCTATGGCGGCCGTCTGTTGATGACGCTTCCGGGTCGGGAGCGGTTTTTCCACACGCTGAGTGCCGGGATCGACTACAAACATTTCGATCAAGATCTCGCGCTCGGTGATCAATTCATCACGTCTCCGGTCACCTACTATCCGATTTCCCTCACCTACAATGCCGTGCTGGCCGGCAAAGGAACCGAGACCGCCCTGACCGCCGGCATGGTCTTCAGCTTCATGGGGCTGGGCAGCGATGAATTCGACTTTGCGAACCGTCGCTACAATGCCGACCCGAACTTTTTCTACTTCCGCGGGAATTTCGCCCATCAGCACGACCTGCCTCTCGGGTTTCAAATCTTCGGCCAGCTGCAGGGCCAGGCCACCGGGCAGCCGCTGGTGGATAGCGAGCAATTTTCCCTCGGCGGCCTCACCACGGTTCGCGGTTATCTCGAATCGGTCGTGCTGGGCGACAGCGCGGTGGCCGGCACGGTGGAATTGCGCTCGCCCTCGGTATTGGGCTGGCTGCCGGAAGGGAACGAGGCGCGGGCCTTTGTCTTTCTCGATGCGGGGACGGCCTGGATCAACGATCCGCTGCCGGAGCAGGTTTCGCAACTCAGCCTCTGGAGCTTTGGCGTGGGCGGCACGGTCAAGCTCGTCAACCACTTTAATGCCTCCGTCGTACTCGGCATTCCCATGATCACCCAGGAACCCAACGCGGCGGGGGATCCGCTCTTCACCTTCCGCCTCTGGGGAGAACTCTAAGTTTTATGTGTCATTCGAAATATTATTCTCCGGTTCGCGCGGCGTTGCTCTGCTCGTTTCTTCTGTTCTCGCTGACAGGAGTGCGGGCGGAGGAATCCTGGTGGAACAAAGAATGGGGCGCGAGGAAGCCGTTCACGGTGGACGCCACTGCGCAAGGGGGCGCGATCACCGAGCCCATCGGAACGTCTGTGGTTCTGCTGCGGCTGCACCAGGGCAACTTCAATTTTGCCGCCTCCCGGGAGGACGGCAGCGACATTCGCTTCGTCGCGGCGGACGACAAGACGTTGCTTCCGTTCCAGATTGAAAAATACGATTCCCTGATGAACGAGGCCTTCATCTGGGTGCAAGTGCCCGACATCAAGCCCGGTGAAGCAACCAAGTTTTTCCTCTATTTTAGCAACCCCGAGGGAACCGGCGAACTTGCCGACGCCAAGACGACTTATGATCCTGAGACGGCTCTGGTATATCGTTTCGCCGAAAAAGGCTCCGCTCCTTCCGATGCCACCAAAAACGGCAACGCGGCGGACAAAGCCGGAACGCCCTCCGAGGGTTCGATGATTGGCACGGGTCTGCGCCTGCTCGGCCAGGGCCCGATTACGATCCCGGCTTCGGAATCGATGAACTTCGCCGCGGGCGATCCTTTCACGCTTTCCGCCTGGGTCAAAACCACCGCCCTCCGGCCCAACGCGGCGCTGTTCACCCGAGAGGAAGGCCTGGTCATTGGATTGGACGAAGGCAAACCGTATGTCGATATCTCTGGCAAGAGGACTCCGGCGGGCGAAGCCATCGCGGCTGATGTCTGGAAACACCTCGCTGTCGTCTCCGCGGAGGGCAAAACGACCGTCTATCTTGATGGCGAAGTTTACGGTTCTGTCGATGCCAGCCTGCCCGAACTCAAGGGCGCTTCCATTCTGGGTGGGGACAGCACCGCTTTTGTCGGCGAAATTGATCAGCTGGAAATCTCCAAAGCCGCGCGCGGGGCGGGATTTCTAAAGCTGGCCGCCGTCAGTCAGTCTGGCACCGAAAAAGCCGGCAAGCTCCTGGTCGCCGGCGAGGCCGAGGGGAGCGAAGGCGGCGGGGGTGGGCACAGCGGCGCGCTCGAGCACGTCATGCTTTTCGGCGACATTGCCAAAAACATGATGTTCGACGGATGGATCGCGGTGGCCGTCTGCGTTGTCATGCTCTTCGCGGCAGGTTTCGTCGCGGTGCAAAAATGGATCAATCTGGGCAAGATCGAGAAGGGCAACAAGGAGTTCCAAAAACACTGGAGAAATGTTGCTTCGGATCTCACGTCAATGGATCTCGACGATCCGGAAGCGGCCAAGTCACTGGGCGGAAAGCTTGGGAAAAAAACCATTAAGCTCCTCTCCGACGCCCCGCTTTATTACATTTATCATGTCGGTTCGGAGGAAATCCGCCATCGTCTGGGCAAGGGCAAAAACAAAGGCCAGGGGCTGTCCGCCCGCTCCATCCAAGCCATTCGCGCGGCGCTCGATGCAGCGCTGGTTCACGAACATCACCGCCTCAACAAAAACATCGTTTATCTGACCGTTAGTATCGCTGGCGGACCCTATGTCGGTCTCCTTGGAACGGTGGTGGGCGTTATGATTACGTTTGCCGTCATCGCCAAATCCGGCGAGGTCGAGGTGAACTCAATTGCCCCCGGTATCGCCAGCGCCCTCCTGGCCACGACCGTTGGTCTCCTTGTCGCGATTCCTGCGCTCTTTGCCTACAGTTTCCTCAATACCCGCATCAAATCGGTCATCGGAGAAATGCAGGTCTTTATCGATGAGTTCGTCGCTAAGATTGCCGAGTTTTATCCGCCTCCTGGTGAAGGCGGTCTGCCGGTTCCGATCCGCCAGATCCGCTCGCCCGAGGAAGCCGCCCGCAACGAAGAGGCTCTGCGCGGCCAGGACTCACCAAACGCCGCCAAATAGGTCATGGACGCCGGGGACGACAAATCTTTCGACGATATCAACGTCACGCCGATGGTGGATCTCTACCTCGTCCTCCTCCTGATTTTTATTATCATGACCACAGCCGGCGTGCAGGGAACGAAGGTGGACCTTCCGAAAGCGAGCAAACAGCCCGCGATTGAAGGCCCCAAAAGTCGCGCCATCACGGTGAATAACGAGGGCAAAATTTTCCTCGATACCGTGCCGGTGACTCTTGAGGTGCTGGAGCAACGGCTCACCGAACAGAAGAACAAGACGCCCGAATTTCCCGTGGTGGTGCGTGGCGACAGCGCGGCCCAATACCAGGGTGTGATGGACGTGCTGAACGTCGTCGGACGCGTGGGCATTACGAAGATCGGCCTCGCCACCCAGGCGCCCAAAAAATAAGTGATGGACGAGTCTGACGAGGAGCCTGGATTCTTCAAGCGTCACCGCGTGACGCTGATTGTTGCTGTTGTTGTCCTGATTGGCGGCGGGGTCTTCTACGCCATGCAGCAGCCCAAGCCGAAGAAGCGGCAGAGCGTGAGCATGGTCGATATCATGCCGGCGATGCCCCCGCCTCCGCCCACTCCGCCTCCGACGCCTCCGCCTACTCCTCCTCCCCAGGAGAACGAGCCGGAACCTGAGCAGAAGGAAGACTTCCAAGAAGAAAAACAGCCCGATGCCGCCCCGCCGCCCGAAGCCCCGCCCGAACCGGCGGCCGCCCCCATGGGCACCGATCTGGAAGGGGAGGGCGGACCGGACTTTGGCTTGGCCAAGGGTGGCGGCAGTGGCATGATCGGCGGCACAGGCACCGGCTCCGGGGCCGGCAGCGGCCGCACTAAATTTGGTTGGTACGCCGGCCAGGTGCAATCCAGCGTCGTGCGCGCTCTTCAATCCCACAAGCGCACCCGCTCCGCCAGTCTTGCCGTGAAAGTGCGCATCTGGGTGGACAGTTCCGGCCGGGTGACCAAAGCGACTCTCGCCGGTTCCAGCGGCGATCCGGCTGTGGACCGCGCCATCCAGAGCGAAGTGCTCAATGGTCTTCAACTTCAGGAACCCCCGCCTGCAGACATGCCCATGCCCATCGTAATGCGCATCACCGCGAAGCGTCCCTGACATTTTTGTAACTATGCGAACCCATTTTACCCGCCACCGCCGATCCGCTGCCCAGTGCGTTTCTTTTTTCGCATTAGGCGCTTTGGCCACGGGCTTCCAAACCAAGGCTTTGGCCCAGGAAAATCCCCCGGCCTCGTCGCCCTATCTCACCCAGGCGGGCGGAAAGAACCGGATCTCTTTTGACTACAGCGAGCCCAGCGCCACGCCGGTTCCCGTCGTCAAACCATCCGCCACTCCCGTGCCCTCCCCGGTCAAGCTGATCCCGTTGCCAACCCCGACCCCTGCTCCCACTGTGGCGGAAATGGTTCCCACTCCTGCGCCGACCCCCACGCCAACGCCTGAGGCAACCCCGGCCGTGGCGGAGACCGTTCCTTCGCCCACTCCCGAGCCCGTGGCGACGCCAGAGCCTACTCCAACGCCGACACCGGAACCTGTTGGGACGCCGTTCCCGACTCCCGTTCCCGTGGCGGCCGCCACCCCTGCCTCCTGGCCCACAGATCCCCTGGCCGGCCCGTCGCCTTCCTTGCGCCCTGCCACTTCGCCGGTCCCGACCATGGTGGATTCCGCGTCGCCTCCTCCCGAACCGGAGCCCGTCGCAACGCCCCGCGCTGCCGTCCAGGCCGCCTCGACTCCCGAGGGCCCCATGCCGGTGGCCGATGCCAAGCCCAGCCCAACTCCCAGCCAGACCACGCCTCCCGCTCCCGCGGTGGTCGAGGAAACCCAGTCCACCCAGGTTGATATCGTCGCCGGGGCGGAAAACACCACCATCTCGACCGAGCCGCCCCTTGGCGGTTTGGAGACGCGTAAACCCATGACCGCTTCCGAAAGCGTGACGATCAATCTGATCAGCAAACTGGTTGACCGCGGCATTCTGACCAAGGAAGACGCCAAGGAGATGATCGCGCAGGCCGAGGTGGAAGCCGAGACGGCCCGCGCCCAGACCCAAGCCGACATGTTTGCCCTGGCGATGACGGCGGCGTCCCAGGCCGCGGCCGACCAGATCGCCCTGGCACAGGCTAATGCCCCGGGCGGCGCCGACGACGTGCGTGTCACCTACATTCCCGAGCCAGTCAAAACCCAGATCAAGGAAGACATCAAAATGGAGCTGATCAGCGAGTCCCGCCGCAATGGGTACGCTTTGGCTCCCCAGCTTCCCATGCCGGCCTGGGTTTCCCGCGTCCGTCCGATGCTCGACTTCCGCTTCCGTTACGAGGGAGACTTTTTCCCGGAAGGCAACGACGCGACGGGGGCATTTCCCAATTTCAACGCCATCAATACCGGCGCACCATTTGACGTGACCGGCAACCAGTTCGCGCCGCAATACAATGTCGATCAGGACCGCAATCGTTTCCGCGTGAGGGTGCGTTTCGGTGCCGAACTCGATATGGGTGAAAATCTCACTGCCGGTGTGCGGGTCGCCACGGGCGAAAACAACTCCCCCGTTTCCACCAACCAGACCGTGGGACTCGCCAATCAGGGCCAGGGCGGCAATTTCAGCCGCTACGCCATCTGGCTCGACCGCGCCTTCCTCCGCTACGACCTCGGACCCCGTCCGTGGCTGAAACAGGAGTTGGAAACCAGCGGAAAGAAAGTGGTCGGCCCGGTGCGCGAACGCTCCCGGCCCACCGACTGGGGCGTGTCCCTCTGGGTCGGGCGTTTCGACAATCCCTTTTTCGGCACCAGCCTGATTTGGGATGACGACCTGGGCTTTGACGGTCTGGCGATGCAGGCCCACTACGAAGTCCTGGACGGCGTGACTCCGTTCCTCACGGCCGGTGTCTTCCCCGTTTACAATACCGACTTCAACTACTCGTCCAACCAGCCCGCCAAATTCGCGAGCTATGACAAATACCTGATGGGCGGCCAGATCGGCATCGACATCGAGGCGGTCAAGGACTGGCGTCTGAAAGTTGCGGCGGCCTATTATTATTTCCACAACATCGAAGGCAAACTCTCAACTCCCTATTCGCCGCAAAGTGCCAATGACGCGAGCGACACGGACAACAGCCGCCCGTCGTTTGCGCAAAAAGGCAATACCTACTTCCCCATCCGCCAGATCATTCCGGACGCGAGCAATCAGTTCGGCGCGATCAACCAGTGGCAGTATTACGGACTGGCCACCGAGTTCCAGGAAATCGCCTTCACCGCACGGCTTGACTACAACGGTTTTGAGCCGGTTCAGGTCTCCCTCATTGGCGAATACGTGCAGAACCTGAAATTTAACCAGTCGGACATCGACCTCATCGCCGTGAACAATCGCGGCGCACTGGACGACACTCTGGCCAACGACATCGGGTCCTTCGACGGCAGCGGTTCGGGATGGTACATCGAACTGCGCGTGGGAACCCCGGCCTTCAAGAAAGCGTGGGACTGGCGTCTTCTCGCCAACTATCGCTGGATCGGTTCGGACGCCACCGTGGATGCCTTCAACGATTCCGACTTCGGTCTGGGCGGCACCAATATGAAGGGCTTCACCGTTGGCGGGGCCGTGGCCTTTTCGCCCCACCTTTGGATGAGCCTGCGTTGGATGGGGGCGGAGAGCCTCGCCGGTCCGCAGTTTAAATCCAACATCATCCAGTGGGACCTTCACTCCGAATTCTAATGAAAAAGCTCCTTTGCCTTCTCACTCTTATTGGCCTGACCGCTCACGCCCAGGAAGAGGTAAACCCGGTCGAGCAAAAGCTCCGCGAGGGCTTGCGTAATATTACGCTCCAGCTGCGCGAAGCCCAGAACCAGACCGCCGCCGCGCAGGCCGCCCAGGCCGAAAGCGAACGCAAGATCAAGGAACTCGAGTCCCGCGTGGAAACGCTCAACAAGCAGGCTGTGGCGGACCGAAATACCTCCGCCAACATGATCTCCGATCTGAAGACCCAGGTGCAGGAACAGGGGGCCGTTAATCAGGCCTATCTCGTCGCCGTGGCGAAATGGAAAAAGGCCTACACCGAGGTTACCGCCCTGGCGTCCAAGAAGGAAGCGGAGCGGGTCAAACTCGAAGCCAAAGCGGCCAAGCTCACCCAGCAGGTGGAGGACCAGAAAATGAAAAACATCGCCATGTTCAAAATGGGCATGGAAGTCCTCGACCGCTACGAAGCCTTCGGTCTCGGCGACGCCCTCCTTGCCCGCGAACCCTTCGTCGGAACCACCCGCGTAAAATTCCAGAACCTTGTCCAGGAATACGCCGACAAACTGGCCGACCAACGCATCAAACCACAGATCCAACCATGAAAAAACCATCCCTTTATTCGCTCCTGCCCTGCGCCGCCCTTGGCCTCGGGCTCACCCTCACCGCCGCGCCCGCGGCTGACACCGACGTGATCGCGGAAGTCGGAACCCAGCCGGTTATTGCCGGCGAACTGGTCCCGTTCTTCGAAAATATCACCGCGACCCAAAAAGACGCTCTCAAACAAAACCCGGCCGCTCTCAATCAAACGGTCCGGCTTCTCCTCCTGCAAAAGGTTTTGCTCAAGGAAGCCGAGGCCTCGGGTTGGGAAAAGCAGCCCGAAGTGGCCGAGGAACTGGCCCGGCTCCGTCAGCGCGCCATCGCGGAAAGTTACCTTCGCACCGTCGCCAAGGTGCCAGACGGCTATCCCAGCGAATCGGAACTCAAAGCGTTCTACGAATCGCGCAAAGGCAGCCTTGTTGTGCCCCGCCAGTTCCAACTCGCGCAAATTTACCTCGCCAATCCGAAAGCGGCCGACAAGGCGACGGACGAGCAGGCTCGCGCCCAACTCGAAGCCGTTGGCAAAAAGCTGAAGGCAGCCGGGGCGGACTTTGCCGCCATCGCGCGCACCGAGAGCGAAGAGCCTCAGACGGCGGCCCGCGGCGGGGAGGTAGGCTGGGTGGCCGAAGCATCACTCCAACCGGAAATTCGGGCCAAACTCGGCGCGAAGGGTTCCGTGACCGATGCGATCCGCATGGGCGAGGGATATTATTTTATCAAGGTTCTCGATGTGCGCGAATCCCGCACGCCGACCTTCGAAGAAGCCAAACCCCAACTGACCCAGGCGATGAAGACGGAACGCTTCAAGCAGAATCAGGAAGCGTATCTCGCCAAGCTCCAGCAGCAGAACCCGATGTCGATCAACGAACTGGCGCTCTCGAAGCTCCTCGATACTCCGAAACAATAGCGTTCGCGCACCGCGGATGGAAAAACAACCTTCGGTTTTGAGCCGGAGCGGTGGCCGGTCGGGGCGTTTTGCCCTGGCCCTGGCCGTCGCCGTCCTGGGCTGCGCCCTCAACGCGCCGTCCGGTGATATCCTGCGTGGTGGAGCCACCACCTCGGGAGCTCAACCCGGAGGGCGTCCGTCGTCCCCAGGCTCGGCCGCCGCAGCCACCGCCAACGCCAACGCGAAGGACCGCCTCGCCCGCACAACGCAGGCCATCACCTCGGTCCGGACCATGCAAACCTCGGCCGCTGCAGCCGTGGCCCCGCCCAATGTGCCGAACGGTCTCCGTCCCGGCGGGCTCGTCGTAGCCACGGGTGCCAACGCCTTATGGCAGGGCGCCAAACCCGCGCAGAACCAGGGTTCCACCGTCTATATCAAGCAGACGGAATCTGAAGCCATCTTGCATTGGGAAACCTACAATGTCGGCGCTGGCACCACCGTCCGTTACGACCAGAGTTCCGGTGGCTCGGATTCCGGCGACTGGATTGCCTTCAACAAGGTCTTCGATCCGTCGGGCAAGCCGTCGCAGATCCTCGGCAACATCCAGGCCGAAGGTCAGGTGTACATCATCAACCAAAACGGCATCATCTTCGGCGCAGGCAGCCAGGTGAACACCCGCACGCTGGTCGCGTCCTCCCTACCCATCAACGACAACCTCATCGAGTTGGGACTGCTCAACAACCCGGATGCCCAATTCCTCTTTTCCGCCCTCCCGGTGCCAGGAAGTTCGTCCGGAACCCCGGAATTTGTGCCCGACCCGCCGGTCAATGGGGTCATTGGCGACGTGGTTGTACAGGCCGGCGCACTGATTGAAAGCCCAGTCAATGCCGACGGCAATGGCGGTAGGGTCATGCTGGTAGGCCCCAATGTCACGAACGATGGCGTCATCTCCACGCCCAACGGTCAGACCATTCTCGCGGCGGGTCTGCAGGTTGGTATTGCCGCCCATGACACTAACGATCCTAGTCTGCGCGGTCTGGATGTCTGGATTGGCAGCGTGGGCAGCTACGAGGCGGCGGCCACTAACAACGGCATCATTGAAGCCCTGCAGGGCAACGTGACCATGGCCGGCAAAACGGTCAACCAGATGGGCATCATTAACAGTTCGACTGACGTGGATCTAAACGGGCGGGTTGACCTTAAGGCAAGTTATGGGGCAGTAGGGAATCCCTCTTATGACGACGTAGTGGGTTCCACCGCACCGGCATTCATCAATCAATTCACCGGCGAAGTCACTTTCGGGGAAAGCAGCGTAACGATGGTGCTGCCGAATTACGAAAGTACAAAAACCATTCCTGGATTGGAACTGCCCGAAAACTCTCAAATTAACGTCGAGGGCCTTGTTATCAATTTGAAGGCTAATTCCATCGTGCTGGCCCCGAGCGGTGACATCACCATGCGGGCGGGCACCTGGCCCTATGTGGATGTGGATGGCAACCGCACTACCGTCAACGCCAACGGCGGAGTCGGAAACTTGAACCAATTTCTTGATGGCTCGGGACAAAAGTTCCTCCTTTCCTCAGGGCAGATTTTCCTGGAACCCGGCGCCTTGGTGGACGCGACGGGCACGACGGATGTTTTTGTGGCACTGACTCAGAGCCTTGCAGAAGTGCAACTTCGCGGTTTCGAATTGGCGGACTCTCCGTTGCAACGCGATGGCGAGATTCGCGGTATCTCGCTCATCGTGGATTTGCGGGTGACCGGCGATTATTACGGACGCACGTGGTATGGCACGCCCCTCGGTGACCTCTCCGGGGTGGTGGGATTGATTCAGAGCAACGTCTCCCAGCTCACCACCTCCGGCGGAACGATCACCATGGAGGCAGGCGATGCGATCATTCTGCAGCCTGGATCGACGGTGGATGTCTCCGGCGGCTATTTTGTGTACGAAGGGGGCTACATCCAGACCACCCGGCTGGTGCGTGGTCCCAATATCATCGGTATTGAGGACGCCACGCCGAATGTGCTCTACGACGGCATCTACACCGGCAAATCCACCAGCACTTCGGAAAAATGGGGGGTCACTGAAGAGTACAGGCATCCGCTCGCTCCCCTCGGCGGCTACACCCAGCAGGGATACATTTCCGGAGCAAACGGCGGAACGATCAATTTGAACGCCCCGACGCTGGTGATGGGCGGCACCTTGCTTGGCAAGGTCGTGCAGGGACCGCGCCAGCAGGACGCCCCTCCGGAGGCGGGCAGTTTAAATTTGTCCTTCACGTCCGAACAGATGGACACCATCTCGCCCACCAATGTGAGCTTCCGCACGGTCTCTCCATTCCACCCAACGATCACGGTTACCAACGACGCGGTTACTCCGTCCTATGTGGGGTCGCTGGAAGATTTCCCGGTGGTGTTGGACGACACTTTGCGCACCGAGTTTCAGCTTTCGACCAAGCTTTACTCGGAAAGCGGGTTCGGTCACATCGAGATTGAAAACAGCGACGGCGATTTCATTGTGCCTGCGGGTGTGCCGATTAACGGGCCTCCGGGAGGTTCGCTGGTGGTCAGTGCCGCCAATGTTTCCGTGGCGAGTGACATTGTCTTTCCGGGCGGTGATATTTCGTTCACCGCCTACAATTCCTCGCCTTACGAAGCTCAGAGCCCTTTCATCATACCCGGGCCAGTCCCTCTGCCCGATCCCGAGCGCGGCATCATTTCCGTGGAAAAGGGGATCACTCTCAATGTGGCAGGCTTAATTGTGGATGAACGCCGCACTTCCCAACAGGCACCGGGTCAGGCCCGCGTGCTGGACGGTGGTTCGGTGACCCTGGAGGCCTATTCCATTTTCCTTGGGGAGGGCAGCCGGATCACCGCCTCCGGCGGCGTGCTGGCCGACGCGGCGGGCGACTTTTCTTACGGAGACGGTGGCGACATCGCCCTGCTGGCCGGCAAAGATCCCGGTATTCCCGCTATTTTCGGAGGGGAACTCGACATCATGAATGCGTCGCTGGAAAGCTACTCAGTGACCAAGGGCGGATCCCTCAGTATCCAGGCCCAATTGATTCAAATTGGTGGTGCCTCCAACAACCCGGATGCCT
This sequence comes from Terrimicrobiaceae bacterium, assembly GCA_041752695.1. Lineage (GTDB taxonomy): Bacteria > Verrucomicrobiota > Verrucomicrobiia > Chthoniobacterales > Terrimicrobiaceae > CALCJD01. Next base: position 65,273 of record JBGSVZ010000047.1, read on the forward strand.
TTGTGGTGCAGCCGGAATTTTTCACCAAAGGCGGCTTTACCAGCTACTCGCTGGCGGGTATCGGCGGTCGCAACCCCGACGGCACCTACATTCCCGCGGTGCGTTTGGTCGCAGGCACTGTCATCGAGCCCGTGTCGGAAACCTGGGTGGTCAGCCCGTATGCATCCGGCCCCGGAGATCTTGCCCTTACCCCGTACCTCAAACCGGTGGGATTACGCCCGCCCACCAGCATCGAGCTCGTAGGTTTGGGCGGAGACGATCCTTTTGTGGGCCCGGATGGCGTGGATAATATCGACGCGCTCGGTCTCGTGGTGCTTGAGGAGGGCTCGAAAATTTTGACCGATCCTGGCGCCAGCGTCACAATTGACGGAGAGTTGGTCGCGGTGCTCGGAACGATCAGCGCCCCGGGAGGTTTTATCGAAATTTCCGGCGGCAGCAGCTATCCGCTGACCTCGACGCAGGAGGCCGCCGAAGTCTTCGCGCTGCCCACGGTTTACATTGGGCCAAACGCCCACATTTCCGCGGCCGGGACGGTGGTCTACCTGCCTGATCCCTATGGCCGCCAATCGGGCATTGTCTATCCCGGTGGCACCATCAGCGTTTCTGGCAATATCGTCGCGGAAGCGGGGGCAGTGCTCGATGTCTCGGGCGCCTCGGCGGTCCTGGACTTTCATCCCACTCGCCTGGGGACGAGCTATTACCAATCTGTTCCCCTCAACAGCGGACTCACGGCCGCACCTTGGGGACGCCTGGGCGTGCCTGTCCAGGTGGACAGCAATGGCGGCCTCATCGAACTGCACGGGTCTCAGATGTTGTATTCTGATGCGACTCTGCTCGGGCGAGCGGGCGGCCCGGCGGCGAACGGTGGCATGCTCTCAATTTCGTCGGGACGGTTTTACGCGGCTGGTTCGGACCGCACCAACGCCGATATCAATCTGGTGGTCGAACAAACCGGCAACGCCTTTGCTTTCGGCTCTGTTTCGACCTTTGGAAATATCGTGACGCTGATGGCGGGCGGAACGGACATCAATGCGTTGTTTGCGGGAGGAATTGAGAACACTGGCATTGGGTATTTTGCGGCGGACACGTTTGCGGCAGGAGGATTTGACTCCCTCGACCTTGGCTTCGAATATTATCCCACCGCGAGCCCCTTGCCCTACGGCGGCAACGTGCAATTCCTGGGGCCGGTCACCATCAACGCCCGGGGATCATTGCGCGTAGCGGCTGGCGGTGTGATTCAAGCCGATTCGCCCGTTGTCCTCTCCGCGCCCTACGTGGCCATCGGCCAGGAATTTCCGGAGCCCCTCAATCCGGATGACCCCTTTGTGCCCTTCCAACAATTCGTGGCCGGCACTCCATCGCCTTATTTCCTCCCTCCCACGTCCGGCCCTGCAACTTTGACCGTCAACGCGAGTCTCATCGACATCGGCACGGTCTCCCTCCAAGGCATCAGTTCGGCTGATCTCCTCGCCGTGGGCGGAGAAATTCGGGGCAATGGGAGCTTCAATATTGCTGGCGATCTTGTTCTCAACGCCGCACAAATTTATCCCGTCACCCTGGCCAGCTTCGGCATCTATGCGTATGACCCAAATATCCTCATTGCCTCCAGCCTTCTTAGCAGTCCGGTCGTAACGCTGGCTTCGTCCGTTCTGCCTCCGGGGTTCGGCGTGGGATCGCCGCTCCTGGGTTCCACGGTGGTTAGTATTGTGGATACGGAAGTGACATTGGCCGGGAACGCCAATGCTGCGCTGACCAATCAACTCGCCGTCTTTGATCCGGGTGGCGGATCGGTGACCGTCGTTGGCTCCGGTCAACGTCCGCTGCCTCTCTCGGCGGGAGGCTCCCTGGGGATCTATGCCTCCACCATCACGCAAGGGGGAACGCTGGTTGCTCCGCTCGGCTCAATCACGCTCGGTTGGGATGGCACCGATTTGGATCCGACCGATGCCGATTTGGACCAACCCCTTAATCCCGTGGTCGGTGCGGCCCTGGCAATTCCCACGGCGGAGTTGGTCACGCTGTCGGCGGGCAGTGTCACTTCGGTCTCGGCGATCGACCCGATGACGGGAGAGGGGATTCTGATTCCATTTGGCCTCAGTCCCGACGGCTCGACGTGGATCGATCCCCGGGGGGTCAATGTGACTATTTCGGGCCTGCCCGAAAAGGGCGTTTCGATCGGCGGCAATTCTGTGGTGATGGAAGCGGGTTCGGTGATCGACGTCCGGGGCGGCGGCGATCTTCTGGCTTACCGGTGGGTGCCCGGAAATGGCGGCAGTGTTGATATTCTCGGTTCCGCCTCCTCGGTCTGGTCTGGGGGCTCGTCTTACAGCTCGGGTGACCTGGTTTATTACGAGGGTCAAACGTGGTCTGCTCGCGTCGCCATTGATCCCAGCGATTTTGTGAACCCGCCCGAGCCGGAGTCCGGCACCTATTGGGCGCTCGTTCCTCAGTCCTACGCGGTCGTTCCAGGATACGGCTCGACTTATGCGCCGATCAACTCGTTCAACACTGGGGAGAATTCCGGCGCTTTGGAAGGTGATCCAGGTTACGTCTCGGCAAATCTGGCTTTGGGTCAGCAGGTTTATCTGGAGGACAGCCCCGGCCTTCCGGCGGGATATTACACGTTGCTGCCTTCGCGTTATGCGCTCCTGCCTGGTGCGTTTCTTGTGACCCCGCAGGATAGCGGACTGGTTCCGAGCGCGGAAATTGCCGGGTTTGGCGGAAGAACCACCGAAGAGGGCGCGACATTTGTCTTTGGCTTCAGCCAGAATGCGCTCAACCCCACCTCCGCGCCATCCGTGCCAACTCAGTTTGAAGTTTTGCCGCCCGCGGTGGTGGCGGGCCGCGCGGAATACGAACTTTACACGGCCAATTCTTTCCTCGCCGAGGCCGCCGTGCGCTTGGACGCACCGGAACTTCAGCAACTCCCGCGCGACTCGGGGAGCGTGGCTTTCTCCGGCAACTCGGCTTTGGTTTTGGAGGGCATGGTACTTACGGAAGCGGCGCAAGGCGGACGAGGGGCTTCCATTGATATCGCAAGCTTTGCCGATATCTACGTGGTGGGCGGCAGCGGCGAGGCTCCGGATGGAGCCACTGTGGTGCTGAACTCGGCATTGATCAGCTCCTGGGGCGCGGAAAGCCTGCTGATCGGCGGCCTGCGCTATGAAACAACGGACGGCGTGCAGGTGGATGTGCGTACCGACAATCTCGTAGTGGACAACCGGGGCAGTTCGCTGATGGGCTCCGACATTATTTTGGTTTCGAATGAGGCCCTCACCGTAACGGAAGGTTCGTCCATTGTCTCCACCCGGGCCGGAACGCAGCCTGTTGAAACCTTGCTGCTCGATGGGAATGGCGCCCTGTTGCGGGTGAGCGCCAATCCCGATACGGCAATTCTGCGCAGCGACGTGACCGTCGGCCCCGGACCTATTCTGACCATCGGAGCGGGCGCGGAGATCTCCGGCATTTCTGTCATTCTTGATTCCACCTATGCGACGGATATCGACCCGGAGGCTAATATCGATGCCATCGCCCTGCAACTGGGCAGCGGCCAGATCAGCATCATCCTGAGCGAGCCGGCCGGTGGACTCACTGGGTCGATAATCGATCCGCATCTTGTCCTGACCGGCGACCTTCTGGCCGACGCGCAAGACTCTCGATTCCTGACTCTACTGAGTTACACCAGCATCGATGTGTACGGTGCCGGCGCTTTTGGTGGCACGGGCTTGCGGGAACTGGAACTCATCTCCGGGGGGATTCGGGGTTACGAGCAGGGAACCGGCAGCGCAATCTTCACGGCCGGCACTGTGCGCTTCGATAATCCCGTCGATATCGCCGGGTTGCCTGCTCCCCAGGGCCCTCTTTCCGGCACGCTTCAGTTTGACGCTTCGACCATCCGTTTTGGGTCCAACGATTTCACTGTGGCGGGGTATCAAAGCCTGATTATGAATGCGCCGGGGGGCGTGTTGAGCGAGGGCATTGGAACATTTGCCACTGCGGGAGACCTGGCAATCTACACGCCGTTGATCACCGGGGTGGAAGGAAGCAGTCAATCGATCACAGCGGGCGGGAACCTGCTCCTAGAGACCCTGGAAGGGGAGTCCAAACTTAAACCGGGATTGGGCGCAGCCCTGACCTTCACCGGTGCCGAGATCGTGGCAAACACCACGATTCTCTTGCCTAGCGGTCTGCTTAAACTCAACGCCCTGACAGGAGATCTTACGGTCGGCGGTGAGTTGAACGTCGAGGGTAGCGCCCAGGACTTTTATGATGTGACCCGCTACGCCAATGCCGGTGGGATTGAACTCTCGTCCACTCTGGGGGACGTCACTTTGTTGGAAGGCAGTGTGATCTCCGTCGCAGCTCACCCGGACGGCGGGGATGCCGGGGCCTTGATGATTCGCGCTCCCGGCGGGGCTTTTGTTTCCCTGGGAAGTCTTTCGGGCAGTGCCGGGGAGGGAGGTCTGTCTGGCAGGTTCCTCCTGGATGCCGGGGTTATAGCTGCCTTTGATGACCTCAATATCGAACTCGACGAAGCCGGATTTTTTGAAGAACGCGCATTCCGTGCCCGCACTGGTGACATCACGGTCGCGGGCGAGATCCACGCCCGGAATTTTTCGCTGGCGACGGACGCCGGCAGCATTCTGGTCACCGGTCTGATCGACGCCTCCGGCGTGACGGGCGGCAGTATTTCGTTGGTCGCCCAGGGCAGCCTCACTCTGGCTCCGACCGCGATCCTGACCGTCGCCGCCGAAGAATTCAGCAATGCCGGAAAGGGAGGGCAGATCACGCTTGAAGCTGGCGCCCCGGTCAACGGTGTCACGAACCCGCTCGCCCTGCTAGATCTTCAGGCCGGATCGCTGATCGACCTCACCGTCGCGGACTATGTCGCAGGAGAGTACACCACCCCGGGATCGAGCGCGTTTTACGGTCAGTTTACCGGCGAACTGCATCTACGCGCGCCTCGCACGGCTGACGGCACGGGCGTGTTTGTGAATCCGATTGCATCCACGGTGAATGGTGCATCGAGCATTCTGGTTGAAGCGGTCAAAGTTTACGATGTCTCCGCCACCAGCGGATCCCTCACCTCGGTGGATGCGTTCCCCGGTGCGATCACGGTGGCCACGGTGGCCGATTCGAGTGCGGTCTCCTTCACGGCAGGGACCACGGGTGCACAGCGGGTTCGCTTGTCGGTTGCGGGTTCAGCTTATGTTCCGGCCGGACCGGCCAGTTTTGCCCTGCTCAACACGCAATCCATTACCTTCCCCGCGGGCACCAACGACGTGACGACCGTACAGACTACTGTGGCGGCGACCATCACGCTGCCCGATAACTCCACCATTCCTCTCGCCGCTAATACTCCGGTAACTCTTGCTCCGGGCTCGAAGATTACTCTGGGCTCATCGGGCTCCGTGCAGTTGATAGGCGGGACAGAGCAGGCGGTGATCGCTATTCCCGCCCTCGCCAACGTCCAGGTCCCGGCCGGCTCGCTCGTCAGCCTCAACGGGGCGGGAACCATCACGCGCACAGGCGGCGGAACGTTGGTGGCTTCCATGGGAGTGCGTGAAGGGATCCACGCTGACAACCTCGCGTTCCTCGGACAGGGCGGCCAGGCAGCCACGCCAGCATACGCAGCGATGCAGGCTTCTCTCCTGAGTGCGCAACCAGGCCTCGAATCGGTGCTGGTCATCGCCCCCGGGGTGGAAATCATCAACCCGACGGGCGACCTGATTTTGGGGCTGCCCAATCAGACCGGCTCGACCAATTCCGGTGCTCTGGCGGCGGCGGATTGGGATTTGTCAGGTTGGCGTTACGGTCCCGACGCCGCTCCCGGCGTGCTGACCCTGCGTGCCCAAGGCGATCTGGTTTTTAACAATACACTGAGCGACGGATTCACCCCGATTGCACAAGGCACGGCCCAGAATTTTGCCGACATCGGTCATTCGCAAATGTGGCTGGCTCCCTTGATGTCCATCAACGAGGCGCTTCCTGTTAATTCCCAGTCCTGGAGTTACCGTCTTACGGCCGGTTCCGATTTTTCCGCAGCAGGCTATCAGGAGGTGCTCACGCCCGAGGAGTTGGCGCTTCTTCAACCGGGCAAGGGTTCCGTTTTGGTTGGCGAGTTTTTCTCCTCGCCGGTTCCCAATCCTTTGACTTCCGGGGGCTCCGCCGCCGTTGGCAGCGGCGGCCAGACCGCGGACACCATTCGAATCTCCACGACCACCACAAATCAAGGCACGCGCTACGAGGTCATTCGGACCGGCACGGGTGACATCGATGTGAGCGCAGGCCTGGACGTGCAACTGCGAAATCCTTTCGCCACGATTTATACGGCTGGTGTCGGACTACCTGACCGCACGACCATCTTTCAGACCGGAGATTTCTTCGTGCCGATCACCGTGCGGACAACCACGCAACACCCGAGCCAGGGTAATCTGGGTGCCATCCAACAGAATTATGGAGCCTATTACGCGATGGCCGGCGGCGATCTTGCGGTCTCCGCTCAAAACGACATCGGCCGGTTCACCTTCTACCAAGGACAAATCATCCCCGACGCCAGTAATCAGATTCCGACCAACTGGCTTTATCGCCGCGGTCTCGTTGATTCTGCGACCGGGCAGTTTGACGATATCGTCATTCCCGGGGCTTCCCTCGGCTCCATTACCGACCCGTCGGCTTCGACCACCTGGTGGATCGACTATAGTAATTTCTTCCAAGGTTTCGGAGCGCTTGGTGGTGGCGACATCGCTCTCGAGGCTGGTAATGACATTGTCAATGCCGACGCGGTGATTCCGACGAACGCGAGAATGGCGGGCATCGATCCCCTGACCGGCCAGAACCTGGCACCATCCGTGGACAACCTTCAGGAACTGGGAGGAGGCGATCTGCTGGTGCGGGCCGGAGGCAACATCGATGGCGGAAACTTTTATGTGGAACGCGGATCCGGCCGTCTCGATGCCGGAGCGGAGATCACCACAAACGCCGCCCAATCCCCATCGCGCGGCATTCTCTCCACTGGCGGAAACCCCGAGCTGATCCTTGACCCCCTCACCTGGCAGGCCGTCACGCTCTATGGGGGACGTGCGAATTTCGACGTGACCGCTCGGGGCAACATTTTGCTCGGCCCGGCCACGAGCGCCTTTTTCCTGCCGCAGGGCCTCAACAATAAGTTTTGGTACAAGTCCCAGTTCCAGACGACCGGGGAGGAGTCCGGGGTGGAAGTCACCTCCCTCGGAGGCAGTGTGACCCACCGACTTGGCCTCACTCTACCCGGACAGAATCTGGTGCTTCCGACCCTCGCTGTGGCCTACCAACAAGCCGCTCCCTTGAATATTGGTGGCTCAGGGTACTATCAGCCATGGACGCGCTTGTCGGAAACTCAGATCCAAAATTTCAACACCATGGCTACGGTTTCCCTGCCGGTCCTGCAAAGCACCGCGTTCGGGGGCTCCATCAATATTGTGGGAACTCTCAATCTCTTTCCTTCACCGGTGGGAGGGTTGGAACTCGTGGCTTCTGAGGGGATTGTCGGCCTTAACCCTACAGGGGTCACACAGACGACGGTAAATGGTTCCGTCGTCGCCGTCACCGCGTGGGCCACGGCCAGCATCAATCTCTCCGATGCCGATCCGGATAGAATCCCCTCCGTTGGCACGCCTTTGGGCTTCCAGCAGGTCATTGGCACGGGCGACATATCCACCGTCCGGGACAGCCCGATTGATCCCCTGGGCTCTGTCTCGCCGTTGTTCCAGGAAACCGGGGCGTATACCGGCATCGCCGGCACGATTGACGTGCAGACCGCGCTCCACGCCTCGACGCCCCTGCACGCCAACGATCCCAACCCCCTGCGGCTCTATGCGGCGGGCGGAGACATCACCGGGGTGACATTGTATTCACCCAAACAGTCCCTGATTTATGCGGAGGAGGACATTACGGATATCGCCTTCTACCTCCAAAACACGGGTGACGGCGATGTCTCCATCGTCTCCGCAGGAAGGGACGTTATCCCCTACAACGAAAACTCTCCGCTCCGGGCGACGGCGGGCGACATTAGCCAGTTTAACCTCATCGTGGATCCGTTTAAGGATACCGTGGTGCGGGACGCGAACAATCAACCGGTCCAGACTCAGGCTCTGGCGGGCGATATTCAGATTGGCGGACCCGGAACCTTGGAGGTCCTCGCGGGCCGCAATGTGGATCTGGGTGGCGGGGCGAATTTCACCGATGGCACCAGTGTGGGCATCACGAGCATCGGGCGGTCGCGCAACCCTTTCCTGCCCTTCGCTGGGGCTGATCTCGTGGTTGTTGCCGGTGTGGGTGGCCCGGATGGAGGTCCAGCCCTTGGACTGGCGGGAAGCTCCCTGGACTTCACACAATTTATCGAAACCTATGTCGCCGAGGGAGGTCAGCTGCCCGGGGAAGTGGATTTCGAGACTCTCACCCCCGAGCAGCAGGCGCTCGTCGCACTGGATGTGCTTTTCGGCATCCTGCAAGATGCGGCCACAAGCCAGGAATACGAAGAAGCCCTGGCGGCCGTGGGCATTCTGGCGAACGCCACCTATGAGGGCGAGATCCTCACCCAGGCTCGCGATATTCGCACAGTCAGTGGGGGATCGATTACGATGTTGGCTCCGGGCGGCGGCTTGACCTTGGCTGAGGATATCTTCGGCAATCCCCAAACTCCTCCAGGTATTGTGACGGAATTCGGCGGCGAGGTTAACATCCTGGTGGATGGGGATGTGGACATCGGCCAGGCCCGAATCTTTACTCTGCGCGGCGGCGATTTGACCATCTGGTCCACCACGGGAGGCATTGCAGCCGGGAGCGCGCCGAAGACTGTGGTGACCGCTCCTCCGACTCGCGTGATTATTGATGCGACAAGCGCTGACGTTGAAACTGACCTCGGCGGTCTCGCCACGGGCGGCGGCATTGGCGTGCTGGCAGCGGTGGACAGTGTTGAGCCGGGCAGTGTGTTCCTCATCGCTCCAGAAGGAACAGTGGACGCCGGAGACGCGGGCATTCGTGCGACAGGTGATATCGCGATTGGAGCGGTGGAGGTGCTGAATGCCGACAATATTTCCGCCCCAGGAAACACCACTGGCGTTCCCACGGCGCCCCCCACAGCCGTCCCCAATATTGCCGGGCTGAGTGCGGCTTCCAGCTCAACCGGGGCTGCCTCGAGCGTTGCCGCCGATGTTGCCAGTCAGGCCCAGCCCACGCCCGAGCCAGAGGAAGCTCTGTCCATTATTGTGGTTGAGGTCCTGGGCTACGGCGGGGGCGACGAGGAGGAACAATAAGCAAGTCCCCCATGCCAAAAGCGCCGGGCAAACCCAGCCACCGCGCCGGAAAAAAAACCGCGCCACCGGAATCCGCTCGGACTGTCGTCAAAATCTCGATCTGGGCTTGGGCCTCGGTCATTCTCTGCCTTGCAGTCACGGTGACGATCGTGGCACTCGACGGCCAGTCCCGCTTTGCCCTGGTCGAAAAAATTTCGCGCACCTCGTTTGCCGAAGCTCCCCCCCACACCTTGCCGGTCGCAGAGGGCACGCGGGAGGAATGGCTGGTGCTCCCCCACTATGCGATGGATGCCCGGTGGTGGGTTCTTCACACCGAGCGGATGCTTCGCGAGAGTGCCTGGCGCGTGCGTAGCACAGACCTGGACAATGCGCCGGACGGCCGCGAGGTGCATTGGAGCTCCCTGTTGATGTGGATTCTGGCGGGCCTTGCCTTGCTTCGCAGCTTTTCTTCCGGCTCGCCGCCGGGCGCTTCCGTCGCAGAAGCGGCCATGATTGCGGGTCCGGTGATGCTGTTGATTTCTGTGGTGGGACTCGCGTTTCTGGCGGCGGTGCGGTTTGGGAAATTTGCGGGGGCTTTTTTTGCTTTGGTCATTCTCACCAGCTTTGCGCTGCTGAGAACCTTCCTGACCGGGGAGGCGGACCATCATGGAGTGGTGGTGGCTTTCGCGATGGGTGGGGTGTTGTGTCTCCTGGCCGGCGGCTGCGGACTGGTCCGGAGAAAGGATTCGGTAGGCGATCGTGGAGGTTTGTCTGATTTGCAGACGGCGAGACGATGGTTCGCGGCCGCGGGATTTCTCGGTGCGGCATCGCTCTGGGTGAGCGCGGCCACGGCGATTCCGATCCTCGCGGGTGTGGCGGCGGGAGGGTTCCTCGTCTCCGTGTTCCGGGCGCGTGGGGATAAATCCGCGATAGCCTGTCCCGAGCTGTGGATGGTCTGGGGCCTGGCCGGAGGAACAGGCAGCCTGGGGTTTTACGTACTGGAGTATTTTCCCTTCCACATGGGTTGGCGACTGGAGGTGAATCACCCTCTCTATGCTCTGGCCTGGATGGGCGGTGCATTCCTGTTAAGTCGGGCCGTGGGCTGGGGGGCCGCGGGACGGTTTCCGCTGCGAGGCGGGTTTGATCTCGGACTTGCTGTGGTGGCGCTGGTTGCAGTGCTCGCTCCGGTTTTTGCCATCGTCTGGGTCCCGAATGCCGTATTTTGGGTTTCGGACGATTTCCTGCTCGCGCTGCACAAGGAATACATTCTCGAATTTCAGAGCATCTTCGCCATCAACCGGCTTACGGGAGGAGGAATCTCCTGGCTGACGCAATACGCCTGGCCCATTGCCGTTCTAGCGAGCACGAGCGTGTTGGGATTGACCCGGAATTTTGGCCCCCTTGCGCGGCGCGCCCTGCCCTTGCTTGCTCCCGCCATATTGATCACGCAAATCCTCACCGTGCTCCAGGTGCGATGGGGATCGGCTGCTTTCGGCATGTGGTGTCTAGCCGTTCTGATTGTGCTGGCGGACCTCGTGCTTTTTCCCCGGCAAACCGGGGTGCGACGGTGGACGTTCCGCGGGCTTGTCGTCTGGGGTTGGGTGGCGATCCTGTTCACGCTTCTGCCCCAGATCGCCATCCGAGCTGAAGAGGAAAGAACCTGCCTGGACGCCCCGATTCCCCGGGATGTTGCCGGAAACCTGCTTCTGCGGGACGTCGCGCACCGCTTGATTCAATCGAGCCCGGATAAGGTTCCGGTGGTGTTGACCGGCCCCAATGCTTCCACCGAGATGGCCTACCACGCCGGTCTTCACACTCTCGGCACTTTGTATTGGGAAAATATGCCCGGGCTTAAACGTGCGGCCCGGATCTTTTCCGTCCCGGAGGAATCCGAAGCCCTCAATGAACTCACGAGCGCCGGAGTCACGCACATTGTGGTGCCATCCTGGGACAATTTTGCGGAGGACTACGCCCGACTTCTCGCCAAGGCCGAAGGTCGCGAGACCACCGAGGCCCCCTTTTTCAAAGCCATCGTCGAGGGCGACGAGTGTCCCGATTGGCTGCGTCCTTTTGCCTACCCGATTCCCACCGACTCTGGCCTGGACGCGAACTCGGTGAAAATCTTCGCCGTGCTGCCGGAGCAATCGCCTTTCGAATCCCTTTTCTATCGCGGGATCTATTTCCTCGAGATCGGTCGACCGGCCAAGGCGCGGGAATTGTTCACCGAGGCAGCGGCCCTCCGCCCGGAGGACGAACGCCCCCGCCGTTACCTTCGGGAGATCGACGCCCGAAACTGACATGGGGCGGAAGAGAAAGCTGGAGGGTTGCGGGCCCTCGCAACCCATTCCTTCACGGCACCGAGGGCCCGGTGCCCTCCAGGTTCGGCTTTTTCTCCTCATCCTCGGCGCTATCCTTCTCGTTCTTTGCGCTCGCGGCGACCTTTGGCTCGATGAGATCTGGAGTTTTGAATGGGCGGAACGGGCCGACTCGCCCTGGGACATTCTCCGGATCTTTCCCCACGACAACAACCACCCCCTCAACAGTTGGTGGCTGATGGCCGTTGGTACCGGGAGTGCGCCTTTGGTCTGCCGCGCTCTTTCGATCGTCTGCGGTCTCTCCGCGCTCCTCCTTGTCGGCCGACTCGCCGCCAGCCTTGCGCCCTCTTCGCGGACAATCGCCACTGTACTGGCCGTGTTCTCTTTCCCGCTGGTGCTCTATTTTTCGGAAGCCAGGGGATATGCTCCCGCCGTCGCGTGTGCCCTCGCAGCGGCGGTGATTCTGGTCGAGACCCGTGCGCGGCCGCCGGTCTTGCTGGCGGTTCTTTTTTGGCTGGTCTGTGCCATCGGGATGCTGTCCCATGCCACCTTTCTGCTCGTTCTGACAGCGCTCGCGGCCTGGAAGATGATTTCGATGGTGGATGAAATGCGTTCTCCCCTTCCGGTGCTGTTCGCCAGTATGAGATGGTTTTTCGTTCCGGGACTGGGGGCGGTTTTCCTTTATGTGGGTTTCCTGCGACGCCTGCAGATTGGCGGGGGCCCGGAGTATTCGCTCACGACTGTCCTGGGCCACTTTTTCAGCTATGCCCTGGGGTTCCCGGTGGGCGGGCCGTGGACTTGGCTGGCCATCGGAACTGGGGGCCTTTTGTATGGTGCGGGTATCTGGTTCGGACTACGCCACGCCCGCGTTTCCCACATCGGATGGCTGTTCGTGTTCCTGCCCGTGACGGCAGCGGTGGGTCTGGTTGTTTCCCGCCCCGAGGTGCTGTATTTCCGCTACTTTCTGGTCTTCCTCCCGTTCTTTTACCTGGCGCTCGCGGCACTGCTCGCACGCCTCGCTGGGATGGGAGCTGGGAGTTTGGCGTTCGGAGTTCGGCGGTGGTCTGCTGCCGCCGCTATCGTGGTGGCGCTCCTCGTCGCCTACGTGGTCGCCCAGGCCCCGAGACTCTATGATCTCGTTACGCTCGGTCGGGGAAGTTATCGCGAGGCCCTGCGACACGTGGCGCTAAGTCCCTTTGCCAATAAGGTCGTCACCTCCGACCATGATGCCCGCAACAAGGTCCTTGTCGAATTTTTCGCGCGGCGCGACCCACTTTCCTCCAGGGTGAAATACCTCCCACTTGCTGAATCTGGCTCTGGCCGTGCGGGCTGGCTCCTCCGCCACTCGCAGGCCTCCTCGCAAGGGAAGCCCGAGCAATTCATGCACACGCCCACCGAAACCTACCGCTATGTGGGCGTATTCCCCCATGCGGGAGTGTCTGGCTGGCATTGGCTCCTCTATCGCAGCGTCTCCGCGGGGACTCCATTTATGACAAAAATGTCACAAGGAGGATCGCCGTCACTTAGGTAGAATTTCGGTTGTGAAAAATCTCCTTCTCCCTTTCGTTGCCGCCATGGGAATCCTGGCCGGCCCGGTGCTTGCTGCTGAGCCGGAAGTAACGCCGGATGTGGCCACGCTCGAAAAATCCGCTGCTGGCGGGGATGCCCAAGCCAAATTTCTGCTTGCCCGGGCGTATTTCCGGGGAGAGGGCGTGGCCAAGGATTCCGCGAAAAGCCGCCAACTTCTGGAGGAGGCGGCCGCGCTTGGCCATGCCGATGCCATGGACGGGCTGGGATTTCTCTATAACGCGGGTGAGGGCGTGCCCCAGGACGAGGCCAAGGCCGTGGAATGGTTCCGTAAAGCGGCGGAAGCGGGCTCGCTCAAAGGCCAATTGGATTTAGGCCTAATGCTTCGCCAGGGGAAAACCATTCTCCTTTCCAACGATGAAAGCCTCATGTGGATTAAAAAGTCCGCTGATGGAGGCTTCATGGGAGCAAAGGCGGTGCTTGGTCGCCTTTATTTTTTCGGGGACAAGCTGCAGAATGCCGACTACTCCAAGGCGGTTCCCTACCTTCGCGAAGCCGCTGAGGCCGGCGATCCGATCTGCCAGAATATGATGGGCGTTGCCTTGCGTGATGGAGCAGGAACCGAAAAAGACCCTGCCGCAGCGGAAATTTGGTTTCGCAAAGCCGCGTTACAGAACAGCAAAAAGGCCCAGTCCAATCTGGCCCACATTATGGGTGTCCAATCTCCCGAAGCCCCGAATCGCAAGGAGGCCCTCAAGTGGCTGATTATTTCCTCCGAGCAGGGAGAAATCACCGCCCAAAAAACTTACGAAGAAATTATGCCGGCCCTGCCCTCGGCTCTCCTCGCCTCGGCCAAAAAGGAGGCAGATCGCTTCCTTCTGATCCAAAGAGCCACCAGCGGAAAACCCAAATCGGCAAGCTCGGAACCGACCGAACAAAACCAGCCCGGTGACGGAGCGTAGGAGAGTCGACCGCGGATAATACGGATTTGGCGGATGGGGAAGATTGGGAGGATGGCGTCCTCCAAGAATCGAAAACGCTATAGCCGAAGGTCACGGCGGGTAAGTGACTATCCGCCCTAGCCAAAATGGTAGGGACGGTTGTCCCCATCCGTCCATCTGGTAGAGGCCACATTCCTTGGAAGCAGGGATGAAAGACGGGGCCAAAAATGTGCTCCGGAGAAAAGACCTCCCCCCTCAACTTTGTTCTCCCCCCTATCCGCAAAATCCGCGCCATCCGCGGTTAAAATAACGCCTTTCTCAGGGAGTCGTCGGCGGCTGCGATACCACGGCCTTCTTCTCGTTTAGAGCCTCCTTGGCAGCCTGGAGGTGATATTGATTGTAGGCCTGATACCCGAACAGGGTGAGATATCGCTGGTCGGCAATCTGTCGGGCGGTGTTCCAATTTTCCGTCTCACTCACACCCGGTTGAGGTGTGGAAACATTGGTGTCGAAGTCTGTGAGGATTTCGTCGAGTGCCTTCTGTTGCTGGGGCGTGCGAGGCGTTTTATCGACGAAAGCCGCCGGCACCACCGCGCCGGCCGGGACGTTCAGGACGATTTCCGCTCCCGAACCTGAAGAGACTGCGTCCGCGGGAGCGGGTGCAGCATCCTGCTCCGCCCCGCCTCCGCCATTGGAAGTGCTGCTTGCGCCGTTGGAAGTTCCCGTGGCACTGCCCGCCCCTAACGCCTGGCTGGCTCCGGAATACGCGGGTAATGTCGTAGTTGCTCCCGCGGGCACGCTGGTCGCACCCAGTCCCGTCCCGGCAGACGTGACCGCAGTTGAGTTGGAGGAAGGCGGCGCGGTCGGATTCGTTCGGGAATTTAACAGGCGTTTTGCCTGGGAAGAACCCGGTTGAAAGTTCGTGGGGGCCGCAGCCAACGAGCGTTTTGCCGTACTGTGCGTTGACGCCTTTGTCTCCGCCGAGGTCCAGTTGCCCTCAGCGCTGGGTTCTCCGGGATGCTTGAGTGAACTTTGGGTTTCGGGCTTCACGGGATTTTCGGCTTCTGCGGTGAGGAACCTGGCCGATACGATTCCAGATGCCACGGCGACTCCCAACAGGGTGGGGATAAGAAGGATTTTTTTCATGAGGAATAGGACAAATGGACGGATTAAATCTTGGGTCTCACAGGACTGAAGTTCTCGAGAAGATCGGCAGGCGCCCCGCCGACCTTCTCGAAAATTCCCCCGAGGGAATTTTCCCGGAAAAACCAAAGCTGGCACCGTTTCCGGTGCCAGCTCGGTTGCTTCGTAATACTATTTCTTACTCGGGTTAACTTAGAGCGGGAAGATCGGGAAGCCGTCGTCAGCGCGCTCGCAGTTCATGTCGCTCAAGCGCAGGCCATTGGCTGTTTCCTGAAGACCGACTTCAAGGAAGCCGCCGGGTGCGGTCATCGAGTTACGGAAGGTCTGCTCGTTAGCCGAGAGAGAACCGTGGTGATAGAGGTGCTGGTAGCTCCAGGCGGAGTAGGCACCCGAAGTGACCTTCTCGAAGTCGGCTTGGTTGAAGCCAGTTCCGAGGTAGTTGTTAGGATCGGTCGCGATCAAGGGAGTAATTTGGACACCATTGAAAGCGAGGATCTTCGCGCCGCCTGTCGCAGCATTCAGGCTGTCCGCCGTGGAGAGCCAGGTCAGGAGGAAAATTGGAATATCTTCCGCAAGAGCATCCTGGCTTTCGCCGTCATAGACATCAACCGAGGTTGAGGTCCGAGCCATGATGCCGCGAAGAGCACTGCTGCTGCGGTAACCACCATTGCCCAGCACGTCATTGCCCCAGAGGGTCGAGGCGTTGCCCGAACCATCCGGACAAAGGAGGTTGCCCGTGCCGTTTCCACCTGCGGGAACCAGCGTAATCGCGCTGATCACATTGGCCACCGCCTGGCCGGCGGTCGTCACGATGTATTGCTGCACGGTATTGGCCGCGCCATAGGTCCACTCCGTCAAGTAGGCGGAACGTGTTCCCGAACCGTCGTTACGGCCGGTCGCAAACACGAGGGTCGTGTCGTCAGGATCTCCGGTGAACAACGAGAGCGGGGCAATACCAGCGCCCCAAAGAGCACGGCACTGCTGAATCGTTGCATTCGTCCAGTTCGAAGGAGCTCCTTCGTTCGCAATCATCGCGAACGTCACGACACCGACGGCGGATGTGCCGACGGGATTCAACACTTCGTTGTCGACTGGCGATGTGCTCTGATACACATCCGAGAAGCTGAACTTCGGACGAAGGGTGTTCGTAGGAGAAGTCTGCAGCACGCGGATGCCGTCGTTGACCGTGTTGTTGTTCGCTGTCGAAGTGTCGTCCGCAGTTGCGGCCGCCACTTGAAGGAACGATGGATCGCTGTTTCCCGCGATGGCGTTGAGGCCCTCGGTGGAGCCGTTGAACGACGTGCGGATGATGGTCGTGCCCGCGATGCCGGGGAACGTGCCGGTGAACACCGCCTTGTTCGAGGCGATGAGCTGGCTGACCTGGTTGCTCGTGTTGCCGGTGAAATCGTGGGCAACGTTGAAATTCACGCCTGCGTTTCCGATGGAATCGTAGGCATTGAAGATCGCTTTCATGGTGGCCTGGCGGAACGCCGTGGCACCCGTGATGGTGAGTTCCGTCGTCTGCGCCATCGCGGACGAAACGGTGCCGATCGCAACAGCGGCGGCGAGGATGTTTTGAATCTTCATAATAATTTTAAGAGTAGTAAGTGATCTTGGAGTTGTTTGAATTGAGACTTAAGAAACGACATTGCGACGGCGTTTGCCGTAGAGGGTGATGACGAGACCTGCGGCGAGGAGCGCGGCAGTGGAAGGTTCGGGAACGGCGATGAAGTTCACGTCGCCATTGCTGCTCAGGGTGATCGTGCCGAGGAAATATCCCTGGCCGGCGGCGACACCGCTGATTCCTTCGATGTTCTGCCAACCCGAGGCGTTGAGGACGGGCGTGGCGCGATACAAATCCAGCCCGAGAACGATGTCATTGACGCCGCCCAACGAATAGGTCGTGCTGCTGATGGAACCCATCACGCCTTGGGAAAGCTGGCCGTAAGCCGTTGCCGGATTTCCGTTCGAGAAGGGGTTTTGCTCGTCAATTGTGGTATCGCCGATTTGAGCATCCCCTGGCTGACCGGCCGCAATAGCACTGTTGTTAGAACCACTGATATTTGAGGCCAAGTTACTTTGGGCAGCGGTTCCTCCGGGAAGAGCAACTGATGCCGAATTCGAGGCTCCGACTGTCCCTGCGGCGGTTCTCGGCTTGGTGACATAGACGGTGCGCGCGTAGTCTTGGTTGGAGGTCGCACTGCTGAGCGAGCTCGTGCTGCCATTTTGGCCAGCGGCGCCGAAGAAGACGGTCGAACCGAGATTCGTCCAATCTGCTCCGTAGGTGGACGTCAGCTGGGTGTTGATATTGCCCAGGTTGATCGTCGTGCCGAACGAAGCGTCGCCGGGAGTGGCGGCGTCACGGAAGACATCGAACGTGCTGCCCAAGCTGAAGACGAACACCTGATCCGTTCCAGTGGTCCCGGTGGGATTCTGGCCGAACAACAGGACATCGTTTGCGTTGTATGCGGTATCGACAGCCGCATTTGCGCCCGCCATCGAGATCGCCAGGGATCCGATAGCCAGAGCATGCTGCGCCGCCTTTGTTTTTTTCAATTTCATCGAGGTTTTTTTATTGGTTGAGGTCGAGACTGCCTCCCGCGCGCTCATACTTATGCGTTTTGGGCTGCAAGGAGGCTCCCGCATCCGTTGAACAAACCGGCCGCTGAAACTTCCTGCTGAAGGCGTACCTTTCTCCCACGCTGGAACTAGGGAGATATTGTAACGATCTCGTCACAATCACCGAAGTGGGGGGCTGTCCCTGAAAAAGGGGCAAAAATGCGAGATTTGGACCAATTTTTCTCGAGGGTCGGAGCACGGAATCGGCACTTGCTGGCGGGCTACCCCACGGCTAGTTTCCGCGGATGAGTTCTGGAAAGGAAAACCCGCGGAAGGAACGCCGCAGAAAGGAAAACTCGCCTGAGAAGAAACCTCCAGAAAGTGGCGTGCCGGAATCTTCGCCTGATCTCCAGGAGAAATCGGCTTCTCACGGGAACGAAAAGCATTTCAAGGCGGAAAATCAGTCCGTTCCTACGGCCGCTGACACCGGTGAACCCGAGGAATGGGATGTGCTGGGACGCCGTCCGGCCTTCCCATCGTCCGTGGGCATCGCCGAAGAGTCCGAAGACGCGCCTGAAAAGGATGTTCCCTCCACCGGGTCCGGACGATCCGGCAAGCGCCGCAAGAAGACCCAGGCCTCCTGGACCAAACGCCTTCAAGCCTTCGCCTCCGCCCGGATCCGCGCCTATTGGGTCCTTGCTCTCGTAGTTCTCTTGCTCATTTTTGTCACTGGTCCCGTCTACCTTTCGGGAATGGCCGCCGGCAAAAAGCGCGCGGATGACGAGGCCCTGCGAGAAAGACTGTCCATCCCTCCGGAAATCGCGGTGAGGATTGATGAGGCGCTGGTGAAATTGCGCGCTGGCGACGCTGCGGGCGCACTTACCATCCTTCAGGCTATCGAAGCGGAAAAGGGATTTTATCCCTCCTTGAGCTATCTGGTCGCCCTTGCCGCCGTGCAGTCGGGCGATGTGAATTTGGCGGAAAGGAAGATCGCGGAAACCATTGTCAAGCGCGAACGCGTCTCGGATGCCCTCGCGCTGCAAGCTGTTGTCGAATCCATGAAACCCGCAGACCGCACGCGGGCCGTGATGGGCGACCCGAAGGTTCGCTCCGAGAATCTTCTACGCCAGGCCATCCTCGCGGACCCTGCCAATGCGGCGCCCCGCTTTGAGTTGGCGACTCTTCTCCGCTACACCAACCGACGTGACGAGGCCCGCCAGGAAATCCTCGCCGCGCAGGCAAGATTGAACCCCGTGGATGCCCATACGGTCACGGAAGTGACTCTCGCTCTGATGGACTTGGAGGATCTGCCCGACGACCAACTGCCTGCGGCTTCTTCCGCGCCGCGTAACCTGACCGAGGCGTTGGTGGCGGCGAACGTCGCCCTCCGCCACGGGGACTTCGGCACCGCTGCAACTTTGCTCAAGGCCGGCAGAGACATGATCCATCCCGATATTTTCTACTACCTGACCAGTGATCCCGTCTTCCGCCGGTACCGTGACAGGGCGGAACTTGCCGAATTTTTGCAATAGGTCGCAGAATTGTCACAGTTTTGTTGCCTGACCGCGTTGGACATCTCTGATGGGTAGGATTCATGGTTTTTAGGAATCACTCCTGCTCCATGAATCAATATCTTCCCAACCGCGGAGAAATAGGCCCGGCCGGCGCCAGTAATTACAGCTCGGGAGACGCCCGTCGATTCCGTCTGCGCGACTTCCATGAACGAAAAAACCGCTCTGAAGGATTTTACGCAAGGCCTGCTGAAGAGCCCTTTGGTGCAAACGTCTTTTCCGCACAGGCGGACGCAACAAGGCGGGATTGGGGCGCCTCTCCCGGAAAATTTCGCGCTGGCAATGGTGGCCGGTGGGGCTGGTGGAAACCCGCCTTGCTGATTATCTCCGGCCTCACGGTGGTCTCCGCGTTGTCCGCTCTGGGAGGCTTTTACGTCGGTCGCGAACGGGGAAAAAGTTCTGCCAACCGGGAAATGGTGGAACGGGCCAAAACCCTAAAGCGGCTGCCGGAGAAGGGGTCGCGAATCCTCAGCGACGCCATGGCGGAGTTGCGGACGGGAAGCGCGGAGACCGCGTTGGAAACCCTTCTCTCCCTGCGCGCCGACTTTCCGCAAGCGGCGTCCTTGAGTTACCTTGCCGCCTTGGCGGCGCTGCAAGCCGGGCAACCCGTGGCGGCGGAAAACCTCGCGAAGGAATCCATCAAGGCAGGGCAGCGTCTGTCCGACTCGCTCGCGGTGATGTCGATGCTGGAGCGGCAGAAGTCCGCTACGATGGGTTCTGGTTCCGACTCTCAAGCCGAAGATTTGCTTCGTGCTGCCATCACCGCTGATGCCGCCAACCCCGCGCCCCACCTGGAACTGGCGACCCTCCTTCGCGCTGGTGGCCGTCGAGAGGAAGCCCGTAAAGAAATCAAGATGGCTATGGCTCTCCAGAATCCGGTGGACGCACAGGCCGTGACTGAGGCGACCCTGGCCCTGATGACGCTCGAGGACTTGCCGGACGACAAGATTGCCGCGCCCTCCGGTGCCCCACGCACTCTGACGGAAAGCCTGGCGGCCGCTTATGCTTCTCTGCGACAGGGGAATCCTGCTGCCGCGGCCGACAATCTCCGCGCCGGACAGGCTATGACGACACCCGAAATCTTCGTCTACCTGATCAACGACCCAGCTTTTCGAAAATACCGCACAAACTCCGAACTGGCCGCGTTCTGGCGGTAGGGGCTTTTTTTCTGCGGGGGACAACGTGACCCCACCGGGAATCGAACCCAGATTTAAGGTTTAGGAAACCTCCGTTCTATCCGTTGAACTATAGGGCCTTTGTTGGAGAGTTTTTTCTCCAAGAGAAGGCCCTGATACACGAAGTTTGCCGTCGACACAAGGGCGTCCCGGTGGGCCTTCGCTATTCTTTTTGTCCGGACACACCATCCCTGGCCTGCCTTCCCCGGCGAAGCACGGCCTTGAGCCCTTCTTCCGTGAAGGGTTTGCCCAGGAAGTCGTCCATCCCGGCCCTCGCGCAGGCTTGGCGTTCGTGTTCGGAAACTCCGGCGGTTAGGGCCACAATGCAGCGCCGGGATTCTCCGTTTGCCCGCTCGAACGAACGGATGGCCGCAGTTGCCTCCAAGCCGTTCATGCCCGGCATGCTGACATCCATAAACACCATGTCGAAGGGCTTCTCGGCGACCATGGTGAGCGCCTCATTTCCGTTGCCCGCAAGTTCCGCGAGGCAGCCCTGTTGTTCGACGAGGCGGCGCATGAGTTTTTGGTTGAGGCGATTGTCTTCCACAATGAGAACACGCAGCGGGCTGACGGTGGTTTCGGCGGGGGAGGGGAGTCGGTCTTCCGGCGGGAGAGGGACCTCTGTGCCGGCGGTCTGCACGACGATGGTGGCGGTGAAGGCGGAACCTTTTCCGGCCTCGCTTTCGAACGTGACGGTTCCGCCCATCAGCTCGCAGAGCCGCTTGACGATGACGAGGCCAAGGCCGCTGCCGCCGTAGCGGCGGGAGAGCGAGGAATCCGCCTGGCTGAAGGGATTAAAAAGACGTGCCCGTTGGTCCGCGCGGATGCCGATGCCGGTGTCGGTGACGACAAAGACAATTTCGTGTTGGTCGGGCCTTGGTGAGGCCTGGGGGTGGACCTGCAGGGTGATTTCTCCCTCGTCGGTGAATTTGAGGGCATTGCCTAAAAGGTTGCCTAGCACCTGTTCGATGCGGAGCAGGTCCGCCAGCACTGCCGGTGGCAGGCCTGGATCGCACTGGCAGGTGAAGGTCAGTCCTTTTTCCTCGGCACGCAGGCGCGTGGCGGAGCAGATGCGTTTCAATTCGCGGGTCAGGTTCACCGGGCTGAGGTTCAAGCCGAGTTGTCCGGCTTCGATGCGGGAAAAATCCAAGACATCAGTGACCAGTCCGAGCAGGAGGTCCGCGCTGGTGCTGATTCCCTCCACGGTTTCGCGCAGATGGTCCGGCAGTTCGGAGTTTTTCAGCAACCCGGCAAAACCGATCACTCCATGCAGGGGGGTTCGGATCTCGTGACTCATGGTGGCGAGAAACTCGCTTTTCGCGCGGTTTGCCGCCTCGGCGGCCTCCTTGGCTTCCCGCATGCGGGTATCGATGATTTTGCGGACGACAAGGGAGCGCGCCACCGAGATGCAGGCCTTCTCGCCGGATAGGATCACGTTGTTGGCATGGATCTCGACCGGGATGCGGTTTCCGTCCGAAGCAATCAACTGGGTCTCAAAGGTGGCATGGCCATCACGAGCCAGGAGGTGGGAGACTTCGGCAATGCGCTCCTGTGTGATTTCATCGACCTGGCCCGGGGCCATCTGGAGAAGCTCTTGGCGGGAGCGGGAAAGGAATTTGCAGGCCGCTTCGTTGACGTAGTGGAGTCGGGTCGGCAACCCGTTTGCGCCGAAGCCGTGCACAAAAATCGGGTCGCCGATGGACTCGAAGATGGCCCTGGCATCGCCCTCGGTTTTTTTCAGATTTTCCGTGGCCTGGCGTTCGGAGACCATCAGGGTGTTGATCGAGTCGGCGAGTCTGGCAAACTCATCGTCTCCCTGGACCTTAAGGGCCCCTGGGGCGTCTCGTTTTCCGGCGAGACCCTGGATCTCCCGATCGAGGGCACTGAGGCGGCGGAGCACCAGAAACTCGAAGGCGAGCAGAGGCAGGATGATGAGGCACAGTCCGGCAACCAGGCCGAGCCAGAAAAGCTCGTTCCTGGCCTGCACCGCGGCACCAAGAACTTGCATCGGGATATCCACCGAGATCACCACGACGCGGCTGTCTCCCAGAACGGGGAGGACGATTTTGGCCTCGTATTGCGAATCGCTGCGGGCCGTGACGGTCACCCAGGTCAGAATGCCGGTGAGCGATTCCCCGGTCGGACGCGGCGGGGGCTGCACGGCGGCCAGGGAGCTCGCCACAGCGATATCCGTGACGTGCATGCCGATCAAGTCGAAGGTTTCGTTCAGCCAAACCGCATCGATCCAACGGCCGTAAACCAGCCATCCGTGGTGGGGGCCGGATTGGTCGGTGCGCAGGACTGGTCCGGCGGAGACCAG
Source organism: Terrimicrobiaceae bacterium (assembly GCA_041752695.1). GTDB lineage: Bacteria > Verrucomicrobiota > Verrucomicrobiia > Chthoniobacterales > Terrimicrobiaceae > CALCJD01. The sequence continues at coordinate 88,099 of JBGSVZ010000047.1, forward strand.
CAGAACACGGGAGCCTTCCACGATGCAGCCGAGCTTTTGTTCGTTCGATCGCAACAGATCGCCTTCCGTGATGTGGCGGAGGTTATCCGCGGCGAGGGGAGTTTCCCGCACGGTGTCCTCTTTCAGCCATCGCACGGCCGCCAGACGGCGGTCTCGGTCAAAGAAAATCACCACATCCTCACCCGTGGTGTTTTTGCCGGGGTCGAAATAGTCGGACAGATAGCCGGGATTTTTGCCGTCGAGGAAATCGTAGGCCTCGTCCCACTCGGCGTATTCCCGGATCACCAGCGCTTTCACGTGTCCGATGTTGCGAAGCTGGCCCTTGAAGCGTTCGATTTGCTGGTCGAGGAGAGACTGTTGCAATTCGCGAAAAGTGCCGATCAGTTGCTGGGAACCGAGGGCTCCAAAAACGACGACCAGCAGCAGAAGAACGCCGCCCGAGAACAGGATCGTCTTCAGGCGCAACGATCCTTTTGGACTCTTCCTCAGGTGCATCGGCGGAATAATTGCGCTTCGCATCGCCGTCGCAAAGGAGAAACCGCCTTGCCAAATTTCGCCGGATCGGGTCGCGTGGGGCATGGGCATTTTTTTCGCCAACCCCTGGGGCCTGCTCGCCCTGCTGGGTGTGCCTGTCGTGGTGGCGATCCATCTCCTCCGTCGCAAATCGCGGCAGGTGAGGGTGAGTACCCTCTTCCTGGTGGAGCGGGCGCTGCCTTCCTCCGAGGGCGGCCGGCGTATTCGAACGCTGCGCAACTCGCTGCCGCTCTGGGCGCAAATTCTGGCGGTCTGTGCGCTGACCTGGCTGCTCGCCCAACCGCGCTGGATCGATCAATCCAGCGTGCAGACGGTGGTGGCGGTCTTCGACAGTTCCGCTTCGATGAGTGCGTTTCGGGACGAGACCCTGGCTGCCGCACGGGTCGCACTCTCCCGGCTCGGAGAGTCGGCGGCCCGGACCCAGTGGATCTTTTTGCGATCCGATGCGTCGCGGCTGACCGCCGGGGTGTCCCTCGATGACGCGCTGACCGCGGTCGCATCCTCCTGGTTGCCCTCGCTCGGCACCCATGATACGGGCGAGGCGTTCCGTCTGGCCCGGACTCTGGCAGGCGAAAAGGGCTCGATTCTCTTTTTGACGGATCGGCCACCCCCGGAGGCGGATGGCGTCGGGTGGATCGCATCCGGCGACCGAATCGACAACGCCGGATTTCTTGGGGGCGAGTCCTCCGAGGGACACTGGAGGGCGTTGTTGAAAAACTTTGGCCCCGCGCCGCGGGACATCCGCTGGCGCATCGTGGGCACCGACGAATGGAAAACCACCAACCTCGCAGCCGGAGCCATGACCGAGATCGCCGGTCCGTTTCCGGCGGGCGCGGACCGCGTCATGCTCGAAATTGAAGGGGACCGTTTCGCCTTCGATGACCGGATGCCGATTCTCTCGGCCAAACCCAAGGCGCTCGTGGTGCAGGTCCGCGCGAGCGAGGCGTTCCGGGAGCTTTTCGCCCAGCTCCAGCGTCTGGCCGCGCCCGTGGCAACGTCGCCCGTTCCGGATGTGGCGCTGGACATCTACAATCCTCTCGCCCCGCAGATGCCGGCCGGGGCGGCGGTGATTTTTGTGGAGGACGCCGGAACGTCCGCCAAACCACTTTCCGGCCTGGTGGTCGGAGAAAATCATCCTCTGATGGAAAATCTGAACTGGCAGGGATTGGTTGCGCGCGACACGTTTGGCGTGCCCTTCCGCGAGGGTGATGTGGCGCTTCTCTGGCAGGGGGAACGTCCGCTCATTTTTCTGCGCACCCATGAGGGCAAACCGCAGTTGGTTTTTAACTTTGATGTCCGCCAGTCCAACGCCGCCCGACTGCCGGCCTTCCCGCTTCTCCTGCATCGCTTTTTTGCCCTGCTCCGCGAGGACAAGCCGGCCTACGAAGCGGTCAACGGCGAGACGCGGCAGACGTTCATGATCGCCGGGGTCGGGACGGTGGTGGCCCCGGACCATCCGGACTTTTTTTCCGCGAAAACGGCGGACGGCACCGTGATCTTTGATGGAGCGGCGCAATTTGGCGATACCCGCGAATCCGATTTTTCCGCCGCCTCGCGCGGGCGGAGCGCGGAATCTGCCGCGGGGTCGATCCGGGAGACGAACGCGCGGGGAGAGGCTCTCGACCCCGTTTGGGCCCTGGTGCTGGGGGGGCTGATGTTCTGGAACTGGCTTCTCACGGGCAGGCCAAAAGACAGGGCTGCTGGCGGAACGGAGTTGAAACTTGCGCGTTGAGCGGGTTTGCTCATTCGAATGTCCAGTTTGTTTGGCGAAGTGTTTCGAATTTCGACGTGGGGCGAGTCCCACGGCGGCGGGGTGGGTGTGGTCATTGATGGCTGCCCTCCGCGCCTGCCTTTGTGCGAAGCCGACATTCAGCCCGACCTCGACCGGAGGCGCCCCGGCCAGAGCGACATCGTCACTCCGCGGAAGGAGGAGGATACCTGCAAGATTCTTTCGGGAGTCTTCCAAGGGTTGACTCTCGGCACTCCGATTTCTGTCTTGGTGCCGAACACGGACGCCCGCCCCTCGGCCTACAGCGAGATGGAGACGATGTTCCGTCCGTCCCACGCGGATTTCACCTATCAGACGAAGTACGGGGTGCGCAACTGGGAGGGTGGGGGACGTTCTTCGGCGCGTGAGACGATCGGACGCGTGGCGGCCGGAGCTGTGGCCAAAAAAATTCTGCGCACACTTTATCCGCAGTTGGAAATTCTCGCCTACGTCACCGCGATCCATGACATCACGGCAAGCGTCGATCCCGCCGCGGTCACGGCGGAAGAGATCGAGGTCAATATCGTGCGCTGCCCGGATGCCGCCGCCGCCGCGGCCATGATCGAGCGCATCAAGCAAGTCCGCAGCGAAGGAGACTCCGTAGGCGGGCTCCTCGAATGCGTCGCGCGGGGCGTTCCGGCCGGCCTGGGCGAACCCGTTTTTGATAAGTTGGAGGCCGATCTGGCCAAGGCCATGCTCAGCCTGCCCGCGACCAAGGGATTTGAAATCGGCTCGGGATTTTCCGGCGCAAAGTTGAAAGGGTCGGAACACAACGACGCCTTCCGCATGGACGACGGCCGCGTGCGCACGACGACTAATCTTTCCGGTGGGATTCAAGGCGGGATCAGCAACGGTGAGCCCATTATTTTCCGCGTGGCTTTCAAACCCACGGCCACCATCGCGAAGCGGCAGCAAACCGTGACGGTGGGTGGCGAGGAGGCTGAACTGGCCGCGCGGGGACGTCACGATCCCTGTGTGCTCCCGCGGGCCGTGCCCATGGTGGAGGCCATGACGGCCCTCGTGCTGTGCGACCACCTGCTGCGTCAGCGCGCGCAGGACCTTCTTCCCCGCTGATGGCTGAAGGATCGCCAATGTGGCAGGGCGGATTGCTCCTGACTGCCGTGCTTTTTCTGGCTTTTGAAATCTGGCGGGGTTGGCGTGCCGGCGTGGCGCGGGCGGGCATCAACTTCGCCGCCATGGTCCTTTCGACCCTTGCGGCGATGTTCGCCGGGCAGATGGCAGCGGCTCCGTTCGGCGGATTCAAAGATCCGGGCGGATTTCTGGCGGCGCTGGTTTTTGGGGGTGGGCTTGGCACCTTCGTTTTTGTGGTCCTCTGGCTCACCGGAATTATTTTTTTCAAACGCACGGACCATCAGGGTTCCGGACTCGTGCGGTTTTTTTGGGGGGCGGGAGGGGCGTTTTTCGGGCTCCTCATCGCCGTGGCGGTTCTCTGGGGTGGCATTTCGGTGATTCGCAGCATGGGCGCTCTGGCCGAGGCCCGGGTGGAAGTGGCCCGGGAAGCCGCACCCCAGCCCGCCGTGGCGGGAGGCGCTGCTGTGGCCCCCACGCCCCCGCCGCTGGCCAGCAATATCCTCAAACTGAAGGAGTCTCTCGAACTCGGGCCGGCGGGGAAATTTGTCGAGTCCGTCGATCTGATGCCGGCGGATTTTTACCAGATCATCGTGGAGGTCGGACGCCTCGCCAGCGACCAGCAGGCCCTCATTCGATTTTTGGAATATCCGGGCATGAAGGAAGTTCTGCAAAACTCCAAGTTGGCGGAACTGCTGTCCGACCCCGCGATCGTGAAAGCCGGAGAGGAGAAAAATATCACCGCGCTGATTTCCAATCCCAAACTCCGTCAAGCTGTGGAAGATCCGGCCCTCGCCGAACAGCTCAAAAAAGTGGACCTTCGCGCCGCGATGAAATACGCGCTGGAAAAACCAGCGCCCCAAGCGGGCGAACGCTCAACGCCCAACGCTCAACGTTCAACGCCGAAGTCTGAGTAAAGTTTTCAACCTCCAATCCATTCATTCCCATGCCCGACTACATTGCCACCATCGGCCTCGAAGTTCACGTCCAGCTCAAGACCCGTACAAAAATGTTCTGCTCCTGCGCGGTCGAGTACGGAGCGGAGCCGAATACCAACGTCTGCCCCGTCTGCCTGGGTTTACCCGGGGCGCTTCCCGTGATGAACGACGAGGCCCTCCGCCTCACCACGCTCGCCGGGATCATGCTGGGCTGCACCACGCCCGCCACGTGCAAGTTTGACCGGAAAAATTATTTCTACCCGGACATGCCGAAGAACTACCAGATCAGCCAATACGATCTGCCTCTCTGCCTTGGCGGTGCCGTCCCCCTCCACGATCTCGCTTACCCGAAGGACGCTCAGAAAACGATTGAGACGAAGGACAAACACATTGCCCTCACCCGCATTCATCTGGAGGAGGATGTGGCGAAAAGTTTCCACATGGAAAGCGCCACCGGCATTGATTTCAACCGCGCCGGCACGCCGCTGATGGAGATCGTCAGTGAAGCCGAAATCGCCAGCCCGGAGGAGGCCTTTGCCTACCTCACCGTTCTCCAGCAGGTCATGATCTACGGCGGCATTTCCGACGCCGACATGGAGAAAGGCCAGATGCGCTGCGATGTGAACGTCTCCGTGCGGCCCGCTTCCACGGATCAGTGGGGCACCAAAATCGAACTGAAAAACCTCAATTCGATCTCCGGTGTCCGTCGCGCTCTGGCGTTTGAAATCCCCCGCCAGATCGAGGCGCTCGAAGCTGGTGTTGTCCTCGATCAGGAAACCCGCCGGTGGGACGATGTCCGCGGCGAAACGACGCTCATGCGCATCAAGGAAAGCGCGCACGACTATCGTTATTTCCCCGATCCCGATCTTCTCCCCGTCCATACCGCAGAAATTCTCGCCAGCGCCCAGGCCCGCAAGCCCGAGCTGCCCTGGGAAAAACGCTCCCGCTACGTGGCCGACTTCGGCGTGACCGATTACGATGCGGCCGTACTGGCCAACGACCTCGCGCTTTCGCGGTATTTCGAAACCGCGGCCAAAGGGGCCAAGAAACCGAAAAATATCGCCAACTGGATGCTGAACGACCTCCAGAGCGCCCTGTCCACCGCGAGCAAAACGATCACCGATTGCCCAATCCCGCCCGAGGCGCTCGACGAGCTGGTCAACCTTATCGACAACGGCAAGATCAACGGCAAACAAGGCAAGGATGTCTTTGCGGAAATGTTCACCACCGGGAAACAAGCGGCCGTGATCGTGAAAGAAAAAGGCCTCGAGCAAGTTAGCGACAGCGGGGCCATCGAGGCCCTCTGCGACCAGGCCATCGAAGCCAGCCCCAAGGCGGTGTCCGAATACAAGGCCGGCAAACTCGCCGCGATCAACGCGATCAAAGGCCAGGTGATGAAGCTCTCCAAAGGCCAGGCCAATCCGGCCCTGGTGAGCGAGATTCTGGAGAAGAAACTCGCTTCGTAGCTCGCACGACCCAGGAGCGACGCAGTTTCTGGCCGTCCGCCAAAACTTCGCGGCGGCTGACTCCTTCACGCGAAGGATGGACATTCCGCTTTTCAGCCGTTAGGTTCGTCGAATGGTTCAACCTGAAGATCTGGTTGGAGAAGAGTGGGCTGATTGGTATCGTCTCACTCCCATTCAGCGCTGGCTCGAAAGTGAGCGGCTCTGGCAAACCTATCTTGCCCTGGGAGGCTCCCTTTATCCCGAACCCGATACGCAAAGTCCTTTTCACGATCCGCAAGCACCATGTTCGCTCCCTGCTCATGGGCGGGCAGGCCTGCGTGTTTTACGGCGCGGCCGAGTTTAGCCGCGATACGGATCTGGCGATCCTTGCCGACGACGAAAATCTCGCCCGGCTCCGGGAGGCTCTTGAGGAACTGGAGGCCGTTTCTATTGAGGTTCCCTCCTTCGAACCGGCTTACCTTCATGCCGGCCACGCGATTCATTTTCGTTGTCAACACCCGGATGCTGCGGGTATGCGGGTCGATATCATGTCGCGGATGCGGGGAGTGGATGAGTTTTCCGCTCTCTGGGAGAGGCGCACGACTTTTGAAATGCCGGACGGACTCGCTTGCGATCTGCTTTCCTTGCCGGATCTGGTTGCCGCCAAAAAAACGCAGCGCGACAAAGACTGGCCGATGATCCGCCGTCTCGTGGAAGCTCATCATTTTGCGCACCGTGCCGATCCCAACTCCGAGCAAATTGCTTTTTGGTTTCGGGAACTTCGCACTTCCTCGCTTCTCACGGAGTCCACCCGGACCTGGCCGGATGTAGTCAGCCAGTGCATGTCTCTCCGGCCCTTGCTTCGGTTTGCGCAGTCTGGAGATGAGCGCGCGTTGAGTCTGGCCTTGGAGGAAGAGCGCGTGGAGCGGGCCTTGGATCGTGAATATTGGTTGCCTCTCAAACACGAACTCGAACAGTTACGTCGGAATCGGAAAGAAAATTCCTAAGAAACCGCGCGCTCCTGCGTTACCTCGGAAAGCCCTTCTTCCGATGAAACTCCAGGACTCCCCGTTTCCCCAAAATCTCGCCGTCCGCCTCCGTGACCGGTTGGTCCAATCGCGGTTTCTCACGGTTTCTCTCACGCTCCACCTTATCCTGCTGGTCATCCTTGCGACCATTGTGGTGGTAAAGCCGCTCCCGGAACCGGCGGAAATGACCTCCGATGGGCCTCTGGTCCAACCGGGCGAACCCGTGATTCCCCGTCCAGAGAACCCTTCTGTCACGGAAGTGACTCCCGCCAAACCTCAGGATTTTGTGCCGTCGGCCCCGGCGCTGAGTGGCCTGGAGGATATGATCCGGACCATCAACCGTCCCGGAGATACGCATTCCTTCGTTCCCCCTTCCATCGGGCTGGGTCATATGCCGACGGCGCCCGGCGATCCCCTGCTGGTGCCACCGGCACCCGCTGCCTCCGGCCTGAGCGCTCCCGACCGCGCCGCCATTGGGGGTTTCGTCAAAGGCTGGCGCACCAACTCCCCGTCCTCCTCAAATCCGACGTTCGAATTCACCGCCTACATCGGCCGCTACGATGGCAATTGGAATTCGACCGTGCGGGTCACCAACGGCGAAATCACGGCAGGCAGCCTGCCCAATTTGCTTTATGTGACGAGCAGGTGGACGAAGGACCGGATTAAAACCAATGAGCGCAAGGTGAAGGCCATGCCTCTCGACAGTCCGGAGATTTTCGTCACCAAGCCGCCGTTTATTTTTCTGACGGGCACACGGGACTTCAAGCTCACGGATGCCGAGGTGGAAAATTTGCGCAATTACATCAAGGTGGGCGGGGCTATCTGGGGGGATGGCTCGGTGCCCGGACCGCGCTCGGCTTTTGATCGGGCTTTCCGCCGCGAGATGGAGAAGGTTGTGGGGGGCGAGGAGAGGTTCCAGCCCATCGATGAAAAGCACCCGGCCCTGGCCAATGGCTATTTCCCCAAAGTGCGGGAGTTGCCGGCGGGGATCAATCACTACCGCGAATCCCTGCAGGTGCTGCGCAAACATGGTGAGATCGCGGTGATTTACACCAGCAACGACTACGGCGACATGTGGCAGATCGGATTGGACAAGGACGCGAAGATTGACCTCTCGCGCAATGAGGGCGGGCAGTATGTCGCGATGAATCCCACGCTTTGGGAAAATCGTGGCATTTACGTGCGCAATATCGAGCAACCGGCGATCGAACAGGCCTATAAATTTGGGATCAACATGATCGTGCATCTGCTCACGCGATGGGATTCCCACGTCAGAAACTCGGCTCCCCTCTGATTTCGGAGTTGCTTTTCCCCGCAAACCATCCAGATTTCCCGCCCCTATGAGTCAACATCCCAGCCTGAAGGGCAAAGGCACCATCCAAGCCAAGCGCAGCGTCTTGAAACGCTTCGAGCGCGTTGAACTGCTCAAAAAACGCGGTCAGTTCAAAGACGGCCAGCCTGTCATTGGCCTGCCCAAAACCAAACCCGAAGAATAGGCGCTCACGCGAGTGATCATTGAAAGTGAAAGTGAAAGGGGTGCGCCACACACGGGCATGCCCTTTTCACTTTCCCTTTCTCTTTCACTCCGGTGTAACCAGCCATGCGTCTAAATCGCTTTCTCGCCGCGGCGGGCCTTGGCTCGCGGCGTGCCTGCGAAGCGCTGATTCTCGACGGCAAGGTCGCCATCAATGGACACTATATCCGTGAATTGGCGACCAACGTATTGCCCGACGACGATGTGCGGGTTTCCGGGCGTCAGGCCCGCGCGGCCATCCCGGTTTATATCCTGCTGAATAAACCGCGGGGTTACGTCTGCACACGTTCCGACGAGCGCGGACGCAAGACCATTTTCGACCTGCTTCCGCCGCATTACGGGCGGCTTTTTCACGTCGGCCGGCTCGACATGGAGAGCGAAGGACTCCTTTTGCTGACAAACGACGGCGACCTCTCCCAGCGGCTCACCCATCCGGCCCATGAAATCGAGAAGGACTACGAGGTCCTCCTCGACAAGCCCTTTGACGCCGAACTCGCGCCGAAAATGGTGCGGGGTTTTATGATCGAAGGCGGACGGGCCAAGATGGAACGCATCCACATCATTGCGCCAAAACATTTGAAGGTGGTCCTTCGGCAGGGCATCAAACGCCAGATCCGGCTGATGTTTTACCAACTCGGCTACGAGGTGAAGCGCCTCATGCGCACCCGAATCGGAGGTGTCGAGTATGGGGGCCTGAAGACGGGCCAGTGGCGTCCGCTCAACGAGAAGGAAGTCAAGCTGCTCACGGGAAAAGGTGGCAAACCCAAGGCACCGCGTGCAAGATCGAAGGCGCCATGAAAACGCCCATCGCTCCCTTTGCCGGGTCGCCCCCCGCCCTCGGTCCCTATTCGCTCGGCGTGGTCGCCGAGGGACGGTTTGTTTTTGTCTCCGGCATGACCCCCTACGATCCCGCTCTGGGGAAAATCGACCGCGGGACGATCACGCGCCAGACCGAGTTGGTGATTGAGAACATCCAAAACGTCCTGGCCGAGGGCGGGGCTTCCCTGGCCGACGTGGTGAGCTGCCGGGTCTATCTGTCCGATCTCACCCCGGAGAACTTTCAGGCGATGAACGAGGTTTACGCCCGCTATTTCGGCGAATCGAAGCCGGCCCGTGCGACCATCGGGGCGCAGTTACCACCGGGATTCGACGTCGAAATCGAGTGCGTGGCCGTGCTGGCCTGATCCTGCCGCGATGGACGAATCCCCGCTCGCGCGCACGCGACGGATCGGGTCTGCGGCCTGCCGGTGGTTTGTGGTCCGGCTGGGTTTGTTTATAACGGCCGTCCTGATTGCCCAGCAGCTTCCCGGTTGGCTCAAGGGACCGGTCTGGGTCGTGGCTTTTGCGATGGGGGTTTGGGCGTTTGTGGCGCTGGTTCGGGAGTCCACCCGGGCCGTTGATCACCTGCTGCCGCGCCTGGCGGTCTCTTGGCAGCGGCTGGGGGTCTGGATGGAGCGGCGGGCCGCCGTCTGGAAAATCCTTGGCCTCGCGTGTTGCGTGGTGCTCCTGGGAATCACGGTTTTTCGCGCCTGGCCGGCCTGGCATTTTCTCGCGACCTCGTCTCTGCGGGAGGATGAGATCCTCAACATCGAGCGCTACACGTCCAAGGGAATCGCCCCCGCGGTCGGCACCTACAATCTCGCCCGCAATCACATCTTTTATAATGTGGTGAATGCGCTGATTCCCGGCTCAGGCTCCCTGTCGCCGCTGCGCGGCAGGCTTGTCTCTCTCACAGCCGTCGTGAGTGCGCTGCTGCTGATCGTGGCGTATGCGGCGAGGCGGGGTTGGTTGCTGGCTGGTGTGGCATGTGCGGGTTTTGTGGCGGTCGATCTTTATGCCTTGAAGGTCGTGCTGGAGGGGCGTGGTTATGGACTGATTTGTTTTTTTGGGGTGCTGGCCTGCCTTGCCCTCACGGAATGGTTGCGCACCCGGCGGCAGTTCTGGCTCAACACCCTGGCGGTGGCCTGTGTGCTGGGCACCTACACTTTGCCGTATTTTGTGGTTTTCGGCGGCAGTCTCCTGCTGGTCGCATTTTTTCATCGTCCGTCGCGCGACACCCTGCTGGCCGGGGGGCTGTCGCTGGCCGGCATCGGCATGTTGTACCTGCCGATTCTCGACAAGGTGTTGAAGGTGGCCTCGGGCTACGATGACGAATACGGCGACACGGTGACTTATAATTTCGGGGCGATGGACGCGGTCTTTCGCACCATGCAGTATTTTATCTCGTATGAGATGACTCTCATCGGGCCGCTCTTTTTTATCCTGACCCTTCTGCTCGCGTTGCTGTTCATGATGTTCGGGCGGTTTGCCAGGCTGTCGGACCGCCATGCCGCGGCCGGGGTGGCCCTCGGCATCCTCGCCATGCTGGCGGCGCTCCTCTATCTCAAAGCCGTGCCCATCCGGGTGAGTGCGTTTTTGGCCGGTCCGCAGGCGTTTCTCGCCCTCTTGATGGCCGGTTCGGTCCTAGCCGCCAAATCCCTTGTACCTGTCCGGCCAGCCCTGATCCTGGCGTTTACGGCCCTTGTGGGAAGTGTGCTTTGGCATGCGGAAATCAAGGAGCCGCTTCTCCCGCGGCAAAATTGGAGTGGATTCGCCGAGTTGATCGAGCGGGCCTTTCCCGCGGATACACGCGTCTGGGTGGGGGAAAAATACGACAAGCTGCTGCAACCGCATTTTTCGACCCCACGAACGGTCGGTGGGGAAATCAATGGGCCCGCCATGGCCGGTGGTCGTTTGCTCGCGTTTGAGCCCTATTTCAAAATCGGCCATGAAAAGAAACGGCTGCGTTGGGAGGATCTTCCCGAAGGCGTGCGTTATGTCACCGCCCCTTTGCTGATCAATTATCAGAGGCTGTTTTTTGTACCGCCCGCGTCCCGCGGAATCTCCCGGGTCGAGGTGGATGGACGCGAGGTTCCCTCCCAGGTTTCCGGCCGCCAGCCCCGTGATCCGGTGACTCTTTCCACCTCGGGCGGGCACGGGGACACTCTCTACAAGAATGCGGACGCCACTACCGGCTTGGAGCCGGAGGCCATCGCGCTGCCGGCCACGGTGGAAATTACTTTCGCTGCCGCAACGCCGCCCGGTTCCTGCAACGCGCTTTTTTCGCAGATTCTTGGTGATAAAATCGTCGACGCTGAAGTCCAGGATGCGGGAGGGAATTGGCGGAAAGTCCCGGCCTTTGTCCTGGGAGAAATGGCCAGCGTCCGACTTGCCGAAGGGGCGAAAGCGGTGCGCCTTCGGGTGTCGTCCAATCCCGCGTTTCAGCCCAGCGCCCGCCTGGACGGACCCCGGCCGGCGTTCGGACTATTGGACACCTGGACGTCGCCGCTCTGACGACGACTCGTCCGATTTGGCGGCCGTGTAGATGCTTGCCACGCCATTGAGGAGCAGCTTGCGCCTGGCTTGGGCGAATCCGCATTTTTCGATGAGGCCGAGCATGGAGGCCCCGCGGGGAAATGTCTCGATGGACTCGCCCAGATATTCATAGGCGTCGCGATTGCCCGTGACCAGGGCCGCGAGCCGGGGAAGGCCATGATGCAGGTAGGCCCGATAGACGGCGCGGAAGGGTCGGAACTCGGGGAGGGAAAAATCCATGATGAGCAAAAATCCGCCAGGCCGGAGCACCCGGTTCATCTCGGAGAGAGCGGTGTCCCACGATGCCATGTTCCGCAGCCCGAAGGCCACGGTGAGCGCATCGAACGAGGCGTCGCGAAAGGGGAGATTTAATCCGTCCGCCTGAACCAGGGCCGGGACGTTTTTCCCGCGGGCGACTTCCAGCATGGGCAGGCAAAAATCCGCCCCCACCACCTGCGCGTCCGGACAGGCCGAGCGCAGGGTTTTTGCCAGGTCGCCACTCCCTGTGGCCAGATCAAGGATGCGTCGGGGATGGGTGGTCGCAACCAAACGCCCCGCCTGGGCGCGCCAAAGAAAATCCACGCCGCCGCTCAGAACGTGATTGGCCAGGTCATAACGCGTGGCGATGGCGGAAAAGGTCTGCCGGACGAAACCGGGGTTTTGTTGGGGAAGCACGGTGCTAAAAACGGAAGACGGAACTGGAAATTGCCGGGAGTTCGGACGGCAGCTGCGGCAATTGTTGGCGGAGCATTTTCGACAGCGGGCTCTTGATCAAAAAGTGGGTTGGCTGGGACTCGAACCCAGAACCAACGCCTTAAAAGGGCGCTGCTCTACCATTGAGCTACCAACCCGAAGTGTCACAAAGACTTTCTTTCAACCAGCAGGCCGCTTTTTTGGAAAAGACGGCGCCGCGATCGAACGGCAAGTCCGAGCGAGCGGGACAATTACTCACAAAATTTTGTCCTGTGCAAGAAAATCCCCTACTTCAATTTTTCGATCGCCTGCTGAACCTCCGCGGCGTGTTCACCCGTTTTCGCTCCGAGAGCCATCCAGGCCACTTTGCCGTCCTTGATGAGGAACGACTGGCGTTTGGCAAATCCGAGCATGGCGGGAACCCCAAACGCCTGCGCCATCTTGCCATCGGCATCCGCCACCAACGGGAAGGGAAGTTGGTATTTTTCGCGGAACTTTTTCTGCGACGAGGGGGTGTCGCTGCTGACCCCGAGAATTTGCAACCCCTCGCCACTCAGGTCCGCGAAGGCGTCGCGCAGGGAACAGGCTTGCGCCGTGCACCCGGGGGTGTCGGCTTTGGGATAAAAATACACCAACGTCGGTCCCTTCCCATAGACCGTGGCAAGGTCGAGCGCCTGACCGTCCTGGTCGACGGCGGAAACAGTGGGGGCGGGCGCACCGACTTTCAGGGGTTCGGCGTGGGCAAAAATTCCAAAAAGACTCATGATGGTAACGAGGATAAACGACTTCACTGCATTTGTAACGTTGCGCCAAGGCGCTAGGGACGCCAAATTCGCGCGTTTTCGTCATGGGCACCGCCTCTCTCAAAAAATACCTCACGCTTTCTGCGCTTTGCGCCCTCCTGGCGGGCACGCTGCACGCGTGGCCGTATTTTGCCGCCCCAGTTTCTCAGCGCGCTCTTTACGCAGCGGCGCGCGGTGTCGCGTCGTGGCAGGGGTTGGACGGATTCGGCCAGGCCTCCTGGATGGATGCCCTGGCAGCGCGGTTGTGGCGCACGGGAGGAACTGGCGCTCTGGCTTGCGGAGAAGGTCTGGCCGTGCTGGCCTGGTGGACGCTGGCGGGCTTCGTCGCTTTGGGCGTGGTTGGAGCGGGTCTGCGGTGGGTGAAGTCCCGCCGTGTCCGCGGAGGAATTATTGCGGTCGCGGTCGCGGTTCTGGTCGCCAGCGCGGCCCCCGCCCTCTGGCGGGAGTCGTTCCTGCGCGGTGAACCCGTGCGAGACATCCGTCTCCAGATGGCGACGGAATTGGCCGAAGCCATTGGCGGAGTCAACGACGGGGAGGTTTTTGCCAATCCCACGACGCTCTCCCAATTTCTCCTTTTCGCGCCCGGTGCCGTGGGAAAGATCCTCCCCCCGCAATCTGCCGCGCTTTCCGTCTCTCCTCCGGCGTGGCGCCAAGCCCTCCGCGGGTCGCGCTGGAAGGCGGTCGCGCTCTCCGGACCCATCGGGGAATTCCGCCCCCTGCTCGACCATCTCCTGATCTCGCCAGATTGGCGGCTTTCTCTGGTCAGCAATCACGGGTATCTGTTTTTGCGCGAATCGGGCACCCCGGTGAAATCGATCGACCCGATGGCTCTCCGACTTGGCAGCGACGGGGAAACCGCCATTTATCTCGCGCAGATCGCAGAACGATATGACGCCATCCGTCGTCCGGCGGACGCAGTCAAGTGCCTCGACCGGGCGCTGGAACTTGCTCCGGAAAATGTCACGGTCCTCTCCCATGCCGCCACATTTGCCGCCGGCCGCAAACGCTGGCAGGACGCCCTCGCCTATAGCGCGCGGGCTCTGGCCCAGGCCCCGGGTTCCGTCCACGCCAAGCTGGTCCGATCCCTGGCCCTGCTCGAAACGGGGGAAGCCCGGGAAGCCCAGGACCTCTGCGGTGAGGTGCTCGCCGAGGCTCCCAACGACCCCTACAGCCTCTTTCTCTACGCCCGGATCTGCCGGGCCCTGAATGACTACGCACAGGAGTCCTCCACCTTGGAGCGGCTCGTTGCGCTCACCGAACAGTCCGGCCTCCCCACGATCAACTACCGCATCTACCTCGGGCAGGCTTATGCCCGACAGGGACAACCGGAACCCGCCTTGAAAAACTACCGCATCGTTCTCGACAGCGGCCTGCTGCCCCCTGACCAGGCGGACGAAATCCGCGATGCCATTTCCGCCATCGAAGAAAACGCCCCCAAGGAGTAGGTGGGGGAAAAATATTGCGACAAATGGTCGGCATCGCCCTGCCATCCGTCGTTTGGAGCTCTTGGTGTCGCCTGTCAGATCGGAAAACATCACTACCGCAAACTGGCGAAACGCGCATGTTGTCGAAAGACATGCGCCCAGAAGATGGCTTCTTCGGAATCCCCATCCCCGCGCGAAAGCCTGGCGGAATAGCGCAAAACACAGAGCCTGTCGTCCGAGGAAAATCCACACAGTTCACAATGCCATTCGACGAAGTCGGGGCCAGCATCGGTTGGAACCGAATAGGAAACCATCGCATTCCCCTAAGCCAACAGCCTGCAACTCACGAAGAACACGACCTGAGACACCTAGATCTCAGCGATCAATCAAAAATATATCCGAATTAAATGGTTGTCCCGATATCTTTAGCCAAAAGAATTTAGGAAGCGGTTGTGGGTGTTCCGGGTTGACGATAGCAAATTGGACTTCCTTACTTACAATGCAATTCTCAAACTCTACCCCTGTAACACCCTGCGACACAAGACGACTCTTCAAGTCATCTCTCATTGCGTACTGCCGAGCATTTGTAATCAGCGCATCCGGCCAACAATATGCATCGAAATGCAATGCAACCATCATTCGTCGTCCATTTTCTTCGAAAAAATGTGTTTGGTCACCAAATACGGCCGGCCTTTGCGGCCTTAGAATATAGAAACCATTCGGAATCATCTTACAAGCAGAAAAGCTAGCTTCGGACGTGATCGTTGACCTGAGTAGCATGGTCGAAGTAGGCACCGTTCTGCATTGGGCGCTTTTCTGGAGTCTGCTTTTCCTCCTAAAGTCCCGGCTTGGGAAAGATTCTAAAGAGGTACTAGATCGAGGTCTTGAATGTCAAGGTTGCGGAAGACAGTGGCTATTCGTTCTGAGATCGTCAGTTTGTTGAGTGAGTCAAGGCCAAAGTCATCTGTTCCAGACCGCCCGCAAACCACCATCCAAAAATATACAGGAAGAGGGCTGGTCAGTTCAGGAAAAATTTCTAAAAACTGTGAACTCTTGGTCACAAGACAAGGGGCAAAACTCACTCCAGTGGCACCAATACTCTCCAGTGTGGAGCGGATAGCTTCTGATACTGCATAAATTCCGGCCGTCTCGAAAGCTTCTTCTGGCCATTCATCCATGCTGAAATGGATGCGGGCATCCGCGTCATATTCATTTCGTTTGCGTGGCAATACAGCATCATCCGAAAAGGCTCCACCGTAAGGAAGGATTGCGCGAAAGTAGTTCATCTCACTTCCGGAATAAAGAGGTTTCCATAAATGTCATCCACGCCGGTTGCGTGGTCGAGAATTTCCTGGCGAGTTGGCCACTTAGATTGGTCGTCAAAGGGGTGTTCGTCGAGAAAATCTTTCCAGTAGTCCCGATGAATCGCTCGCCGATGTAATGTTCGTCCGTCCGGCAATTCGTACCCAATCCTCAATCCTCGCAAGTTCTCCAGGGAATGAATTTCAGCTTCCGAAAACAGGGTGTTGTAAAGTTTCAGGACCTCCTGAGGAACTGCGTGATGCACTTCAATTGAGGGCCTCTCTGCTAAAGATATTTGCTTGTTGTTGTCAAAGAAGAGGGAACGGTAGTCCCATTCGAGTTTACCCGAGTATTGATTTATCCGATAGTAACTAGGGTCAGCTCTGCCAAGTGTCACCGGGATGCGAGGAGGACCAGCAAGTTTCGGTTTTGAGACGGCCTTAGAGGCGCGGAGCATCGAGATTCCTCCCTTTACCATCGTGCCAACAACAACCGCCGTTCCAACGGTGGCCACCGTCAATTCAGCGGATTTTTTCCCGGCGTCAAAGTAGAGTCCCTGCTGAGCAAAGGTAATGGACTCGTCGTTCATCACCTTGAGCCCCCAAACGGGTATCATTTCCGCCAGTGCGGTTTTTGCCTCTTCGCTCCCTTGATTTGCTGCGATTACGGTGGCAATCAGCCCTTCTGCTGTCCGACTTGCAGCAAACACATTTGCGGCCTGCCCCACGGCGAAAACTTCGCTGCACAAACCCCAACCATATCCAATTGAAAGCGCTTCTTCGACAGTCAGTTTGTTCTCATCAACTGCGGTATCGACGTAATTGCGCAGGAAAGTTTCGGTGCTATCAAAAACCTGCTGCTGCCAAACACCGGTTACGCGGTCTCCAATCGGCTTGAGGATCGCGAGGATTCGCTGAATTGAAATGGAATTTCCCGTATCTGCTTGCGCCAACCTCGAGAGATCGAACACAATTCCGGGACCGAATTCTTCGTGGGCTTCAGCGAGGTCGATGAAAAATTCCCGGCCATCAACCTTGGTTGTGAAGGCCAGGAAACTTTCTTGCTCCGAAAGATCAGCAAGAGTGTTGATCAAGCCCGCATAGCTGCCTGCCAAACGTTCCTGGGTACCCGCATCGCTTGCCCCATCCACGGACTCAATGAGAATGCGGGTGACCTGCTCTTGGAGATTTGCCTTTTCTTCCGCCGTGAGGTTGAGGCGGTCGGTGTTCTCCAGAATAAGTTTTACCTTCTGAGCCTCTTCGACTGATTCCTCAAGCCAAAGGCTTGCCCGGAACCCATACTGCTGGCGCTCGATAATTGTCCCGGTAGGTTCAAAAGGGATCGAGGCCGAACGCTGCCCCGTGCGCTTGAATTCCATGAGCGCGCGTGCAACGACCTCGTTCTTGAGGGAACCAGAGAGGTTTCCATTTTGACTTGCGACCGAAATCTTTACCTCGCCCATCGTGGCGTCGAGCACCGCGTAAGCCTTGCGTGTTACGACTTGGACGGTGTCTTCGAGTTCCGCGTCGGGATTGATCGAGATTTTTACCCCGACGTTTAGGACCGGATTTGTATCGTTCACCACTGCCATTCCGGCGGCAGAGAGATTCACGGTGGCCTCGCCGCTTCCGTCCAAAACAACCTGGTTGGAGCCGTTGAGCCCACTGACCGCAAGGCCGGTGCCCTGGGTAAACTGACGGCCAACCGAAATGGCAAGAGAATCTACCCATCCTTGAAAAGCGGTTCCTACCAAAACAGGATAGGTCCCCTGAACAGGGGTTCCGGTGGCCTGGGAAGTAGAGGATTCTCCGCCGACCGAAACCGTAAGGATGCCTCCCGCCCCGTACTGGCCGCTTACCTCGTACCATTGGCCGAAGGCCACGGTCGGACCCGTCACGGTCTGTGCTCCCGAAGAAGTCGTGACCGTGAAAGTTAGCCTGCCTTGGTTGTCAATCGACAATTCATACTCGCCGCTCTTTGCGACGATGCTGCCTCCAGTGGCATCGGCATAAATCCAAGCGCTGACTTTGAAGTCGTCTTCGATCCGAAGTGCGGGGCTGTCGGCGATAGAAAGTTCGGCGCTTACACCATCAAAGTACAACGACGCGAGTCCTTCGTACTTTCTGACCGTATCGAGAGTTGCGGAGGAAACTGTCGCTGGAAAGGAGCCGACTGAATCAGGCGTCTGACCTCCGCTGATTTCATCCATCAGGTAGCGAGCGCGATAGGTGGGCTGATATTGACCAAATAGAACCGTAGCGGTTTGACCGGAATAACCCGGTGCTTTGACGCGAACGGGGGTGTTTGTCACGTAGGGAACCGCCTGGGTGGTTCCGTCAAGCCTGACAACGTCATAAGTGCCATCTGCCGTTGCGTCGCCCACAATAACTGGATTGTCGGCTTCAACAGAAATGGGGGATGAAGACGTAAAGGCAACTTCTGTTCCCTTGAGGACGCCTCCGACACTGAGCGTTACCAACGCGGTTCCGATTCTCCCGCCGCCTGCTTTGAGGGTGGCGACCGCTTGTCCATTTTGGACGACAGTCTCCGCATCAAGGATCTGTCCCTTTGAAGTGAACCATCGAATTTTTGTCCCGTCGGAGACGTTCGGGAGATTTGCGGTGAGTGTTGCACTCTGGCCCGTAGCGATATCGAGCGTAGGGGCGCTCGACGAGAGGCTTGGCTGAATGGCAAGATTCTGAACGGTCTCAACGACCTCGAACCCGCCAGCCTCAATCCGCACCTTTTGGTCTGCTGGGACATCGCCAGCAACGAGTACCGCGCTTGCTTTTCCGTCAGCGGCAGTCGCCTCGATATTGGGAACAATCTCACCGAGTCCCTCAAGGTGCCAGACAACAGGGGTATGTTCCGCAACCGGCTGGTCGAACTGATCCTTAAAGGTGGCCACAAGAATCATGTCACCCGTGCCATCGGCTTGAAGGGTCGTCGTTGATCCTGCCGTACCTTCCTCACGGGCAACGGTGATGGATGCGGGGAACCCAGGGACGACGGTGATCGAGCCTGTAGTTAGTTCAAGACCCGCAATGCCGCCTGTTCCTGGATCGAACTCAACTGGCGGGTCTTCTTCGTCCTCGGCTGGGACAAGGAGTTTTTTTACACGGGCTTTGACCTTGTAGGTGGTTCCGGCCACCGTCGAGGTAGTTAGAGTCGTCGAGGCAAAGCCATCAACTGTAGTGGTTTCGGATTCTGAAAGGGTTCCGTTTCCCTGGACGATGGACCATTCGATGATAGAGCCGTCCGCAACTCCGCCAATGGCTGCGGTGACCTGAACCGAAGCGAGATCGGCATTGACGGAATATTGCGGGGGATCGCTGCCTGTGACTTCGGGATGTGAAATGGAAAAATTGACGGGCAGCGATTCCACAACGATTTTCCCATTCACGGTCGGGAAGCGCTCTGCCACGCTCACTGTGTAGGGATCTGTTTGAACCGCCGTGCCCGTGTAGCTCTGAACCGTGGTAATTTGGCTGGCGGGAATGCCAGTCAATCCGGGATCATTCGGGTTGTCGGGTATGAACGTTTCAGACCAAAAAATATTTCTGACATTTGATGAGGGGCCAGCAAACTTCCAGCGATACTGCATTTTGCTTGCGCTGTAGTTGAGCTCATTAGCGCTGAGGGCATGGATGCTTTCCTTCGGGACGGTGGTGAAAGTGCCCGTAAACGCAGGCATTGTCGAAAGCGTTTCCTGTTTGAAAAAGGGTGTCGTATTTTCATTACTCAGAACCTCTGATGCAGTCGCTGCCCCCACAAGTGTGCCCGGCGCACCGAGAATCGGGTCCCAGCCAGGAGCGTTCCACGGCATAGCGGTCGTGCGCGACGTTGGCGTGGGAGTTCCTGTGACGGTAACCGCGTAGTAGTCGAGTGTGCCCCATTTGGTGCTGAAGGGAACCGCTCCTCCCGTGAACCGGTTGATAACGGTGATTCGGTTGCCAAGTTCGGTGATGTCGGGATCAAACGGCTGCACCGTTCCGATGTAGTTCGGATTCCATTCTACAGTCTGGAAGAGGAACTTTTTGGGAGGCGTTGTTGGGATGAATGAGTCAAAGCCATGTTTGACAAGGCTCGTGCTCGCAGATTCGCTTTCGAGGGTCAGTTCATCGTTGTCGGGAATTCCGTTTTCGTTTGAGTCATTTCCCGCGGGATTGGTGCCCTCGGCGATTTCTTCCGCATCCGGCAAAATGTCGCCGTCTGTATCATCCGAAAATGGGTTCGTGGACAAACCGTTGGTGAGTTCGTCGTAGTCTGAATAACCATCGCCATCCGAATCCGGGGTCGAAATGGCCAATCTCCAAAATTGTCGCTGACCGGGAGGGTTCTCCAATGGAGCGCCAAGCTTGACCGTAACAGGCGCGTTTGGCGGTTGCGCGAGCATTGTGGGGAACGACGTGCGGAACTCCTCAAGTTTGTTCGACTCCGCTTCGGGAAGCGCAGAATTCAGGGTGTACGGATCTGCCTGAAGATCGGAGCCTTTTTTCCAGAAAATTTCCTGATTCGCTGTGGTGAGATGGCCGCTTGGAGCGAGTGCTGTGACCGCCTCGGGAATAACTTGGCGGTACATGTTGCCGCCACTTGACCAACTAACTGCCGTCCCATCGGCACCCAGGGGTTCGAGGTAGTAGAAGGTGGCTGGGGACGGCGCGGAAGGAGAAGCGGGGTCAACGAGAACAATGGAGACAGTTGAACCCAAGCCCTGAAGGGTGGTGGCGGCTGAAGTCCAAGTCGTTGAACTTGAGAGGGTTCCAGTGGATTGAAGTGTGTAATGGACGCCAGCCTCAGTGGTCGAATGGAAGAGCCATCGGTCAGAAGGTTCCACTTCGATGCGTGTTTCCGGCGCAAGCGGTTGCGCCAGGGTGATTCCACATGCCAAGAAAAGGAGTAGGGCGGAAAAAATGCTAACACCAAGTTTAGACAGGGAGTTCCCAACGCTCCAGAGAAGTGGGGCAACGGTGGGTAAAGCCCGTGCCTGATAAGGTGTTTGGGAAATCAAAACACGTGGAGAACAACAGTGAGCTAAGATCAGTGTCAAGGAGCATTCTGTGAAAGCTTTTCCGAAAACAAAGTTTGTTCACACCGAATCCTGGTAATGCGCATTCAACGCCTCTTGCAAGGCGAGGATGGCGGCGATGCGGCGGACGTGGTGGGTGAAATCCTGCGCTTCTTCGCCCGTCAACGCGCGACCCAGCAAAGCGCTCTCGCGGTAACTTAGCCATTTTTTCAGCACTTGGTAGCCCCCGAGGGTGTAGGCCCACACGGGAGCGGGCACATCTTTCCAGCGGGTGGTGGCGTTGAGATGGATGTCGAGGAAGCCTTCCCCGCGGGTGCCGCTGCGCACCATGCCGGGGCCGGGCATGGTCACGCCGCCCTGTCCGGCGTAGCCCCAGCGGGCGGCGATGGCGAGGTCCGGGTCGGTTTTCTTGTGGTCCGGGCCGGGGGCGACGGTGAGTTCGCCCAGGCCTTTCAAGTCCGCGCGCACTTTGAGGTCGGTCACGCCGGGAACGGGCGTTTCGGGATCGAGCAGGGCCGCGATCGAATGCCCCAGCGCGGCTCCGGCGCGGAGGGTGGAGGCGGCCTTAGGTAAGGGCACGCGTGGCCAGTCTTGGCGCAACGCCCCGGCATTCTCCTCGCGGTAAAGCGGCGCGTGCAGCACGGCCACGATGTGGAAAAACAGGTCCTCCGCCCCGCACTTCAATCCTGCGAGGTAGGATTTGGCATGCTCCGTTAGATTTGGCTGCGGACCGCTGGGGTTGTCGCTGGTGAAGAGGTCGGGGTGGGTATTGTCGGAGGATATATCATTGCTAATTGGTTTCAGAAAGAGAGGAAAAAAGCTGCTGAATCCATTGCCAAAATTATCAGGTAAAGCAGTTACGACATAGCCACGATCAAAATCCGACTTCACTTGGCGCTGTCTTGCTTCAATGAAGATATTCCCCTTGAATGCTTGGGGAAAAATATCAGGGCTCTTCTCGCCCAGCAGCTTTGTTTCGGGCTCCCAATATACCCAGCGAATGTCGAACGGGCGGTATGCATATCTGACCACATGATCCGCCAAAAACCCTCGCTTCAAAAGATACTTGCGAACCTCGTGAGGGTTGAATCTTTCGGTCTTTTCCATCGCTCGCGGATACATTCGTGCGATTCGAGAGTCGGACACAGTGTGATCAAAGTAATCTTGGAGCCGCTTGAGTAGCTCCTCTTTCTCGTAGGCTATAACGAAGTCGTCGCGCTTTGTTTGCACGCCCGGAAGTAGCTTAGGAAGTAAGGAGGGGAGTGATGGCCAAGCGTGATACTCCGCTTTCATTCCCATGGGCACGAACGGTAGGCCAAATTTAATCGTCGGCTTCAGTCCCAGCAATGGCTTCGTTTTTTCAAGCGATTCCGCCAACTCGCCCCGCTTCTCCTTCCCCCACCAATGCCGAAACCCGAGTTCAGCGTGCGGAGTGTAGGCCGTGGGGTCGGCGGCAAGCGAACGAGATTTGCCGTCGGGCCAGCGTTCCATGAGGGCGATGGCCGTGCCGACTTGGATGCCTTCGCGGTTTTTGTCGGTGGAGAAAACGCTGGGGTCGGGCTGGCCGTCGGGGGTCTTTTTGCCGGTTTTGTATTTGTCGCCGTTGAGGCAGTCGATGGTGATGGAATCGAAGACTTCCATGTATCGCTCGCGCATGCCGGTGTGGGAAAGGCCGTCGAGCCAGGAGTAGTTCGAGACGTAGCAGACGATGCCTTTGGCATCGGGGCGGGGTGGGCCTGGCTTGAGTTCGTCGGACTGGGGGACGCCTTCGGCGATGCGGCGTTCGGCCATGCGGAAAAAGCGGATGTAGAGGTCGTTGAGGCCCTGGCCCTGGGGTTTCGGGGCTTGTTTGGTCTCGCGGTAGGCTTCGCTGAGGTTGCGCTCTTCCTCGACGGCGAGGCCGGCGAAGCCGTCGTAGGGCGGGTTGCCGAGGATGACGAGGATCTGCTCCTGTTGTTTTACCTGGTCGGCGGCGTCGCGCTCTTCGGTGAACTCGGAGAAGGGGAGGTCTTTCGGAGACTTAATGGGCACCCAGCCGGTGAGGGCGTTGGTGAGGTAAACTCCGGCGCGTTCGTCGTGTTCGTGATTGAGGGAGGCTCCCCAGCGGGTGAGCAGGAGATCGATCTGGAGGTGGGAGACGACGTAGGGGGCGGGCAGGAGTTCGAAGCCGTAGAGGCGTTTCTTGGCCACTTCGCGAATCTTGAGGGCGGCCTGGGCCTCACCGTAACCCTCGACGAGCCGGCGGTGAATGAGGCGGAGATTTTCTACGAGATAGGCCCCGGTGCCACAGCAGGGATCAAGCACGACCACACTGGGATCGGCGAGGCCGTCGGGGAGGTGGAAGTTTTCCCGCAGTGCTTTGTCCACGCTGCCGACCATGTAGCGGACGATCTCGGGAGGGGTGTACCAAACGCCGAAGTCCTTGCGAAGGTCGGGATCGAACTCGGCGAGGAAGGGTTCGTAGAAATACTGCACGGCATCGCCCATGTCGTAACGGGCGAAGAAACCGGTCCGGTCCACGCGGACGAGGCATTCCTCGGTCCAGTCGAGGACTTCCTCGAGGTCGAGGGCGCGGACTTTTTTGGGATCCCCGGCGAGTTGGACGAAGAGGGTGCGGAGGATGGGCAAGCCGAGGTATTGGGCGGAGAGCCGCCATTGGAATCGGTCGCCGGGCGCGGGGTGGGATTCGTGCCAGAGCACCCAGGCGGAGAAGATGCCGTAGAAAAGCGTCTGGATGAGGGTGGATTGAAAGAAATGGATACCTTTTTCGCCCTCGAAACGGACACCGAGAGCGTCACTGAGAGCTTGCTTGACGGGTTCAAGCGTGCCCATGGGAGCAACCTCGACGCGGGCGCGGGCTTCGCGGGCGTAACTGGCGAGGAAGGCGGCGAGATCCTGCGGGGTGGCGATGCGGGCGGTGCTGAGCAGGGCGCGGCGGAGGAACTGCCAGAGGCGCTCGTGTTCGGGATGTTTGGGGTCCTGCCGGAGGGTGTGGACTTTGGCCCAGAAGGCCTGTTCATTCTCGGCGACGACGTAGCGTTCCCCGGGGACGGGTTTGCCCGCCTGCCAGGAGAAGAGGGCGAAGGTTCGGTAGTTCGTGACGAGAATCTGGCCGTAGTGTTCAAGATAGCCGCGCACCTGCGGGGTTTGTTCGAGGCCGGTGATGTCCTGCGCGAGGCCTTTCACCTCGATGACACCGCGCTCGGGTTTCATCTCCAGCAGGGTGGGGGACTCCTGGCCGTGTTTGCGGAGTTCCTTGGCGGAGAAGAGACCGCCATCGGGCAGACCTGCGCCAGTGTTGGCGGGATGCAGAACGGCGGTGATCTTGGGCTTGAGGGTGTCGCCGATGGTATTGAGGAGATTTCGAAGCGCAGGATAGCCCGAGGTCTCCGGCACGCCGACTCCGAGGGATTGATGCAGGTCGGTGAGGTAGTCGGCGACGGGGTGCGGCATTGCGCGGGCATCCTAGACAGGGGCCGGGCGGTGTCGCAATGCTTGGGTTTCGCGGGGAGTCACTCGCGACTTGCCCGCGAAAGTGCTCCGGGAGAATAACTCACTTCACCATGCGTATTTTCCTCTTGATTCTGACTCTATTTTTCTCTGGATGCGTCGGACAGTATTACCACAAGCGGGAAGGGATATGGAATTTGGGCTACTCGGATACCCAACTCGCCTCCGACACATGGCGCGTAAGTTGCAAGGGATATGCCATCGCCGAGGATAAGGCTGCGGATTTCGCACTGTTTCACGGCGCGCAACTGTGCCTCAAGGCGGGATTCCCATTCTTCAAGATTGAGGAGGGGCGGGAAACTTCCACCACGCAGGGGGCGGGATATTTCTCAGGGGGATCAAGCTATGTCGGTGCCTACCAATACCCCAATGCATCGTTCACAATCCGCGGACTCAAGACTCGCGAGACCTCGGGGAAGCAAGTTTACGAGTCCCAATTCGTCTATAACTCCATCAAGGCGAAATATGGGTTGAAAGACTGATCGCTTTTGAGAGATTTTAAGCCGACAGTTTTTCGCATGTCAGCCGAGACCCGCCGTTGGATCGCCCTCGCCGTAAGTTTGGCTGCGCCGGGTGTGCCGTTGATCTTTCTTGGATTGCCGGGACGGGGGCTGGCCTACTTTTTTGGCTTTTGGATAGCCATGGTGGTTTGCTTCCCGATCGCGGTTTTCATCTATGCGGCGGCATTCTCGGATTCCTTGGGGCAGGTGAATTGAGGGTAGTGCGCTTCTTGCCCGAAGAGCGCCGAGGTTTTTCCCTTTGCTCCGACCCGCGGCCCTCTTTAGGATCAAAACCTTTCCCATGAGTGCCAATTTGCGTCCCTTCTCCTCCATCGTTCTCGACGGCGAAAGCCGCGCCCCGAGCCGCGCCATGCTCTACCCCTGCGGTTTCACGGAGGCGGATTTTTCCAAACCCCAGATCGGCGTGGCCTCCACCTGGAGCATGGTGACGCCGTGCAACATGCACATTGACCAACTCGCCCGCGAAGCGTCCCTGGGTATCAATCAGGCTGGCGGCAAGGCGACGATCTTCAACACGATCACCATCTCGGACGGCATCTCGATGGGCACCGAGGGGATGAAATATTCGCTCGTCTCGCGCGAGGTCATCGCCGACTCGATCGAAACCGTGGTGGGTTGTCAGGGGTTCGATGGATTTGTGGCCATCGGCGGCTGCGACAAAAACATGCCGGCCTGCTGCATCGCCATGGCCCGCCTTGATCGTGCGTCCGTTTTTGTTTACGGCGGAACCATTCTTCCCGGCTGTCTCAACGGCCGAAATCTGGACGTCGTGTCGGTCTTCGAAGCGGTCGGCGCGGAAGCCGCGGGCAAAATCACCAAAAAGGAAATGCACGAAGTCGAGGCCTGCGCCATCCCCGGCCCGGGTTCCTGCGGCGGAATGTACACCGCCAATACCATGGCCTCGGCCATCGAAGCCATGGGGCTGAGTTTGCCGAACAGTTCCGCGCAGGCGGCCGTCTCCAGCCACAAGGTGAAGGATTGTCACGATGCGGGCGCGGCTGTGCTGAACATGCTGAAGCGCGGCATCCGGCCTTCCCACATCTTCAGCCGGGAGTCGATGGAAAATGCCATCACCGTGGTCATCGCCCTCGGCGGTTCGACCAACGCTGTACTCCACCTTCTCGCCATCGCTCACGCCGCCAAGGTGAAGCTCACCATTGACGACTTCACCCGCATCGGCAAACGCGTGCCTGTCCTGGCCGACCTCAAGCCGAGCGGAAAATACCTCATGAGCCAGCTCGTCGAAATCGGCGGGATCGTGCCCATGATGAAGGACCTTCTCGGGGCCGGACTCCTCCACGGTGACTGCCTCACCGTGACCGGCAAGACCCTCAAACAAAATCTGGCCGCCTTCAAATCCTACCCCAAGGGCCAGCAGATCATCGCCCCGCTCAGCAAGCCGCTGAAGAAGGAAAGCCATCTCGTCATCCTCCGCGGCAATCTCGCCCCCGATGCTGGCGTGGCCAAGATCAGCGGCAAGGAAGGCGAACGCTTCAGCGGCCAGGCCCGCGTTTTCGAGGGCGAGGAAAAAGCCATGTCCGCCATCCTCGGAGGCAAAATCAAAAAGGGCGACGTCATCGTGATTCGCTACGAAGGCCCCCGCGGCGGTCCCGGCATGCGCGAGATGCTTTCGCCCACCAGTGCCGTAATGGGCCTGGGACTGGGCAAGGATGTGGCTCTCATCACCGACGGACGTTTCTCCGGTGGCACGCATGGTTTTGTGGTCGGCCATATCACGCCTGAAGCCTTCGACGGCGGACCCCTCGCCATTGTGAAAAATGGAGACACCATCACCATCGACGCGGCCACCCGGACCCTGACACTCGATGTTTCGAAAACCGAAATCGCCGCGCGCCTTGCTCAATGGAAACGTCCCAAACCCCGCTACCGTCGCGGCGTTCTCGCCAAATACGCCGCCAGCGTGACCACGGCGTCCGAGGGGGCGGTGACCGACGCGGGGCTCTAGGACGTTTTAGGTTTTAAGAATTTAGGGTTAAGCGGGGATTTTCTCGCGGCGACTTTCTGAAAACTGACAAACTGAAATCTTAAAACTTTTCTCCATGCGCGAAATTCCCGCCCATCCCGCTCAGGCCACGGCTTGGTTCGTCCAGGCTGCCTCGGACTCTCCTGCCGACCGGTGCGTGCAGCTCTCGTTGAGTCTGGGTGAGCGTTCGACGCCCGAGCACCTTCAGGCCTCCTGGCAAAAGGTGGCCGCCGTCCACGGCATGTTGCGGTCCGGTTTTCGTAAGGCGGCTGGCGGGGAACTGGCCCGCCGCGAGCATGACGTGGCGGAAAGTCCCTGGACCGCGCAGGATTGGCAGAATGTTCCGCCCGAGGAGATTCCAAAACGCTGGTCCGCGCTTCTGGAGGCCGAAGCTGCGCAGCCTATTGATCTGGCCAATCCGCCCCTCCTGCGGTTTCAGACCATTCTTTTGCCGGGGGGACACTGCCACGTTCTGGCCACTTTTCCCAAGCTGCTCCTTGATGAGGACTCGCTCTTTCACCTCATCTGCGAATGGCTGGAAGCCTTGGAGGGAGTCCCTCCCGTCTTGAGTGAAAATCCCGAGTCCACCCCTTCCGTGGCGACTCCCGCCACCGCCGAGTGGTGGCGACAGTTTTTCTCCGGAGCCCCGGAACCTCTTGCCCTCCAGGTGCAACCATCCCCGGTCCCGACATCGGCCCACCGTCATCACGAAATTCTGCTCGACCGCGAAACATCGAAGTCTCTCAAGCGCCTCGGTCAGCGTCTTGGGGTATCCACCGGCGACATTCTTTTTGCGGCTTGGGGTTTGGTCCTCGGCCGCCTCACCTCGCAGCGCAGGGTGGTGGTTTTCTCTCCCTGCCGCCTCTCCGAGTCGCTGGAATGTGGTTTTTTTGACAACCTCCTTCCTGCTCATCTCACCATCAACGGCGGGCAGTCCATCGAGGCGTTTCTGAAAACCACCGCCCGGGAAGCGGCAGAGCGCGTGCAGAACGCCCTCATCCCGCTCGAGCGTGTTCTCCTTCTCTCCCAGCCCGCCCGGAAAATCTCGCAGTTCTCCGCCGCGTTTTCCTGGTTGCCACCCGCGCTCAATGATCGCATTCACGATACGTATCCCCGCTGGATCAATTGCGACGCCCAGCTTTACCGTCGGCCGTCCTTCCCGTTGAACCTCGAGGCCCGCGACGGGATCCGTCTTGCGCTCCGCCTCGAATACACCCAACTCTCCTCGTCTGAGGCTGAAAAACTTCTCACCAGAGTCACAACGCTCCTCGACGATTTTTTGGGCGGCCCGACCCGCCGGCTTTCCGAACTGCGCATCCTTTCCGACGCCGAATTCCACGCGGCCAAAAAATGGGAGACGTCGACGCCGGGCCCGACGGTCCCGAGCTTGGAGGAACAGATTGCCGCCACCATTTCCCGGCACCCGGAGGCGCCAGCTGCCGAGGGGCCCGGCGAATCGGTTCTCACTTTCGCGGAACTCGATTCTCACGCCAACTCTCTCGCCGCCTGGTTGCGTCATGAAAACATTGCCGACGGCTGGAACATTGCCGTCTGCCTCAATCAGACCGCCTGGCTGCCCGTGGCGATTCTCGGGGCCCTCCGGGCCGGGGATACCTGCGTGCCGCTCGACCCGGCCGGCCCGCCCGCCTGGCTCTCGCAGCGACTTGATGGGTATGATGTCGAGCTTGTCGTCTGCGATTCCGGGACGGCCGTTCATTTTGAAGGTACCACCCGCCGCCTGCTCATCATCGATCAGCAGTGGGAGACCGTTTCTGCCGTTCCTTCGACTTCGACCGCCGCGCTCACCCCTCCCAAAGCTTCTTTCCTGATCGCTGGGACGGAGGCGGCCGCGCCGCCGATCCTCAACGCCCTCACCCCCAAAGCCGCCGCGCTGGCCGTTGCGGAAGCGGTGGAATTGCAGCGCCTCGAACCCGGTAGCCGGATCCCCTTGCTCGCTCCGGCGGGCACGGGAGCCTTCATTGAGAGCATCCTGGCTTCCCTCTCTGCCGGCGCGACCTTGCTGCTCCTCGCCGATGCCGCGGCTCCGGAAACCAGCACCCACCTGCGCCTCACTAATGGCCAGTGGCGCGTTTGGCTTGCGGCGCGACGGCAGGCCAGCCAGGCGCTCCCCGAGAGCCTGCAGGTTGTCTGCGTTGATGCGGCGCCGAATCCGCCTTCGGTTTTCGCCGCCTGGCAGCAACTCAATCAAGGGCAGGCGCTCTGGATCTCTGCCTTGGGCCCTTCCGGCTTGACCGGCAATGCCGTGCGTTACATTTCCCCAGATCGCCGCGGAGACCTCACCGGGCTCCCGGAAACACCTCTCGGCCTGCCCGGGCCGGGCGTCCGCGCGACGCTCCGCGATTTTGAAGGCCAGCCCCTTCCTCCGTTTTTTCCGGGCACGGTGGAGATCGCGGTCGAGAACAATTCTGAGAAAAAACTCACGGTTCCCGGCTGGCGCGACGCGGCCGGCGTGCTCCATTTTTCGCCGGATTCCACGGCCGCCCTCACGCGTGCCCTTTGCGAATTTCCCGGGGTTCTTGATGCCTGCGCCGCCGTCCCCGTCGAGGGCCAGCCGCCGGCCGCCTGGGTGGTGCTCGCCGATGGTTCCAGCCAGATTCCCTCCGGACTGCGGGAGCATATGGAAAGCACGGTCTCCGACCGGCCGCAATTCCTCCTTCCTGTGGCGAACTTCCCGCTCTCCGCCTCGGGCGAGATCGATTTTCCGGCGCTCCCCCGCCCGCAAGCCTCCGCCGGTTCCAAACCGCAGCCGGCCGCTCCCCCTGCGCCCGCCCGCGAATGGTCCCCCCTCACGTCGGTCAACAAACCTTCCGACGCCCCGTTGCTTTTCCTCATCCACGATATCGAAGGCGACCCCGGCGGTTACCGGAGTCTCGCCGCCTTGCTTTCCAGCGAGTGGACGATCTACACCACCACCGCGCGAGGCCTGCACCAACCCTCCGCCTGCCACACGTCCCTGGAATCCGAAGCTGCCGCCTTGGTCGAGGCCATCTGCCTGCTTGATCCCGAAGGCCCTTACCATCTGATCGGGCATGGTTTTGGCGGACTCCTGGCTTTCGAAATGGCCCGCCAACTGCGCGTCGCCCGCCGTGACGTCCCCTACCTCGCCATCGCCGGAACCCGGCCGCCGGAACTGGAGGAAGTCAAATCCTCCGGCTGGCTTCAGTCGCTGACCAAAGCCTTCAAAAAAGCCCCCCGGGAAACTCTGGAAAACCCCGATGCCGGTCCCGTGGAAAAAGGCCACCTTCGCGCCCTGCAAAACTACCGCACCAAGCCGCTGGACGGGGTGGTCGGCCTCATTCTTGCCGCCGACCAGAGCGACGAAATCGAGGAGGCCTGGCTCGACTGCGCTCCCGAAGCTTTTATCGAACGGATGAGCTGCCACAGCCGCGAAATGCTGACCGAACCATCCGTCAAACGCCTGGCCGTCATCCTCCGCGACAGCTTCGTTGCCCCGGATGACGAAGGCTGAGAGCGTGTCTAAAGATGCGGATTTTTGGGAAAAATGGAGGGATGCGGGTTGCTGGCTGCGCCACCCTCCGGGCTTCGCTCCGCTCCGGCTATCTCCCCTTCGCTGCGATTTTCGCATCCCAAGGTGCCGAGGGCCCGGCACCCTCCACGATTCGCATTTTTAGACACACTCTGAGTTCCTCGCGATGGCGGAAGTCCGGGCGCTTGGCAAGCCTTCCGGGAAAGTGAAGGTGGACGAATTTTTTCTTCCCCACTACGCTTTCTTCCATGCCATCACCTTCCGAGCCACAACCCGTTATTGTCCGGGAGGTTCCGATTGAGCTCTGCCAGTTTCTCAAATTCGGCGGCCTCACAGAAAGCGGAGGCGAGGCGAAACAATTCATCAGCGCGGGATTTGTGCTGGTGAATGGCGAAGTGGAAACCCGGAAGCGTAGAAAATTGCAGGCCGATGATCACGTCACGCTCCGGGGACAGACCATTGTCGTGCAATTGGCTTAAAGGCGTTTTTCCGAATGTCATTTTCCACCCTTGGCCTCTCGGAATCGCTCCTGCGGGCGATCGATGACCACGGCTATTCCGTCCCCACTCCCATTCAAGAGGCTGCCATTCCGGCCATTCTGCGCGGAGGGGACGTCTGGGCCTCGGCGCAAACCGGTTCGGGCAAAACGGCGGCCTACCTTTTGCCCATCTTGCAGATCTTGGGGCAAAGTCCGCGTCGGCGAGGGCGGTTTGTTCGCGCCCTCATCCTCGTGCCGACCCGCGAGCTGGCCATCCA
The DNA here is from genome assembly GCA_041752695.1 of Terrimicrobiaceae bacterium. GTDB lineage: Bacteria > Verrucomicrobiota > Verrucomicrobiia > Chthoniobacterales > Terrimicrobiaceae > CALCJD01. The sequence continues at coordinate 119,319 of JBGSVZ010000047.1, forward strand.
AGTGGGCGCATCGATTCGCCAATACGGAGAATACCTGTCCCCTTCGCAAAAAACTTTAGTCGCGCACGGCGGGGTTTCCATTAACCCGCAGATGATGGCCCTGGGCGGCGGGGCGGATATCCTGGTGGCCACCCCCGGACGCCTTTTGGATTTGCTCGATCACAACGCGTTGTCCCTCTCGTCCGTTTCGATTTTGGTGCTCGACGAGGCCGACCGACTTTTTGACGAAGGCTTCAGCGCCGAACTCGGCCGGATCGTCGCCCTGCTGCCGGAGAGTCGGCAAAGCCTGCTCTTCTCCGCGACCTTTCCAGCCGCGGTCTCCACCCTCGCCGCCTCGCTGCTGCGTGATCCCCTGCGGCTCGCCGTGCCCGCCGAACCTTTGACCCGTCCGGATATTGAGCAACGCGTGATTGAAGTCGACGGATCGCGCCGCACCCAATTGCTCCGGCATCTCATCGAAGAAAATCTGTGGACGAGTGTGCTTGTCTTTGTTGCCACGAAATATGCCACCGAGCACGTTTCCGATAAGCTTCGTCGCCTTGGTATCGACGCCACCGCCTTGCACGGCGAACTCAGTCAGGGCGCACGGAGTCAGGCCCTGGCGGATTTTCAAGCGGGCCGCGTCCGGGTCTTGATCGCGACGGATCTGGCAGCGCGCGGAATTGATGTCGTCCGGCTCCCGGTGGTGGTGAACTACGACCTGCCGCGCTCCGCGGTGGACTTCACCCACCGCATCGGCCGCACCGGCCGGGCAGGGGAGGCGGGCCTGGCGATCAGTTTTGTCAGCGCAGCCACACACGCCCACTTCCTGCTCATCGAAAAACGCCACGGGCTTTGTCTGCCGCGGGAACAGCTTGCGGGCTTTGAGCCCCTCGAAAAAGAAACGCCCGCCCAAGCCACCGGCGGCGTCAAAGGTCGCCGCAAAAGCAAAAAAGACAAACTTCGCGAGGCGGCCGCCCGGGCCGCACGGTAAGCTTTTCGGCACGCGGTCCTCCCTAAGTCCCATGTGTTCCTGGGCCGCCCTCTCCCGGGCGGTCTGGGTGGTTGGCGCTGTGCGTGTGGCTTGCCCGTCTGGTGAGGTCGGCAAAACGCACACGAACAATCGGGAGCAGACTCACGAAGGGTAGGCGGCAAATGCATATTCTGCGGGTGTTTCAAATTGCGTTCACGGTGTCGGAGACGACGTCTCACGAATGCGGTGCCCACCAGTCATGATTCACCCCAAAAAGCAGATTCTTCAGCGGTTTCCCGGCAATCCCATCGTCACGAATGAGATGATGCCATTTAGTTGCCGGGGTGTCTTTAATTCATCCGCCGTCAAGCACCAGGGGAAATACGTCATGATCCTCCGCGCGGAAGGATACAACCTTTACGACTCGTTATGGCTGGCTCACAGCGACGATGGATACACTTGGACGATTGGTGACATGGTTCCCCTACCGGAGACTGAGGAGTACCGGCAATACGGGCTGAATCAATACGACCCCCGGATCACCAAAATTGGGGACATCTATTATTTTACGTTTTGCGTTCACGGCCGGGACGTGCGGATGGGGCTGATGAGCACCCGGGACTTCCAGTCATTTTCCTGGGAGGGATTCATCACCGGAAACGGATTTCGCAATACCGTTCTCTTTCCGGAAAAGCTCAACGACCTCTACCTCGCCCTGGAGCGTCCCAACGAGGCCGGGGACATCTGGCTCACGCAGTCGCCCGACCTGAAGTTCTGGGGTCAGCAAAAGATCGTTCTGCGCCACCAGGATGTACCGTGGGCCTGGGGAAAAATCGGTCCCTGCGGAACGCCGATCAAAACCCCTCAAGGATGGCTGATCATCTTCCATGGCGTGCAGTTGGTGTGTGGCACCGAATCAGTTTATCACGCCGGGATTATGCTCACCGAGCTGGAGTGTCCCTGGAAGGTCATCCGCGTGGGCAACGAGCCAATCCTTACGCCCGAGCTGACTAATGAATTGATCGGGCATGTCCCCACTGTCGTCTTCGCCTCGTCGCAAATCGTGGAAGAGGACGGTCGGGTAAAGGTCTATTTTGGAGCTTCCGATCGTTACCAATGCGTGGCCGACACTACTATCGATCTCCTGCTCGAAGCTGCTCTCACGCGATGATCAAACGCCGAGCCACTCCCTCCCCTTCTTCTCCCATTCCCATGCAAAACGTTCCCGTTCCATCTTCGTTCTCATTCGTGCGCCGCGGCTGCACCCTCGCCGCCTCGGCGCTCTTGATCGTTCTTTCCGGTTCCATATGTCCCGCCCAGGTGGGGGGCATTGCTCCCAAGTTTCTCCTCGATCCCAAATCGCCCTCCGCCGCCTCCCAGATCTCCACGAACGAAAAGGATCAGGGGCAAACCACCACTGCGCTCGGGCCGGATGGCGTCACGGTCAACATTGCGGGAGGTCCCGCCGGCTATCCTGGGATTATCGTCAAATCGGAAACGGGAGCGCCTTGGGATTTGACGCCCTGGGGTCACGTGCGGGCAAAGATCACCAATCTGGGGGCTGAAAAGCTTTCCATGGGCATGAGGCTGGACAACAAAAACGACGGCAACAGCTGTAACGCCGAAATCCTTAGCCTCAAGCCTGGGGAGAGCAAGGAGATCAAGGTCACCTTCGGCTATGCCTACGGTAAGAAGGGCTTTGCCCTGAATCCGGGATCCATCATGCAGATCCTATTCATGGCTAATGGCAAAAAGGACACGCCCCGTTCCTTCCGTATCGAGGAAATTCAGGCGTCCGGCTCTGCTGGGGAAGAACCGCCGCTGGATCCCAGCACCTTTCGGGTGAAACCGGAAAATGGCGGGATCGTCGGCGCCGGGGCAAAAATCGACGCTGCCAAACAGATCGTTGCCAAGGGCGGCTCCAAGGCCGTGCTTGCCCCTGACGGTTCGATCAAAATCGATTTCGCCGGCGGACCGAAGGACGAACAGGTTCTCATCCAGCCGGCTGTCGGCAGCTGGGACCTGACCGACCATTTCCAGGTTCAGGTAAAACTGAAGAATGCTGGCCCGTCACCCGTCACGCCGAAAGTCCGCCTCGAGAGCAAAGGCGGGGTGAGCGACACGATTGCTGCCAGCGCGCCCCTTGCCCCAGGCGCGGAAAGCGAGATCACCATTCCCTTCTCCGCCGCTGTCTCACCGGTGATTCCCACGGACCCCAGGCAGGAGGTTTTTGCCCCGGGCACCTGGGCCGAGCAAAACTGGGCGCCGCAAGCAGGGACGGGGACGAAGTTCACCAGCGATTGGGTTAAAGGAGTCACTCTTCTTTCCGACAAAAGCGATGGAACGAAAAACCTCGTGGTTACGGCGGTAACCGCGAGCGTGCCACAGCCCCCGAAACTGCCCGACTGGCTCGGCCAGCGTCCGCCGGTGGATGGGGATTGGGTGCAGACCTTCTCCGAGGAATTTGACAAGGACGGGATCGACCTCAAAACGTGGAATATTTATACCCATAACTACTGGGACAAACGCACCCACTTTTCCAAGGACAATACCTTCATCAAGGACGGCAACTTGATCCTTCATTACGAAAAAAAGACCGGTTATCATAACGATGACCCGGCGGATACTAAGACCGTGGGAAAGACCGACTACGCCAGCGGCTTCGCTGACACGTTCGGCAAGTGGCGGCAGCTCTACGGCTATTTTGAGACTCGTGTGAAATTGCCCAAAGCCCCCGGTCTCTGGCCTGCTTTCTGGACGATGCCGGATCGCGGCCCGGAGAGTGGAAAGGATGTGAATGGCCGCGCCAGCACGAAGAATGGCGGAATGGAACATGACATCCTCGAGTTTCTCTCCGGCTGGGGTCCCTATCGCTACAACACCGCCTTCCACTGGGATGGTTACGGTGAGGAACACAAGGCGGGCGGAACGGCCTGTAACTACGTTCTTCCGGACAAGGATGGCTATATTACGACCGGCGTTTATTGGGCCCCCGGACTGGCCGTTTATTACGCGCAGGGCAAGGAGATCCTCCGCTGGGAAAGTCCCCGGGTCTGCAGTGTTCCCTCTTACATCATGTTTAATATGGTCTCCGGCGGCTGGGATAACCAGCCCCTGGAAGACGCCAAGTTGCCCGACGATTTTAAGATCGACTACGTAAGAGTCTGGCAGCGCAAAGACCTGGCTTCCCCGGTGGACGGGCCGATGCCGAATAAGGGGTTGCCTTCCTCGGTTTCGGAGGAAGCCACCAAACCATGACGGCTTTTCCACTTTCGCAGCGATTATGAATCAGCAGACCCCATTTACGCTACCCGCCCGGGAACTGCAGATCCTAGATGAGGCCGATGTGGTGGTGGTGGGAGGAGGTGCCGGCGGGATCGGGGCCGCCATCGCCGCGGCCCGCGGCGGGGCCAAAACGATTCTCATCGAGCGTTTCGGCACGCTTGGGGGGACCTGGACCTCCGGCCTGCTCGGCATGATTATGGTCAATTGGACGGCGCGGGGAATTTTTGAGGAATTCCGTCGCAGACTTGCCACTCTCGGAGCCTGGAACGAAATCCGGGAGTCCTGGGAGTATTGGGGCGGCGACGTCCCGCCCGAGGATGCTGCTAGTTACGAAGGGACCTACGACGCGGAAACCGCCAAAATCGTTCTCGACGAAATGGCTGCCGAGGCGGGTGTGCAGATTTACTATTTCACCCAGGTGGTTGACGTTTTCAAAAGCGTGGATGGCCGAAGGGTGACTGGCGTGGCTGTTCAGTCCAAACAAGGACTCCACGGCATCGCCGGCCGGATTTTTATCGATTCCAGTGGGGACGGCGATCTCTCCGCTTTGGCGGGCGCTCAATTCGAGGTCGGACGGCCCTCTGATGGAGCCTTGCAGCCGATGACCATGATCTTCAAACTCGACAACGTCGACACTCCTTGTGCGCTGGAGTATCTCAAGGACGACGGAGGCTGCCGTCGCGCCTGGCAAAGCGCAAAGACGCGTGGCGAACTCACTGTTCCCCGCGATTGTGCCGTCCTGAATCCCGGGCCGAAAGCCGGACAGTGGATGTTTAATAGCACCCGCCTCCAGGGTTTTGATGGCACAAACACCAGGGATGTGAGCTCCGCCATGGTGGAAGGCCGGCGCCAGGTGGCTGAGGTGACCACCTTCATGCGGAAAAATATTCCCGGTTTTGCCCACGCGGTCCTCAGCGAAACCGCCGCTCATGTCGGGGTCCGCGAGACCCGCCGGATTCGGTGCGACTACACGGTCACAGGTGAGGATATTAATGGCTGCCGCAAACATCAGGATGTCATTGCCCGTGGCAACTGGCCCATTGATGTTCACAATCCCAACGGGGAAACGACGCAGGTGAAGCCAATCCGGAATGGCGCGTATTACGAAATTCCCTTCCGGAGCACGACCGTTGCGGGATTTGATAATCTATTAGTAGCCTCGCGCTGCATTGATTCCACGCACGAAGGACACGCGGCACTGCGTGCTTCGCCCCAGGTTTGTGCGATCGGCGAGGGCGTTGGAACTGCGGCCGCTCAGATGATTGCGGGAAATCTGACGTCAGCTCGCGAGGTTAATGTCCCGGCACTGCAGCAGGCCCTCCGCGATTCGGGCGGTTTAGTCTAAGTAATGAGGGCCCGCACCCTGGTCTGAGATGGCCTCTTTTTCTACCGGCCGGCAACCGAAAGCGATCAGACATTGTATTTTGGCGCCAATAAAAATAGGAGTGGTGTCTGTGAAAACTCTGCTTTCTTTCCCCAGCCCAAGTTTCTGTCGGTTCCCTTTTGCTGGGACGGCTTTTGCGCTGATCGTCTCTTGCCTATTCCTTGCGCAGACCCGGGCCGAGACCGAACTCATTCCCAACGATAAGTTTGCGGACGATGGAGCTTCCTGGGCGCTCACCGCCGGCCAGGGTGTCGATGCCACCATGTCCATTGAGAAGGTGGACGACGAACCGGCCCTTTCTGTGGTCGTCGAGAACACCACGGAACAATTGGTGGATGTTCGCCTGCAACGGCTGTTTGGCGATGTCAGTACGGACGTCGGATATCGGGTGACGTTCAAAGCAAAAGCACAGCACGATGACGGAATTGTTGCTTTTGTGAGCCCGGTCACTGAGGGGGCGCGGATACTCTGGCGAACGGAGATTCCCCTCGATGTCGATTGGAAGGAGTTTGCTTTTACGTTCAAGGGGAACGACACAGCGAGTGGGTGCGCTCTCGGATTTGCCCGCCTCGGGAAAGGAACAAATAAGTTTTGGTTCAAGGATATTGTCCTTAGCTCAGACTAACGGGAAAAAGCCCGCGTTCCTGGGACTGTGCGGGCCTTACCGCTTTCGATTCTGCGCAATTCCCGAGGTGACATCCCCGTGATTTGTTTCACCCGGCGGGAGAGGTGGAAGGGATTGGCAAATCCGGATTGAATGGCAATTTCCCCAAGGGTCAGGCCTGTCGAACGGATCATCCGCACGGCTTGCTCGGCCTTCAAGCGCCAGAGCATGAGGGATGGACTGCCTCGCTCGCTCTCCTGGAAAAGCTGACGCAGGCGCGAATCCGATATTCCGCAACGGAGGGCCAGTTCTGAGGCCGTGCGAAATGCCGTAGGATCTCCCTCCAGAAGTTCCAGGGCGCGTCGCAATGCGGGGTGGGGCGGGGGCCCAGCGGAAGCCGCCTCGAGCACCTGAGAGGCATAACGCAGCAGGCAGGCTTTGGCGATCAGGGCCATCGCCGCGTGGAGATGGTCGCCCGGGGCGGCTGGCGATGCCAGGCCTTCGCCGATCAGAACGTGGACGGCTGCGGGGATGGGATGCACCCCGGTAATGCCCGTCAGGGTCCGGCGTTCCCCCCGATCAAATGCGCCTGGGACAATCTGGCAACCGGTGTGGATGCTGCGCCGCTCCCTGTCAAAGTGATACATCACCCGCCAACCGGGCTGCATGAGGATCCCTTCCCCTTTGCTTAAGGGCAAAGGCCTTCCGTCGATCTCGACTTCGGCGCTCCCTTCCAACAGGACGACCAGTTGGTAGGCGCGCTGCCAATGAGGGCCGAACGTTCCCCCGGGTTCATAGACAGCGCGGACAAAAGTGTATCTGTCATCGCCCCGGAAAATTGCCCGCACGGATTTCTTTGGCATCTGCGGGGCGTTCGGCCGGGGGAGGTCCATGAACATATCCTCCCGGGCTCCCCGGTATTGTCAATTGGGATATGTTTTTCAGCCGCTGCGGCATTCCTGCCTGCCTGGGAGATGTTATGGTCGAAATATGGAAGTCGAACGGATCTTGGATAAGGACATCAAAATTAATTGGTATCGCAGCCCCGCGGAGAGAGCGGTCATGAGTCGCCTGATGAAGAAAGATGATCTCAAGGGTTTCCGACAGGTGTTCCTGCAACTGGGGCTTTTCGTGCTCACCACCACGCTTTGCTATCTGGCCTTCCTTAATGTTCACGTCAATAACTGGATCTGGGCCGTTCCTCTCCTCCTCTTTTGTCTCTTCTGGCACGGCACCTTCGCGGCGTTTATTGGGGGGGTGGCGATTCATGAACTCAGCCACAAAACGCCGTTTCGCACCGCCTTTCTCAATGACTTCTTCCTCTCCGTCTTTTCCTTTCTCAGTTGGTCGGATCCCGTGGCTTACCGTCTGAGCCACGTTAAGCACCATCAGGTAACGGTGCACCATGATCTCGACGGGGAGGTGATTCTTCCCTTAAAGCTTGACTGGAGCCCCTTGCAGGAGGGTGACGTCATTTTGCCGGAGAAACTGGACGGCAAATTTGCCAATTTTATTCTCTGGCATATTCTCCCTTTTCCCCATCCCTGGAGTTGTTGGGAACGGTTGCGTCTTTGGACTCGGTATGCTCTCGGCCGGCTCGACGGATTGGGTATGTTTGCCGGTGGTGAATGGTGGCTCAACCGGATCCTCCCCAAGGATAAAGCGGATGCCCGGAAGCGGCACCGCAACTGGGCTCGGGTGTTACTGCTGGGGCATCTGGCGTTGGCCGCCGTCTTCATCGCCACCGGTCATTGGTTTCTCGTCGTTCTCATCAGTTGCTGTGGAACCTATGCGGGATGGCTCTCCAGTCTTTGCAGCCTTCCCCAGCACATCGGGATGGGGCCCGATGTTCCGGATTTCCGTCTTTGTTGCCGAACCTACACCTGCCACTGGTTTCCGGCCTTCCTTTATTGGAACATGCAATACCATGTCGAACATCACATGTATCCCGCGGTTCCGTTCTATAATCTTCCCGCTCTGCGCAAAGCCATCGAGCACGACCTGCCACCCGTCACCCACGGTCTTTTTGCCACGTGGCGTCATATTTTGCCAGTGATCAGAAAACAGGGGCAAGATCCCCATTACGCCTTTGTGCCGGAACTCCCCGGCCAGCGCGCCTGAGTGGCCCGGACGAGGCGGCGGAAACCATCACGGTGATGGGGCCGTGCGATCTTTGGCGAGCAGTTCGGAAACGGTCAGGAAGGTGTAGCCCCTTGCTTTGAGTTCCTGAAGAATTCCGGAGAGCGCTTCGGCGGTCGAGGCGCGTTCATGCATCAGCACGATAGCGCCAGGGGCGGCCCCTTGAAGGACATGCAAACGCGCGAGCGCGGGGTCTTTGTCCCGCCAGTCCAGGGAGTCCACGCTACAGAGAATCGACTTCAGTGACATTTCGTCGTTGATCCACCTCTCCAGCGCTGAGTTGGTATCGAGAAAGGGAGGACGGAACACCTTGGGGCTCTGGCCGGTTGCTTCGACAATCACTTTGTTGGTTTTTTCCAGTTCATTTCGGACTTCCGCCTTTTCCATCGGTGTGAGATGCGGATGGCTCCAACTGTGGTTGCCAATTTCATGGCCTTCCGCGTGCATCCTCTTGAGCAATTCGGGATGCTTCTCGACGTTGTTCCCGAGCACGAAGAACGTCGCCTTGGCGTTGTGCTCTTTGAGGGTGTTGAGCAGGTTGACCGAGTTTTCGGGATGAGGTCCGTCGTCAAAAGTCAGCGCGATGAATTTACCGTCCGGGTTGCATGAGTTGTAGGTGATACCCTGCATGGGATGGGTTTCCGGGGCGGCTACGGTGACGTTCATCGTGCAAAATGATCCGAGAATTGCGCTGAGAAGAAAGGCTGATTTCATGGGGGGGCCAAGTTGGGAGCTGCCTAGAATTTCCAGGTGATTTCACACGTTCCGCCGTGCAGTTGCATGCTGATATCGGTGTATTGGTGAACTTCGAATGCATTGCCATCCGGATCACGCAACCAAGTCTGCCATGTTCCGCAGCCACCCAGGGCTTTCGGCGTGCAGGCAATACCCTTGCCTTCGGCGCTCGCGATGAAGTCATCAATGTCATCCGTCTCAAGACAAAAATGGGTGATTCCGCAGGGAGGATCGTTCTCAAAGACCTCCAGATAGCTCCGGTCCCCGACCGAGAAGTAGGCGCCTCCCAGGCGGCCGTCCTTCTGGAACTCGAAAGCGATGGGAAACCCCAGTCCGTCCCGGTAGAAAGTGATCGAGTCTTGGATGTTGCGGACTTGAAGGCAGATGTGCGCGAGGCGTGTGATCATGGCGATTTCGAAAGGAGAGTGCTGGTAGCCTGCCGGCTTTTTCTTTCCTGCGTGAGTCCATGTCTGACCGAATTTGTATCCTCTGCCGACCAGTTAATACGTGGACCGGCCACTGACAAAACCTGGGAGGGCCACTGGAACCGCCTTCCAATGACCCTGCGAAAAGGAGAGTGGAAGGCCGCGGATGCATCCCATCCCGAAAGACTTCGCCAGTCGGCAAACAACACAGGGATAGTCAGCGCGAGACTCACCCCTGTAGACGAAACTTCGTATTGATTGCGGCGTAAGCCCCTGTTCCCTCACTCGAACAACACCCTCCCCATGCATACTCTAAACGCAACGGTGTTGAAGGTAGCTGCTAAGTGACAACGCTTATTCATAACGTTAAGGGGCCAGCAGCCCCGCCACGACCCTGGTTTTTCGGATATCGAAAAACCATTCCTTTGATGGGAAGGCAAAAAAGAACGGCATTTC
>JBGSVZ010000048.1:0-2962 GCA_041752695.1 Terrimicrobiaceae bacterium
AAAGTTCGTGACCCTCACCGGAGAAAGTCCGGCGCGTTACCGGCGGCGGATGTTGATCTTACGTGCGCAAAGCTTGATGCGGGAGCGTGATTTGCCCGACCGCGCCATTGCGGCGGCCTTGGGCTTCTGTGATGAGTTTCATTTTTCGAAAACTTTCAGAAAGCTTGCCGGTTGCAGCCCTCGGCAGTGGCGGATCAGACGGTAGTGGCAGGACGGTGATTTTGTCCCCATCGCAACATTTCAGAAAGAATTGGGAGCAAGGTTTCGCCCAGAGGCGTGTGCCTGTAGCGGGGTCTGGCCGCTGGCTCATCTGTCCGGCGCGAATTCCCAGGACACGGACGACGATTTCAGCCGAGTTTGATGCCGCTGTTGCGGATGTGGTTTTTGGCTCCGATGACGAGGGTTGATTCCTGGCGCTCGGGACTCATGTTCGGGCTGATGGTGCTCTTGATGCTCTGCACCAGATCGGATTGTTCAGGCTTGGCCAGCCAGGCTTTCACCTTGGCGGTGTGGCCTTCCTTCTGATCCTGATCTTTCATCTTGCGCCGCAGGAACCCGCCGGTGCAGCCTCGCCTCCAGACGCTCGAAGGAAAGCGGACGGTGGTATTCCTTCTCCTTTTCCACCTTTTCCTCGGCGGAAAGGATGTCGATTCGGTCCACGTGTTTGCAGAGAAATCGCAGCAAGGTGCGGAGGACCAACCGGGCGTGAGCCGCGCCGAGGCAAAGGTGCGGGCCAAATCCGAAGGCGACATGCGGATTGGGCTTGCGGTCCAGCCGCACTTCCTCCGGCGCGTCGAAGACCGTCTCGTCGTGATTGGCCGATGCAAAACAGAGCGACACCAAAGAACCCGCCGCTACGTCCACACCCTGCACCTGGGTATCGCGCGGACACACCCGGCCGATGTGCGTCACGGGGGAGATCGCGCGAAAAAACTCCTCGCTCGCATTGGTGATTCTCTTCGGGTCTCCACGCAGGTACTCGAAGGCTTCCTGGTTTCTGGCTAGGTATCCCATCACCCCCGTGATCGAGTTGATCACCGTATCGCGTCCACCGGCAAACATGATGCTGCTGTAGCCGAGACACTCCTCGCGGGTGAGCCTACGTCCATGGATTGTGCACAAGGCGAGCTGGCTGAAAAAATCCTCTCCCGGATTCTCTTCCGCCCGGTCAAAAAGGCTGTTCATGTATTGCTCAAGCGCGGCTCCCTTGTTTTTCCCATCACCCTCGCGGAAGACATGCATTCCCCAGCCGATCCAGACCTCGGCCTCGGCTTCCGACATGTTGAGCAGAGCAGCCAGGGCGCGCGATTGCAGGGGAATGGCAAACTCCCGGACGAGTTCGATGGACTCCCGAGCCAGGGCCTCCTCCAGCAATCGGGCGACGAGCGCCTCGACCCTCACAATCATATCGGGTTGCTTCGCCCGGGCAAAAAACGGTTCCACGACCTCGCGATAATCCCCATGCAGCGGCGGATCCGTCTCGAGCGGAAGCTGCCGAACGGTCCGAACGCTCTCCTCCGTCGGTATTGGCACCCGCATCGGCGCATCGGAACTGAAGTCTTGCCAGTCCTTGCAAGCCCGGCGCACATCCTCATGCCGCAGGATCATGGGCACAGGATAGCCCTGAAAATCATTGCTGAGCACGCCCTCGCTGCGGCGGGCCTCACCGAAAGGATCTGGCTGACTGTGAATGGGGCAGGGCATGGGAAACGATTGAGGCTGATCTTCCCCCATTTGGCACCACGACGCCACGCCTGGATTAACATTTTCTGATGATCTGTTGTCGCTTTTTGCCTCACCGCGTGAAAAACTTCGACAATAGAAGAGATGCAGATCCGTCCTCCCCTGCGCGAAAAAATGCCGACCCCGAACCGGGACGCCATCCTGGTGCGGGAGTTTCACCTGCCGAATTTTCAATTCCCCTGGCACCTACATGCCGAGACGGAACTTACCTGGATCCTCAAGGGGAGTGGATTGCGCTATGTCGGCGGCAGCATCGAACCCTTTCACGCCGGCGACTTCTGCCTCCTTGGGGGAAATCTCCCTCACGCCTGGCTTTCTCCGCCCGGGGAGCGCGGTCCCGTCCGCAGCCTCGTGGTCCAGTTTGATCCCCAACGTTGGGGAAAAGACCTCGTCGCCTTGCCGGAATTCGCCCCCCTTCTGGCCCTCTTCGGGCGGGCGCAGCACGGCCTCGCCTTCGACGCGCCCCTTGGAGATCGCCTGCGAAAAATACTGCGGCGCACCGAATCCCCGCTCAAACGCTTCGCCGCCACCCTGGAGATTCTCGGCGAGTTGGCCGCCGATGCCTCCGCCCGGCCCCTCACGCTGCTGCCGTGGGGCGGCACCGCTCGCCGCGGGGCCGACCCCCGCGTCCAACGCACCCTCACCTTCCTCTCCCAAAATTCGTCGGGACCGATCTCACAGGCTCAAGCTGCCGCCCAGGCGAGGCTCAGCCCGGCGGCTTTCAGCCGGTTTTTCCGCCGCGCCTTCGGCCGAACCTTCCAAACCTACCTCGCGGACCTCCGCCTTAGCGACGCCTGCCGCCGATTGATCGAAACGGACCATGAAATCAGCCGCATCGCCTTCGACGCCGGCTTCGAAAACCTTTCTACCTTTAATCGCACGTTCCGCCATCGCCACGGTCTCTCCCCCCGCGATTTCCGCCGCAATGCACTGATCCCCAACCTAGGCTCAGGATAAACAATATCCCTTCCCGCCTCGGATTTTCCAGCGGAGTCAAACAAGATTGGTAACTCCTAAAATTAGAGCAGTCCCGCTCGCGGACCATTACCCGCCGTGGCCCTTTATTCTGGCCTTGGGAATGAGACGTTCCGCAAAAAGTTCGTGACCCTCACCGGAGAAAGTCCGGCGCGTTACCGGCGGCGGATGTTGATCTTACGTGCGCAAAGCTTGATGCGGGAGCGTGATTTGCCCGACCGCGCCATTGCGGCGGCCTTGGGCT
>JBGSVZ010000049.1:0-26073 GCA_041752695.1 Terrimicrobiaceae bacterium
AAAGTTCGTGACCCTCACCGGAGAAAGTCCGGCGCGTTACCGGCGGCGGATGTTGATCTTACGTGCGCAAAGCTTGATGCGGGAGCGTGATTTGCCCGACCGCGCCATTGCGGCGGCCTTGGGCTTCTGTGATGAGTTTCAATTTTCGAAAACCTTCAGAAGGCTTGCTGGTTGCTGCCCTCGGCAGTGGCGGATCAGACGGTAGTGGCAGGACGGTGATTTTCTCCCCATCGCAACATTTCGGAAAGAATTGGGAGCAAGGTTTCGCCCAGTGGCGTGAGCCTGTAGCGGGGTCTCGCCGCTGGCTCATCTGTCCGGCGCGAAACTAAACCCCGGGCACAAAGTTCCTTCAACTCCTGAAAAAGCATTTTGCGGGTTACCAGGGGGATGGCTCGATGCAATTCCGCAGGCGACCGACAGCCTTCGTTGATTTTCCAAAGGATAATGGGTTTCCACCGGGTCCCGAGAAGGGTAAACGTATAGGTCATTGGGCAACCCAAAACGAGATTACGAACGTTGATTTGATTGGTCGAGGTCGGCTTTCGCATCATGGTCACTTTTTTGTAGCCCTTACGTTCGGGCTTATTGATTGGATAGTGTGCCGTCGTTATGAATACAAGGATTGGCATTCTCGGAACGGGTAGCGTAGGACATGCTCTTGGTAATCTCCTTGGTCAACAGGGATACAGCGTCGTCTTTGGTGCCCGCGATCCAGAAAAGGCCGCAGCAACTTTGGGCAGAGACGCAGAGGTGATGACTCCCGTGGACCTTGCGGCAGAGTGCGATCTGCTGATTGTTGCGGTTCCCTGGACCGGCGCATCGGATCTTTTGAAAGGCCTCCCGAACCTGGACGGCAAGGTAATTGTGGATGCGACCAATCCACTGAATGCCGATTGGTCGCCATTGCTGCTGGGCCAAGAAACTTCGGCCGGGGAGGAGCTGCAGAAAGCACTGCCAGGGGTGCGGGTGGTTAAGGCTTTTAATACCATATTTGCGGACATGATGACGGAGGAAAAGATCCGGGCGGCCACGGCTCCGGTCACGGCGTTCTTCTGTGGAAATGATGCCGAGGCGAAAAAGAGCGTGGCGGAGATTCTGACCAAGATCGGCTTGCAGCCACGGGATGCCGGGGCAATTTCCAGTGCGCGGTACCTGGAGGCGATCGCGCATTTGAACATTCATATCGCGGTTGCTTTGCAGGGTGGAACCCATGCCTTCTTCTCATACGAGGATGTCCAGAGCTGAGCGGAGCAGTTCGTTCGAATTTGAAAGCCGAGGGTTCAATTCGCCCGAGGCGATGATGGGAATAGGCGCAATCGTCGCTGGAGAGGGGACGCATTGCCGATGGTTTTCTTTCCAGGAGGACGGGGAAATACGGGGCAGATTTCAAAGGTAATGGGACCGGTTCTAAATCGATGGGATTCCTGAAGTGAAGAATTCTCTAGTTGGTCTCATGAGCGATCTTCGCCAGATACAATTTCGAAATTTTCACTTGACGGATGATCGAATATTATCAACACTATCAAAAGAAACACAACAATTTTCCCGCAGCGATTCGACGCGGATGTCTCGCAATTGGTCAAACTCAAACACCCACATGAAAACCACAGCAATTCGATTGGCCCTTGTTACGTTTACTGTCTATTCGTCGCAAGCGTTGGCGGCCCCGGTCCTCACCGCCGTCGGCGTGGACACGACCACAAAGGCGGACTGGCGTACGACCACGACGGTGAAGCCTTATACGATCGGCAGCAACACGATCTACGGAACCGATGGATATAGCACCTTGGCGACGAGACCCACAGGCTCCAGCAGTGTCGTAAGCGTGGCAACTTCCGAAGTGCTCACCGGCAACGCCGCGACGACCACAGCGGGAATCTCCGCGATCAACGACGTGCCCTCCTTTGTGACGATTTCGGCCATCGGCACAGGGTGGAATTGGTATAATTCCGGCAATCCCGGTGCCACGATCGATAATCCCTCGCTGACGCCCGGCCCGGTCGTCGCTGACACGAGACTTGGTTTGTCCTTTCGCAGCCTCAGTGGCAGTGCGACCGATTTGTTTACCCTGACTTTCGCGGCGGATGCGCCGGACAATATTCGTATCGGGATTCTGCAGGAAGGCACAGGCGGTGCGATTTCCAGCTTTTCGCTCACTAGTGGTGCCGCGTCCGCCACGCAGTCAATCACCGGAATGGCGTCCAACGATCACCTGATGCGCTATGTCTTCTTTGATATTCAGAACGCGGCCAATCAGACGGTGACCTTATCGCTAACCGGATCAGGAGGCGTAAATAATTACGGTATTGGCGGCTTCTCGTTTGATGTGATCCCCGAGCCTTCCACTACGGTTTTGCTCGCGGCAGGTGCTGTGGCTCTGGTGGTCACCGGCCGGAAGCGTCGAAGAACAGTTGGCGACGCTCGGGTGGCTTGAGCACGAGGCTGGCGCTGGCCGGACGGTGAAGAGCGGTGCGGGATTGAAATCTCGTGCCCTGACAAGCGGCGCGGCTATTTGGGGGTGATGAGGCTCCGAATGTTCGAACTCGCGGTCCAGCGCTCTTTTGTCGACAGCGCCGAGAGAAAAATGTAGGAAGCTACCCCAGTAAACCTTCCGATGGCTGTCAGAAAATCCGTTACCCGAAAACTGCTGCCCGCTGGGGCAAGTGTACGCAAACAAATCACGGACTCGTTCCGCCAGAAGCTCGAGTCAGGGGAACTCAAGCCCGGAGACAGGCTGCCTTCCACGCTGGAGTTGGCCCGACTATGGAACACCCAGGAGCCGACAATCCAAAGAGCTCTGGCTCCCTTGGTGAAAGAAGGGCATCTCGATCGGACACCACGACTGGGAACATTTGTCAACCATCGCAGCCGCAAGGCGGTGACAATTGGAATTTATGCTCCGAATACATTGTGGCGTAATGAGTTGTATCGCTTCAGCAGGATGCTCATCTATGAATTACAAAAGCAACTCGAGGCTGCTTCCATTGAGGCGAAACTCTTTATCGATCCGCGGCCGTTACAGCAGCAGACGACGGCTTGGGACGGATTGCTCGACGCGATCACGATCTCTCGCCTGGATGCCCTGATCGTGCCGATGACCGATCTTCCGCACCTGAATTGGCTGGCTAAGCTTCCGGTGCCGAGCGTTTACCAGACGGGAAAGAGAATGCCCAACCGGGTTACCTTTGACATGAGAAGCATGGCGACCGGTGCGCTCGAATTGCTCGTCAAGCAGGGGTGCAAGAGCGTCGGCATGATCATGGTGGGCTCTTTCGCCCGCAAGAGCGACGGGAGTGAGAGCGAGTTAACGGAGTTCCACTCTCAGTGGACTCGAACGTGCAAGCGGCTGCGGTTGGAGAATCGACGGGAGTGGACCCTGAATGCAGATCCTTCGAACCGAAAGCGCCTGGACGAACATTGGTACGAGAGGTTTGGGCATGATTCGGTCGAGAGGTTGATGAAAATGAAGGTGAGACCGGACGGGATGTTTGTCTACACCGACGACGTGGCGCGTGGAGCGATAATGGCGGCCCTGAGACATGGCACGAAGTTTGAAAAGGCCGTCAAGCTCGTGCTCCACAGGAACACGCAGGTTGGCCTTTTCTGTCCTTTGCCGGCGGCTTTTGTCGAGGTGGACATCTCGAAGGTCGCTGCAGCGCTGATCGAACAGGCCCTGCTCTTGAGAAACGGGAAAACCGTCGTGGAGAAGCTCGTGCCCTACGACTTCATCCCTGCAGCATAACAGCTCCTCCGCCGTTTTTCGCCGATGCGGATCCGGGTTCCGGGTGGCTCGCGATCATTCCTTCCGC
This sequence comes from Terrimicrobiaceae bacterium, assembly GCA_041752695.1. Taxonomy (GTDB): domain Bacteria; phylum Verrucomicrobiota; class Verrucomicrobiia; order Chthoniobacterales; family Terrimicrobiaceae; genus CALCJD01. Next base: position 3,810 of record JBGSVZ010000049.1, read on the forward strand.
ACGACATTTGTACAAAAACCGGTTGACCGACCGCGAACTGAATAGTATCAAAGTTATCACATTTTGATAAACTTTTCCAAACGTCCATTTGATTTTGATTTCTCGCTGGATGCATCGGCTGGCGGATGTGCCGATGGGGCAATAATGATGAAGATTCCGAGGGCATTTACTTTGCTTCCAGTTGTTGTCTGTGTCGCTATCTGTACCGTTCTGGCTGGCCTTCTCATTGCGACGCCCTCGAAGATGCGCCTTCGGGCGGATGAGGCCGGTCTTGTTTCGAATCTTCGCAAGGTGAGTGCTGCTGTGCTTGCGTTGGCGGCGGATAATGAGAGTGGGATCCCTTCGGTTGTAAGAGGCATTAATCATTCGACCATGTGGCAGTTTTCGGATGCCCGTTACTTTTGTGAGTATCCGGATGTTCCGGAATATTATCAGGCAAATGTGATTCGTTGCAGCGCTCTCCGCGTTTACGGCGACAAGACGATATTAGGCTTTGATGAATGCTGAACTTGAGACACCCGACCAATTCTACGTACCTGACTCCGGAGGGGGCCTTGCGGGTCCGATTCGAAAGGTAGTCGGAACACCGGTCTTTGACCCCGCTGGCATGCGTCGCCGCAAGACCGCCTTCTTCCGGCAAGTACAATCCCGGGCGGCCAGCTTCTTCACGCCGGAGGGAACATTCCGTCGTGAGGTGGAGCCGGACCATCGGATCACGTTCTGGATGCTCCCGGCATTGCTGGCGGCGGAAGACCCTGAAATCAGATTGATGGCGTTGAGGCTCTATGCGAACGATCCGAGTTGGACGGAATGGAATATTTTCCAGACCTCGAGTATCGCGGTGAACCTCATGCGCGAGCGCGCGCTTTTGACGCCGGAGTTGATTTCCCGCTCGGAGGAGCATCTGGGAAAGTTCTGCCGTGTCGAAGGCGGAAGGAAACCCTGCAGTGCTTCGAATGATTATATGTTCCACGGAGCAAATGACAACATGCCGTCGATGGCCACGCGTTCCCTGGTCTTTGCCGGGGAGTTGCTGGGGCGGCAGGATCTGCTCGATCATGGTCTTTTTTTACTCGAAGGCCTTTGCGCCCATTTTCAGCGGCGCGGGCTTCTTGGCGAATACAACAGTAGCACGTATTCTCCGATCTCGGTTGCAGCGCTCATGGATGTCGCGGAATGCAGTGGGAACCTTGACGCCGCCGAAATGGCGGAGGCCTGCGCCAATCGTGCGCTGTTGGACGTTGTGGCCCATTGGCACCAACGAATCGGTGCGCCCTCGGGTTCAAGTTCGCGTTGCTACCTGCCCGACCACACGATCACCCTGAGTACTCAGAATGCCCTGATGTGGTATTTGGGTTTTCCAAACACGATCAATCCGATCAGGGAGCTCGACGGTAGCTACGACGGACCGCTGCATCACGGACCGGGCGAGGCGCATGTGATTGCCGCTCAGACCGAGTGTTTTTCACCAGACTTCTCACGCGTGCGACGGGGCATAATCAAGTTTGCCCGCACCGAGCGCTCGTATCCCTACGAGGTGCGCGCTGTGATGGATTCGATTAAGACCACAAGTGTCCAGATCCGGACCTGGCAGCAGCCAGAGTGGTCGCTGGGGACCGCTTCAGGTGAGATGTGGCCGCTGCAAAGCGGTCAGCATGTGACTCTGCGTGGCACCCTGCTCCGTGGTGGCGAGGCCGATAACTGGCGCAACCGAGTCGCCTGTTGGCACTATTTGCAGAGTGGTCCGATAGACTGGGGCGACGAGGTTCCTGCTTATCATGGGCTTAATGCGCCAACGACGGCGGTAAGCGATTACGGGCAGTATCACACCCTTCAGCACCGCGGAAGTGCAATGGTGCTCGGTCACCTGGGCACGTCCCTCCTTGGCAAGGAAGTCGAGAGTCTCAAGTTTGTGTTCCTTGCCAGTATCTTCGGCTGCCTTCCGGACGAAATGCTAGTAAATGATTCTGACCTGAAGCAGTGGAGCGGAGAGGGGACGTCTGACGACTGGCATTTTCTGCGTTTTGGCAGCGTCTTTGCCGGCATCCGGGCTTCGGGAATGTTCGAAGGCAAGGCGCTTCCGGTGCGCCGCGTGCTTAAGGATGGTTATCTCCGACTTGAGTTGCCCGTGATCAACGGGGGCCGACGCATCGTGACCTCTGAACTCCGCAAAGACCTCGACTTTGCCTATGTGATGGAAATGGCCTCTGTGGATGAATGCAGTTTTGCGGAATTCCGCCGCCAGTGCATAAAAGGCAAATGGGAGTGCTATCGGGCTTTTTACCGTAACAGCCGCTATCAGGGACGTCACGGCGAACTTCAAATTGTCGACAGCATCGACCCGGAGGGCGTGCGGTTTATGGCGGTGGATGGTCAAACGGAACCAGCCACATTTTTTCAAGCGAGCGGAATGGATTCCTCATTGCTTGAGCTCTTTGAAGACGGACGGAAAGTGCGCCAACGCCGGATTGTTCACGATTTCGACTTTGTCGGCTCACCGTTCTATCCTGTTCGCGAGCACGTCCTTGCCCGGGATACTCAGCCCGACAATGTCCCATCATGAGTCGCCCGTTGTGGCCGGAGTTTTCGATTGGGCCCTACGGCGGTGTTCCCACGCTTCACGAGGCTGCAGTGCCAGATCTTGGCTGGGCCGTGGCGAAACCCTATCTCCCGCCGCACTACGAAGTATTTGCGACCGGTTCCCGCATGGGACTGCGGCACCTTCAAGTCGATGCGACATTTGCCGAGGATATCTACCATCCAGAACTGCGTTTTTGGCAGGGGCCGGACACCTTTGACGGGAGTGCACAGGACACGCACTTTCGCGCTGCAGCGGAGGCGGCTGGTGGCGAGATTTGGCTCCAACTTCGACTCTATGCAGGGGCTCCTGAATGGTGGACGGTCGCAAATCCTGCGGAGTGTCAGGTTTATGCCGACGGCACCGATGTCATCGAGTTGCAGCGGGCGGGGGTGCGTCGGCTTCCCTCGCTGGCGTCGGAACGGTGGAGAAGGGAATCCTGTGAAGCTCTGGCCAGATATCTCGATTGGCTGGTCGATTCCGGATGGAGCAGCCGGGTAAGCATGATTCTCGTTTCCGGTGGAATTACCTGGGAATGGGGTATCCTCGGAACGGACGGACTTCCAGATTACTCGCTTCCTGCTCAATCCTATTTCCGGTGTTTTCTCCGCGACCGATACGGCACCGAGGCAGCGCTTGCGACGGCCTGGGGCCGCCAGGAGACATTTGAAAATGCGGAAATCCCAGACGCTTCGCGGCGTTGGCGTGCTGGCGGAGACTGCGGTCTGCGGGAAGTTCCCGCAGAGCAGGATGTGATCGACCACCAGCAGAGTTTATCGGAAATGAACTCGGGTTTGCTCCTGGCCTATGCCGAAACGATCAAAGCCCACACCGCCCGCCGCGTTGTTGTGGGTGCCTTCTATGGCTATACGCTTTCCGCTCGTGAACAGAACGCCTTCACCTCCTGCTATGGACCAGGTGGCTTCCTTGGTGGGCATCATGCGCTTGGCCGGGTCCTCGCCTCGCCGGATATCGATCTGCTGGCCGCTCCCTTTGCTTACGCCAACCGAACTCTGGGTTCCGGGTTGATCATTGAGCCGGTGCCACTGGCGAGTTGTCATCTGCACGGCAAGGCCTACTACGACGAAAACGACTGTTATACGCATTCGGGAGCGCCGGTTTCCGATGACCGCGAGTTTTCGGCCGGCGGGCTTTCCATTGGGAACGCCGCTTCTCTGGCCGAATCGCTCCAGACTCTGCAACTGGCGTGGGCGCAGGCTCTTGTCCGGGGCAAACACACCTGGTTCATCGAACTTTCAGGTTGGATCGACAAATATAAACCGAACTACGGAGACCCGGAGTTCCAAGCTGAGGTGCAACGGCTAAATGCGATTGGCAATGGTTTGCTGGCCTCTTTCGACCGCGCTTCGGTGACGGAGGTCGCTTTTGTGCTCGATGAGGCAAGCGTTGGATTCGTCACACTCGACAACAAAAGATTCCGCGATGACGTCTATTTGGCTTCCATTGGGTGGGCTCATCATGGCGTGCCGCTCGATGTGATTCTTCTCGATGACCTGCTCACTGCTCCTGAACCGGGCTACCGGATCGTCGTCCCCGCGTGGGTGAAATCACCCCCCGCACTTTCCAGCTTCGACAGCTGGTGTTCATTGAATCCCGGGGTGGTTGTCCAATCCGACCCAAACCCTGATCTGTCTGCCATGATCGTGACGGCAGGGGTCCACCGTTATGTCCAAACTCCGGACACCGTGTGGGCAAATCGATCCATGGTGCTGGTCCATGCCAACGGCCGTGGTGACCGGTGCGTCTGCTTTCGGCAGCCTTGTTCCGGCCGTGAACTTATCGCAGGTTCGGTATTCGATGCCCCGGGTGGTGAATTCACCTGGCATGGCAAAAATGGTGACACTGCATTGTTTTTAATCGAACAGATTTTTGCCGGATAAAGAAAAAATTACTGAACTTGCAAGTTCAGAAATATTTCGATTGACCTCCCTATTATTTCCGTTATTTCATTTGGAAATAACAGAAATGGATCGTCTCAAATCACTCGAATTAGATCGCCCATTGCCGGTGGTTGACCAGATTACACGGCAAGTGCGGTTTCTTATCAAAGACGGCCGCTTTAAGGTCGGATCGAAACTGCCCTCCACGGCGGAGCTCGCCACCATGTGGGATACGGATGTGCGCACTGTGCATCGCGCGTTAACCTGTTTGGTCAGGGAGGGATTGTTGAGCCGCAAGCCGGGTGCGGGAACGTTTGTGCGCAAACGTCATGAAACTCTTGAGAGCATTGTGATCTATGTCCCCAGGAGTTTGGCAGAGAATCGTGAATCCCGATATTTACAGGCGATGCAATCTGCCATTGTGAAGTGCCTCGGAGATGAAGATATCCAATTGCGAGTCTGGTTTGATGGGCGGAGGGACAGGCAGTTCACTTGGACTGAACTCCAATCGGCCGCGAACCGCCGTGAGATCCAGGGCGTCATCGTGCTGACCGCTGGTCTTGCTGAACACGAATGGCTGTCGAAGCTTCCAGTCCCGGTCGTCTTTCACTCCACGGCGGGTATTGCCAACTGCGTGCAGTATGATTTCTCGCAGCTGGTTAACCTTAGTCTTGAGACTGTCCTCCAAAGGGGCTGCCATTCCTTGGGGGTGATCTCTCCACTTGCAACAGACGTAGGGCGGCCCCTTCACCATGCCAATAACGATTTCTTCGAAACTCTCGTTGATCGTGCTGGGAGCCTGAAGTTGGAGATTAGAAATCCTTGGATACGTGCGCTTCACGATGAGCATGTCGTCTCCCACGAGCGCTTTGGATACGAGCAGTTTGAAGCGCTTTGGCGGCAGAAATACAGGCCGGACGCCCTCCTCGTCTATCCGGACTCCGTGGCTCGCGGAGTCATCCTCGCGATCGCCGAACAGCAAGTGCGCGTCCCGGAGGACCTCCGGCTTGTTTTGCACAAAAATGCCGGGATTGACTACCTCTGTCCTTTTCCGGTCGATTTTATCGTCTCGGATGAGGAGCGGGTAGCCCGTGCTCTTATTAACAAATTGAAGGGAATCTTCAACGGCGAAAACGTCGAGCGTACCCTTGTCTCCTTCCACAGGATGAAAGGTGAGAAGAGGTGCTAATCCGATACAAAACCAACCCCGACTCATCGGCTAATAGCCAAACAACCAAACACGCAGCAACCACCCCACTATGAACACACACACTAACTTCCTGTTGGCCGCGACTCTTCTCGCGGCATCCGCAGCGAGCGCACAGGTTGTCGTCCTGAACGACTCCTTTAACGATGGAGGCTTAACCAACGGAACCGATTCGCTCGACACGGAGTGGTTCCGGACCAACGCGTCGCTGGTCACCGTCAGCGGTGGCGAATTGACAATCGCGAATGGCAGGGCGGCTATGGGGTATTTGCCCGGGACCCCGGTTACTCTTACGAATACGGGGGACTATATCTCCCTGAGCCTCGACCTCACATTTACCGCGTTGTCTTCCAATATTGCTTTCGCAATTTCGTTGTATGACAGCGGTGGCACAAGATATGCGACAGGGACCGACCCGATTAGTCTTGGATCCGGGAATGCTTCCGATGCGTACGCCGGTTATTATTCCCGCTTTTCACAAGATGGCGCTTCCGTTGCACGAGCCGCGGCGACCCGGGAGACTGGGCTCTCCGCGCCGTTCTTCGGCGGAGCGGACAGGACGGATGTTGGGGGCGGAACATTTGGTTACACCAGTTTCACCGTCAATACGCCCTCCGTAGTTGAGCTTCGTTTGACACGGGTCGCAACGGGTTTGCAAATCGAGATGATAAAAGATTCCGTCACTCTCAGATCTTTCACGGATACGTCACCAGCCTCCTACACTTTTGATACCGTGGTGTTATACAATCAGAACGTTGGTTCCAATGTCGTGATCGACAATATTTTGGTGTCGGTGCCGGAGCCATCGAGTGTCGCCCTACTTGGATTCTTAGGGGCAGCCGTTTGGATGTGGAAATTGAGGGCGAATCGCCGCATATGAAGTTTCTTTTCGATGCGGGCCGGACAACAGATTTCAAAAAAATGATAACCATGCGGGTGCCCTTTCAGCCGTCGGATTTTAGGATAATCCTCTTTGCAGCGGCGGTCATTGGATGGCCTCTTCTTGCGCTTCAGGCGTCGGAAGACCTGGTGATCGCAGATTTTTCCTCCCCCGTGTTTGCTGAAGGTAACCTCGGTAAGGTGTCCCTTGAGGGGTCCGTCAAGGCCGAGTTGACAGCAACGGATGGCACAGCGAGTATTGTGCAGGAGGATGGAGAACAGTTCGCTCGGATCAAGTGGGGCCCAAGCCCTTTGGAGGGAGAAAGAGACATCCCCGGTGAGTCGAGCCTCGCAATCCACCTGCCAGAGGGATTGTTGGGAGTTGAAAAGCTGCGCCTCTCCATGGCTCTACGTTGCGCTTCGGAAGATATGGCGTTTTATTCCTGGGTTCGATTTGGTCCCTACAATGATCGTTCGGAACTGAGCCTGCTTTCGGTGTCCTCCCTTTCGCGGGGTCCTGATGGAGAAAAATCAAGAAACTTCGTTTCGGCTGAACCGGGCGAGGCGGGCATCCTTCCCACTAGAAAGGAAAAAGCTGTCGATACCGGAGTGGAGATGCTTGCTGGGACATGGTACGAAATCTCTTTCGAGTTTGAACCCGCCTCGCGCGTGGGATTTTTCCAAGTGAAAACCACCATTTCTCAGGGCAATACACCGCTTGCGGAATTGAAAACCGAGGCGGCGGTCGCCGGACATATTTCTGGTAATTCGTGGGATCTCAATTCCCTTCGCGACATCGTGCTGGCGGTGCGACAGCCGGGCTTCAATGCTCCAGAAATAATCCTCGACGTAAAAAGCGTCACGGTTCAATCCAAATAATTAGATAGAGCTCTTTCCTGAACCGGCTTAGTAGCCCGAGAGCTGTCCGTTCCCCCGTGGGCTTCGATGTTGGGACGCTCGGCAGGAGTGGCCGGGCTTTGGTTTTTCGGCAAAGTTTCTGACGATTTAATTGACAATGATAATAATGATAGTAATAGACATCTTGTATGATGCCGGTATTGATCCTCCGTTTGGTGCGGTCCAATTATGAATCCGAAAATTAAATATGGGTTGGTTGGCGTTGGTGGTTTCGGCTCTCAACGCCGCGCAAGGCTCCGGGAGTCCGGGGTTTTCGAGATGGTCGGCGGTGTCGACATCCTGGCAGAGGCGTTCACGGAAGCGGAAGCGGAAGAGGGCTATCCTCTGAAAAGATTTGGCTCCGTTGATGCTCTCGCGGCTGATCCTTCAATTGAAGCGGTTTTCGTCGCGACCCCGGCAGTGCTCCATGTATCGCAGGCAATGATTGCCGCGCGGGCGGGCAAAGCGGTGTATTGTGAAAAACCGCTGGGGTCGGACCGCAATGCCTGCTTGGAGTTGGTGGAGTTCTGCGAAAAGAATCACATCCCGCATGGGCATGGTTTTAGCGTCCGCTATCATCCCCTCTGGCAGAGGACCAAACAACTCGTCGATTCCGGGGTCCTGGGCCGGATCGTAAGTGTCTCGGCCGCCAGTATGCACACGGGCGGACTTGCCTTTAGCGGTGATAACTGGCGGTTCAGGGCGGGAGATAACCCGGGCGGACCACTTTTCCAATGTGGGATTCATAAGATTGACACCCTTCGGTTCCTGTTTGGCGAAGGCCGTTGGGTTTCCGGTATCGTCAACCGGACCATCACAACTTCCCCAACCGACGATGCCTATGTCTTGCTCGGTGAGTTCGGTGGAATCCCCACCACCTTGCACAGTCATTATGTTGCTTCCTATCGGCATGCCATGGAGATCTACGGAACCAAGGGGAATCTCTTCATTACGGAATTTCCCGACAAGCTCGAGCTAAAGGCGACGGATCTGACTTCCGGATTCGAGCCGGTCTGCGATCTGACCGGAAGCATCCAGCCCACCGACGCCGAAGGTGATTCGCTCCGCGATTTTGCGCGGGCGGTGCGCGAACGAACCCAGCCGGCCATGAGCGGCCGGGAAGGCTTCAAGACCCTTGATCTCATATTCCAAGCCGTGGATTTGGCGGTCGAAACCAAGGTACTCGTCAAATAGCCCCTTTCATGAATGCTATCACTGATCTTATCTGCTACCCCAACCTCCTGCCGTTCGAAACGAGCGAGGCCAACGTGGAGACCTTCATGGCCACCCTCTCGGGTGCCGGAGTCAATCACGTGCAGGTTAATCACCTGCCCGACCTCATGCATCCCGAGCTGCTCAATCAGCCGGAAAACGTCTATCTCTGGTTTGCGAATTTCGGCCCATCGCTCGACATGTTCTTTAGCAGCCAGCTTAATCGCGGGCTCTACCCTGAGATGTATCTGGAACGCAATCGAAACCTCCTTCTGCGCTTTGCGGCGGCGGCACGGCGGCACGGCATCAAGCCAATGCTCTATCTCTGTGAGCCGCGCTTTGTGCCGGAGCGTTTCTTTGCCCGGAACCCGACCCTGCGGGGGCCGCGAGTGGACAATCCGACGTGCAGCACCCAACCGCTCTTCGCTCTTTGCACCGACCTGCCCGAGGTGCGCGCCCATTACCGCGAGATGATGTCGATGGCGATGGACCTGGTGCCGGATCTCGCCATGGCGACCATCTTCACCAGCGACAGTGGTTCCGGGTTTGATTACAATCCCCATACCTACGCCGGCCCAAATGGCGCTGGTTTCAATCAGAAATTTCCCATCGAGAGGCGGGTCAGCAAATTTTTCTCCTTGCTCTGTGAGGAAGGGCGTCGGGTCAACCCGGACTTTACCGTGAATCTCACCAGCGGTTTCGATCCCGTCACCCGTCGAAAGATTCTGGACATCGCGCCGGAAGGGGTGGTGGGTTCTGTCAATGGACTCTATGATTGGGCGGGCGGACTGGAAGAGCATTGGGGATACCATCAGGCATTGTGGGGAGAGCCCAAGGCGAAGTGGAATATTCGAAATCTTGATCGCGTGGAGGCCGCCAAGGACCGTTTTGACGATATGCAGGAACGGTTCAAACTCGCTTCTGCGGGTGGTCGCAATCCGATCATCCACGCGGAGTTGCCCACCACCGACTACCCCCGTCCGGTGCGCTACACGCCGCACCCGTTCGAGACGATTCGAATCGTGAAGGACATCGCCCGGATTGGCGCGAAACGACTCGCGCTATGGGGGGTGATCAATCCGGCGGACTTGATCCCGCAAGATGTCAATATGGAGGCCATGAAGGCTGCCAACGCTGATATTGAGGGGGATCCAGAGAGTCTCATACTGAAAATTGCCCAGGACTGGGTGGGAGACCAGCATGCCGCGGCGTTGGTCGAAGCATGGAGACGTTGTGATTTAGCCTGGACGCGCCGTCCCATGTGGAACGCGATCGGCCTTCATAAGCAGGCGATGCCGGGTCCGCTCGTGCCTGATCTGCAGGCCTCGAGCCCGGAGGAGACCGCATACTACCGCACGGTCGCGCTCGATGATCTGGAGAGAATTAACGGACGGGGATACTACATCCGGCACGAGTCGAATGAACGCGATCGTGACTACGTTCTTGACGAGATTTATTCAAAAGAGACCTTGCCAGGGTTGTTGAAGGCCGTGGAGTTGCTGGAGAAGGAGGCTGCTGGAGCTAATGCGGCCGCGGCGGAGATTCTCTTGCGTCAACGAGACCATGTCCGTTTCGCCTATCTCACACAGCGCACCTACTTTAACTGGTATGAGGCGGGGCGTCATATTGTGCCCGGGGCCGACCCCGGCCGGGGGCGCAGCATTACTGAAATCGTCGATGATGAAATTGCCAATACCATCGAAATGATTGGCCTTTTGGAAGGTCGTCAGAACCAATTTATGCGCACGATGCCCTCGGACGGGATGACTTATGAGTTCGGCCCCGGATTTACCCAACACCTCAAGGAACGGATTAAAGTCATGCGGAGGCACCGCAACGACCGGGTGCGAACCCTCAATGAATCCCTGGACAAGGCCCTGTCCTATTTCAAGGACATGGAAAATTGAAGGCTGGGAGCGCCTGCCCCGCCTGCCCAATTGATCATTCTTTCATTCCATACGATTCCCACCAATGAAATCACTGCCTCCAGTTCTGATGCTCGCCCTTTGCGGGCTTCTCACCTTGATGACACGGACGTTTGCCGAAGATGAGGCTTTGCCTGTTCGCCGCCCTTCAGTGGGATTCTTCGGCCACTTTCCTGCTCCAAGCGGGCCGGAGATTGCGGGCCGTCTGCAAGCAGACGGCTTCGACTTGCGCAGGGGAGCCGATTTTAAATCTGCCCCCATCACGTGGGATCAAGTGAAGCGCTACGATGTTCTTGTGGTGATTGGACTTGGTGGCAGCGCGGGAGATGGGTCACTCACCGAAGAAAATCGAAAAAATATTGAGGTGCTTAACCGCTTCATGGAAGCCGGCGGAGGAGTTCTCTTCATTCCATTTTGGTATCAGCAGGATCGGTTTTTCGGGCCCATGAAGGCCTTCCTGAATCCTCTCGGACTCGACCCCCTGTTGATGCATGTCATCAACGACCCGAACGCCGTCAAGGGTGTTACGGCCTGGAATCTCGATTTTGGTTATACCGAAGATCTGTTAACGGACTCTCCGATCACGGAAGGCGCAAAGGAAGTCTGGCTTCCCGTGAATCTCCGAACGGGCGTGCAGCAGACGTCGACTCCTTTTGTCGCCGACGACAGCTGGAAGATCATCGTTCGGGCTGGCGAACATTCCGTTGCCGAGGCCTACGACATGGCAATGCGGGCGCTTCCGGAGCAGCCAATCAAGCGCCCTCCGTTGCTCGCCACGCGACAAGTGGGCAAGGGAAGATTGGTTTTCTTCGGAATCGCTTCGCCCCAGTTCCTTTTGGATCCCATTGCTGCGGCAACCTTGGAGTGGATTACGTTTGAGAAAGGCCTGAATGGGAAGCCATCCAGCGGCTATGTCCTACTACGTAACTCACTCAAATGGCTGGCTCAGCCTGCGCTCGAGAATCCAGAGCTGGGAGGAACTGGTATGGATAAATCCCTGCTTGCCGACCCAACGAAGACCGTCTTCATCAAGCCGTTTGATTGGAGGAAGGAGAGGGAACCCAAGCCGCTCGACGATTGGTCCGGTGTCATCGGTGCCCGGACCTCCTACTCCAGTGGGCAGGCAACCCCCGACGAATGCGTCGAAGCCGCCAAGGCCGCCGGCCTAAACTTTCTCGTCTTCCTGGAAGACTTTGCGAAGCTCGACGAAGCGAAGTTCCAAAAACTCAACTCAGACTGTCTTCGCCTGACGACACCGGATTTCGCAGCAATTCCGGGATTCACGATCGAAGATGAGGCCGGGTATCATTATTTCTATTTCGGGACCGAGGTGAAATATCCCAAGAAGGAGATCATCGATCCAGAGAAGAAGCGTCTGCGTGCCTACGATCCGGGCTACAACCGCCAAGCCCCTTACATCCCAGGCCATCTCTCGATGACGACGCTCGATTACGTTTATACCTACGGTGCCCACCGGTTGACGGCGGGTAACTTCCTCTACAGTGCAGCCCCGTTTCCTGTCTTTTTTGCCAATGCCGGTGCGGCTGGAGTCGTCACTCGCAAGAATGGAAAGCTTGTCGAGTCCAAGCCCGAGGTGCTTATGGAGCTCGCGGCGATGGGAAAATCTCCCGTGCCGGTTGTGGTCGATCTGATGGATGATCCATCTTACCTAAAGACCACGCCTTGGCGCACCGAACTTCGATTGCCCAAAGGTTCCGATGGGACCAACCCTGTTGTTGAGTGGTCGAATACGTGGAAGGGTATCTTCCCGAACAATCCTTCCACACCATCTATCAGCTCCGGTCCGAAGATTGTGCTTTGGGCGACTTCAGGCCCCAGAGACTACGCTGGAGGGTTGAAGGGTGATTTTGTTACCAGCGACTATCGGTGGCGGGTGCACGGGATCGTGGAGGCCGCCGCCGGACTCAAGGAAGTGCGGATCTACGACGGTCCCCGGCTATTCCGTCGATTTCTGCCGAAGGGTGAACCGAAATTCTCGTTCGACATCGATCTTACTCACGACAGACAGCACACGTTGCTTCTGCAAGTGACCGATCAAAATGGTGGAGTGGCCTACAGTGGAGACCTGATCGACCGCAATCACCGATTGATGGAGTTTTCCTGCTCGGACCAGAACAACCAACTCTCCTATTCTTTCATTACCGACAGCAATGGGCACACAATAAATCTGGGTGGCAATCAGCCTCTTTCGACGCCCAATTTGCGCGTTGATCCCAAACAGATATCGCCGTCTGGAACATTTGGAAACGACAAACGTCTCGGCACGGCTGCATTTGACGGCACGGTTGGAGGGGCACCCACGGTCTATGCACCCGTTGCGATGGTGGCCGAGAATGGGTTGATTCCGTCCCCTGGCCTCTCTCGATCTGAGCGTCTGCTTCATACGGGCGACGTCGCGATCGGTCAGGGAACCTGGGCACATAACTTCACGGACAAAGTCGAGGCATTGAATGTCTGGCGCAGCCTTTGGATGACGGAACCGGCTCGTGATTTCAAGGTGCGGAAGCGGAATAGCTTCTTTCAGGTCGACCCGGATAGTCCTTTGGCGGTCTTCCTCTGGGAATTCGACATCGAAATCCTGCGCGACCTGCCCAACCGTGGATTCAATCTGGCGAATATCGATCCACGGGACGCTCGGATCTGGGCGATCCGCGGCGGAGACGCGTTGCGGGTTGGCACCTGGGAAGGACCAGCCGACGTCGCTTCGCCCCGACGCGAGGTGGAGGCGGATTTGGCTATTGGCGATTATGTGGCAGCCTTGGACTCCCCACTCGGTGGTTCGGCGGTCTTCGCGCTTAGCAAGGGACTTCTCGCAAAGACCTCGCTGCCTGGAAAAAACCGGTTGGAGCTCATTCTCAGTCCGGGCGCCACACCCAGCAAGAAAGGGGAGTCTGCGAAAGCTTCACTTCTCCTTCTTGGCATTCCCAGGCCTGTGGTTGGCGTGAGCGACAAGTTGCCGGCTGGCAGCACGGAAGTCGTGGAGCGTTTTCGTAAAGAGTTCGGCCTGGCCGGAAAGCCGACGGGATACTCTGTGCAAGTCGAAGCGGGGAAGATTAGCAGCCAAGTCTACATCCTTACAGTCGATGGGACGAAGTCCCGAGCATTCAGCGGACGTTTGGAAGGCCGCCCGATGTCGGCACTACCGATCCGCGTGACTGGGCTGAATGACGGCTGGAGCGCCTGTCTCTTCGATTCGAAAGAGTTCAAGTCCCGACCACTGGGCGTGTTTGAGTCCTCGGCCTGGGCAACGGTTCCGGTGCACGGCCGCGTCGATCTGTTCGTGGGTCATCCGGTGATCTGCGACAAAGAGGAACTCTTCATTCAGGCGACGCCGATGGATCAGTCTTCGTGGCGGGTCGAAATGCACAACCCGACCGACGCCGAAATCACGACGACGGCCCAGGTCAATCCGAGTCTGCTCAACCGCATGTCCGCAGATCTGGTTTCGAAGGAACTCGTCATTCCCGCCGGGGCATCCGTGATATGGAATTTCAAGTCCGTTCGACCGGAATTGGCGGAGTAAAATCATGAATCCAACCTTCGATAAACCCCAACACGAGACCCCAGACTCCATCTCGCCTCACCACGTGGCTTTTTGTCCAATCTAATGTAGGGTAATTATTGAAATCATCTCCAACCCATCATGAGAGCCCAACTCAATTCTCTGCCCACCCAAGGCCGATTCAAGTGTCTGGCATTTACGTTGATCGAACTTTTGGCGGTGATCCTGATTGTTTCAATCCTCGCCGCGCTCGGATTCCAGGGATTCAAAATCGGTGCGGCGAAGGCGCAGGAGGCAAAGTTTATTTCGAACCTCAGGCAGACGTCTGCCGCTCTCCTGATGCTCGCTGGAGAAAACGATGGAACGATTCTGCCTGCGCTCGACAAGACGGCCGGGTCCACGAGCATGTGGCAGTTGCGGCTGGCTCCTTATCTTGGTGAGGATTTTACGACTGCCGCCAAGTTTGATGACCCTGCCTTGGTTCTTCGAAGCGTCATGCGGGACCCGGCAGATAGAACACTAACACCGCTGATGACACCGAATCGTCCAACAAGAAATATCGCGATCAACGGAAATGCCAATATGGTAGACGCGCCCACAACTGGAGTAACGAACCGGAAACTTGGTTCAATAAAGTGGCCGTCAAAACTTGCCATGCTTGGCCCTGGTGCCTCAGCCTCCATCTCGACCGAATGGGGTAGCGGGGGAAAATTGCTGGCTTGGGAAATGAAAAATCAACCCTTGGGGGATTACTCGCGCTACGGTGAGTATATGCATTTTGCGTTCGCTGATGGTCACATCGAAAAGGTTTCCTGGACCAAGGTGGAGGAGGAGTTGCAGCTCTCCACCTCGGGTCGCTCGGTTCTCTTTGATACGAAAGCTAATAATGGCGGCAACTGAGGCCTGCGTTTTCTTTAAAAACAGAGATTTAAAAAGAGTGTTTGTTCTTTTTCCCCGTGGTCGGAAGTTCAGAGTTTTTAGTCCAGTTGGCTTCCCATTAAACACTTAATTTGTATTTGGTTTTATGCAACTCGCCTTATCTCACCTGGGATTTCGCCGGAATTCACCAAAGACGGTCACTCTCTGCCCTGATTCCGACTCTTCTGCTCTTCCGCGCCGCATACCATTTTACTTAAGACAGAATTGCTTTCGAATGCCGCGCGAACGCGTCGAACCGGAGGGGTTTTCCAAGCGCTTTCCGTGTCCATTTGACTTGCTGAAAGGCAAACTCATCCCGGATCCAGATTCCTTTTACTATGGGGGTGAGTTGGTCAAAGTCGAATCTCGCTGGGGCACATTTTGGCAGGCCGACTTCAGCGAATTCACCACCCCCGGAAGCTATCAGATCGAGACCGACTATCAGATTTCTGCTCCATTCATGATTGCAGACTGGATCTATGACCGGCTAACGAGGGGCTTTCTGGCTTTTCTGCATGCCCAGCGCTGTGGCTGTGAGATTCCAGGCGTGCATCCCGCCTGTCATCTCGACGACGGAATCCTCGATACGGATGGCAGCTATTGGCCGGCATCCGGTGGATGGCACGATGCAGGGGACTTTCGGAAGTGGCTTTCACTTACTCAGGGGAATTTGGAATCCTTGATTCATGTCGCAAAATCTGGACACCCTGGCTTTCGCGAGTCAGCTTGCGAGGAGATTCGTTGGGGCAACCGGCTCTTCCACCAGATGGTCACTCACGAGGGGCAGGTCTTTGAAGATGTGGGTGGAGGATCGGCTCCTCCGGAACTTGACCGTGTTTACGAGCGGGATTGGTGGTTCGAGAACCATCCTGGCTGTTACGGCAGTGCAAATGACAACCGGTGGACGGACAACCGACTGCACTCCGGCGATGAACGAATGGTGCGAACGACCTATAACCCGCAGGTTCAGTTCGCATTTGTGCAGTTGCAATTGCAGTGCTCGCAAGTCCTGCCGGGTGCCGATGGCGTTATTTGCCGAGGGTTGGCGGAACGGGCTTGGCGCTACGGGCGACAGCGAGGGCATTCTGGGGGCACGCTTTTCATCGCCCAGGAGCTTCTCGCCGCCTTGGAATTGCCGGAATTGGCCGGGATCGAGTTGATTCGCGCTCTCACGGCGGAACTGTTGACCCGGCAGGAACACCGCGTCGAAGGCATCACCGGGTTTTTCTACGAAAAAAACCGTGCTGACGTTTATAGGAGTATTACCTATGCCGGACATCCTTTGTGGGCGTTACTTAGAGTCATTGAACTCGCCCTGCCGGGACTCGAAGCTGAAACGGCACTATGCGGGGAGGCCGTGGAGCTTTTCTGTAATGGTTATCTCGTTGGGGATGCCAGATCCAACCCCTTTGAGTTGACTCCCTATGGGGTGTTCAATGATCCCCCGCAGCCCGAACGGCAAATGTTCCGTGATGCCGGTGGCGGGCTTGGAATACGAAGCTTTATTCCCCCCTTTAACGCACAAGGAATCGCTCACGGCACAAGCAGCGTGGTGGCGGCTCATGCGGCCGTTCTGGCAAAGGCAGGTGCGCTGCTGATTGTTCCCGCATGGTCCAGCCTGGCTGAACGGCAGCTACAATGGATGGTCGGTCATAACACTTTAAACCGATCACTATACCACGGTATTGGATATCGTCAGCCGGTGGCTTACGGATTCCGCGTCACTCAAATTCCCGAAAGCACGATTGCCGGATTTATTGGCCGCCCAGATGACACACCTTATCTTGAGGAAAGTTTCGCGATCGAGTGGAACACGCTTGAGCATTTGGATGTTCCCTTTGCCCATGCCATCAATGCGGTTTGCTGGCTTTAGCATTTATGGAGATCCTTTCCTCACGCATTGTCTGGTCTGGCACGGCTCCGGGCTCCATTGAAACCCATGACGATGGGTGGTACCAGGCCACATGGGCTGTCCCCGCCAACCGCCCTTTCGCTGCCTCCTGCCGACTCGCCTGTGCAGGAACAAAAGAGCCGTTCTGGTGCATGCCGGGTCTCTTCTGGGGTGATAACCAACAGGACAGCACGGGCCAGTATTATCCCCGTTTTCGGGCCGACCTCAGTCAACCGCAAAAATTTGAGAGCGCGTTTTGGGAATTTCACGTATTTCGTCTGGCACAGCCTTTGGCGGCAATGCATGACGGGACTGACTGGTGGATTCTGGAGGTTAAACCGGAGACCGGAGGACTCCATGCTAGCGTGGGGTTTGAGTTTGAAAGCGGCTGCCCGACGTTGGTGGCATCCCTTCCTGCCAACGAGCGTCCTTATCGCCCGGTGGGTCACGATTACACAATGCCGGTCATCGGCATGTCCACCTCGGAAACCGCCAGAACAATTTCTTGGAGTTTTCGCGCCATGAAAATCACAGGTTATCGCACTGCGGTGCTCGATATTCTGGAAACGAATTATCATTCTACCCCAAGCCGACCAGTGTCAGCGACCTCGGCATCGGACTGCGGACAGGCCACACGGAATGCCCTTTTGCGTTGGCACTACGATCCAAACAAACACTATTTTCGTTACACGGTGGCCTTCGACCGTGTCGGACAGCAAATCGCCGAGGCGCAGGGGGGCTCGCTGGACCGTCATGAAATGCCTTTGGGATGGGTCAGTGGCTGGGTTGTTTTTGAAGCACTGTTGGATTGGGCCACGGCTCATGACGACAAGGTAGCTTTGTGCGCTGTGGAAGATACCTGGAAAGGCCTGGTCGCAGCCGGGGTCACGTCTCCCTGCGGATACTGGTGGACGCGCTATGATCCGCCGAGAAGCGAGACGCGCGGGCCTTTTGATTCCAGAACGTCAGATGGATTTGACGGAAATTGGATGGTTGACTCCAACCACCTTCACCTGCGCACCCTCGGTGACGCGGTTTGGCGGGCTACCCGCTCGCTAAGGAAGCATTCAGAGGTCCTGTCTTTCTCCAAATCCCTACTGGAGCAGGTAGTCACTCAAGCCAGTCATGTCGCTGGGCTGGTCCGTCAGGGGTGGCCGATTCCGTTGAGTGTGGACGCCCGCACGGGTGAACCGGCCGGATTGCGAGGCACGGCCGGAATGATCTGGATTTCCGTTTGGTCGGAACTTGTGGCACTCGGATGTTGGGAAGATGTGGATCTCATCGCTATCGGACTCGATCACCACCGCGCCGATGTCGAATCTGGAGAACTCTTTGGAGCGCCGGAGGACGTGGGTGAATGCGTGACCTCCGAGGATATCTATATTGCTGTAAACACCTATCTCGACGGCTATCGCGTCACGAAACGGCCCGAGGATCTGGAGACGGCGGTTCATGCCGCTCGGTGGCTGTATGTCTGGCGCAAATCCTTCAATCACGTGTTTGATCCGCGAACCGTAATCGGGATTTACAACCTCAAAAGCCGGGGAGGGGATTTGGCATCCTTTAAGAATAATCACCTCCATCTGTATGGGCTTGATGTGGAGGATAGTTTAGTAGAACTCTCGCGGTTGACCGGCGATGATCGCTGGCAGCAGCTCGCAGAAGACCACTGGGAATTTGCCGCTCAGTTGACTCCTTTGGTGGATGGGCACTTCAATGCTTATGAGGGGATGGTTACTGAGCAATTCTATTTCATTGATTGGTCTGCGCTCAACAACTCGGTGCGGCTTTTCGAAAAGGACGAACATCGTTCCCACTATGACGTCGGACCGCACTATCGAAACTACGGCAACCTCGCCGGATTCTCTCATGCCTGGTGCACGGCGTTTGTTTTGCGCAGCGCGTTGAGACGGGAGGCGACCTCAAATTTATGAAAATTCTCTTCCAGGGCGATTCGATCACGGATGCATTTCGCAAGCCGGAAGAAATCAATCCGGCTTTTCAACTCGGCAATGGATATGTGTTTCTCATAGCGAGCCGCCTGGCCGCGCTTCATCCGAGGATGAAACTTGAATTCATCAATCGGGGCGTCAGTGGTCAGGGCGTGCAGCACTTGCAAGAGCGATGGAAGGAAGATGCCGTCGATCATCGGCCGGACATTCTTTCGCTCTTCGTCGGCGTGAATGATGTCATCGGTCGCCGGGACCGGGAAGCCTGCCTCTCCGACGAGGGTTTGCTGAGCGGTTATCGCGGTCTGCTCGCCCCGTTGCGCCTCCAAAATGCGAATTGCCGATTCGTGTTGGTCGAGCCCTTTTTGCTGGACGCCGGCGAAGTCACGATGGCCTGGCGGGATCGTCTGCGTCCGATTCAAGCGGGGATCAGAACCATCGCAGAGGAGTGGAATGCAACGTTCCTCCCGCTTCAGCAGCGATTCGACGAAGCCCTCTTGCTGGCTCCTGCGGAATACTGGGCTTACGACGGGATTCATCCGACGCATGCCGGTTTTCAACTCATTGCTGACGAATGGTGTGCTTCTGTTCCTATTGCAACGCCGAGGCCAGCGACGACATGAAACACTCCCCGGCAATGCCACCCGATCGGGAATCGTCGCAGCAATCGCTGGAGGTTGCGGCTTACTACGCGGACAAGCCGCTCATGTGGAGAAATGTCGCATTGATCGGATTATGCAACGTCGGTTGGAGTGTCGTCGGCACGGTCGTGGTTCCGCTCACCGCGTTGCGGTTACTTGAGTTGGGACTACGCGAGAACCTTCAGGCGACGATCAACTCCGTCAACGCCTATGCGCTGTCATTTCTAGTGATGTATTTCGCTTGGAAGAGCGATCACACAGTGAGCCGCATGGGCCGACGGAAGCCGTTTTTATTCCTTTCTGCGCCTTTCATCATTGCATCCATCGCGCTCTTTCCCGTTTTCGACGAGGCACATCTTCTATGGATGCTTGTTCTTCTCTATGTCGTGAAAATGTTCTTCATGGACATCAAGAGCAGCACGTTTCCGCTGCTCAACATCGACTGCGTGCCGAGGGATGTTCTGGCCCGGGCGAACTCCGTTCTGACGATTGCCAGTGGATTGGCGGGATTCTTCGCTATGCGCTACGTGGGAGACCTGAGCAACTTTGCGAGTTGGCTGCCGTTCGTTCTGGGAGCCGGGGTGATGACGTTGACTACGATCTGTGCCTGGTGGATCAAAGAGCCTCCGATCCGGCATCCCACCACGGAAAAGTTCAAGATTTGGTCGACATTCAAGGTTGCGTCCGGGGACAGGCGGATTTTTTGGCTAATGGCCGGCGTGGCCATGATCAATAGCTATACGACGATGAACACAACGTGGATCTGGTTTTGGGCGAAGGAGACACTTCAACTCGAAAAGGGCGAGATTTTTCAGGCACTGTCTTGGGCTGGGCTGTTAAATATAGTGCTTGCCTATCCGATAGGCTGGATCATTGACCGGTTCGGAGGGCTGCGGGTGGTGATTCTCTTTTTCGTCGGTCAACTCGCATGTTTTCTCTGGGTATTGAATGTGAACGACAAGAG
The DNA here is from genome assembly GCA_041752695.1 of Terrimicrobiaceae bacterium. Taxonomy (GTDB): domain Bacteria; phylum Verrucomicrobiota; class Verrucomicrobiia; order Chthoniobacterales; family Terrimicrobiaceae; genus CALCJD01. The sequence continues at coordinate 24,295 of JBGSVZ010000049.1, forward strand.
TGGACTAATTGTATTGTCCCTTGCAACCACGCTGATCGCTCCCCTCTATGCCGGAGCCGATATGATGATTTTCAAGAGCGCTCCCCGGAAGGATATCGGTTCGTACACATCGACAAACTCCTGCCTTCGAAACTTCTACAATGCGAGCCTTGGGCTGATCGCAGGCTGGACAATCTATGCTTCCGGGCATGATTTCGTCGTCGGATTCTGGATTGGGATCGTCATGAGTGGAGTTGGAATACTCATGTTTTTTATCTATCACCGTTCCATGAATCGGCCCGCGGAGACGCTCGCACAGCCAAATCTTTTGAATGCACCTGAATATGGAAAATAATTGGTTTGCCGAAGCCCGCTACGGACTTTTCATCCACTACGGGCTCTACAGCCTGTTGGCTCGTGGCGAATGGGTTTGGAATCGCGAGGAAATTCCACGCGAAGAATACAAACATCTCGTCGCTCGGTTTACTGCGGAACGTTTTGACGCCGACAGTCTCTGCCGGATGGCGGTGGATGCCGGTATGCGGTATGTCGTCTTAACGACGATGCACCACGAAGGGTTCCGTTTGTATCCGACGGAGTTGTCCGATTTTCACATTGGAAACAGCGGGGCGACCGGTCGCGATTTGGTCTCGGAGGTCATTGCTGCCGCTCGTAAACATCATCTTAAGGTTGGTCTCTACCACAGCCTCAACAACTGGTATGATCAGCCTGACTCGGTCGCTGCGCTGGAGGATCCGACCGCCTATGAGAAATTCATTTCCGCCACCCACAGGCGCATCCGCGAACTGGTGACCCGTTACAACCCGATCGACATTCTCTGGTATGATGGCTGGTGGCCGTTCAACGCCGATGGTTGGCAGGCGGAAAAGATGAACGCGATGGTCCGCGAGATTCAGCCGCACATTCTCATCAATGGCCGCAACGGACTACCCGGCGACTTCGCCACCCCTGAGCAACATTTGAGTGCGCCAAACCCTTGGCGTCACTGGGAGGCCTGCGTCACCATGAATGAAAGCTGGAGTTATCACGCGGGTGACCGAGAGTGGAAGACCGGATCCCAACTTCTGGATATGCTCGTTCGCTGTGCGCAGGGGAATGGCAATCTCCTTCTTAATGTGGGGCCGACACCCGACGGCGTTGTGCCCGAGCCCTGCACCCGGGCTCTGAAGCAAGTGGGCGAGTGGCTCCGCAAGAATGGGGAAGCCATCTACGACACTGAGCGATTCACCTTCGACCTCCAGGAGCGCGGCGATCATCGCGGCGACTGGAATTCCTACGGTCCGATGACAGTCAAAGCCAACGCACTCTACTGGCTTATCTGTCGTCCGCATGGTGATACTGCGACGCTGGGTGGACTAGAAAACAAAGTCCTCTCCGTTCATTGCCTCGATAATGGCGAGGCGCTTCCCTTCACCCAGACCGGCACCCGCGTGCGGATCTCCCATGTGCCCGCAGTTGACGAGAGCGGCCTCTGGCCTGCGCTGAAGATCGAATGTGACGGCCCGCCCGTCGTCTATCAAAGCGGCGGCCTCCGCATCCCGAAGGTTCCGCACCCGCACTACGATCCGTGCCCCTCGGATATCGCACATTAAAACAAACCATGACCACCAATCCCACCTTTAGTGTCAAAACAGCCGGTCAACGGTGTTGAAAGAAGAAGCTAAATGGAAGCATAAGAATGCCTAAGGGAAGCGATAAGAGTGAGCCAGGGAGCCTCGCGGGTGAGCGAGGCGCGCAACCAGCGCAAGAATTTGACGGTGCGCTGGGTGAGGCGGAGAG
>JBGSVZ010000050.1:0-64105 GCA_041752695.1 Terrimicrobiaceae bacterium
TATTTCCGGTTATCCCAGGCTTACACCGCGGGCCGTGATGCCGCCCAGGGTTGTGGGAATTTTGGCGCCACCGTGGCCCTTCTGGGAGCGGGTGAAATTGGTTCTGCGCTGATCGAGCGTCTCAGGCCGTTCGCTTTGCGCTGCAAGGCCGCCATTTCGTCACGATGAAAAAAATGCGACCTTCATCAACACCGGCCGCGGTGCCACTGTGGCTGAGGACCAGATGGCCGAGGCGGCCGCGTTGCCCGAAAGAACGGCGTCGGGTTTCCACCGATTCGACAATTTTGCAAGTCGTGAGGTGTGGGTTTCATCGGAATCTCGTTGAGGAGGCACCCCATTTGCTGGACGCGGAGTCCCGCGCCCCAAAAGTGGAGTAGGAACGTGGAGTGCTGTCTACAGCCGCAGGTATTTTGCAAAAGAGGTTTCGCGCGAGGAATCTTTTTCGGCCATGTAAAAGCCCGCAGAACGAGTGTTCATGGGGGCTAGAAGAGTGCAGCCGTAGGGAGTCGAACCCCAAACCTTCTGATCCGTAGTCAGATGCTCTATCCAATTGAGCTACGGCTGCATGAGAGTCGGTCAGTAAAGCGGCTTGGCGGGCTGGCGTCAAACGGGAATTTTTGATTTATCTTCCTGATGCCGCACAATTCCGTGACGAAACCGCTTCTTTTCCTACCCGCCATTTTGGTCGGATTGCTGGCTATGGCGTTCTTAGGCCCCGGGGTGAGGGAAATCCACGGCTCGGATGGAAAGGTCGATTTGGGCCGGATTTACGGTCGTATTCAGTTTGTTAACAGCTTCCCGGATTTTAAGGTGCAGGTCGTCAACAGTTTTCCCGACCTGAAGGTGCAGATGGTGGATTCCTTCCCGGACAAGTCCGGTCTGTGGCAGAAGGTGGATTCGTTTCCGGACTACAAAGTGCAGATTGTCGATTCGTTCCCCGATTTCACCATCCAGTGGGTGAAGAGTTTTCCGGGTCCGGCAAATTAAAGGAGGGGCGGGATTTATTCGTAGCGCAGGGCCTTGACGGGGTCGAGTCGCGAGGCGAACCAAGCCGGAATCAGGGCGGCTATGGAGCAGATGATGAAGGCGCTGATGCAGATGATGGCCACGTCACTCGGGACGATTTCGGCGGGAATTTCGCTGAATTGGTAAATTGAGGCGGGAAACACTTCGATGCGAAACGTTCTGGCCAGCCAGAGGTTCACTTCATTGCGGAACTGCACGAGGGCGATGCCCGTGCCTAATCCGGTGAGGGTCCCGAAGACGCCAACCACCACGCCTTGGGCCAGAAAGACGGCGATGATTTGTCCGGTCCTGGCTCCGAGGGCTTTCATGACGCCGATGTCGCGCGTTTTCTGCACGGTGACGGTGATCAGGGTGTTCATGATGCCGAATGCCGCCACAACAACGATGAAAAGCAGAATGAAAAACATCACGCTGCGCTCTGTGCGGATGGCGTCGAACATCGGCTTGTTCATGTCGATCCAGGTGAGGGCAAACGTGGGCGGCACGAGGGTGTCGCCGAGTGCGTCCCGCACGTTGTCGGCGAGGTAGCGATCCGAGGTTTTGATGGAGATGCCGTGGACCGCCCCACCGAGTCCGTAAATTTCCTGCCCGATATGCAGCGGAACCAGCATGTAGTCGCTGTCCACGAGATACCGTCCGCTTTCAAAGATGCCGGTGACTTCCAGATCGAGCGGCAGGATCATTTCCTTCAGAGCAGCGGCGTCGGCTTGCTTGCCTTCCTGCTGGGCGCGGTCCAGTTCGGTCATCATGTTCTGGATATTGGCCGCGGAATAAACGGTGATGGTGTCGCCCACCGTGGCCCCGAGGATATTGGCCAGTTCTGAACCGAGGATGGCCTTGTTGCCGTCCAGGTCGTACGCGCCGGCCTTGATGAACTCCCCGATACTGGCCACCTGTTCCTCGAGGGCGGGATCGATGCCGCGAATCTTCGGAGCCATGTTGCGGTTGCCGAATTTCACCAGCACCGGACCCTGCACAAAGGGCGCCGAGGCTTGGACGCTGGAAATTTTGGCCGCTTCGTCGCGCACTTGCACCCAATCCTCAATTGGCCCGTCGCTCATCACGGTGACGTGAGCGTCGAAACCGATGACCTTGCGCTCGAGTTCGCGTTCGAAACCGGTCATCACGCTGATCACCAGGATCAAAACCATGACGCCGAGAGTGACTCCCAGGATGGAAATGACGGTGATGATGGAGACGAAGGTGCGCTTGGGTTTGAGGTAGCGCAGGGCGAGGAAGAGACTGAAGTTCCGCATGGGTGTTATCGGTGCCAGAAGCGGGAGGCGCGTTTCAATTTTGCGTAAATGAGCGACGGCTCGGCGCGACCGGCGCCGGGAGATTCGTGCAGACGGTTGATATAGGCAAATGCAATCGCGCTGAGGCCAAGCAGGGCGAGAAAGTAGATGCTGTGGCGTTTCCAGTGGAAAACGCCCGTCACGGCCTCATAAGTGCCGATCATGTCGAGCGTCACTCCCCAGGCGACGGGAGCCGCACCGAGGCCGAGGCTGGTGATGACGGTGAAGAGAGCAAAGAAATGGTTGCGTCCCATTTCGGGCATGGTGGCCATGGTGATCCGTACATTGGCGAGGTTAAAATTCGCGGAGGCCGCGCCGGTGAAAAGGTTGAGCAGGGCAATGATCCAGAGTTCGGTGGGGATCACGCCCGCCGAGAGCAGACACCACGAAGCGATGGAGGCCGCGAACATCAGCGTGGCAATGCGGAGCAGGGGTTTGCTGCCGGAACGGTCCACCGAGGCCCCGCTGAAGGGCAGCATGACCAACGCGCCGAGGAAAGAAAACGCCGAGAGGTAGAGGACGGTGGATACGTCGAGGTGCGACTCCTCGCGCAGATATTCGACGGTGAAAACCCCCAGGCTGCCGATCACCGCCATGTAGATGATGTTAAAAATGATCAGTTGGCGGAAAGGGGGGTAGGCCAGCATGGCCCGCCAGGGCACCGGGTGAGAGCTGCGTCGGGTGGCCTCGCCGGCCGGGACGTCGGGGATGCGGCGAATGAAAAACAGGCTGACGGTGCCGGAGGTGGCACTGAGGAGAAAAACCAGCGAATACTCCCAGGCATCGACGTGTCCGGTCATGACAACGGCCGAGGCGACGAGGGACACCAGACAGCCCGCATACATGAAAAGCTGATCCACCGACAGAAAGCGCCCGCGCGTTTCCTCGGGAATGAGGGTGGTCATCCAGGGCATCCAGCCAGCGGAGGAAATGCCGCGGACGAGGTTGATGAAGAAGAGCGCGGACATCATCGCCGCCATTTTTGAGATGTTGTCGAGGAAGCCGAGGACCGGCACAAAGGCCAGAGCGAAGATAAAAACCGTGCGTGTGCCCCAGCCGGCGATGACGAAGCGTTTGTAGCCGTAGCGTTCGAGGTGCTGGGCGGCGGGGAGTTGGAAGACCGTCATCAGCGGCGTGAACGACGCGATGATGCCCAGCACGGTCGAGGACGCCCCGAGGGTTTTCGCGTAAACAATGATGGGTGCGCCCATCACGATCTGAAACGTGACGGCGTTAAAGAACTGAAAATAGTGGGCGTTGAACCACTGGCGTCGGTCGAACGGAGCGCTCATGAGCGGAGAAGCCAGGAACAGCTTAAAGGCTGGAGTCCAACGTCGTGGCCTCCGGGTTGGAGTTCAGGCTTTAGCCTGGCGGTCGTGAACGATACCTCGATCCCAGCCCTCATGGCCTCAGGCCAATTCCTCGAGCACCGCCCGGATTCCCTCCAGCCCTTCGTCTTTGTCCGCGCTGATGGGGACGACCCTGGCCTTGCGGAATTTGGTTTTGAAGCGCTTCAAGTTGTCCTTCGCGCCATCGAGATCCATTTTGTTGGCTGCCACGGCGAAGGGGCGTTCCGAGAGCATGGGGTCGTAAAGATCGAGCTCCTTGCGCAGGGATTGGAAATCTGAAATCGGATCGCGGCCTTCGCTGCCCGCCATGTCGAGGACGAAGAGGAGGAGTTTGCAGCGCACGATGTGACGCAGAAATTCGTGCCCGAGGCCGCGGTTTTCACTCGCGCCTTCGATGAGGCCGGGGATGTCCGCCACGGTTGCCCGACGGTAATCGTCGAGCTCCATCACGCCCACGATGGGGTTCAGGGTGGTGAAGGGATAGGAGGCCACCTTGGGATGAGCGGCGGAGATTTTGCTCAGAAGGGTGCTTTTGCCGGCGTTGGGGTACCCGACCAGGCCGGCGTCGGCGATGGTTTGAAGCTCCAGGGCAAACCAGCCCTGTTCGCCTTCCTCGCCGTCGGTGGTCTGGCGAGGGACGCGGTTGGTGGAGCTTTTGAAATGGGTGTTCCCCTTGCCGCCGCGGCCGCCGGTGCAGAGAATAAACTCGGAGTCCGGGGCGGAAAGGTCGGCCATGGGTTCCATCGTGCGCAGATCAAGAACGGGTTTCACGACCACCTCGTCGGGATCGGCCTCGGGGTCGGGCGGCCCGGAGTGAAAGGCCTCCGGCAGACGGTAAACAATCGTGCCCACGGGCACCTTGACGATGGTGGATTTGCCGTTGCGTCCGTGTTTGTCCTTGCCCTGGCCGTGCGCGCCGCGTTCGGCACGAAGATGCGGCTCGTAATAAAGCGAGGCGAGGTTGTCGGTATGGATGTCGGCCTTGAGAATAATTTTGCCACCATCCCCGCCGTCGCCGCCGTTGGGGCCACCCCGCGGTACGAACTTTTCCCGGCGAAAACTGCAGCAGCCATTGCCGCCGTCGCCGGCTTTGGCATTGATACGAACTTGATCGATGAATTTCATCTGGCGGCGAGCTTGTCAGAAATGCGGCGGGGGAAAAAACAAAAAGGTGGGGCTTCCGCTGTTGGAGTCCAGTCTTTAGACTGCTCCGGAAAGCACGCTAAATCGTGAACTCCAACGTTGGCGTCCCTCAGGGCACGAGGGTTTCGTAGAGATCTGCCGTCTGGCGGGCGATGGCGTCCCAGCCGAAAATCTGCTCCACGCGTTTGCGTCCGGCGGCTCCGAAGGCGCGGCGTTTCGCCGGGTCGGCCATGAGATCATTGACCCGTGCCGCGAGGTCCTTGGAAAATCTCTCCGGCTGGAGCGGTTCGAACGGGCTTTCCGTCATCTGGTCGAGGCAGACCAGATACCCGGTTTCGCCATGAACGACGACTTCCTTGATGCCCCCCACGCGGCTGGCGACCACGGGAACGCTGCAGGCCATGGCTTCCAGATTGATGATGCCGAAGGGTTCGTAGATGGACGGACAGACAAATGCGGCGCAGTTGCTGTAGAGTTCGATCTTCGATTTGTTGTCCACCATTTCCTCGATCCAGATTACGCCGGGGCGGGTGCGTTGGGCGGCGGCCACGGCACGTTTCATTTCCTCGGCAATTTCCGGGGTGTCGGGTGCGCCGGCGCAGAGCACAATCTGGAATCCTGGGGCCATGTGTTTGATGGCATTCACCAAATGAATGATGCCCTTCTGCCTGGTGATGCGTCCGACGAAGAGGATGTAGGGTTCGACGGGATTGATCCCAAGGCGCTTCAGCGCGGCCTTGGAGGTCACGGGCTGGTATTCTGCGAGATCGATGCCGTTATAGATGACATGAAGTTTTTCCGGCGGGACGTTGAAAAGTTTTTCCACGTCGCTTTTGGTTTCCTTTGAGACGGCAATCACGGCGTCGGCCATTTCCATGGCAGTTTTTTCCAGCCAGCAGGTGAAGTCGTAGCCGCCGCCGAGTTGCTCGCGTTTCCAGGGGCGGAGGGGTTCGAGGCTGTGGACGGTGAGAACGAGGGGGATGCCGTAGTTGAGCTTCGCGAGGATGCCGCCCATGTGGGAATACCAAGTGTGGCAATGCACCACGTCGGCTTTGATGTCCGTCGTATTAAAATCCAGGCAACGCTGCACCGCGCCGAAAACTGGTCTTAGCGGCTTCGGGCAGGTGTAGGCATCCTGCACAAGGCCGAACCCCATGGCGGAAAGGTTGCCCTTGACCGCATTTTGATCCCCGAAACACCGCACCTCCACCGCCATGAGTTTGGCGAGTTCCCGGCTAAGGTATTGGACGTGCACGCCGGCCCCGCCGTAGATGTTTGGGGGGTATTCGTTGGTCAGGAGGAGCGCCTTCATGGTTCGAGCCTAGCAAACGTGCCCGTGTGGGCAAGGTTCTCTCCATGGGCTTTTGCGGGGCCTCCGGGTCGATTCTTTCGGGAGCCCGGACCGCTCCGGAGTTGCCGCATGCGGGCGTTTCACGAATACTCCGCCGATGGCCACCAGTTTCGACCAGCTCACGAACAAAAAAGCCTTCGAACTCAATTCGGAGGCGAAGATCTATGGAGTCTTCGCGGAGATCGGGGCCGGGCAGGAAGTGGCGAGGCGGTTCTTTTCCGTCGGACGCGCGGCGGGAACCGTCGCCAAAACCATCTCGGCTTATGACATGTCGTTCAGTGACGCGATTTATGGGGCGGGCGGACGGTATGTGAGCCGTCACCGGCTGGAGAGCATGTTGACCCACGAGTTTGACCTGATGGTGGAACGCCTGGATCCGAAGGTGGGCGCGGAGAAAACGTTTTTTGCGTTCGCCGACACCGTGGCGGCTCGCAGTTTTCGTCGTCATGAAGAGTCCCACGGCTGGATGGGCGTGCGTTTCCAGGCCGAACCGCGCGCCCCGGTTAACGACATCATCATCCACGTCCGCATGCTGGATGAACATAATCTGCAGCAGCAGGAGGCCCTGGGCATCGTGGGGGTGAATCTGATTCATGCCGCCTTCCATCTGGCGCATGATCCGGCGGCATTGATTGGCTCGCTGCTCGACGACCTGGCTCCCGGCCGCATTGAAGTGGACATGATCCGGTTTAGCGGGCCGAAATTTGTCGAAGTGGACAATCGCATCATGGCGCTGCAGTTGGTCCTGCAGGAACTGACCAAGGCGGCTTTGTTCCGGGCGGATGGGGAGGTGGTGAATGCGGCCGATGCCTTTTACAAAAAACCGCTTCTGGTGGAGCGTGGCAGTTTCCGTCCGGTCACCCTGGTGACCAACGACATGCTGGATTGCGCGCGTGCCATGTTCCTGCGCGAGGAGCCGGTGAAAAACCAAGATCCGGAGATCCTGATGGAGATTACGATGAAAAATCTTCTGGCTCATGGCGAACTCGACCTGCGGGATTTTCTGGACCGGGTGGACCTGCTTGGCACGATTGGCCGCACGGTGTTGATTTCCAACTATGGCGAATACCACCGGCTGGTGAATTACCTCACACGCTACACCGACACCATGATCGGGCTTCCGTTGGGTGTCCCGGCGATGGCGGAGATTTTTGACGAACAGTATTATCAGGATCTGGAGGGCGGCATTTTGGAAGGTCTGGGGCGGTTGTTCAAAAAAGGCGTGAAACTTTATGTGTATCCGCTTCTGAAAGCTGATGGCGAACTCGTCACCGCGGACAACTTCCGCGTGGCACCGAACCTTCGCCACCTGTACACCCACTTGCTGGAAAACGGCTTTATCGAGGCGATGAAAAGTTTTCAGCCCGACTACCTGACCATCCGTGCGCCCGAGGTGCTCGGCCGCATCCGCGCCGGGGATGTCTCGTGGCAGAAGATGGTCTCGCCCGAAGTCGCGGATATTATCAAAGAGCGCCGACTTTTCGGACACCCGTGAGGAAGGGAGGAAAGACGCGGAGAGGGGGAGACGCGGGGACGGGGGGAAATGTACGCGTCGCCGTGTCTCCTCTTCTCGGCGTCCTTCCCCTGGCGGCGCTGGTCGGTCTGCTCACCTTTGCGCTCTACCTGCCTTCGCTGTGGTCGGGGTTTGTCTATGACGCCGAAGCGCAGATTTTGATCGGTGAGTACGTTCATGATCCCTCCCATTTTCCCGATGTCTTGACCCTGCGTGTGCTGGGGCAGGATGTGCTGGATGGCAACCGGCCGGTCCAACTGGGTTCCCTGATGCTGGATTCGGTGATCTGGGGTAAAAATCCGGTGGGGTATCACCTCACGAGCAATCTGCTGCACGCGGCCAATGCGTCCCTGGTCTTTTTTCTGCTGATGACATTGCTGCGCGGGGCGAAAAGCGTGTTTCCCGACGGGGCTGCGGCAGTTTCCGCCCTGGCCGGGACACTGGTCTTTGCGGCGCACCCGCTGATGGTCGAGCCTGTCGCCGAGGTCAGTTCCCGGGAGGATCCGCTGGCGGTCTTTTTTGTCCTGACGGCGCTGCTCCTGGCGTTGAAACCCGGAACGGGACGCGTCCGGATCTGGACCACGGGGGGCTGCCTTTTGGCCGTGCTGCTGGCCTGCGGGTCGAAGGAGGTGGGCGTGGTTGCGCCCTTTTTACTTCTGCTCTGCGGGCTGTTGTTTCGGGGGGAGGAGTCGGTGCGTCGGTGGTTGGGACTTTCCGCGGGGGCGTTGGTGGTTGCGGCGGGCTTTCTCGTGGCGAGGTTCTCCCTTCAGCCGGCGGAATCGGAAATCTTTCTCCACAAGCCGGAATATCTCGGGGGTTCGCTGACCATGACCCTGCAGATCCAGCCGCGGATCTGGGCCTTCCTGGTGCGCGCCATTTTCTGGCCGACCGGTCTTTCGGCCGACTATGTCCCGCAGAATGTCGGAACCCTCTCGCTTCCCTGGGTGATTGGAATTCTGTTGGGCTTCTTAATTTTTCAGGCTTTGGCGGCGTGGAAGAGCCGGTTGGCGGCGCTCGGGGTGGCGGTTTTCTGGCTGGGGCTGGTACCGGTTTCCAATTTCGTGCCGATCTACCGTCCGGTGGCCGACCGGTATCTTTATCTCCCCATGGTGGGGATCGCGATGATGCTGTGCGGCCTGCTTCTGCTCGTCTCCCACCGCGCAGTGCTCTGGAAGACGCTCTTGGCGATGATGGCTGTGGTTGTGCTTGCCCTGGCGTCCCTGACCTGGCGCAGGCAGGAGGTGTTTGCGAATTCCCTAAACCTTTGGACCGATAGCTCCGCCAAGTCGCCCTTTTCGGACACGGCGGCCAACAACCTCGGTTACGCCTTGCTCGAAAAAAACGATTATCCAGCCGCTCTCGCTGCCTTCCAGAAAGCGGCGAATCTTTCCCAAGGCAAAAAACCCAATGTGTGGGCCGGGGCCGCGGTCACTCTGGAAAAGCTCGACCGTCCGCGCGATGCCGAAAACGCCCTCCGGCGCGCCATCGAACTTGATGCCATCTATTCCGACCCGAGGCAGGTCGTGAAATCAATGTTGATCACAAAGGAACAGGCAGCGGTGCTGGAGCAGATTCTCCAGCGGAAATAACGCTGGAAAAAGGTTTCCGGGCTTTCGGGCGACTCAGCCTTCCGACCGTCGCGGCAGCCTGGCCGTAAACGTACTTCCGAGGCCGGGTTCGCTCACCACCGTGATGTCGCCGCCGAGCAGGCGGCAAAACCGGCGGCTGATCGCCAGGCCAAGGCCGGTGCCGCCATATTTGCGCGTGGTGGAATTGTCCGCCTGATTGAAAACCTGGAATAGCCCCGCAATCTGCGCGGCGGTCAGGCCGATACCCGAGTCCGTCACGGAAAAATCGAGCCACTCGGCATCACCCGTGATCCGGAAAGTGATCTTGCCGTTTTTGGTGAATTTTACCGCGTTGCTCAGCAGGTTGAGGAGGGTCTGCCGGAGCTTCACGACATCCGACCGCATCAGGCAGGGGGTCTCGGCGAAATCGAGTTCCAGCGCGTTGCCATTTTTCTCCAGGGCGGGAACCAGGGTGGCCGCCACTTCGCGGACCACTTCGCTGGCGTCGAATTCTTCGCAAAAGATGGTCATTTTCCCCGCCTCGATTTTGGAAATATCGAGGATGTCGTTGATCAGGGTGAGCAGATGGCGGGCAGCGGTGAGGATGCGCTGAAGGTCCGGAATGAGGGCGTCCTGTCCGGCGTCGGCGGCTTCCTCGATCAGGATTTCGCCGTAGCCGATGATGGCGTTCATCGGCGTGCGCAGTTCGTGACTCATATTGGCGAGGAAGGCGCTTTTGGTGCGGCTGGCTTCCTCCGCCTGATCGCGGGCAAGGGCGAGTTCCGCGGTCCGCTGTCGGACTTTTTCCTCCATCGTCTCGTACATTTCCCGGAGCTGTGCGGTCATGCGGTTGAAGTCCGCCGCGAGGTCGCCGATCTCGTTGCGCGAGGAAAGCGTGACCGTGCGTTCGAGGTTGCCGGAGGCCACGTCGTGGACGGCGCCGGTGAGTTGTTCGATCGGTTGGGAAAACGACCGGGCGGCGAGGGCGGCGGCGAGGGCGGCGGCCAGGATCGTGGCGGCACCGATGAAGATGGCCAGCCAGCCAAGACGGGTGACCGGGGCAAAGGCCTCGTCGGCATCAATTTTCACCACCACGCCCCAGCGCATGTAAGGAAGATAGCGCCAGACGCCGAGGACCTTTTTGCCCCGGTAGTCGGTGAAAATACCCGAGCCGTGATGGCCTTGCACACTTTCCTGAAGGGCGGAGGCGTGTGGGGATCCGAGGGGAATTTTCAGGTTGAACGCCGCGTCCGGCCGGTGCCGTGTCGGGGTCAGGACGAGGGCATGATCGTCGCGGAGTGTCGCCACCACCATCTCTCCGGTGCGTCCGAGACCGGTGTAATCATTGACCACTCGATTGATTTCCTCGCTGGAAAGCTGCAAGGCCACCACGCCACGCAGGAGGCCGCTGGATAAGACGGGCGACGCGATGAAGGCGGCGGGTTTGCCGTCCGGTTCGAAAAAATCGAAGTCGGACTGTTCGGTCCCGAGCATGGTGAGCGCGTCCGCGAAGACGTGGCCCAGTCCGGTATCGGCAAGGGGAGGTTGGCGCAGGTCGCCTCCGAAATCCCGCTCGTGTTGGGTACTGAAAAGGACGCGGCCTTCTGGAGAGATCAAATAAATTTCGGTGAATCCCGCGCCATCGCGAAAGCGTTCGAGCGCGCCCCGGTAGCGGTTTTCTGCGACGCGGTAGGCGACGCCGCCGGAGCCCCCCGCCGCGCGCGCGTCCGCCAGATCGCGGAGAGCGTCCTCCGTCACTGAGCCGTGTGCAATTGCGGTGAGGTTGTTTTCTTTTTGACGCAGATAATTTTCAATCTGCCGTCCCTGGCGTGCCGCGATGGCTTCGAGTCCATTGACAATTTCCTGGCGCAACAACTCACTGGAAGCCCGGTAGTTGAGAAACGTGGACACGCCCAGCGGCGCCAGTGCGAGGGCGAGGAACCACAGCATAAGCTGGGTGAAAATGCGTCCTTTGCGCCTCATGGCTCCTCCTTGGCACGCGGGTTGGCCCAGAGGCCATCCCAGGCCTTGTTCAAATCGGTGAGATGATTTTCCCATTCCCGTCTGGTGCGGAAGATGGGGAAGGGCAGGGGACGCACCGGCTTGCGCGAGGCCCAGACAATGTCGAACTGGCCGTCCTCGCGGATGCGTCCGATGCGCACGGTTTTCCAGGTGTGCTGGGTGTCGCCGTCCACATAAACGAGGCCCTCCGGCGCGGCGAAACCCTGACCCCGGATGGCGCGGCGCACGGCGGCGGGGTCGTCGGTGCCGGCTTCCTGCACGGCTTGTGCCCAAAGATGGACTCCAAAATAGGCAGCCTCCACGGGGTCGGACGTCACGGCTTTTGGGCCCGCGGCTTGACGGAACGCGGTGATGAATCGTTTGTTTTCCGGCGTATCGAGGCTTTGGAAATAATTCCACGCCGCGTAATCGCCGGCCATCGAACGTGGGTCGAGATGCTGGAGTTCCGTTTCGCCAATGCTGAACGATAGGGTGGGAATGGTGTCGGGAGTCACTCCCGCGGCCCGCAGAGCTTGAAAAAAGGCGACATTGGAATCGCCGTTGATCGTGTTGAGAATCACGTCGGGTTTCGCTGCGATAATCTCCGCGACAATCGCGTCCGCCTTGGTTCCGCCCAGCGGGAGATACCGTTCCCCGACCACCTCACCGCCGAGCGCGCGCACCTGATCCCTAATGATGGCGTTTGCCGTGCGCGGGAAAACGTAGTCCGATCCGACCAGAAAAACGCGGCGTCCGAGCTTTTCGAGGCAATAACTCACCGCCGGCATCACCTGCTGATTCGGTGCGGCGCCGGTGTAGATGATGTTCGGCGATTGCTCGAGGCCCTCGTATTGCAAAGGGTAGAAGAGGAGGTGTTGGTATTTTTCAAACACCGGCTTCACCGACTTGCGGCTGGCAGAGGTCCAGCACCCGAAAACCACACTGACCTTTTCCTCCGTGATCAATCGCTCTGCTTCCTTCGCGAAGTGAGCGGGGTCCGATTTTCCGTCCGCGATCACCGGCTCGATCTTGCGTCCGAGCAGGCCACCTGCCCGGTTGATTTCCTCCAGGGCCATGAGGGTGGATTTCAGCACGGCGGTCTCACTGATGGCCATGGTGCCCTGTTGGGAATGCAGGATGCCGACGCGAAGGGGCGGGTTATTCTGCGCCGTCGCGGCCAGGAGCGGAAGGAGGGCTGCCAGCAGGATGAAAAGTCTCCGCCCCATGTTCTCTCAAATATAAAGCTCGCGAAGCATCTCCGCCGCACCTTCGTCGAGTTGCTCCCGGGCGCGCACTTCGTTAAAACAGTCGATCAGATCCTCCGGACGCAATCGGCGTTTCTCCGCCCCGCGGAAATCATGTAGCACCTGGCCGCGGTTCATCATGATGATGCGGTCGCCAAGGCTCACGGCCTGCTGCATGGAGTGCGTGACCATGAGGGTGGTGAGTCGGTCGCGTTGCACGACTTCGTTCGTCAGAGTGATGACCTGGTCGGCACTTTTCGGATCGAGGGCGGCGGTGTGTTCGTCGAGGAGCAGCAGATCCGGCTTCAGCCATGAGGCCATGAGGAGCGTGAGGGCTTGACGTTGGCCTCCGGAGAGGGAGCCGATGGCATTATCCAGACGATTCTCCAAACCCATGCGCAGGCTGGCGATGCGTTCTCGGAGTGGCTTCATCAACCCGCCCGAAAGCGCCCAACCCAGTCCTCGGACCTTGCCGCGATGGGTGGCGAGGGCGAAATTTTCCGCGATCGACATCCCCGGCGCAGTGCCGCTGAAGGGGTTTTGAAAGACGCGCCCGATGAGTTCCGCACGGCGGTGTTCGGGCCATTTGGTGACGTCGTGGCCGGCGAGGTGGATGGTTCCTTGATCGACGTAAAACGAGCCAGCCACCGCGTTGAGGAGGGTGGATTTCCCCGAGCCGTTCATGCCAAGGACGACCACAAACGAACCCTCGTCGATCGTGAGATTTACGCCCTGCAAGGCGCGGACCTCATTGACCGTGCCGGGGTTGAACGTTTTGCGAATGCCGTGGACTTCAAGCATGGGGAAATTTTTTTACAGAAGGGAACGAAGGAAAGAAAGGTTCACAGGTTTGCCCCGGGAAGGATGAGGCGATGCATCCCGTCGGTGAGCTTCGATTCGTGGAAGTTGAAAAGCAGACCGATGGGGACGTTGAGAAGCTTCATGTAACTCAGGAGTTGGGCTTTGTGAACGGGGAGGACTTCCATGACGGATTTCAATTCCAGGAGCAGACAGTCGGAAATCAGCATGTCGAACCGCAGGGACTCTTCGAAGATGAAACCCTTGTACTCAACCTTCACAGTGTTCTGGCATTTGGTTTCGATCCCGCGCAACTCCAATTCCCGGCGCAGGCATTTTTCATAGATGCTTTCGATCAGCCCCGATCCTTTGATGCGATGAACCTCAATGGCCGCGCCAATGACCGTCCTGCTTAGTTTGTCGGACTTTGCAAAAAGCGGGTGCATCTCTTCTTTGTTCCCTTCGTTTCCTTCTGTTAAACCTGTACGGGTTTGCGTTTCAGTTTTTCCACGAACCCCGGGAGCACGAGGGCGGCGAAAACGAAGAGGGCGGTGATGAGTTTCAGGTCGTTCGGGTTGAGGCCCCAGCGCAAGGCAATGGCGACGAGGAGGCGAAAGAGGATGGAGCCCATGATAGCCCCGACGATGGTGAGTCCGAGGCTGCGCGCGCCGGTGAGGGCCTCGCCGATGATCACGCTGGCGAGACCCCACACCACCATCCCGATGCCCATTTGGGCGTCGGCGAAACCTTGATACTGGGCCAGCAAGGCCCCGGAAAGCGCGACGAAACCGTTGGACAGCGCGAGGCCGAGAACGATGTAGCCCTCCACGTTGCCACCCAGGGCGCGGATCATCTGGGCGTTGTCGCCGGTGGCGCGCATGGCGGTGCCGATTTGGGTGCGGAAGAAGAGATAGAGGACCAATCCGCCGATGGACGCGGCGGCGAGGGCGAAGAGCAGGAGTGCGGCGTCGGAAGATGCGACGGGCCAGCCAAGGAGGTTCACGGTATCGGAACCGATGATTTTCAGCCCGATCTCCTCAGCGTGGCTGCCCAGCGTGCGGGCCTGCATGAGGGGGACGTTGCTGCGGCCCATGACGTGCAAATTTACGGAATACAGCGCGGTCATGACGAGGATACCGGCGAGCAGGGCGTTGATTTTGAATTTGGTGTGCAGGATGCCCGTGATGGCTCCCGCGACGGCTCCTCCCGCCGCGCCGGCCGCTGTCGCCAGCAAGGGATTGACGCCCTGGACCAGGAGCACGGCGGCAATGGCCGCACCGAGCGTGATGGACCCATCGGTGGTGATGTCGGGAATGGAAAAAATGCGGAACGAAATAAAAACTCCCATCGCCAGCAGCGAAAGAATGAGACCAATGGTGAGAGCCCCGAGAAGTAGCGTCATTCGTTTTGCGATGTTTGAGGTTTGATGTCCGAGGTGATGGGCGCGATCCAGAGAGCGCCGCGGAGGAATTCGCTTTCGCCGACGCCATTGAATTCCCTGGTGTCGGCCAAAAGGTGCAGGACGGCGTGAAGCGAGTGGGTGTCAAAGAGTCCGGACACGGTGGGTTTCAATTCGATGCGGCCTTTTTGGAGCGGACGGTAGGGAAAACTCGCGGCGTGGAAATGTCCCATCACGTTGCCATGGGGGCGGAGGAGGTCTTGAAAAGGCGCGCCTTCACGTGCCACGACGCCGGCAATCAGGGAGGTCGAGTCACGGAAGGAACGCTCGGTGGTGAAAGACAGCCAGTCGCGGATCTGCGGGAATGCGAAACGGTCGGCAGTGGCAGGGGAGGCGACGGATTGGCGCAGGCTCGCCCCGACGAGGCCGGAGGTTTCCGTGACGGCGACCAAGGCAACGGCGGGAGTTCCCGCGAGTTCCAGGGCGGTGGCGGCGAGTTCGGTGAGCCCGACGGCGCGGTTTTCTTTTTTTACGGCAAAGCGTGCGAGGAGAGGAAATTTTCCCCGGCCGAGCAGGCCCAGCACGAGCTGTCCCTCGGGGACGAACTGGCCTTCGCTGAGGAGAAAGTCGGGCCGCGTGGAACCGTCCGCGGGCTGAAAAGCAGCGGCTCCGGCCACCGCGAGAAATTCGCCAAAGCGCGCTTCGTTTTCCGTTGCACTGGTGCCGAGGGCGCCGACTCCCAGGGCGAAGGTCTGGTCGTCGAATTGGCGCGTGTCGCGTGGGGAACCGGATGAGCCATGCAGGAGGGAGGCGTGGCCGAGGCTTTGCAGTGTGAATTCCCCGGAATCGCCGGGAAAGATTTCGTAGTCGGCCTTGGCCGACGCATGCGCGCGGCAAGATTCGTTCACCTCCACTGCGGCAACTTCGTCTGTGGCGATGAGCGAGCCGATGCCCACCATCTGAAGGACGGAGCGCACATTGGGGGAGGGGTTACGGATGGCGAAGACGCCTTTGATGGAGAGGAGTTGTTTGTAAACGGTGAAGAGGACACGCAGCCCGGCGGAACTGATGTAGTTCACCTCCTCCATATCAAGATGAATACGATGTTCGCCCTCACGCACGGCGGCGGTGAGGGCTTTCTCCACCGGATCGCACCAGCTCGCATCAAGCCGTCCGGCCAGGCGGATGACAAGGATGTCGCCGATTTTTTGCGGGGTGATTTCCATGATTATTCGATGACCTTATCAGCCTCCTTGAGCAGGCCTTCGGGGATGGTCATGCCGGCGGCTTTGGCGTTGGGGAGGCTGATGACCCGGACCACTTTGGGCGGAAGGATAAAGGGAATGGTGGAGGGATTTTCCCCGGCGATGACACGTTCGATCAGTCCGACGGTGGCCTCTCCGGCCGCGTGATAGTCGCGGCCCATGGCGATGACGGCCCCCTGCGGGATCATCGTGCTGTTGAGACTGAAGAGGGGTTTGCGGGCCTGGCGGGCGGCTTTGGTGATGGCGGTGAACCCGGCGCTTGAAAGGTTGTCGGAGATCTGAACGACGGCGTCGATGGGACGCGAGACCAGCGAGAGGGCGGCATCGGGCAACTCGCCCGGAGAGTTCGCGGCGACGGCTTCGAGGGTGAATCCGCGCCGCTGGCATTCCGCGTCGAGGGCGTCCTTCAACGCCACGGAATTGACCTCGGCCGGACAGAACAAAGTGCCGATGCGTTTGTAGGCGGGATAATATTTGGTGAGCAGGTCGAGCATGTCGCCAAAGGGACCCATCACCGCGACGCCGGTGACGTTGGGCAGATGGTCGGTGTAGCTTTTGCCCGCTCCGGCGATCACCGGGTCGGCGACCATCGAAAAGACCACCGGAATCTTGCGGATTTTGTTGATGGCCGTTTGCATGGTCGGGGTGGAGAGCGGGACAATGATGTCAGCGCCTTCGGTGACGGCGGCGTCGAGAATTCCGCTAATGGCGGACATGTCGCCCTGGGCAGACCGAACCTTGATTGTGTAGTCGCGGCCTGCGACCAGGGGGCTGACTTTCCAGCCATCGGCCATGCCGGCGAGGGTCTCCTCGGCCGGGGGGGATTCGTTGTAAAGGATCACGGCGAGCTTCCAGGTTTTCCCCGTGGGATTCGGTGCCGGCAGGTTCGCGCCGGTGACTTCCTTGATAACCGTGGCCGGGATGGCGAGGCCGAGTTTGGCGGCTGCGGCTGGGTTGAATTTCGTCGAGTTGACCGACACGTTTTGCAGGGGAATTTGCGCCGGGCTTTCCCCGGTGAGGACGCGGGCGAGGGGAAGGGCGGCGGCCTTGCCACTGTGGTAAAATCCGGGCCCAACCGAAAGCAGGATACCGCGATCGAGATAGTCTGGATCTTCGTTGATGATGGGGAGCCCCGCGGCGTTTGCGACCTTCACAATGCCGTCGAGGGCCTGCATCGCGGTGTTGTCGCCATCAATGTAGAAGGCGTCCACCTTGCGTGCGACCAGAGCCTGCGCGGCCTGCATCACGTCGCCGGTCGTGGGCGCGGTGAGTTCAATGAGCTTCACTCCCTGGGCGGCGCAGGCCTCGCGGAGCAGGGAGGCCACCTTCACGGAATTGGCCTCGCCGTCGTTGTAGATCGTACCGAGGGTTTTGAGGTGGGGCAGGAGCTTGCGGGCGGCCTTCACGCCATCTGCGACGGGCGGAAGGGTCCCGATCCCCGTGACATTGGGCAGGTGGTCGGTGAAACTTTTTCCCGCGCCCGCGGCAACGGGATCAATGACATAGGTGAAAACCACCGGCTTTTTCTTGGCCCCGGCGAGAGCCCCCTGCAGCACCGGGGTGGAAAACGTCACGATGGCGTCGTTCGGGGAATTGTCGAAATTTTGGATGATGGGAAGGATGTTCGCCACCTCGCCCTGGGCGTGGGCGCGGGACACGACGAGGTTCTGTCCCTCGATGAATCCCAGATCGCGCAGGCCGTCGAGCAGGCCGCGTTCGCAGGAATCGCGGCTCGGTTCCGGTGTGTAATAAGCGAGACCGATCCGATAGGTGCGACCCGGAGCGGGTACCGGAAGAGCGGCATCCACCGGACGGGGGGTGCTTTTTTCCACACCCTCCTCGTCAATCACCAGTCTCGCCTTTGCCCTAAGGCTGTCGGGGATTTTCCATTTGTCACCCAATTGCGCGGCGGTCTGGAGGTTCACCGCGAGCATCTCGGGCATCACATTTTCCACGGGCACGGTGGCGGGATCGCGGCCGTTGAGCACGTCGCCTGCGAGGAGGCCGGTGAGGCGGCCGACCTCGTGATAGTCAGCACCAAGATCGAAAAGCGCCCCACGTTTGACGTTCGGGGGGATGACGCTGAAGACGGGAACATTGCCCCTTTTGGCCGCGGCGATCACGGAGTCCACCGCGGTGATCACGGTGACGTCACCGCACAACCACAGCGCGTCGAGACCCCGCGAAACCAAGGCGGCGGCGGCCTCGCCCACACCGGCGGAACTGTCGACCGTGGACTCGGTGAGGGTGAGGCCAAGGTCGGCGCAGACCTGACGGGCCAGGGCGATCTGGGCGACGGCGTTGGCTTCGCCCGCGTTGTAGACCACGCCCACGGTTTTCAGGTCGGGATTAATGGCAAGGGCGGTTTCGAAGGCCTGCTGGACCGGCTGCATCGTGCCATGACCCGTGAGCCAAGCGGGGTGTTCGGTCGGGCTGGAAATGCCGACGCCTGCCGCCACCGGATTGGTGACGATGCCAAAAACATGCGGGGTGCGGGTGGAGCGGTTGGCATTGGCCACGGCTTGAAGGGAGGGCGTGCTGATGGTGAGGAGAAGGTCGTTGCCGGCATTGGCCATCTCGCGACCGATGGCTTGCGCAACTGTCATGTCCCCCTCGGCGTTAAAGCGTCGCACGGTGAGATTTTTGCCTTCCAGCCAGCCGCGTTCGGCGAGGCCGGCGAAAAGTCCTTCGCGGCTTTCGTCGAGCACGGCCTGTGAGGCGTGTTGCAGCACGGCGACGCGTTTGGTCGGCTGGGCGTCAGCCGGGGGCCCCTGGCGGGCATTCACGCGCGAACCGAGGTCGGAAAAAAGCAGCAGCGCCGAAGCGCTCGCGATGAGAAAGAGACCGAGTGCCAGACGGCGAATCGTAACCATCATGTGAGGGGCGCAAGAATGTCAGCGCGAGGGGGATAATAAAGAAATTTGCGACAGGGGACGCGCAAAAAATGTGGACGGCGGACGGTCTTGCGATAGCTCTCGGGCATGCTGCGGCGTCGCATCCTCCTGGCTCTCGTGTTGGTGATATTTGCCGTGCTGAGCCTTTCGGTTTTTGTGATCGCGCGCGCCTCCTCCGAATTGGTTTCCCCGGCGCGGCGGCCGTTGCAGGACTATCATCGCGAGTGGCTGAATCGCCCGACGGCGCACGGCATCGCGATTCAGAAATTCTCTGCGATCAATGGCCGTGTCCCGTGCCTGCTGGTGCTGCCGGATACGTCGGCGGGCCTGTCACCCCGCGGGGCAAAGATCCGCCGTCAATTGGAAGAGGAGGGGGTGTCCCTGCCGCCGTTCGGAGAAACCTTTGGCAATCTTGTCCTGATGCCCGGCCGGAATGGGAACAAGGAGGACCTTCTACCGGTGGCGGAGCGGTTCTGTGCGGTGGGGTTCCGCTGCGTCATCCCCGACCTTCCTTCTCACGGGGAAAGCCCGGAAAAAATTTGCACCTTCGGCGCTTCGGACTTTGACGCCATGGTTCCCGCCGGCCTCCTGGAGGAGGCGGCGAGTCGCTTTCAATTTCCCCGCTTTCCAGCCGGCCTCTGGGGCATGTCCATGGGCGGGGCCTATCTCGCGCGGGCAGCGTCCCTTCCGGGGGCAGACTGGCAGGGGTTGGTGGTGGTCTGCAGTTTTGATTCCCTCGACGCCGTGCTGCAGCGGAAACTCGCCTCTTTCACCGGTCCGGTCGCACCGGTTTTTGATCGGGCCATCCGTCGGGCCTGTGTCATGCGGGGCGGGGTGGATCCCGCCGCGGTGCAGCCGGTAGAGTGGGCCGCCGCGGTTTCCGCTCCGCTGCTCATGGCGCATGGCACGGACGACGAACTTATCCCGGAGTCCTTTGGCCGCCGGCTTTTTGACGGCTACGGCTCCGCGGAGAAAAGGTGGGTGACGGTCGAAGGTGGAACGCACGATCGCGTTCTTGTCACCGACATGCCGCTCTACGCCACGATGGCGGAGTGGTTTCTGATCCATCTGCGCGCCACGGGGTCTTAAGCTGGAGACGGCGACCCCTATCTCAGGATGCTTGGAGTTGGCGGTCGCCGGCTGTTTTCGATTTTTTCAGGAAGCGGGAGCCACCGCATGTTCCCCATGGTGGAACTGCATTTCGTAGAGCTTGCGGTAAAGCGGAGAGCGTTCAAGCAAGACGGCGTGCGGGGCGACGTCCACGATGCGACCCTGGTCCATCACGATGATCTGGTCGCTCTTCAGGATGGTGGAGAGCCGGTGGGCGATGGCGATGACGGTGCGGCCGTGCGAGAGGCGTTCCAGAGCGGCCTGGATGATCTTTTCGGATTCCGAATCCAGCGCGGAGGTGGCCTCGTCGAGGAGCAGGACGGGGGCGTTTTTTAAGAGAGCGCGGGCGATGGCGAGGCGTTGCTGTTGGCCGCCGGAAAGCATGCAGCCTTTGTCGCCGACGACGGTCTGGTACCCTTCCGGTTGGGCGAGGATGAAATCGTGGGCGTAAGCCTGGCTGGCGGCGGCTTCAATTTCGGCGCGGGTGGCGTCGAGACGTCCGTAGCGGATGTTTTCGTAGATCGTGTCGTGGAAAAGGAACGTTTCCTGGGTGACGACGCCGATGTGCTCGCGGAGCGACTGCTGGGTGATGGTGCGGATATCTTTGTCGTCGAGTAGGATGGCACCGGCCTGCGGATCGTAGAAACGTTGGACGAGGGAGAGGAGGGTGGTTTTTCCGGCACCGCTGGCCCCGACGAGGGCGTATTTTTTGCCGGCGTCGATGTCGAAGGAAATCCCGTGGACGGCGTTGGTGTCCTTCCCGTAAGAAAAGCTGACTCCGTCGAAAGTGATGCGGCCCGCGCATTTCGTGATGATGGTCGCGTTCGGGGCGTCCTGGACGGCCGATTGTTTGGATAGCAGTTCGAAAATGTTCGTCGCCGAGGCCATGCATTTTTGCATTTGCATGGGGATGCGGCTGAGAGATTTCACCGGATTATACAACATGAAAATGCCGGTGAGCAGGCCGGCGAGTTGTCCGATGCTGACGTTGAAAAAATAGACGTACATGAGCGCTAGCACGACGCCGAAGGCAGAGACGGACTCGATGATTGGGCCAACCATTTCCATGCTCTTGCGAACACGAAGGCTGTTGCGGCATTGTTTGTCGCTGGATTTGGCGAACTCCGCGGCCTGGTAGTCTTCGCGGGCAAACGATTTGATCACCCGCACGCCCGCGAACGTTTCCTGGAGGATGACGGCCATCTGTCCGGCTTCGTTTTCCTCGGCGCGTCCGGCCTGGCGGATTTTTTTGCCGAAGATGATGACGGGCAGCATGCAGAGGGGGAAGAGGACGAGGGTGGTGAGACTGAACCGCCAGTCGATCATGACGATGACCACCGCTCCGGTGAGCACCGCGATGGGGGCCTTGACCAGATCGCCGGCGATGGAAGTGAGGGCGTTCTGCGCCATACGGGTGTCGTTGAGCACGCGGGAAATGAGTTTTCCCGATTTCGCCGTGCTGAAGAACGACATGGACTGCGTCATGATATGACTGAAGAGCTGGCTGCGGATGTCACGCAGCACGCGCAGGCTCACCCAGGTCATGCAATAGGAGTTCAGGTAGGTGAAGATCCCGCGCAGGATCATTACGGCGGGAATGAGGAGGCTGATCCAGATGACGCTTTCGAACGTAGCGGGCGGGGCGTCCACCGGGGGGGGAGCGGTGGCGGCGGAAAAACTGAACCCGCCCACGCCGGGACCGCCGGGCAGGACCTTGTCGCCCACGGTTTTCACCACGAGGGCAAACACGCCGTTCACCATTCCTGCCAGCACGCCGAAGAGCAGGCCAAGAAAAAGCCGCTGCCGGTAGGGCTTCAGATAAACCGCGAGGCGCAGATACGGCTGCCAGAACTCGCGGACGAGTTGCGGGAACGGAAGTTTGGGAGCCTTGGGCATGTGGCGGAAGCAGAGTTAACGCCGGAAAGGGGTGTCCGTCAAAATCCTTGGCTGCGGAAGATGCCGAAATACCAGTCCCAAAGCTTCTCTCCTCCGAAGATCCAAATGGCCCCACCCAGCGCGAGGAAGGGTCCGAAGGGCACCCGGGAACCGGCTTTGTCCCGGGCAATAAAAACTCCCGCCAGGGCGGCGACGCAGCCGATCACGGAGGCTGAGCAGATGGTGAAAAGCACCGCCTTCCAACCCAGGAATGCGCCGATGGCGGCGATGAATTTTACGTCGCCAAATCCCATGGCTTCGCGCGGGATGGTGATGGCGCGCAGAGTGCCGGAAACGGACTCAATGTGTTCCAGCGGGAGGGTGTCCGCTCCAATCATGGCGCGGTCGTGGTAAAATGTAATGATGGTGTTTTCGATCTCCTTTGGTCCGACGACAGCCTTGGTGCAATCCAAAACCAGGACGTCTTTCTCCAAACGGTAAAAGATCTCCTCCCAGGGGAGTTTTTCCTCGCCGACGGACAGAAAAATCTGCTCGCCCTCCTGCTGGATGGAAAATTTTTCCGGTTCGGGAAAGGTGTGGCGTTTTTTCCCGAAAGCCAGTTTGCCGAGTTCGACGATGAGCCAGAGCAATCCGTACCCGAGGGCCGCGCCGGCGACGGACAATCCGAGCGCCTCGAGCCGCGAGGAGGTTTGCATCATCGCGGGCAGGGCGACGCTGAGCAAAATGCCCGCGGCTGTGCCGCCCCAGGTGATTTCGTCGGGAATGATGAAATGCTCGATGTCAATGAACGTCGCGGCAATGAGGAGCGAGACAAACAGCCAGTAGACTGGCGCAAGCGGCAGACCGTGGGATTCCCAGACCGCGAGGAAAACGGCGGCGGTGAGAAGCTCCACCAGGAAATACCGGACGGAGATCTTCGCCTTGCAGCCGGAACATTTTCCGCGCAGGGCAAGCCAGCTGATCAGAGGCAGATTTTCATACCACGGAATGAGTCGGTTGCACGACGGACAAAAGGATCTTTTGGGATTGCGCAGCGAAATGCCGCGTGGCATGCGATGGATGCAGGCGTTGAGGAAGGAGCCGATGATGCCCCCCAATACGGCGGAGAAAACGGTGAGCACCGTGTCCCTCATGGGCGTTGGGAGATCGGGGATGGAAGATCGAAGATGGGAGATCGGAGATCGGAAATCGGAGGTCGGGGACGGGAGATCGCTCCGCAGCCGAGCTTTAGGGTGGTCATTCCTTCGGGAGATCTAACTCCACCATTTCGCAAAGGACGTGGAGAAGAAACTTCTGCGCTTCCTGAATGCGGGCGGTCACGGTGCCGGGGACAACCAGTTCGATCTCCGCCGCGCCCGCCGTGAACCCGCCGCCCTTGCCGAGGAAAGCGATGGTGTGGACCTTGCGTCGCCGCGCTTCCTCGAGGGCCGACAGAATGTTGCGCGACTTGCCACTGGTGGTGAGCGTGATCAAGACGTCGCCGGGCTGACCGTAGGCCTGCACTTGACGGGCGAAGATATCCTGAAACGCGTAGTCATTCCCGATCGCGGTGAGCAGGCCGCCGTCCGCGGTGAAAGAGATGGCCGGGTAGGGGCGGCGGTCTTCCTTGAAGCGGCAGGTAAATTCCGTCGCGATGTGCCCGCTGTCGGCCGCGCTGCCGCCGTTGCCGCAAAAGAGCAGCTTTTTCCCGGCGACGAGGGCGCCGAGAACAACCTTTGCCGCCCTGGTGAGAGGTTCTTCGAGCGAGCGGATGGCTTCGAAGGTTTCGAGGGCCTCCTTATGGGAGACTTGAAATTGGCTTACGCTGCCAGGGTTTGCGGAGTGGGACACAGTCGGGAATCCTCGTTGATGATCTGCTGAAAATGGGGCCATTCCGTAATGTCCATTGCCGCAAAAAGATGAAGGTAGGCAAAGACAACCTCCGGCGCATGCTGCGCGAATAGGCCGTCGATGGCGGCGCGGAGTTTTTCGGTAGTGGGCTCGGCGGGGAGGGTCTCCAGCAACCCGCGTCCGTCGTGCGGCACGTCGAGGGCGTCGAGAAACTGACAGACCATGGTCTGATGGGCGCCGAGAACCCACGACTGAAGGATTTCCGTCGAGGCATCTTCGTTGACGGGTCGGGCCAGTTCCACGCGCATCCAGGAATGGCGTTCGGAACGTGGCTTGCGGTCGAGGACCACCGTGCGCAACTTCCGGCGGTTCGCCAGCACCTGGATGGTCGCCCGGTAGGCCGGTTTGTCGTTTTCGTAGAGGTGATTAAAAATACCCGACGCGGCCTCGTCGGAGAAGTGATGGAAAATTTCGTGAGCTTTCATTGCCTGAACAAACTGGCGTGGTGAGGCTGCGGAATGCCGACCCGGGAGTCAAGCACGCCTTCGCCGCAGGCGGCGTTGACACGGCGCGGTAAAGCCGCTTGTATCCCGCCCCATGAGGACATTCCTCGGATTCATTTTTCTTTCGTTCGCCCTTTCGTCGTGTTCCACCGTCCCGGAACCTGCCACCCGGCTGGAAAAAGCCAGCGTTTTGCCCCTCGCCCTGAACGACGCCTTTCAGTTTCGGAAGGTCAAACTCTTCTTCCTTCAGCCCATTCCGCCTCCCATCACGACCAGCGAGCCGATTCTTTTCGAACAGCTTCGCATGACCTGGGGGACGCTGGACGACTACGACACTGAGCAGCGGTATGGGAATTATTACACCTTTTTCTGGAGGGCGCTTGAGGAGGCGGACGTGACGGTCCGGTTGGAATACCGCCAGGCGGCCCTGGGCAACCATGTGATGGCGCAGGAACGGTATTATCCGGCGGTCCGGGGGTCTGTGAAGTCGGACTTCACCGTGACCGGGGACGAATATCTCGAATCCGGCCGGGTGACGGCCTGGAGGGCCCTTCTTATCGTGGACGGAAAAATTGTCGGCCTGCGCCAGTCGTTCCTCTGGCGCTAGGGGGATTTGACACGCGTCGCCGGGGTGGGATAGTCTTTAAAAAAGTGTGAGCACGACATCGTCTGTCCTGGTCGGCTGCGTCGAACGCACCGTCTGGGTTAAAGTGGAGGGCAGAGGCACCTTCCAGAACAGCGCGGGATTAAAGGAATTTGTCAAACAGATGATCCAGCGCGGATTCCGGGATTTTGTCGTGGACTTGCATGATTGCGAGCAGATGGATTCCACCTTCATGGGAACACTGGCCGGGGTGGCGCTTCGGTTGCGCGAAATTGGCCAGGGTGGCTTGCGAGCCGTGAATGTGAACGAACGCAACACGGGCCTTCTTTCCAGTCTCGGGCTGGACCAACTTTTTGCCGTCGAACCCGCCGCCACCGGTGAGGTCGAGGACGTGCCCGACGAGTCGAGATTGCGCGAGGCCGTGCCTGCCGCGGCGGGAGTCGAGGCCCAGAAAAAAATGGTATTGGAGGCACATGAAGCTTTGGTCGAAGCCGAGGCTGCCAATGCGGTGAAATTTAAGGACGTGCTGGATTATATGCGCCACGAACTCAACGTCCCTGATTCCGAGAAGGACGGCTGACCGTCACTCCGGGGTTCCTTCATGTGGGCGTATATCTTTTTCGCGCTGTTCTTCGGAACCTTCATTGCGTTTCTGGTGGTGATCAATGTTTTCACCCGGCGCATCAGCGAGCTGGAGCGTCAGCGGGCGGAGTTGCAGGTCGAAGAGGATCGCGTCTTTGATTTTCTCCACGGTCTCGGAGAGGCTTTTTCGGAGGGCGTCCGGTCGTCGGAATTGCACCGCCTGATCGTGGAAAGTGCCACCCGCATTCTGGATGCCCATGGCGGGGTTTTGTATTTGATGGACAAGGGGGATTCCCTGCTGGCCCCCGCCTTTATCTCCAAGGGGTGCCCGGCCCTGCTGAATGTCCCTCCTCACATTCTCGACCAGGCGGACAACAATCCCGTCGCTCTCGATAGCTATCTGCGCCTCAGCACGGTCAAGCGCGGGGAGGGCATCATCGGCAATGTGTTCAAAACCGGGCAGGCGAGACTCTTTTCCGAGGCGGAATTAGCGTCCGAGCTCCCGGCCAGCAGCATTTTTGCCCACTCGGCCATCGTGGGGCCGTTGATTTACCGGCGGAAAATCCTCGGTATCATGGGGCTGGCCAACGGGCCGATGAGCACGCCGTTCACGGAAAAAGATCTGACGGTTTTCAAGACCCTGACCGAGCAGTCCGCCTTTGCGCTCTATAACGAGGTGATCTATCTGGAAGCCGGAGAAAAAAAGCGCCTCGACCACGACCTGGAAATTGCCCGGGAAATCCAGAGCATCCTGCTGCCGTCCTCGCCGCCCAAGGTGGATGGCTACGAACTCAGTGGCATCAACATCCCCGCCAAGCAGGTGAGCGGCGATTATTACGACTATATCCGGGTGGACGAACACCGCTGGGGGGTGGCGATTGCCGACGTTTCCGGCAAGGGCGTGCCGGCGTCCCTCATTATGGCCATGTGCCGAAGTGTGATTCGCAGCGAGGCGGTCGGGCGGCTTTCCGCCGCCGATGTGCTTTGCCGGGTGAATCAGCAGCTTTATCCCGACATCAAAGAGGACATGTTTATCAGCATGGCCTATTTGATCCTTGATGTGCAGACCAATTCGGTGACGCTGGCTCGCGCCGGCCACGATGCGCCGCTCTGGTATCGCGCCGCGGACAAAAGCGTGGAAAAAGTCACCCCGAAGGGCATGGCGCTGGGCATTGACAGCGGGGAGGTCTTTAATAGAGTTTGCGCCGACTTCACCTTTGAGCTGGCACCTGATGACTGCCTGCTGCTCTACACGGACGGAGCCACGGAGGCCCTCGACGACGAGGGGCTGGAATTTGGCATTCCGCGACTGGTGCAGGGCCTGCAGGCCAGCGCCGTCCAAGGCGCGGCAAGCATCATTAAACGGCTCACGGGGGATGTGAAAAGTTTTGTGGGAAATTATCCCCAGCACGATGACATTACCCTCATTGGCATAAGGAAACGATGAATACTGAGACTGAATCAACCGAAGAACAAGCCGCCGCGGAGACGCCCGAGGCAGCCACCCCCGACGCGGCCGCTTTGCTGGCCGAGGTCGAAAAATACAAGGACGCCGCGCTGCGCTCCCGTGCGGAATTCGACAACTACCGCAAGCGGGTCGTTCGCGAAAAAGAGGACGCCATTCGCTACGCCAACACCTCGCTTTTCGAAAATCTCCTACCCATCCTCGATAACTTCGAACTCGGCCTGGGCGCTGCCAAAACTGCCACCGACGCAGCCGGCATTATCCAGGGGCTGGAAATGGTGCGCAAGCAGCTCGAAGATTTTCTCCGCACCAGCGGCGTGGAAAACATTGATGCCACCGGGCAGCCATTCGACCCCAATTTCCATGAGGCCGTCGGACAGGAGGCCAGTGCGGAATTTCCCGAGGGCGTGGTGGTGCGCCAGCTCCGGCGTGGATTTAAGTTGAAGGACCGCCTGTTGCGTCCGGCCAGTGTGGTTGTCTCCAAGGGCGCGGAATGACGGGAAAGCGCGACTACTACGAAGTGCTCGAGGTGGAGCGGACGGTCACCGAGGATGGGATCAAAAAATCCTATCGGAAACTCGCGATCAAATACCATCCGGATAAAAACCCCGGCGACCACGAGGCAGAGGAGCGTTTTAAGGAACTTGGGGAGGCCTACGAGGCCCTGATGGATCCGCAGAAGCGCGCCGCCTACGACCGGTATGGACACGCGGCCTTCCAGCAGGGCGGCGGTGGGGGTGGCGGCGGATTCCATGATCCCTTCGACCTTTTCCGCGAGGTTTTTGGTCAGGGCGGCGGATCGGGTGGGATTTTCGAACATTTTTTTGGCGGTGGGGGCGGGACGGACAGTTCCGGGCGGCAGCGCGGTTCGGATCTGCGATACGACATGCAGATCACGCTGGAAGAGGCTTCGGCCGGGTGCGAGAAGGAGATTGAGAT
This sequence comes from Terrimicrobiaceae bacterium, assembly GCA_041752695.1. Lineage (GTDB taxonomy): Bacteria > Verrucomicrobiota > Verrucomicrobiia > Chthoniobacterales > Terrimicrobiaceae > CALCJD01. Next base: position 27,776 of record JBGSVZ010000050.1, read on the forward strand.
CCGCAAGCTCGGCACGTGCGACACCTGCGACGGGTCTGGCGCGCAGCAGGGGTCGAAGGCCGTGACCTGTTCGACCTGTCGGGGACGCGGCCAGGTCGTGGCCTCCCGCGGATTTTTCCAGGTCGCTCAAACCTGCCCGTCGTGTCAAGGCACCGGCCGGGTGATCGAAAAGCCCTGCAAGTCGTGCCATGGCGACGGACGGGTCGAGCAGACGTCCCGCATCAAGCTGAAAATTCCGGCGGGGATCGACGAGGGGGCGCGCCTGCGCAGTCCCGGTGGCGGAGAATCCGGGTTGCGCGGAGGGGCCGCGGGTGACCTCTATGTGGTGATCCACTTGAAGGAACATTCCGTGTTCCAGCGCGATGGCATGGATTTGCATTGCGATATGCCCATCCCGTTTTCCATCGCAGCGCTGGGCGGTGAGGTGCGGGTGCCAACTTTGTCGGGGGCGGTGAGTCTGAAGATTCCTCCGGGAACCCAGAGCGCGAGCGTTTTTCGCATTCGCGGCCAGGGTATGCCGGCTCTGCAGAGTGCGAGCCGCGGCGATATCCTCGCCCGGGTGCAGGTGGAAGTACCCTCCAGGCTGAATGCCGAGCAGCGCAAGGCCCTGGAGCATTTTGCCGAACTTTGTGGCGAGGAAAACACTCCGCTGCACAAGAGTTTCACCGAACGCTTGCGGGATTTGTTCACGTAACCCTGGGTTGCCATGCTCGTCACCTGCGAGGAAATGAAACGCGCCGAGGATGAGGCCTTTGCGCGGGGGATTTCCGCGGAGGACCTGATGGAGCAGGCCGGGCGGGGGATTGCGGAAATCGTCCGGCAGTTTCACCCCGTCCCCGGAACCTGCATCGCGGTCTGCGGCAAGGGCCACAATGCGGGCGATGCCCTCGTGGCCGCGCGGATTCTGGCAGGGTGGGGGTGGAACATCGAGCTGCATTGCCTTTTTCCCACTCTCGTGCCGCTCACGGCGAAAAAACGCACGGAACTTCCTCCGACCCTTGCCTGCGAACCGGTGTCCCGCCGGGTGATTGTACTGGATGGTCTGCTGGGCCTTGGCGCAAGGGGCGAACCACACGGGGAAATTGCCGACGCCATCCGCGCCATCCAGACGCTGCGACGCAATGGCGCCTGGGTGCTGGCGATTGACCTCCCGAGTGGCCTCCATTGCGACAGCGGGCAGCCGTCCTCACTCTGCGTGGAAGCTGATCTCACGGCCACGATTGGCGCGGTCAAGACCGGCTTGGTCGCCGATGCGGCGACCAGTTTCGTGGGTCGCCTTGCGGTGATCCCCTTGCCCGACCTTGCCCTTCCCGAAGGTCTCTGGAACCCGAGCCTTTCGGCCAATCTGAGAACCTGGCTGCCGCCCCGGGCCTTCGACACGCACAAAGGCCAGTGCGGCCGGGTGGGTCTCATTGCGGGTTCCCCGGGATTTTTGGGAGCCGCGCGCCTGAGCAGTGCCGCTGCGGTGAAGGCGGGCGCTGGATTGGTGACCCTTTTTGCCCGTCCCGAAATCGCCCCGACGCTGATGGCGGCCTGCATCCCGGAAGTGATGGTCAAAACAGTTTCGAGCTATCGCGAGGCGCTCGATGCCAACCTTGACGTCATTGCCATTGGTCCCGGCCTCGGACTCGATCACGCCGGCGAAATTCTCGCGCTGATCCGCGAGGCCAGTTTGCCCATGGTGGTGGATGCCGATGCCCTCAACGCCCTTTCCCGGGACGTGTCGCTCTTGAACCATTGCGCGGGCCCGCGTCTCCTGACACCACATCCCGGTGAGATGGAACGGTTGTTCCCCCAAAATGGCCGAACTAGGGCGGAATGGCTGGAGGATTTTCTCGCCGCCCACCCCTGCACCCTTCTCCTCAAGGGCTCCCGAACGCTCCTCGGCGCGCCCGGGGAGCCGCGTTACGGCAACACCACGGGAAGCCCGGGCATGGCCAGCGGAGGCATGGGGGATGTGCTCACCGGCGTTTGCGCGGCTCTCATCGCTCAGAAGGCCGAAGACTCCCTTCTGCAGAGCGCTGTTCTCGCGGCTTGGCTGTGCGGTCGAGCCGCTGAAATCGGGGTTTTTGAGCCTGGCGGTTCGCCGGAGTCTCTCACGGCGTCGGTGGTTCTTTCCAAGCTGGGTGCCGCCTTTTCTGACCTGCGCGATGGCGCATGGTGAATAGGTCGGGCCCGGCCCCTAACGGACCGCGATAAGGTAAAACACCAAGGCAAGCACGGCGCCGCCCGCGAGCAAGAGCCCGATGATAGTCCACCTTTCGGAACGCCTCTGTTGAACATGGGTGATCCGCTTGCGGTGGTAATCATAGTCCCGCCTCATCTACCAGTAGCATAGCACGAAGTGCGGCAAGGGAAGGGAAATGTTTTTTCGCCGAGTCAGCGGCATCGGGCTTTTGGGCAATCATCGACTGGCAGTCCCGGGTGCGGTGCTTGCATTCGGGTTCACCGTCTGCGAGTTTCCTGGCGTGGAGGGAAAAAAACCAGAAGTCCCCGGGGATTCGGTTCCTGAGTCTCAGGATCCTCCCAAGGAGCGTTATGGCGAGTCCTATCTGGCAATGGACGCCCAGCAGAAGAAGGCCCATCCCATGGCCCCGGCCAGGCGATCCGTCTCCAAAGGGGGTAACAAGCTTCTGTTGCTTTTCGTGGTCGTGATGGCGTTGCTTTATTTTCAAGGGGGACGCTTGATGGCGTGGCTGGAGCGGCAGCCAACGTCGGCGCGCATCCTCAAGGTGATCCGCGAGAATTTGCGGCCGGCCGACGAAAAGGCGGGTCCCCCACTGGAGCCGCTGAATACCGGAACAGGAGCGACCGGAGGCGAGACGACCTTTGCCTCGGGCCAGGGTTTTGGCACGGTAAGCCCGGACGACGGAGGACAATCGTTTCGGGTCGTCGTGCCGCCGAACGAGACGAATTAAAAAGTTCGCGCGTTATTGCGGGGGCGGCAGGGCGGTGGGCGCGACGGCGTCGGGGGTGACGAGTTTTTGGTATTCCGGTTCGTCCCGCCAGGCGGCGAATTCGGGCTGAAGGGCAAAAGCTTCGCGGGCGGGTTGGCCGCCGACTTCGATGGCCCGGGCGGCGGCCTTGTAGAATTCAGCTTTGTTTTTCTGCTCGAAATATCCGCGTGCCAGGAGGAAGTGGTTCTCCACGTTGGAGCTTTCAAGTTCCGTGAGCCGCCTGGCGGGTTCCACGGTGCCGGGCAAATCATTCACCCGCTCATAGTGGCCAATCAGAAAACGCATCATGTCCGCATCGCCGGCAAAGTCGCGCAGGGCGCGTTCGGCGAGGGGTTTCACCTTGTTGGTCTCCGCGATGTCGTCATGCAGTTTGATCAGCGCCCGAAGGGTCTCCCCGCTCTTCGGCTGGGCGGCCAGTTTTTGGGTGAGCTTGCGCATCTCCCCGTCGACACCTTTGCGCAGTTCCGCCACGGAACGCATCCGCCAGAGGTCAAGGCTGTTGGGATCCTTCAGCAGGGCGGCATCCAGATTCCGGATGGGTTCTTCGTAGTCTCCGCGTTCCCACAGAAAGGATGCGACGGCCAAGAGGCTCTCGGGATTTTCGGGCCAGAGCTCCAGCGCCTCGCGGTAGGCGGCTTCGGCTTCCTTGTCCATTTTTCGATGACGGTAAATATTGGCAATGCTCTGGCGGAGTTTGGAAAACGAGCGTTGCGCGTCAAAATCCTTGCGGTAATTGGGATCCGCCAGAAGCTTGGCCTTGTAGTCTTTCCAGAAGGCGAAATCGCGAGCAACGTCTTCCGGAGTGAGTTCGACCTTGGTTTTGTTGAGCTTGTAAACCAGCCCGTGGGGGACGGCGTAGTCGTAGGTCCATTCGATCGGGAAACTTTCCTCGATGAAAAATTCGTGTTCGTCGCGGTTCTTGTCCCAGAGCCATTTGAGGACGGTGCTGAAGAGGACCGTGTTGCGATCGCCCTGGCGGAAGGCCTCGGCATCCGCGTCGTTGCCGGCGGCTTTTTTCAGAGCTTCCAAGATCTCCTCCTGGGTGGGCAGAAGAATGGGTTTTTCGGGATAGGTGCGGTCGCGTCCGAGCCAGCGCTCGAAGGCGTTCCGGGGAGCGGGGCGCGCGGTGGTATAATGGTCGCGCAGATATTTCATGTAGTTCGGTTCGCCCAGCGCGTTCTGCGTGATGATGTAAAGATCGCGGCGGTCGAAGTCCGGGTCCCGTTTCACGCCCGGAGGCTGGAGGCTTTCCCCGAGAATCATGTACGTGGGCACAAACCGCCCGGCATCCGTTCCGCCAATCATGATGCTGCCCTGCGGCAGGTCCTTCAACATGTCGTAGCCATACATCCACCCGAACCACCGCCCGCGCTGACTGGAAGAAGGTTCGCTGCCGACGAAGGTGAAGATCGGAAGGATGAGGAGCGCCGGGGCCACCCAGAAATAGCCCGCCCGCCGCTGGCTGAGTTTGTGCAAAACCAGGCCGATGCCCAGGCCGGAAAGCAATGCGAAAATCAGGTTCGTGTAGGTGTGGAAGGGCATCATCAACCACCAGCCCGATTGGTCCGTTTTCGCGTCCATCGTCATGGGTTGAAAAAACGCCGCGATGACGAAGGTCAGGTGGAGCAGGTAAATCCAGACGCGTTTTTCGAGGGGAAAACGGAAGACAAAGAGGAATGATGCAAAATAGCCAATGATGGCCAGGGGTGTGAAAGCAGAAACCAACTGCATCCAGAAAAACCCGACCCAGAGCCGAGCGAGATCGAGGGTGCTGGGTTGCGCAAACGGGCCGGACTGGCGATCGTCCCGGGGATCGGGCCGTTTGCTGAAGGTGCCCATCAGCCGCCCCAGCGATTTCACGCTCATCTCCGAGAGGCTCCCGGAATACTGCGAGCGATTGACCGAGAAGAAGAACCCCTGGGCCTCCCGGGCGTAGCCCCAGTTCATCGGCGGATTCGTGCTGGAAGCAAACGGCATGTAGGCGTAGGGCAGCAAACCCAGGGCGACGACACAGGGAAGAAAGGCGATCAACCGCCAGCGGACGCGGAATCGACGGAGCCAGACGAACAGCCCGAAGGCGAGGGCGGTGCAATAGAAAAACCGGATCGCGGTTTTGAGAGTCGCGGGATACTGACCGGGTTCGCTGTCGACAGCTGACAGAATGGCAAAGCAGAGATAGACCAGCAGCAGGGTCAGGATGCCGGCAAAAAGCCAGTCGAGGAACATCCGGCGGCGCAGCAGCAGGATGAGAAGATACGGCACGCCGGCGAGGGCCAGCGCCAGAATCAGGTGATGATTGCTGAAGGCAAAGGCGAGGAGAAAAAATACCGTCAGCATCAGTCCGTCGCGCGCGGGCTGCCGCACCCACATGTAGCAGGTGAGAAGGATCAGCGCGACCAACAGGGCGTGCAGTGTGTAGACCTCAGCGATGACCGCCTGCGACCACATGGATTCGCTGAAGGCCAGCATGAGCGAAAATGCCAGCGCCACGAGGGAGGGCAGCCATTTCGCCTTGCCCGTTGCGACGCCTTCAAAACACCAGCGTTGAATATTGCAGAGCAGGGCGGCGCAGAGGCCGACGGCGAGGGCCCCACAGACGCCGCTGAAGAGGTTGATTTCCCACGCCGCATTGCCGAGGGGAAGGAGTTGGAACAGCCAGGAAAGAATGGTCCAAAGGGGATAGCCGGTGGGGTGGGGCACCCCGAAATTTTGCGCGGCCACAATAAACTCGCCGGAGTCGAGCAGGGTGACATTCGGCGCGGCCGACCAGATGTAAACGATCAGACTGATGGCCGCGGCCACCGCGGCGGTGATCCAGTCAATGGGCTGCCAGATGGAGATGCGGCGTTTCATTTTTTCTCGAGACCCAGCCGGATGGTCCGCCAGGCGGCTTCGACGGCGATGCCAATGGTCATTTTCGTTTCGCCGTCGCGCCGTTCCGTGAAGACGATGGGCACCTCAACAAGGCGCGCTCCGGCCTGCCAGAGGGCATGGTGAAGTTCGACCTGAAACCCGTAGCCGCCCGCGCGGAATTGTTTCCAGTTCAGGGTGCGCAGGACGGAAACGCGCAGCGCCTTGAACCCGCTGGTGGCATCGGTCAGCGGGAGGCCGGTGACCAGCCGGACAAAACGCGAGGCCCCCGTGCTGAGGAAAAGGCGTCCCTCCGCCCAGTTCATGACGCGCACGCCGCCGAGGTACCGCGACCCGATGGCGGCATCCGCACCGTCGTCGAGCGCCTGGAGCAGCCTGGGAATGTCGGCCGGATCGTGGGAAAGGTCCGCGTCCATTTCGAGACAAGCGTCAAATGCCTGGTCAAACGCCCAGTGGAAACCCTCCTTGTAGGCGCTGCCCAGGCCCAGTTTGCCCGCGCGGGGCAGGAGGTGCAGGCGGGTGCCGAACGCAGGGTGATTTTTCACCCAGTCCCCGGTGCCGTCGGGCGAGGCGTCATCCACCACCAGAACCTCAATGGTGTCGTGTGATGCGAAAACTTTTTCCAACGTCCGGGGCAGGCTGGTGGATTCGTTGTAGGTGGGGATGACCACCACCGCGCGGGCGATGGGCGTGCGGGAGAATTCTGTGATCTGATCCGGGCTTTGATCGAGGCGGGGGAGTTCGTTTTCGTTCAGCCAGGAGCGCAATGCGGGAGCGGGAATGGGCAAACGCAGGCCCACGATGAGCAAACCCAGACCAAGCCAGCCGCCGGCCGAGAGAAAAAAGAAACCTCCATACCACCACGGAGGCGCAAAGGTGAGGGTGATGGGCTGATCGGGCTGATCCGTCTGGACCCCCAGAAAAGCGCCATTCGCTCCCGCGACGGCCAGCGGATTGGCTCCGGAGAACGCCTTCCAGTCTGGATGATAAGCTTCGGGAACCACCACCCAGCCAGGTTTCCCCGGGGCGGCGAGGGAGATCTGGTGGAAGTTTTTAGATCGGGGCTCGGTCAGGGCGACGGGGCGGAATGCGACGGTGTTTGCCGCGTTGAGGGGTTCGTTGAAGACGGGGCCCTCCTCCTCCATCACGCCCAGTTTGCCAGGCTGGGCGGGGTATGTCGCCGGACTGTTCGGGAGGAGAATCACCCCCTTCTTTTCCAGATTGAGCCCCTCCTGTACGACCTTGGTGAGGCTGGCGTCGCCACTCAGGAAGTTTTGCGCCAGGAAAGCGGGAGCCAGTGAACCGGGGTTTTCCAGAATCAGAAAGTTGTCGTTTTCGAAGGCGGGTTTCAGCATGCCTCGGAAACGCTCCTGCGACTCCTTGCTCGTATCGGGATCGTTTTTGTCGATGAAAACAAAGGCAATTCCGCCGGAGTTGAGGTAGGCCGGCAGCAGGGCGGGCGACCACTGGGCGGCCACCTGGAGGTAGCTGACGCCCCGGACCATGAGGTAGGAGTTGAACGCCTCCGTGGTCAGCCCCCGCTTGGAGAAGTGCGGGGTGAGGAGGTAAAAATACCGCCCCGACATCGGGAAAACCCAGCCGGGTTTGGGCGACTCGGCGAGGAATTTCATGCTGGCCTCAAAGTCGGAAAACACCTTCCGGTCGAGCGGGCTGTGCGAGAAGTTCTTCAGATAAGGCACCACATCGAGAACGGCCAGGACGCAGAGCAGGACGGCCAGGGTGATCTTGGGCAGCCCGCCGGTCAGCCGAAGCGAAACCATCTGCGCGGCGCAGCCAGTGGCTACGGCGAGGAAAAAGATCCCGGCGATTTGCGAGAAATCATGCGGAGCGCGGAAGTCGGCAAAAATCGGCAGCCAGGAAACCAGGCGGAATCCCGGGACAAGCAGGTAAATGGCGATGGCCGCGCCGCCGACCCAGGCTTTTCCAGGCATCCGCGGAGGGAGAAGGCGAAGGATCACCCAGCCCTGAATCACAAGCAGGAACCAGGAGAGGGCAATCGAGATATCCGGGGCATTGAGCGCCATTTTCAAGAAACTCAGTTGTCCCAATAACACGCCCAGCGGTCCGAACGACAGCCAGTGAGCGGCGAGCACAAGCGACACCATGAGGCGGAAAACCGACCCGATGTTGGAGGAATAGAGTCCCGCCGGACGGAACATCAGGACCAGCCCAACAAGGAGGAGGGGGACCAGGCCGAGGTAGTTGGCGCCGAAGGACGAGGGGGCGGCGAAGCCGGGAGCCATTCCGTCCGTGAGAATCCCGGCGCGGTCGAACCAGAGAATGTTGCTCTTCAGCGAAAAAGCCGCCTGCCAGGCCTCGAAGGGCGCCAGTTCGAAAAGCGTGACAATGCGCATTTCCCGGAAGGCCGGAAGGCTGGGAAGCAGGCCAAGCAGGAAAACGGCCAGAAAAGCCGCCAGCAGGGCTGAGCCAGGCAGCCGCCAGGTGCGTTGTTTCCACAGCCAGACCACCCCGGCATACAAGAGGGCCAGCGGAAACAGGAGAAAAGCCGCCTTGGCATAGGTCAGCATGAGCAGGGCGTAGCAGGCTCCAAAATACAGGCCGTTGAGCCGCGTGGGTTGTTCGAGCAGGATCGTGAGCCGCAACATCACGAAGGGGATCACCGCAAACGCAGTTACAAACACCATGTGCTCGACATGGATGAGACGGTGGTAAAGCGGCGATGCCAGCAGAAAGGTGAGGCTCGCGACTGCGGCAATCAGCGGCTCCCCAGTGAGGCGGCGGGCCCAGGCGTAAATTCCCAGCACGGCGACAAAAACCGCCGCCAGGGCGGCGACTTTGGGACCGACAAAAATGCCCGCCAGACTGCTCCCCACCAACAGCCACATCATGGTGAAGAAGGTCGTGAGATGCGGGGCCAGCGAACTGCCCTGGAGGAAGTTGGGCGTCCACCAGGGAGGTCCGCCCACCGAGCGCCACCCCTCCGCGTAGTCCAGAGCCTTGGCCGTGTTGGCCAGCAGTTCTTGATTTGAGGGCGGGACCTGCACCCAGAACCATCCGAACACGGACAAAAGAATCGCCGCAAAGAGGCAGACAAAAAGAAAACAGCGATTCATTCGCGGGATGGTTTACAGGGCCGGGGCATGGCCTGTCGAGATTGCGCAGGCGGGCCCGGTGGTTCTTTTACCCGGCGACGGCGACTTTGCCCTTGAAACCGAAGAGATTGAGGTAACGGCGACCGGAGGTTTTTTCGATGAGCGACTGCCTTTCCGACGGCTCCAGAGGCCTGCCGCTGGAGTCATGGAGGGCAAACCCCAGCGCGTCGAGTGACGCCAGGTAGGCCGCCGGATCGGTGCCGCAGCGGGTGAGCCCATAGGGCCAGAATTCCGTCATGAGAACGGCGGTGGGACTGGCCGCCAGAATGTTTTGCGCTCCGGCAATCACCCGTCCCTCGGCACCCTGCACGTCAATTTTGAGGAACCCAATGTTTGTAATGCCGTTCTTCGCACACAGGGAATCGAGCGTTTCGGTCTGGACCTGACCGGAGGCCTTCAGGCTCGGTTCGGCATAAAGGCGGTTGTCGCCGTGGTTCTCCGGATTGCGAAAAAACGACACGGTTTCCGCGCGGTCGGAGGCGGCGCAGGGACACACGGTGACTGCCGGGGAATTTGTCGATGGGCGGTTCGCGCGGATGGTTTCTTCGAGAAACCGGCGGCTGTCGGCGTCCGGTTCGACGCAGAGAATGGAACCGGAAAAACCCGGGGTGGCGAGGGCCATGCCGGTGTAAAGCCCGACGTTGGCCCCGACGTCCGCGAAGGTCATTTCGGGCCGGAAATATCTGCGGAAAAACGCGATCTCCTCCTTTTCATACACGCCCATGGCCAGGGCACCGCTGACGACGGGATCGTGAGGATTGAGGGTGATCTTCGCTCCATGGATGGTGGCGGTCTTCGGCAGCAGCGAGCGGATCGCCGCATTGGCCGCCTTGCGCAGGGGGCGGGGGCGGAGGAGCACCGTATAGATGAATTCGCTGAGCGACATCGTTCAGCCATTGCTTTTTTTCCTCCCGGATGTCAACAGGGACAGCTCCCTATTTTTTGACAATGACGCGCATCTTACTGACCGGCGGGGCCGGCTACATCGGTTCGGTCCTGGCACCGGAACTTCTTGCCGCGGGTTATGCCGTGAGCGTGGTGGACAATCTCATGCACCGCCAGTTCTCCCTGGCCCCGTGTTTTGCCAACGAGGCTTTTGAGTTTGTGCGGGGTGACGTGCGGGACGAAAGGGTCATGGCGCCATTGCTGGCCAAAGCCGACGCCATCATTCCGCTGGCCGCGCTGGTGGGCGCGCCCCTCTGTGACCGGGATCCGATTGCCGCCACCGGCATCAACCGCGAGGCCGTCCGTTGGCTCTGTGCAAACGCGAGCGTCGATCAACGTATCATCCTGCCCGTGACCAACAGTGGCTATGGGGTGGGCGAGAAGGATGCTTTTTGCACGGAAGAATCTCCCCTGCGTCCCGTCTCGCTTTACGGCCGGACCAAGGTCGAAGCCGAAGCGACCTTGCTGGAGCGTCCCAATAGTCTCAGTTTCCGGTTTGCCACCATCTTTGGACTCTCGCCGAGGATGCGGCTGGACTTACTGGTGAATGACTTTGCCTACCGGGCCTATCGGGATCGCGCTCTGGTGATTTTTGAAGGGCATTTTCGCCGCAATTTTCTGCACATTCGCGATGCCTCCCGCGTCTTCCTTCACGCCCTGGCGAATTTTGAGACGATGAAGGGTCGCGCCTACAATGTCGGCCTCGAAGAAGCAAATCTGACGAAGCTCGAACTCTGCGCGCGGATCAAAAACCACTTCCCGGATTTCACCTACATGGAAGCGGCCATCGGCAAGGATCCTGATCAGCGTGATTACCTCGTTTCCAACCAGCGGATTCTCTCCACGGGGTTCCGGACGGAGTGGGATCTGGACCGCGGCCTGGCCGAACTCAAGCGGGCTTTCCCGCATTTTCCGATTCAAGGCTTCGCCAATGTCTGAACCCGCAATCGGGAGTGCGGTGATTTTGTGCGGAGGGAAGGGAACGCGGCTGCGGGCTGCGGTTTCTGATCGTCCGAAGCCGCTGGCCTGGATTGCCGGGCGTCCTTTTATCACCTATCTGCTGGAGGAACTCGAAAATGCCGGAGTGCGCCATTGCGTGTTGGCCACAGGGTATCTGGGGGGACAGTTCCAAAAGGTGCTGGGCGATGTTTTTGGGAAGCTGGCTCTCGCCTATTCCCACGAGGAGACCGCGTTGGGAACGGGGGGCGCCCTGCGCCAGGCGGTGGTGCATCTGCCCGGCGACGGACCGGTGGCCATTCTCAACGGGGATTCCTACTGCGCTTGTGACTGGAATGCGCTGGCGGCTGCGCACCGGGCTGCCGGACGGCTGGCGACGATGGTGGTGACGCCATTCCGCGGCCCGGGGAGATTTGGCGGGCCGATTTGTGATGGCACCGGGGCGGTCACAGCCTTTGCTCCAGCCCATGGGGAGGATTCGTTAATCAACGCGGGCATCTATTTGGTGGAGCCAGCCCTTTGCGCGGAGATTCCCGGGGACCGTGAGTGTTCGCTCGAGCGGGAGATTTTTCCCGCCCTGGCCACCGCGGGCAGGCTGCACGGCTTCCGCTCGGAAGGGCCGTTGCTCGACATCGGTCTGCCCGAAACCTTTCACATCGCCCAGAGAATTTTCCGGACGGCGAAACCTCCGGAGTTTTGGGACCGCCAAAAACTGCGCGATCTGAACCCCAAAAGCGCCGCCATGTTTGCACCCAGGGAGGCCTCCGAAATCAATAAGTGGAAGCTGGCGGTCGGGGTGATTTTGCGCAACGTCCGCGGGGAAATTCTCCTCGAACGCCGGGCCGATTGCGGCCTGTGGGGCTTGCCCGGGGGACGAATGGATCTGGGAGAATCCGCCTGCGAAACCGCCATCCGCGAACTGCGGGAAGAGACAGGATTGGAAATTATTGTGGAGCGGCTGGTGGGGGTCTATACCGAACCCGTCGGCCGGGTCATCGCCTACGAGGGCGGGGACGTGGTGCAGTGCCTGACGATTGTGGTGGAGGCCTCGTTCGCCGGAGGAAGTCCCGTTTTGTCCTCCGAAAGTCTGGCGATGGAGTTTTTTGCCCCCGATCAACTGCCGCCCGATACTCTCCCCCACGCGCAAGAATGCTTGATCGACTGCCTGCAAAAGGTCGAAGCTGTTCTCCACTAGAAATTTCATGGTCATCAGTCGTACCCCCTATCGCATTTCCTTCCTTGGTGGAGGGTCCGACTACCCGGCTTGGTATCAGGAACACGGCGGCTGCGTGCTCGGCTCGACCATTGACCGTTATTGTTATCTAACCTGCCGGTATTTGCCGCCGTTTTTTGAGCACAAATTTCGGGTGGTCTATTCGCTGATTGAGGACTGCAAGGAGATCTCGGAAATCCAGCATCCCGTCGTGCGGGAGGTTCTGCGGTTTTTGGAATTTCAGCATGGCTTGGAAATTCACCACGATGGCGACCTCCCCGCGCGCAGCGGCATCGGATCGAGTTCCTCATTTACGGTTGGCCTGCTGCATGCGCTGAAGGCTCTGCGCGGCGAAATGTCCTCACAAGGCGAACTGGCCCAGTCCGCCATTCACGTCGAACAGGAACGCCTGCAGGAAAATGTGGGCGTTCAGGACCAGATTCTGGCTTCCTTTGGCGGACTCCGTCATGTGGAAATCTCCCCGACCGGCGAATACTCGGCTCGTCCCGTCATCCTCCCGGCGCACCGGCTAGAAGAGTTTTCCTCGTGGACGATGTTGTTTTTCACCGGCATCAAACGTCTCTCCTCGGATATTGCCGCCACTTACGTGACAAAGCTTGACCAAAAAGCCGAGCAGATGCATCGCGTGCAGCGCAGCGTGGGACTCGGGGTGGAGCTTTTGCTGGGGCAGAATCTCAAAGAATTCGGGTGTTTGCTCCACGAATCCTGGCTGGCCAAAAAATCACTCAGTCCGGCGGTGTCGCGACCGGAAATTGATGAAATTTATGACGAGGCTCTCGCGGCCGGTGCGGTCGGCGGGAAAATCCTTGGAGCCGGGGGCGGCGGGTTTATGCTTTTGATCGTGCCGCCCGAAAAACGCGAGTCGGTTCGCGCCCGCCTGCACAAGCTCATTTGCGTGCCGTTTTCCCTGGAGAGTTCGGGAAGCCAGGTCATCTATTACGAACCCGAGAAAATTGAGGAACCTATATGATGACAGCCGCCGAACTGATCGCTTTCGAGGAGGAGATCGCCGAACTTTTTAACAACGCGAAGATCGCCGCGCCCGTGCATTTTTACAACGGCAACGAAGAGCAGATCATCGAGATTTTTCGCGAGGTTCGCCCTGGCGATTGGGTGATGTGTTCGTGGCGCAGTCACTATCAATGTCTGCTGAAGGGAGTGCCGCCGGACCAACTTCGCGCGGAAATCATGGCAGGGCGTTCCATCACCCTGTGTTTCCCGGAACATAAAATCCTGTCGTCGGCCATCGTCGGCGGCATTCTCCCCATCGCGCTCGGTGTGGCTCTCGGACTCAAACGGTCGGGATCGGAGGACCGGGTCTTTTGTTTCCTGGGGGAAATGACGGCGGAAACCGGCATGGCTGCGAGTTGCATCAAGTACGCCACCAATCACGATCTTCCTATTATTTTTGTCATTGAGGACAACGCGAAATCCGTCTGCACCGACACCCGGGAGACGTGGAATGTTTCCGCCCTGACCTACGAAAATGCCGGGATGCCAAACATTCGGTATTACCACTACAAGAGCAAATACCCCCATGCCGGCGCGGGAGTGAGGGTCCAGTTTTAAATTTTATGCGTTACGCTGAAGCCCTTACCGCCGCGATGGATCTGCTGGCCCTTGATCCCCGGGTCGTCTTTCTTGGTCAGGCCGTCTCCGTGCCGGGCACGGCCATGTTTGGCACGCTGAAAAATGTCGCGATGGAAAGGCGGTTGGAGTTGCCCGTCGAAGAAGACATGCAGATGGGCATGAGCACCGGGCTGGCTTTGACCGGAGCGATTCCCGTGAGCATTTTCCCGCGCTGGAATTTTCTGCTTTTGGCCACCAATCAATTGGTGAACCACCTCGACAAGATGTCGGACATTTCCTGCGGACACTTCCGTCCCAAGGTGATCATCCGGACGTCCATCGGTTCCGAACGTCCACTGCATCCGGGACACCAACACGTCGGCGACTACACCGAGGCGTTTCGTCTCCTCTGCAAGACCGTTGAGGTCGTTCGGCTCGAAGAGCCCGGAGACATTCTGCCAGCCTATGAAAAGGCCCTCCACCGCGAAGATGGGCGGTCGACTCTGCTCGTCGAATACGGAGACTACCATGGAGAAAAGTGACGCCCTGCCGGACCTCGACTGGCCGTTGATGCGGAACAACATCACCCGCGAAGATCTGGGACGGGTGATCGAGTTTCTCTCCACCGAAGAACCGCCCATTCTCACGCAGTCCGCCAACGTCCGGGCCCTGGAAGAGGAGTGGAGCAAATGGCTGGGCGTGCGGCACAGCGTTTTTGTCAACTCGGGCTCTTCGGCGAATCTGATAACCCTCCACGCGCTCCGTGAGATGCAGGAGGGCGGGGAAGTTATTGTCCCGCCTCTCACCTGGAGTTCCGACGTCTCCGCGGTGTTGCACGCGGGGTTTGATCCCGTCTTCGTCGACATCGACCGCCGCACGCTGGGCATGGACAATGACAAGGTCATTGCGGCCCTGACCGAAGAAACCCGCGCGGTTTTTCTCACTCATATCCTGGGCTATAACGCGCTCTCGGACCGTCTGCTGGCAGAACTGGAGAAGCGTGGGATTCCGTTGATTGAGGATGTTTGCGAGTCGCACGGAGCGGCACATCAGGGTCGGCGCTTGGGTTCTTTGGGATTTGCCTCCAACTTTTCGTTCTACTACGCGCACCACATGAGCACGATCGAAGGAGGGATGGTGTGCACCAATGACAGCGATTTTTACGAACTCATCCGCATGGCCCGCTCGCACGGGATGGTTCGTGAAATCCAGTCCGCCGAACGCAAGCAGAGATATGCGGAGGAACACCCGGACCTCAATCCGGCGTTCATTTTCTCCATGCCGGGCTTTAATGTCCGCAGCACGGAAATCAATGCCGTCCTTGGCCGGTCTCAGCTTCCCCGCCTCGACGCCAACAACAAAATCCGCACGCGCAACCTTCTGCTCTTTCTGGAAAATCTGGATCCCGGCCGTTTTCAGACGGACTTCGCGGTGGAGGAAAGCTCGAACTACGCTTTCACGCTCGTCCTGAAGAAAGCGGATGAAGAGCTGAGGGATCGGGTCGAGAAATGCCTCGCCACCATGCGGGTCGAGTGCCGGCGGGGAACCTCCGGTGGGGGAAATCAGCTGCGCCAGCCGTATTTGCGCAAGCGCTTCGGGGATCTCTACAAAAACTACCCGCAGGTTGATCATGTCCACTTCTTCGGCTACTACATCGGGAACTATCCCGACTTGGAGACCGAAAAAATTCACGCTCTTTGCCGCGCCCTCAACGCATGCTGAACCGTCCCCTCGATGTCTTGTTTGTCGAATCCGACGCCTCCGGGGCTTATCAGGATCTGGCTAAGGTTTTCACGGCAATCGAAACGCCGACCTGGAGCCTTCTCCTGGCCCAGAGCTGCCGGTCGCGCGGTTTTGGGGTGGCCATTCTTGATGGCAACGCTGAGCGTTTGAATGCCCCGGCGGCGCTGCAGCGCATTGCGGCGCACCAAGCCAATCTGGTGTGTTTTGTGGTGTACGGTCAGAATCCCAATTCGGGGACGACCAACATGGCGGGGGCTTTGGCGCTTTGTCGGCAGTTGAAGGCCGAGAATCCCACGCAGTTGACCGCTTTCGTCGGTTCGCATACCAGTGCTCTTCCGCTGGAGGTGCTGGCCGAGGCTGCCGTGGATTTCGTTTTCACCAATGAGGGGGTGTATGCGCTGTGGAATATGCTCTCGGCCATCCGCGAGCATACCGCGCCCAACTGGGAGAAAATTCGCGGCATCGGCTGGAAAAATGCCGGAGTGCCGACCCTCAACGACCCTGAGCGTGTTGTCCCTCAGGACCGCATGGCGGAGGATCTTCCGGGCTACGCCTGGGATTTGCTCCCCTACAAGGAGCGACCCCTGGATCTGTATCGGGCCCATTTCTGGCATTCGCGATTCGACCATAATCTGCGCACGCCTTTCGCGGCGATCTACACCTCGCTGGGGTGCCGGTTTGCCTGCAATTTCTGCATGATCAATATTGTGAATCGGAACGATCATCGCCTGGAGGGCGTGTCGTCCGACTACAAGGGCATGCGCTACTGGCCGCCGGAGTTTATGCTCGGAGAAATCCGGAAACTCGCGGGACTTGGGGTGGAAACCCTGCGGATCTCCGACGAGATGTTTTTCCTCGATAAGCGGTTTTATGAACCCCTGCTGCGCGGAGTCATCGACGAAGGCATCAAACTGCGCACCTGGACGTATTCGCGCGTGGATACCGTGCGAACCGAGTATTTGGATCTTTTCCGTCAGGCCGGTGTCGAGTGGCTCGCCCTGGGTATCGAGGCGGGAAACCAGACGGTGCGCAAGGAAGTGTCCAAAGGCTCGTTCAAGGAAGTTGACATTCGCGAGGTGGTCGCCGACACGCGCAACGCCGGTATTAACGTGATTTCAAATTACATTTTCGGATTTCCCGAAGACACAATCGAGACCATGCAGCAAACGCTGGATCTTGCGTTGGAGCTGAATACCGAGATGGCCAACATGTATCCCTGCATGGCGCTGCCCGGCAGCCCGCTTTACCATCAGGCCAAGGCCGAAGGCTGGCCCCTGCCGACCTCGCCGGCCGGGTACGGATTCCTTTCTTACGACTCTCAGCCGCTCCCGACGAAGCATGTCTCTGCCGCAGATGTGTTGCGGTTTCGCGACGAAGCCTGGCGGAAATATTTCACCAACCCCGAGTTTCTCAGCCTCATCGAGCGGCGGTTTGGACTCACCGAACGGTCAAATATTGAGGATATGACGAAAATCAAGTTGCGTCGGAAGCTCCTCGGAGATTCGCACTGAGCGAGAACAGACTGTTGCGGCGGGGACTCCTCGCTGCCGTCCTTTGTTAAGGTGAGCACTTTGTTTTGCGACATCATCGGCGAGGCCAAACCGATGGCAATCTCCCGCACCACGAGCAGGGCTGTTGCGCCAAGAGGCCCGGAATCAGCGTTGCCAGGAGATATTAATAAGGACGAGATATTCTAAGGCTGCGAGCGCTGCGCACAAGGTGGGGTCGCCCGGCGAGTCAAAGGGGAAGCTTTGGAAAACGGGGATCTGCGGGCCTCTCGCCCACAATATTCCCCACCGAGATCGCAAGTGGGGCATGGCAACAATAATGTGCTTGCGCCTGATGAAGGGCAACTGGTAGCTCTTCGCCTGATGCCACAAGTCCCCTACGACTCCCGCCGAAGGAACAAAGCGTCCAGGCTGTCACGTGCTTCGTCGCTGGCACAGGGCAAGTTGGTCCCCCACGAAAAAACGGCGGATTTGCTCCGGGCGGTTTTGGAACCCGGCGACATTCTCTGCCTCGAAGGGGACAATCAAAAACAGGCGGATTTCCTCGCCGCAGAACTGGCTGGCCTCGACCCGAGCGAGCTGCGCGACATTCATCTCGTGATGTCCTGTATCACCCTTCCCTCCCACATTGAGTTGTTCAAAAAAGGGATGATCAAAAAGGTGGACTTCGCCTACGCCGGGCCACAGGGGGCGGCGGTGGCGGAATTGCTGGCGGCGGGAAAGTTTCCCATTGGAGCGATTCACACCTACAACGAGCTTTACGCTCGGTATTACATCGATCTGACCCCGCGGGTCGCCCTGATCGCGGCGGCCAAGGCGGATCGCGCGGGCAATCTTTTTCTCGCGGCCAACACAGAGGAAACGCCTGCCATTGTGGAGCCAACGGCTTTCTACGACGGCATCGTCATCGCTCAGGTCAATGAGATTGTGGACACCCTTCCGCGCATTGATGTGCCAACCGACCAAGTGGACTTCGTGATCGAGGCGCCGTATCCGATGCACCTCACCGCCCTTTTCACGCGTGATCCCGCCGCGATTACCGACACCCAGATTCTCATGGCGATGATCGCCATCAAGGGGATCTACCAGGAATACGAAGTCGAATCGCTGAACCACGGCATCGGCTTCGACACTGCGGCCATTGAACTTCTTCTTCCGACCTACGGCGAGGAACTCGGACTCAAGGGAAAGATTTGCAAATATTGGATGGTCAATCCGCTGCCAACCATGATTCCGGCCATTGAATCCGGGTGGGTGGACACGGTGTTCTCCGTGGGTGGTGAGGTCGGGATGGAGCGCTACACCGCCGCGCGGTCGGACATTTATTTTACCGGTCGCGATGGCAGTTTCCACTCGAACCGGCCCATGGGGCAGCTCGCGGGTCACTACGCGCTAGATATGTTTATCGGGGCCAGCCTGCAAATCGATATTCACGGAAATTCTTCCACGGTCTCGAAAGGCCGCATCACGGGATTCGGCGGAGCGCCGAACATGGGTTGTCAACCCAACGGAAGACGCCATCCCTCCAAGGCTTGGTTAAAAGCCGGTCGCGAAGCCAACCCGGGCCCGGGTGCGCTTCCCGGACGGAAGCTGGTGGTCCAGATGGTCGAGACGTTTCAGGCCGGACGTGTCCCGACCTTTGTCGAAACTTTGGATGCGCAGGATCCTTCCGTGAAGAGCGCCATGCAGGGTGTTGCTCCCATCATGATCTACGGCGACGATGTCACACATATCGTCACGGAGGAAGGTATCGCCAATCTGGGCGCCTGCCGCACGCAGGAAGAGCGCACAGCCGCCATCCGCGGGGTGGCGGGATACACCCCGGTGGGACTCAAACGTTCGTCCGCCGACACCGCCGCTCTGCGCGCCCGCGGCATCATCAAACTGCCCGAAGATCTCGGCGTGGCTCCCGCCCGCGCCAACCGCGGCCTGCTCGCCGCCCAGGAAATCAAGGACCTCGTGCGTTGGTCGGGCGGGCTCTACGATCCTCCGTCCCAATTTGTGGATTGGTAGCCCCAGGAGCTGAATTTTTATGGAAGCATTCCAACAATCTTTTCCTTCCCACGCCCTTGCCTGGCCACCCTCCCGGAAATGGGCGCTCGCTGGGGTGGTCGGTTCCGGCAATCTGGAGGTCCTCATCGAGCCTAATCCCGCCGCTCCCGACACCGTCAGCTACTCGGTTGAGACTCCGATTCCTGGTTATAGAGACTCGTGGCTCGCTGCGCTCTCCGACTTCTCCGCGCATTACGCCGTGGGCGGAACGACCATTACTTTGCACGACCAGGGCGCGCCTCCGGTCGTCGTCAAATTGCGCCTACGCCAAGCCCTCGACCTGCTGACCTCCGCCCAATCATGAGCCTGACTCCCTATCACGAACTCAAGGCGCGGGAACGAATTGCCGTCATCGCCGACGCCGGATCCTTCCGGGAAATCCTGCCGCCCCCGGAACGGGTCATGAGCACCTATCTACCGAAACTCGGCATCCCCGTTTCCTTCGACGACGGACTGGCTATTGGGCACGCCACGATCGGCGGCAAGCCGGTTTACCTGGCGGCCCAAGTCGGACAATTTGTCGGCGGTTCCGTCGGTGAAGTGCATTCGGCCAAGCTCGTCGGACTCCTGAAATCCGCCGCCCGCGACAAAATTCCCTGCGTGTTCCTCATCGAAAGCGGCGGTGTGCGTTTGCACGAGGGTTCTTCGGGCGAAATCGGCATCGCGGAGGCCATCCGCGCCGTCTTCTCCTGCCGCGCTGCCGGAGCCACCACGCTCGCAGTCATCGGTTCCGACATCGGAGCTTACGGCGGAATGGGCATCCTGTCTTCGTGCTGTGATTTTCGCCTCATGACCGAACACGGCCGCCTCGGCATTTCCGGTCCCATCGTGATCGAAAAATGGATGGGCAAGCAGGCTTTCGATTCCGCCAATCGCGCCTTGGTTTGGAAGACCAGCGGAGGCAAGACACGCTATGTCCTCGGCGATGCCGATCTGTTGGTCAACGATTCGGCCGACTCCGTTCGCGCGGGCATTATTTCGTTTCTCAGCAAATCGGCCAAACCCGATCTGGCCATGGTGGAGGCCCGGCAAGCCAGTCTGGAAGCCCGCCTGGAAAAATTCGGTCAGATCAGCGATCCCGACGAAATCTGGAAAACCTGCGGAATCACCGATATCGCCGCTGCCTCGCTGGCGGAGGCCGAAGATTTTGCCAAATCTTTTCACCCGCAAAACTCATGACCACCGCGGACCTCCTCGCTCACTTTTTCGGCGCCTCGGCCACCGGGATCACCATCAGCAACAAAATCGCCACCGGCTATGCCAAAGTCGGGGACCAGGACGTCTGCGTGATCGGCACCGTGGATGGAACCTACATTGACAACGCCGCCGCCTTGCAGATGTCGGAGCAGGTCCTCGACTGCGTAAGGTCCAAACCCGGGGTGCCCATTGTGATGTTGGTCGATAGCGAGGGCCAGGAACCCAATCGGACGGCCGAGATGCTCGGGCTCCCCGTTTATTTTGGTCACCTTCTGACCTGTCTCCAGGTTGCGCGTGAGGCCGGACACAAACTCATCACTGTGGCCACGGGCAAAGCCATCGGAGGCGCGTTCATTTGCTACGGGATGTTTGCGGACTCCATCTACGCCCTGGATTCCGCCACGGTGGGATTGATGCCGGTCGAGGCCATGTCCGCCGTGACCAAAATCCCCGTGGCCATCTTGGAAGAACTCTCGAAAACCCTGCCCGCCCTTGAGTTTGGGGCCGCTCCCTTTGCTCTGCTCGGTGGTGTCAAAGCGGTCTGGCCCACGGATGAGACACTGGCCGACAAGCTGAGTGCCGCGATCGCGGCAGCGACTCCGGAGGATACCAGGGCCGCACTCGGTAAAGAACGCGGTGGACGCCCCCAGGCCTACGACGTCCAGCAGCGCGTGCTCGCGGAATCCGCGCGGTGATTCGACGGCATTCCCTGGTTTGGCTGCGGTATCCGCCCGCCACCTCGGATGCTCCCGACGAAGCCATTGCCTGGCAGCGGGCTGGCCACCCGTTCATGGTTTGCCGCACACGCACGGGGGAGACGCTTTCCCTGGGATTTTGCCTCCCTTCTTGCGACGGGGGGAAACATACGCCCCGCCGCCTTGGTGCGTCGGCGACGATCGAGGATATCGCAAAAATTTCCCGTCCCCCGGACCTTCGCGACATTGGCGAAAAAGTGGGTCTTGCCCCCCGCGAATGGGAAACCCTGCAGAAACCTCCCCAGGGGTGCACCGTCCGACTGATCGGCAGCCGGTTGTGGGCCTTGCTGACCGGGGGTTGCTACGTGCGAAGCACTTCGGACCTGGATGTGGTGGTGGATCTGATTGATGTCGCGGCGGCCGATGCTGGAGCCGGATTTCTTGCCTCGGCGAACCTCCGGTTGTCCGTGTCCGTGGATGGCGAGTTGTCATTTCCCGGAACCGGCGAAGTGCATTGGAAAGAATGGCTCTCGGAAAGCCAGCATCTGCTCCTGAAGTCCGTTGACCGCGTGGCACTCATTCCCCGGGCGGAGTTTTCCGCCCCTTCACTGTCGGCACCCTTTGTCTGAGCGAGCTCCATTTCTTGCCCAGGCGGCGGTCGCGGCACTGTTGGCCGAGTTGGAACTGTTTCCCAAGCCCGGATTGGTCAGTCCGGTGGATTCCGGTTCCCATCGCGATATGGACCATGCGCTTCTGCGCAAATCCGCCGAGGCGCTGCGGGGTTCCTTTCAAGAACTGGCCGCGGCCGAGGATGCAACCTTCGCGGACCTGGTGGTGATCGGTCTCCGGGCCGAGCAGCACATGCTCGTTGCCACCGGTGGAGTAAATACCCACCGGGGAGCGATCTTTGCCCTAGGGCTGCTCGTCGCGGCAGCCGCCCGTTGCGGGCCGACTAACGTTCCCACCCGGATTCGTCAGACTCTTCTAGAACGCTGGGGGAAAGACCTCCGCAAACATTCCCTGGCGAATGAGGCCAGTCACGGCGGCGAAGTCCGCCGCCTCACGGGAACCGGTGGAGCCCGGGAGGAGGCGGCGCTGGGATTTCCTTCGATCTTCGAACAGGCTCTTCCGCGCTTCCGGAAGCTTCTTGAAGCGGGAGTCCCTTTCCGGTCCTCCGCACTGGAAACGCTTTTTCTCCTCATGGCCAACGTCGAAGATACCAACGTGATTCATCGCGGCGGCCTTGCCGGCGGACAGTTTGCGCGGTTGCGCGCCCGGGATTTCCTGGCTGCCGGCGGCGTTTCCCACCCCGAATGGGAGATCCTTGCCCGGAAGATCCATGGCGAATTTGTCGAGAGGGACCTTTCGCCGGGCGGAGCTGCCGACCTGCTGGCCTCCACGCTCTTTCTTCACGAAGTCACCACCCGGCTCCGGTGATCGCGCCTTCTCCGCAGGGAAGCAAAGGCCGCGATTGACCGTCCCGGGGGTGGATGCTTACGAGGAGGCTTCGATTTGTGCGAGCGCCTGTTCCTTGGGAAGGCGCATCCTGATGGCAAGCGGTGCGGCCAGATGGCGGCGCAACGTGGCCGCGTCTTTCGCGGGCGAAAAGGCGTCGCGGTAAAGCTCCATAATGCCGAGCCCTCCGCCGGACAGAGGTTCGTAACGCACAGCATCGCCGGCCTTCACCTCGCCGTCACTTAGCACCCGGCAATACACCCCGGGACGCTCGGCCTTGCGGAATTTTTTCAGAAACGCCGAATCCCCCATGTGGCAGGAAAGGGTCGCGCAGGGAACGCGGGGCGAGGTGATTTCCAGGATCACCTCGCCGATGTAAAATCGGTCGCCGACCGTGGTAGCGGCACTTTCCCAGTCGCTGAGCGTAAGATTTTCGCCGAACGACCCCGGAGCCAGCGAACGTCCCAACTCGGCCTCCCACCAGGCATAGTCGGCCGCCCCATAAAGATAGACCGCCTGATCCGGACCGCCGTGATATTTTGGGTCACAGATCACGTCTCCCTCCAAGCCCTCCACGCCCAGCTTGACCGGACCTTCGACCGCGCGTTTGGCAATGCCCGACAGATAGGGGTCTTTGGCTTTGTGGAGGAGTTCGGCTTTCCCAAGGTTGATGCTAAAAAGTTGCATGGTTTTTTCGTTTTTGATCAAGAGGGCAGTGGCTTTTCAACCCTTCTTAGCGAGGCGCTCCGCGATCAAGGTCGCGAATTCAAACATCAACATGCTCGCAGTGATCGCGGTAATCTGCGAAGGATTGTCCAAGGGTGGACAGTAACAAACGATGTCCGCACCGACAAGGTTGAGTCCGCGGAAGCCGTGAATAACCTGCAGGAGTTCGCGCAGGCGGAGTCCGTTCAGCTCCGGATCGGCCACGCCGGGAGCCTCGCTCGGATCGATCACATCCAGATCAAATGTGAGGTAGGTCGGATGGTCGCCAACGACCGCCAGAGCCTTTCGCAGGACGGACTCCGGGCCCTGCTTGATGAAGGATTCCGTCGTGATGAACTCGGCAAAGTTTTCCTTCGCCCAATCATCCATGGTTGGATCTCCCATGGGGCCGCGCAGCCCGATCTGGATGGTGCGCTTGGGATCAATGATCCCATCCTCCGCCGCAAAACGAAATGGTCCGGCATGATTGCGCGTGCCCAGGAGGGGCAGCATGGCGTCGTTGTGGCTGTCGAAATGAATCATGGCCAGAGGTTCGGTGAACCGCGCCGCCCGGGCTGCCCGGAGAATGGGACCGGTGATGGAATGATCGCCTCCGACGCTCACGGGAATGATGCCGGCTCCATAGACCTTTTCAAAAAAGGACTGAATGTCCTCGGCGGTAAAGTCCGGGTTTAGGCCCCTTGGCATGGGCACGTCACCTAAGTCGCGGATGCGTGCCAATTCGAACGGATAAAGGCCAAACTCGCGGTGTGTGCGGTTGTAGGCCATGGAGCGGTTGCGAATGCCGCGTGGCCCGAGATATTGCATGTGCTCGATCGGATTTCCCCCGCAATGCGGCACGCCGACGAGCCCGATGTCGGTGTCTGCAAGATCGGGCTGGTGTGGGCAGCGGAGAAAAGTGGCTGGTCCGAACCAATGCTGATAGCTGGTGGCGAAATCGGGAGTGCTCACGGGTTTGGACTATTAGGGATTGGCGGGGGCTCGCAGGCAATTTTCGGCCACGAGGCAGAGAAGTTCGAACATCAATTGCGCACCCGCGAGGGCGGTGATGCCAGCCGTGTCGAAGGGAGGCGAAACTTCTACAAGATCTGCCCCGACGATGTTCAGGCCGCGTAGCCCGTGTAGCAGCCGCTTTCCCTCGTAGGAGGTGATCCCACCAACAGCAGGCGTTCCCGTCCCCGGAGCATAGGCCGGATCCAGGGCATCGATGTCGAAGCTGATATAGGTTGGACCGTCCCCCACGATACGACGGGCTTCGGCCGCGACGGCGTCCACGCCGAGGTCGTAGAAGCGATCAATATCGATGGTCGTCGCACCGACCTTGTGCCCGTAGGTTTCCATCGGCGCAAACGGATCCCGGATCGCGATGTGAACGATCCGCTTCGGGTCAAGGAATCCCTCCTTGATGCCGTTCACAAACATACTGCCATGGTGCAGGTTGGAGCCATTGAGGGACTCGGCCATGTCGAAGTGGGAATCGATGTGGATAAGGCCGAGCGGTTCTTTCTGACCGAGGGCTTTCATGATCGGATAGGTAATCGAGTGGTCACCGCCAGCCACAATCGGGATGATTCCCCGTGCCACGATCTTTTGAAAAAACGCGAAACTTTCGTCCGCCACGCTTTGCAAATCGAACGCGCTGGGAATGAAGGCATCTCCGATATCGGCAATCTTCAGTTTCCCGAACGGCGACATTTTCATCGAGTAATTGTAGTAAAGCACGTTGCTCGATTGATTGCGGATCTCGCGCGGTCCGTGGCGCGCTCCGGTGCGCTGGGTGAGGCCCAGGTCGGAGGGGACACCGACCAAGGCGATGTCGAGCGGGTCGCCGGTTTCCCAGTCCGGCCGATACTTCGTGCGGAAAAAGGTCGGCAGACCGGAATAAGATTTCATATACATCTCCGGAGGCACGGCCATGGAGTGTTTGATGATGTCGGAGAATTCTTTGGCGTCGCTCATAGTGGGAGGGGTTGTTGGTTGCGTTTTCTGGAAAAGGAAAGTGCCACGATACCACCGATCACGAGCAGGACGCAGGCGGTTGGTTCAGGGACGACGGCCGCGTAGGCTTGCTGGGCGATGAGAAAATTGATGGAGGTTGTTGCGTGGGAATTGTCCCAGAAAAGATACTGTTCGGGATTACCAACGACCAATCCATAGGGCGGCGGCGGGTTTGGGCCACTGAAGGGCGTGTAAGCCGTTTCCGTGACATTGGTGAGGCCAAACGCGGCGGGATCATCGATGGCGTCGAGGAAAAACGCGGCGATGTCCAAGGAGATGATGGTGCTGTCGGCCAAGTTACCCGACAAGGTATTCAGGGTGTTTTCCAGAAGAAGGTTGTACGAATCCACGAAGGCGTTTGCGGCGGCCTGCTTAACGGGGTCGAAGACATAGTCCGGCTTGAAACCCAAAGGCGGAAGATTCGGCACCAGGAAGGTCCGGCCTCCGGCGTCGTAGAGATTGGTGATCGCAATCGAAATGTTCTCAGCGACTTGCTCGGGTGTGATCAGGGTTCCGTGATCGACGAGGTTGATCACGTCGTTCCCGCCACTCCAGATTGTGAAGAGAGTGGTGGAGGGGTCCGGCAGAAAGGTGTTTGTCGGGATCTGGGCGGTGTAAAAATCCACCTGCGTCCTGAGATTGGGAAGAAGGATGCTCGTGTTGCCGGTGCCGCTTGTGCTTCCCGCCCAGGCGAAGTTCGAACCTGTTAGGAGATCGGTCCCGTTGTTGCGAAGCATCGTGCCGAATCCGAGTTCGTCATTCAGACGTTCCGACCACAAGGGTCCGTTCGAAAACCGGCCATTGAAGTAAAAGTTCGCATTGTAGCCGGTCTGTTCGCGAACGAATGGCTCCCCGAACGTCGAGAGAGTCGCGACGGTGTTGCCCAAATCACTCAAGCTGTCACCGAAGGACACCATTCCGGTGTAGGTCTGCGCCCATGCGGTCGGGAGGGAAGAGATGCCAATGACGGCGAAGCAAACAAGCTTGAGGAAATGGCTTTTCACGGATTCAAAACTTTACAGTGGCGCGACGTTCTAACCATGCCCCTCGTTGGGAACAACCCCCACACATGGGGGGGCTCCCTGCCAGCCGTGCTACGCGTGACCCAATCGCCGCAAGGCAAAGACTGTCGCGGCATGGCGGTTCTCCTGCCCCAACTTCGTCAGGATATTGGCCACATGTTCCTGCACGGTGCCAAGACTGCGACCGAGGATGGTGGCAATTTCGCGGTTTTGCTTTCCTTCCGTCATCCAGTAAAGCACATCCGCCTCGCGCGCGGTGAGTCCAAGGACTTGAAGCCTTTCGCGGGCCGAGAGCCCGGCTTTTTCGGTCGTGTCCCAGGGGTTCGGGTGGCGCTTCCAGGCCAGCAGAAAATGCGGCGCAAAGGCATCCAGCAGCGCGCAGTGCCGCGCGGTGAAATCGGGTCCCCGCCGATCGTAGCTCAGCGCTCCCACCGTTTTCGCATCGATCTGCACCGGCAGGGCCAGGGTGTGGATGAAACCCAGCCGCTTCTGGCAGTTGAGGAAATGGGGCGTCTGCAGATATTCGCGGTGGGAGATGACGTCGGACCGGCGCCGGGCCTTCGAGTCGTTTGTCCGGTCAAAATACGCCACCAAAGGGTCGCCACCCGGATTCGCCGCATAAAAGGCGACCTCCTCGTCGGTGTACGGATTTTCCGGGATGGTCCGGATCACAATCCTCTGCGTCTTCCGATCGAGCACATGAATCAGGCAAAGATCCGCTGGAATGAGACGGCTCAGGCCGGTGACCACGGCGGAAAGAAAGTCGGCATGATCCTTCGCCGTATTCATTTCATACACCGCATCAAAAAGCGGTCGCCAGTGGGCGGGCGGGATCAGGTTCATTTTTCCCGGGGAGTATAGGCCCATCCCCGAGGCACGATCAAGATCCGGGGTTTGTTCTCAATCGGGATTCTCTCCGGGGCTGGACTCGGTTCCTGTTATCCTCCATCTTCCCTCTTCGATCTCCTATCTCCTATTCGTATCCCATGGCCCTGACCCCATTTTCTAGTCTCCTGATTGCCGACACCGGAATCTCCACCGGTGACGAAGGCAAGGGACGTCTTATCCTTGAAATCATCGACGAACTGCGCGAAGGCACCGGCAATCCCGACGCCGTTGCGGCCGTGATGAAAGTCAACGGGGGGTCCAACTCCGGCCACTCGGTGGGTGACGTGAAATTGAACCTCATTCCCGGTGGCGTGGTCGATGCCACGGTGCCGCACCTGCTGATCGGCTGCGGGGTGGTGGCGGATCCCCGCAAGTTTCTCTGGGAATCCGCCTACGCCGAACTCCATGGTCATGCCACGCTCAGCCGTCTGCGCATTGATGAGCGCACGCTCGTTTCCGATCTTTCGCACCGTCTGCTGGATCTCGCGTGGGAGGATTACCGAGTTCACATTCTCAAGGAAGAGCCGCGCGGCTCGACGGGGAGGGGGATTACGCCAGCTTATACCGATGAGATCGCGCAAATGCAGATCACCTACGCGGATTTTCGGGCGGAAAAAGGCGTCTTTGTCCGCAAGCTGCGCAACCGCATCAACCGCGCCCTGCGCACCATCGAGCATGTCTGTCAACTCCGCCCGGAACGTTGGCCCGACCTATTCGACACGCTGAGCAACGCCGAAGCGCGAGCGAATAAAGAGACGATCGACGCCGGGATATTTGAGGCGGCCGAATTTGATTTCCGGCGGTTCCTCGCCCCCGGCGCTTTCGGCCTCGATGCCGATCTGCTCATCGAAACCTACTGGGCGGCCGGGCAAAAACTGGTTCCCTGCATCACCGACGTGCGTGAGATCGTGCTGCAGAGCCTGGAGTCCGGCCGCAGCATTATTGGCGAATTCGGTCAGGCTTACTGGCTCGACAAACGCCATGGGTTTCCGCCCAACGTGACGGCCTCGCATACTTTCACCCCCGAGTTTTTTCAATCCGCCGGCATCCCGGTTCAGCCCGTCCACACCATCGGTTGCTGCAAGGCTTATGATACCAAGGTGGGCACCCATGTGTTTCTGACGGAGCTCACGGACGAACATCCTCTGGGCCGCACGCTGCGCCGGATTGAGTTTGGTTCGACCACGGGCCGCCAGCGCATGGTGGGCTGGTTCGACGCCGTGGAAAAAGGCGACGCCCTGCGTTACGGCGGCTACCAGGATCTGGCGCTGAACAAATTGGATGCGCTGTCTTACGGGGGCGATTGGGAGGACGGCGAACTATCCATCTGCGTGGCCTACGAAGCTCCGGACGGCACCAGGGTGGCGCACGTGCCCCGGGATGATGTGTTCCGTCGCTCGCTGCGGCCGATCTATAAAACGTTGCCGGGCTGGAGCGAGGACCTTTCCGGGATTCGGCAGTTCGCGGACCTTCCCCCTGCCGCGCGGCGATACGTGGCCGAGGTGATGGCCGCCATTGTGGACATCGCTTACGGTGACCGACGGCCTGCGGTGTTGCCAAACCTGCGCTACATCGGCGTGGGGCCGCTGCGGAGCCAAATCATCAAGGACGTGCCTCCGACGGAGGAACTGCTTTCGATTTTGGCCGGCTAGGCGACGCGAGCGAATCAGGATTCCTCGTCCTCCTCCTCTGAGGCGGAGCGCTGATTTTGCTGTTCCTGCATGCTGTGGAGGACGTCGGACATGTCCTCGACTTCGTCCCAGACCTCGCGGCTGACATAGACGGGGGCTTTTTGCTGCGTGGCCAGGGCGATGCAGTCGCTGGGCCGGGCATCAAGTTCGATGATCTTGCGTTGCTGGAGTTCGTTCTCGGCGGTGATGATCAGCCTGCCGTAGTAGGTGCCGTTTTTCAGGTCGTTGATGATAACCCGTTCGACTTTGGCACCTACTGCGGAAAGCAGGAGGGCCATCAGGTCGTGGGTGAGGGGACGTTCCTTGGAGACTCCGCTCATGAACATATTAATGGCGCTGCCCACGCTGGGGTCCACGTAAATGACAAAAACCTTTTCCTCGTTGCCCACGAAGACCGCCACGCCCGCATTCGTGGGAATGAGGGCTTTGACGTGAACCGGCACGACGGTCTTGCTCATAGCGTCAGCGTATCAGGGAATGGCCGGGGGGGCAAATGCCATCACTGGGCGGCTCGTGCGAGGTATTTGCGCGAGAGGGTGACGTAGCGTTCCGCCCAGACGCGGATGGATGCGCGCTCCTCGGGACTAAGGTTTTTTTTCACCGCGGCGGGTGAACCAAGGACGAGCGAGCCGGGCGGGATCACGGTATGGCCGGTCACCGTGGCGTTGGCCCCGATGATGCATTGGTCGCCAATTTTCGCACCATCGAGAATGATGGCTCCCATGCCGACCAGAACTTCGTTGCCGATCGTGCAGGCGTGGACGATGGCCTTGTGGCCGATGGTGACCCATTCCCCCACCACGGCGGGCAGGTTGTCGGCGACATGCACGACGGAACCATCCTGAACATTGGAATGCGCTCCGATCACGATGGGCGCGATGTCCCCACGGAGCGAACAGCCTGGCCAGATGCTGGCTTCCTCGCCAATCGTCACGTCGCCGACGACAAAGGCGCCGGGAGCCAGGAATGCAGAGGCGGCCACGCGCGGGGACTGGCCCAGATATCGGTCGATTTGTTCCTCGAAAGTCATGGGGCCAGCGTATCGGATTTTTCCTCGCAGACAACGCATCGCAAAGGATGTTCAAATTTTTTCGTCTCCGCTGTTGACATTACGCAAATTTCTCCCCATCCTCCGCTCCACCTTTGTTAGGTGCAACTCCAGCTTTCTCAAAATTCAAATGAATAAAGTCGAACTCATCGCCGCCGTCCAAAAATCCCTCGGAACCAGCAAAGCTGATGCCGAGCGCGCTGTTAACTCCGTCATCGACAGCATCAAGGCAGGCGTCAAAAAAACCAAGAGCGTTCAGCTCATTGGCTTCGGAACTTTCAAAGTTGCTACCCGCAAGGCCCGCGTTGGCGTCAATCCCAAGACTGGCGCGAAAATTAAGATCAAGGCGTCGAAGACTGTGAAGTTCGTCGCTGGTAAATCTTTCAAGGCCCTCGTGTAGGGATTTCCCCCCCGCACCGAGAAAACCCGTTTCGCCATGGTGGCAAAACGGGTTTTCTCATTTTTAGGCAAGTTTTGCCTTGGGAATTTTGGGCGAATTCATTAGTTTTACTAATGTTATGAAATCTCCCATTAAAGTCGCAGTAACCGGCGCGGCCGGTCAAATTGGATACGCTCTTCTTCCCCGCATTGCCGCCGGAGGAATGTTCGGGCCGGATCAACCGGTGATTCTGCAGTTGATTGAAGTTCCGGTCGAAAAGGCCATGAAAGCTCTGGAAGGCGTCGCGATGGAACTCGACGACTGTGCCTTTCCTCTGCTCAAGGGGATTGTCCTGACGGACGATGCCAAAGTCGGTTTTGCCGATGCCAACTGGTGTTTGCTGGTGGGTGCCAAACCCCGCGGGCCCGGCATGGAGCGGGCGGATCTCCTGAAGGACAACGGGAAAATTTTCACGGCGCAAGGGAAGATCATCGACGAAGTCGCGGCGGAAAACGCCCGCGTTGCGGTGGTGGGAAATCCCGCCAATACCAATTGTATGATTGCCGCCAGCAAAGCGCGTCGCCTCACCGCAGACCGTTTCACCGCGATGGTGCGGCTGGATCAAAATCGCGCGCAAAGCCAGCTCGCGAAGAAGGCCGGGGTGGAAACGACGGACGTGAAGGATATTTTCATTTACGGCAACCACAGTCCGACCATGTTCCCCGCCTTTGCCCACGCCACCATCTCCGGCAAACTTGCGACGGACGTGATTGCTGACGCCTCCTGGTTGCAGGGACCGTTTTGTGAAACGGTGGGCAAACGGGGTGCGGCCATTATTGCCGCCCGCGGAGCCTCTTCTGCGGCCTCGGCGGCGAGTTCGTTAGTGGATCACGTGCATGATCTGGTGACCCCGGGGGCGATTCATTCGATCGCGGTGAAATCCGGCGGTGCTTATGGCTTTGATCCCGAAGTCTGGGCCGGTCTGCCCGTTCGCACCACCACGCCGGGCAGCTATGAGGTCATCGAAGGTTATGCCATGGATGACTTTGCCAAGTCGAAAATCGCCACCACCAACAAAGAGTTGACGGACGAGCGTGCGATGGTGGCCGAATTGCTCGGATAGATATCGATGGGTAAGGGCGGGTTGTCCCAACCCGCCGTGGACGGAGGGTTGCAGAGAATTCTCTCTACCTTCCCAAGACAAACTCCGCGATTCCGGCGATGTCCCTATCGCCGGGATCCCGGGGGTTTGGCAAAGCCTTGGCCGACAGATCCTGGCGACGGATTTCGCCGCCCTGCCAGAGCCAGGCGGTTTCGTCGTAGGGGCCCACCAGTCGGGGGTCACTCCAGGTGTGAATCGAAAGAAGCGGAGTTTTTACCGCGGCGGTGATGTGCATCGGGCCGCTATCCACGCTAATGACAAAGGACGCGTGACGGATGAGCCAGATCATCTCGCTAATGGACGTGTGGTTTAGGGCATTAATGGCGTTGGCCGGCAAAGTGGGAGCGGAGCCCATTCCTGCGACCAGCACATTCAGCGGCTGCAGCGCGCGACAGAGGGCCTCGACGTGGGCCGCGGAGAGCGATTTTCCCTCGCCCCGGGCAAAGGGATGCAGCAACACGTAGGGTGTTTCGAGGCGGACCGTGGCAGGCTTTTCTCCCGGAGGCAGCCAGAATTCCGGGGTCTTTTCCTCCGGTAGCCCGAGTGTTTCCAAGCTCCGCAGATAACGCCTCACGGAATGTTCGTGGGCGTGGACAGGGGTGGTTTCGGTGAAAAAAAACCGCGCGCCTTCGCGGGCGTCGCTCAGTCCGATGATGCGCTTCGCGCCGCTCATCCGGGCCATCAATCCGCTGCGGAGCAGCCCCTGAAGATCAAGGGCGCAATCGGGACGCAGGCGGCGCAGCCCGAACGCCCAGGGAATGGAAGCCAGTTTTCCGCCGAGGCCGCGAAATTTTTGACGGGGAAAAACCACCGTTTCGTCGATGTGGGGATTGCCCGCAAGGAGCGGCTGCCAGCGTTCGTCCACCAGCCAGGTGAGCCGGCGGCGAGGGTGCGCACGTTTCAAAGCCGCGGCGCAGGGCAGGGCGTGGATGATGTCGCCGAAGGAACCCGGCTTGACGATTAGCAGGGATTCCGTGGGCCCGCTCAAAACGACGTCTATTTGCCGACGGCGAGACGCTCGGCGAGTTTACGCGGAAGTCCGCAGTCCAAGATGGCCTGCTGGGCTCCGGCGAGGTCATATTCAATGCGCCGGAGTTTGATTTCGTTGATGTTGGTATCGTAGATGCAATACGCGGAACGCCAGTCGGAATCGCGTGGCTGTCCGACGCTGCCCACGTTGATCAGATAACGTTTGCCCTGCTGGAGAACGAGGGTGTCGAGAGGGATCGTCCGCACGCTGCCGTCGCGCACGTAAGCCTTCGGCGTGTGGGTGTGGCCGATGAAACAGACCGACGTGTGCTGGTAACTGAAGCTGGCCGCGGCATCGAGTTGATTAAAAACGTAGCCCCACTTGTGCGGGGTATCGAGAGTGGCGTGGACGATGGTGAAATCGCGGACCTGTCGCTGCATGCGGAGGGAACGGAGCCATTCCTTGTCGGCGGCCGAGAGCTGCTCGCGTGTCCAGTTCATCGCTTCCTCGGCCAGGGCGTTAAAGCCCTCCTGGTCACCCATCATCGAGGCCTGTTCGTCGTGGTTGCCCTTCACCACCGGGCACTCGAGTTTGCGCACGATCTCGATGCATTGTTTGGGAAAGGCGTTGTAGCCCACGACATCTCCCATGCACACGTAGTGGGTGCAGAGTTGCTCCCGGGCATCGGAAAGGACGGCGTGCAGGGCATGAAGATTGGCGTGAATGTCGCCGAAGATCGCGAAACGCATGAGAAAGTACTAACTGTCGGGAGAATCTATCCGTTCGGCCGGGGGAACATCCAGTTTCTTTTCAAGTTCCTTTAGCAGGGTGATCAGGGTGGGCTTCCGTTGTTCTTCACCTTTTTTGTAAAGTTTTCTCAACAGCTCGTACGCCTCGCGTTCCCGGCCGGGGCATTTGGCAAGTTCGTAGCCGGCGGCCCTGGCGATGAAGGGCGGCGCGTCGGGGAATTTTGAAGCCTGCAGGTACGCTTCCCCGGCGGCGCAATGGTCTTCCAGCTTGTCCTGGAGCAGTCTCGCCAGCGCCGCGTGCAGAAAGTAGGTATTGGGATTATTTTTGACGCCGCGTTCCAGAATATCCCGGCCGAGTTTAAAATACTGGCGCTGGTTGCGGATGCGCAGCGCTTCGCTGGGCTGGGTGGGATCATTGAGCGCGGCGATGCTGGCGTTCCACGCCATGTGCCACGCCGCCATATCCCAATACAGGGTGGAGCGCGGCTGCAGGGTGGTCACCGTGTCGAAGAGGCCGGCCATGCGGCCCCATTCGGTTTTTTCCCAGGCGTTGTGGGCCTCAATCCAAAGATAAGCCGCAAGCGGGGAGCGGAAGCCACTCAACGCGGCGAGAAATCCCATCTGGCCGACCCGCTCGCGCAGCCCGAGGTTGAGCGAAGTCTGCCGTAGATGCGCAGACTTTTGCGCCGCGTCGAGAGCATTCAACAGCGGCATGAGCAGCCCGCCGAAGACCCCGAGCAGGAGAAGGGCGAGAACGCGCCGCTTCATAGCTCCCGGCCGGCAAAGACAAACGCGGCGAGCGCAAAATACACCGCCACGTAGGTCCAGCCGAGGGCGAAGGTTTTGAGAAAAATTCCCACGGGAATGGCGGCCCCCGCAATCACATCATCCGCCAGATTAAAGGCCTGCAAATCGGGAAAGAGGAGGGCGACAAGGCCGATCAGCACCCGGGTCCACCATTGCACATCCACCATGCCCTGCATCCAGTATTCCCGGGCGGTGGCCTGGAGGTGGCCGATGAAATAAATCGCGGCGGCGATCATCACGGTAAAGAGCGACGAGGTGGCAAAGGTGGAGATGAACAGGGTCATCGAAGCCAGGAGGGCGGACTTGACGAAAATGATCAGAATCCCCGGGATGAGGTTGCGGTTGAAGGTCGCGTCGGAGATCGTTTTCAACGCGAGGGTAAGATCTTCGCCCGTGAGGGTTGCCCGGGTTTCCGCGACCACGGCCTGTTCCCGCATCCAGAGCACGGCAGCAAACACGGCGGTCATCAACAGGGTGAAAAGAAAAAGCAGCATGATGATGCCGGCGAGTTTGCCCAGCAGGTAGGCGTAACGCGGCACGGGTTTGGAGAGCAGGGTGTAGATGGTGCGGTCCTCGGAATCCTTGGGCAGGAAATTGGCCGTGGCCAGAATCGCCAGGAGCGAGGTGAAGATGGACATTGCCCCGAGGCAGACATCCTTGAGCATTTGGAACTCCTCCTGAAAGGTCAGCCGGGCCATGAACACCGAACTGCCGATGGCGCAGAGGGCGAAAATGAGGAGAATGTAAAAGACCTTTTGCCGGACCAGTTCGGTGAGGGTGTTGCGGGCGATGGCAGCGATGCGGGTGAACATGGCGAGCCCAGACAATGTCACGAAGCGCGGCGTTTGGCAGTCCGTTTTTTTGCCGGAATCGGAAAATGCGTGCCCACATCGTCGCCCGCAACCGCCGCGGGAATCTGGCCCGGTTTGTGGCCGTCGATGATCCAGGTGGGGATGCCGTGTTTGACCGCGGAATCCACCGCCTGAAGTTTGGCGCGCATGCCGCCCACGGACATCTCGCCTTTGTCGGGGCGGACGTATTGGAAAACCTCCGCGACGTCCGAGGCCTGCGGAATGCGATTTCCCGCGGAGTCGGAGAGCCCGTCAGCGGAGGTCAGGAGCAGCAGCAGGTCGGCTTCGACGAGTTGAGAAACCTCCGCGGAAAGCCGGTCGTTGTCGCCGAACCGGATCTCCTCCAGTGCGATGGAGTCGTTTTCGTTAATGATGGAAATGACATTTCCGGCCTCCGCCAGCCGGTCGAGCGTATTGCGGGCGTTTTGCCGACGCATGCGGCTGTCGATGTCGTCGTGGGTGAGCAAAAGCTGGGCAACGCGCAGGCCGTGTTTGCCGAACGAAGTGGACCACAGTCGCATCAACTCGGGCTGACCCGCCGCGGCGCAGGCCTGTTTGCCGGGCAGATCCTCGGGCCGCTTGTTCAACCCGAGGGCGTGAACCCCGGCCGCGATGGCCGCGCTACTCACCACCACGCAGGAATGGCCCGCTTTGACCAGCGAGGCGATTTCGGAGCAAAAGCGGCGGAATTGGGTGGCATCGAGGGCGCGCCCCGCGGAGCGGGAAAGGACGCCGGTGCCGAATTTGAGGACGATGCGCATGGTGGAGGTGAGAGTGAAAGGGAAAGTGAAAATGAGAGTGAAGAGGAAAGTGCACTCCTTTTCACTCTCATTTTCACTTTCACTCCTGGAGGACCATTTCCAGGAATCCGCTTTCCAACGCGAGGGCTTCCTGGACGCCCATGGCCAGACGTCGGCGGAGTTTTTCCAAGGCGTCGATGCGGCGGAGGAGATTTGACGACGGGAACTTTTCCGCGAGGGCCTGGATGGTGGGTTCGGAGGACGCGATGCCGGTTTGCAGGCGCAAGGCCTGGCCGAGGGCGTCGAAGACGATTTGCAGCACACGATCTCGCTCCCGCAACACGGAGGCCTCGGTGAGGGCTTTGTTCTGTTCGGCCCTTTCGTTCAGCCACGAGGTGCTGTCGGAGGTTTGTTTGTAGTGCGCGGTCTGGCGTTTCAGGTCGTCGTCGTTGGCGTCGGAAATTTTTTCCCTCAGGTCGGCCAGCAAAGCCTGGACGGCTCGGGTGAACCGGAAAGCGTCCGCCGCGCCGGGCTGGGCCGGGCGGATGAGGCACTCGTCGAGCGCGCGGAGAATGGCGGCTTCCTCGGGCCCGGGGGTGCGTGGACGCAGATCGAGCAGCGCGGTCTCGACACAGCGCGAAAGAATCGTTTCGAGCATGGCCTCGGGGAGCGAACTGAGCAGGAGAATAAGGGAACCGGGAGGCGGTTCCTCCAGCGTTTTGAGGAACGCGTTGGCCGCCTGGGGTTGGAGCCGGTCGGCTTCGCAGATCACCGCGACTTTGGCCGAGCCCATGAGCGGCTTGCGCTGCATGGATTGTTCGAGTTCGCGGATCTGGTCAATGACGATGCGGCGCGATTTCGATTCCGGCTGGACAAAATGCGCGTCGGGGTGCGCGGCCACAGCCCCGGGATCGCATCCCAGCACGGTGGCGGCAAGGCGGTCGGCCAGCCAGCGTTTCCCGCTGCCGGTCGGGCCGGAGAT
>JBGSVZ010000051.1:0-23134 GCA_041752695.1 Terrimicrobiaceae bacterium
GGAGTTTTCGCTTTGGACGCAATGAGAATCCACAGATCACCACAACCAATAACAACACCTTTCCAAGCGAACCTCGCATAACCTATTTTACCGCTCTTTTGGTCGGAAAATGGGGTCCACCTCAGACCGCACCTGTGGTGCTCTCCACTGGAGAATTCTCTATCGCTGGTGTCGCCACGGTTTCCACGGCACGTTTGCTCTCGGGAGAAAGCTTGGTCCCGAAATACGCTCCGACCAACCCGGCGACAATCGCCAGTGCAGCCAAGGCCAAGCACGCAGGGACAAGCCAGGCTCGTTTGGGTCGAGTATCCTGGCTTGGGAAATCAGAAGTAAGCTGTGGTCTTTCGGCAATGAGGCTTTCCAACGTGGAATAATCATCCTCGCCTTCAATTTTTGCCTGAACCAGACCCGGAAGGCATCCTTCGTTGCGAAGAAAAAGAATTTCCTCCCATGTGAATGGACCGACATCGGAGCCTTCGTTCCAGAGGCCGGAGTCCTCAATGGAAAGAACCTCCTCGCTCTCATCGATTCGAATCGTGTCGGTATAAGTCCATTCTCCCTTTTTGAGGCCGACGTAAATCTCGATCCATGAAAAAGGACCAAGCTCATTTTCATTCTGAACGACGTAAACATTCATAATGGGGCAATGGGTGGAATCAAGTGAGCCAAAGAATGACCTGACCTGCGCCGCGGGAAGCAGTTCAGAAGGTGTTTACTGTCCATGGATCGTCCTCCATTCATCCAGAAGTTGCTGAGTTGGGAGCCACGCGGTCAGCGATGGATAGGTTTTGGCCTCGGTTTCTGAGACCACGACTTTTCGGTCGATGTCCAAAAAAGCAGAGTCCGCAACCCGGTTCTGCAAAATCGCCGTAAAGTAATTCATGACGAATTGATCCAGTCCGGGTGATCCGGTGTGGCCCGTGCGTGGAAGGCTGATCCAAAGCCATGGCTTTCCCACCGCTCGCCCTTGCTTGAAATAGATCAAGGAAGCGCCGTATCGATGATCTTCATCCCCGCAGGCCACAATTCCAGGGGGAGTGTCCCCGGACTTCTCGGGTTCATCCCACCACCCGGCTGAATATGCCGTCCACGTTAAGACTCGCTTGGGATTCCATTCGACAAAGCGACTCGTAAAGTGTGCCCCACCGGAGGTGCCGTAAAGGAGAAGGGGCAAATCGCGACCGAAAAGTTTCCGAATCCCTTTAAGCAGGAGTTCGCCGGAGCCGTTTTCAACATAGTAATATCCAGTCCCGTCATTGATGGCACTGATAGAAGAGGCAAACGAGAGGCCAACGAGTCCAAGTTGATTTGCCTTGGCAAATTCGACCCATTTGCGCGAACGAATCAACCCTTCTCCATTGCCATTGACTCCCGGACATAGAATGAGAATGGCCTTCGGATTTTTTACCGTTTCGACTTGATGGAGGTCAGCCCTTGTCATGTGGGGTGCGGGCTCCAGCCGCAAAGTCTCGAATTTCTCGGCAGCGTTCGCCCAGACAATGCCCGACAAAAATATTGCTCCCGCCAGTTTCATTCCGTCCTCCGTTTCACAGATGCGGTGAGGAAAATCGCTGCCACGAGTGCCAACAGCACATGAACCCCCAGCACAGACATTCCCAGGGCATAGGGAGCCACCCATGTCTCGCTGGACTGGCGAACGATGTCAAAATACCGGGTGTCGCGAAAGGTCTGCAAATATCCGCTCCATCCCCAATACGCGGCAATGAAAGGACGACAAATCGTGCTCAGCCAATCGGGCAGAGCCAGCGCAGCGCCGGAAAGCGGGAGTTGAAAGCCCACGAGGTAGATCGCCAGCAGCGACGCTCGTTCGGGCGACGGTGAGGCGGCGGAAATCGCCAAACAGGTCGTGCTCATGGCGAGCGTGGTAGCGAACAGAATCGCAAATTGATCGAGGAGATTCCCCGGAAACCCACAGATAGTTTTGACAAACCAAGCCATCCAAAAGGCTTGAATCATGCAAAGGAGGGCAATTTGGAGGAATTTTACTCCGACATAGGCGGTGGGAGATAGTCCCGCTCTCAATTCTTTGGCGAGAATGCCGCGTTCCTTGGCAATCTCCCGCGCTCCGTTATTCGCCCCGATCAGGGTAAGAAGAATCACCTGGAACATGGCCAGCCCGGAAATGAGTGATGCAGCCTGAAACGACTCCTTGAGATAGAACAGTTGCTCTTGGAGAGTAAGGAGAATGTTGGTCTCCAAGGAAAGCGTTTGGCTCCGCACCTGCGGCAAACCGCTAGTGGCAAATACTGCAACGAGGAACGGAAAGGTCAGAATCAGCGCGACGTGAAGGACGATTTGTCCCCGATCCCGCCAGAATAATTTTGCCTGGCGGGCGAGCAGGGTTGGAAATTGCACGAGTCCGCTGGGCGGCGGCATCGATTTGATCGTAATCGATTCGTCCCTGTGCGCTGGTTGGGAGTCTTCTGAGGCATGATCGAAGGGGGAGAGATCCAGCTCTTGGGTTTGATAGATCCCAAAGAGTTCGGCAATCGAAGTCACCCCATGAGAATCCAGCAATGACTGATAGTCGCCGTAATGAATGAGGCGTCCCTTGTGCAGGAACATGATGGCGTCACAATAATGCAGGTTATTAGTCGCGTGGGTGACCAAAACCACGGTTTTTGACATGTTGTGCGCGAGGTCTTTTAACCAGGTCATCATTTCCTGATCGGAGAAGGCATCCAATCCGCTGGTTAATTCATCGAGCAGCAGAAAGGCTGGGTCGCCAATCAATTCCTCGGCCAAAGCCATCCGGCGCATCTGCCCACCGGATAGGGTGCGGTATTCTTGGGGAAGGAATGGTCCGATTCTCGCGAGATCGGATATATGGTTCATCCACGCCTGTCTTCGATCTTCTGAAACCTTGCGAGGCAGCCGCAAGGCTGCGGCGGTATCCAGATTTTCTTCAACCGTCAGTTGTTCGTGAAATGCCCCGAACTGAGGAAGGTAGCCAACCGCGAGCGGTAAATGCTCGTTGAGGTCTTGAACGGTCTGGTCCGCGAAATGAATCTGCCCGGATGAAGGTTCGATCAATCCGGCCAGCGATTTGATCAACGTGCTTTTTCCACAGCCAGACGCGCCAATGACGGCGATAAACTTCCCTCTCTCGACCTCGAAATTAACGTTGGAGAGAAGCGTCTTGATTCGACGCTTTTCCCGGACGGTGATCGAAAGATTGCGGACACTAATTGCGCAGGCCATCCGGTCGGTCCCATTTTCCCGTCACATCTTCGTCCCAAGCAATTGCTTGCTCAGACGGTCGATGCCTTGATTGGCGATCTGGCTGGCTGGGTATTGTCGCTGGGCATTCACATACCAAGTGAGACTGTATCCCACTTCATTGCGTCCCTCTGCATCCCGCGCCTTGTTTACGGCTGATACAAACTCGGCGCTACGGCCCGCAAGGTCCGCCCGCAGCTTGTTGAGCTTTTTGTCATCGGGCAGGTTGACCGCCGCAAGCTCGATGGTTTCCCAAGCTCCGAAAGAGTCGCCATTCATCATCATGACGTTGGCCTTCTCGGATGCGACTTCCGCGTCTTTGATGGCAAGGAGGGCGGTTTTCAAAGCCTCTTCACGTTTCGGATCGCCTTTGATTGCCGGAGCAAAGCCCAATTGTTTGTCGAAAATGGCGCGGTAGTTTTGCTCTTCAACCAATCGGTCGAATTCCACCAAGGATTGAGATTTTATGTCCTGAGTGTCGAAGAATGATAATGCCTTGTCTTCCAAATCGGGATTGCCCGGCCACGCTTCGGCGGCAGCCTGAAATTCCTCCATCGCAAGTTTGAGGTCGCCTTGTTGTGCGGCCAGTTTCGCTTTGCCGAGGCGCATTTTGCTCTCCAGCTTCACCGCATTGACGATGGCCATGGGTTTGGTGGTGTCGAAATCCGTGGCAGATTTCTTGATGCCTTGAAGGAGAGATTCCAAATTGCCGAAATCACGGGCTTCAATCAAATTCCGCATTTGGTCGAGGCCAGCGATGAAGTCGGCAACTTTCTCTTTAAGCGAGCGGTCCAGTCCGAGCACAGCCGGGTTG
This sequence comes from Terrimicrobiaceae bacterium, assembly GCA_041752695.1. GTDB lineage: Bacteria > Verrucomicrobiota > Verrucomicrobiia > Chthoniobacterales > Terrimicrobiaceae > CALCJD01. Next base: position 4,055 of record JBGSVZ010000051.1, read on the forward strand.
AGTTCGCTGACCATAAATGCTTTTTGGAGACTGTCACTGGCCCCGGCAAGCTGGCCTCGATCCGCCTTATATTTGAAAACCTCGACGGACGACTGAACATCCCGATTGATTTCCAGAGAGGCATTCACCTGTTTGGCCATGTCCGCCGGGTACTCGCCTTCCTGGAAAACCTTCCGGTAGAAATCGGCGGCAAGGACAACGTGATTCAGGCGTCCACTGTCGAACAAAGTAGAAATATATTCGGAAAAGTCGGCCTTGGCCTGCTCGACCAATTTTTCCTGCCGAAATTCATTGAGCTTTATTTTGGCTTTGAGTTCGAGCGAGCGAAGGTATTCCTCCGTCAGTTGAAGTTTCCCTTCGAGACCGGCAACGCTGGGCTGAACCGTGGTGCCCCCGCCGGTCGGTGCCATGGGGACACCGCCATTCGGTAAATTTTGTTGTTGGCCACCCTGCTGTTGATCCCGGCGCTGGCCCTGATTCAAACGGCGCTGATTTTCGATGTCTTGGTCCATGACCTGAGTGGAGATCATGTCCGCATTGCGATTCGCGGTTTTTACATCTTTGCGAATTTGCTCATTCTTCCGATCCAAGTTGACCGTGGCGCGGTCGGTGTTCCAAATCGATTCGACGCGGTTGGCCAGTTCGCGGCTGATTCCGGCATCAATGATGGTGTAATCAGCCAACTCGTGGAGTTGCTTCCAGGCCGGGAAAAGCTGGTTGTCACGCAACAGCGTGGAAACCACCCTCATCTTGGCGAAATACTCGTCGAGGGTTTCTTGTGGAACGGGGGCCATCCCAAGATACCGCTCGAATCTCGCCCTCGTTTCCGGGTCTTCATTCCGGGGAATCCCAACAGCGTCCTCGGCAATCGCCTTGGCCTCGGTTCGTTTTCCAGCATCGAGAGCCTGCTTGCCTGCCGTTCCGTCCTGGGGTTTCCGATTCATCAGGTAGTCCAGCGCAGCGGACGTATCGCTTTTGTCCGCTGCTCCGGTGGCAGCATTGGCGGCGTTTTGCTGCCCATCTGAGTTCGGAGGAATCGCAGCCGGTGGGGCGACTTCCGCCGGTGGCGGCGAAGCTTCTTGTGCCCAAGCCATTGAACTGGCCGCAAAAACTGCGGCGCTAATTTTTCCGAATGGAATTCGCATAAATCAATCCTCCTTCTTTCACCTCAAGCTCCGCTTGATAGGCTTGGCCCTTGGTAAAATATATTTCGGCGAGGCTCGGCGGGATCATGACAACGATCGGACGCGGATCGTCACGAAGGGAGAAAACCATGATGCGCCCAACGCCCTCCTTCCAGCCCAAGTCGTTTTCTACCCGAAGACTGCCCTGAAACTTGGAGCCAGCGAGAGCCTTGTAGCTATCCATGTATTTGGCGACCGGGAACTCTTCCAGGGTCCGTAAAGGGTCATTGAGATAGCGGACAAGGAAGAAGCCCGCTACTGCGGCTATCAAACAAACGACGACAGCCAAAGTGATCCAAAGACCGACACGACTCTTGCCTCGTTTCTGGAAGGCATGACTCTCCGTATCGGAAAACGGCGATATAACCGGACTCCCGGATGGTTCACTTGGCTGATTTGCCTGCATCGCTGGGACTCTGGAGAAGCCGCGCAAAAAATTCAAGAAGAGAGCGCATCGAACATTTGTGAGAGTCCCCGAATAGTGCCTTCTGAGTATTTGTGCGTGAAAACCGGTCGCAACCTCCTAAAGTGAGGACTTCATTGCACAGGCAAACATTTTGGATTTCTATTCCTTCTGGACTGAAATTCGCCGCAAAGATACTCAGTGTGACGCATCAGGAGTGGACGTCCGCCGAATCAAAATATCCCTCACCTGCCTGTTGCCAGCGTCATCTGGAAAAAAAACATTGATTTTTTCGTAAATCTGCGAAGCAACGGATGGATCGAGCCCGCTTTTTACGACTGCACTATATTGCATGAGCAATTTTTCATAAAGCTCGTTTAATTTTGACTGCTTTTCATAGACTTCTGCATATGCTCTGTTCGCAGCGATTGCAGCCTCATATTCTTGGCGCTTTATGGGATCTGTGATACTTTTTGGATCAGCTCCAGATGACGCCATAACTCCGGCGGGAGGAAGAACATTGGCCGCAGGAAGTTTGCTAAAATCAAAACCAGGGTCACGGTTTAGGTTGACTAACTGTATCGCAAGTAGAATTGAATTCAAATATTCAACTTGAGAAGAACTGTTTTCCTTAATTTGCAATCCTGCAGAGGTATCTACAATCATTTTTCTAAGCTGTTCGATTTCAGTTAACGAAACATTTTTTTTGCCTTGGTTTTGCTCAACAAATTCTTTCACATCACTGAAAGCGTTACCTGCATGTGCTAAATTTGAGAAGCCGATAAAAAATAGCGCGACGTGCGCTGATAGAATGTATATTTTGTATTTCATGATGAGCTAAGGTTGAACGGCTTGGGAACTCAGTTGTTTTTTTGTCAGGGTCAACGTGGCTTTTCCGGAATTTATTGTTACCTTCTCTTCGTGATCCACTGTGGCAAATGGATATGAATTTCCGTTTATCTCGTAACTCCACGGAATTGCCCACTTGAAAGCACCAGGAGAATACGCAGGCGGATAGGAGCCCGTTGAAATGTTGTCGTATCCACTACATTTCCACCCTTTGCCTGCAGTCATAGAGCTTGTCACCTGAAGAGCGACGCCTGGCGTGTGGACTTCCCCATTTTTCCCAGACAGGTAGCCCGACGCAACACCGGTGCATGTTTGCTCCGCGATTTTAATCTTCGAAAAGTTAACATCTTCTGGGCCGATATACCAGTCCGCTGTAGTAACAACTCGTAAAAAGCTAGATGTGGCCGTATTGCTTTCAGAAGTTTTATCAATGTAAACCGAACTAGGCGCAACCACTGTGAAAGTTGTATCTTTGGATATTCCCTTGAAAGCAGCAGTTAGCTTCGGTGATTTTGCAGTTTCTGGGGCAGTAAGGGTGACAGTCGATCCACTTGCTGGACTAACCGAAGCATCTGTCGTTGTCCAGTTTACAGTTATACTGGCTGGCTTAAAAATCGCTTTAACCTCCTCTCCAACACCTAATTTTGTGCGCTTTCTGTCCGAAGGGGTCGTGGCTACAGTTTCGGTTTCTATTTGGTAAACTAAGATTGTTATCTCATCGCTGGCCTGAGTATTGCTTTTCGACGCAACGCCACCGGTCCAACCTTGCGAACACGTTTTATACTTTTGCTCGATTTTGGTGACTTTGAATTTGTATTCGTTTGGGGTAGTGGATTGAGTGATATCAATTTTGACAGTTGGCCCATCGGCGGGGTCTTGATTGCCCAGCGGCTTGGTGAATGTGTATTTTGGGTCACCATCGGTTTCCGGGGTTTCTTTCCGATCTCCGCACTTGCATTTTTCTTGATCGGTCGGACACGGCGTCTGGCCGCTTGCCGTCAACGTGACTGTCGTTGTCCCTTGCGCGGGAATCTCAACAACATAATAATTTTGGTCGCTCCCTGCCTGTGCGCCAGTTACCGAAATCGTCGGCTTCCCAGGATTTTCCTCACACGCGCGAACCTCGATCTGCATGGAGATTCCGCCTCCGATAAGCAAGAGAAGGGCAAGCCACGTCGGTTTCTTTGTTTTCATATTTTTTGAGCTATTGTCACGGGTGTCCGGTTGAGCGGTGAGTTTGATTTTGCAAGAAACGAAAAATGAGTGGTTTACGCGAAGAAAGTGATGTCACGCATTTGAATTTCGAGTCATTTCCTGGAAGGCTCGCGGATGAACACTGGCCGCTACGTCCTTTCGCAGATTCTCGAACTTGTCGACCGCAAAACTCTCTCCCGTTTGGTGCAACGCTACGATGCGGAGTCTCGGGTTCGACATTTTGGTTGTCGCCAGCAGTTCATCTGCATGGCGTTTGCGCAACTTACATGGCGGGAGGGGCTGCGGGACATTACCGAATGTCTCAATGCTCGCCCTGGCACGCTTTACCATCTGGGCTTTTCCGAACCGGTGGCCAAATCGACGCTGGCCGATGCCAACGAACAACGCGACTGGCGGCTTTGGGAGGATTTGGCAAATACGCTCATGCGCAAAGCCCGACCGCTCTACGCAGGCGAGGACTTGGGGCTGGACATCGCCAACACGATTTATGCTCTCGACTCGACGACTGTGGATCTCTCGCTCACGCTTTTTCCTTGGGCCAACTTCCGCAAAACGAAGGCCGGCATCAAGATGCACACGCAGATCGACCTGCGTGGCCCGATTCCTACCTGTGTGTTTGTCTCCGCTGCTCGTCAGCACGACGTGTGCTGGCTCGACGATCTGTATTTCGAAGCGGGAGCCTTTTACGTGATGGATCGCGGCTACATGGACTTCCGACGCCTCCATCGCATCGCTCAATCGGGGGCTTTCTTCGTCACGCGAGCCAAGGACAACTTGCAATTCGCCAGACAACGCTCCCAGCCCGTGGACATGCGAACGGGACTGCGCAGCGACCAAATCGGAAAACCCAAGCTCGCCAAGGCGCGGGCGGCTTTTCCCTCGCTCTTGCGCAAAGTGCGGTATTACGACCAGGAAACTCGGCGCGATCTGATCTTTCTGACCAACAATCTCGATATCCCGGCACTGAGTGTCGCGACACTTTATCGTCTGCGATGGCGTATCGAATTGTTCTTCCGCTGGATCAAGGGCCATCTGCGCATCAAGCACTACTACGGCACCAGCTCCAATGCGGTGAAGACTCAAATCTGGATTGCCGTGTGCGTTTACCTCATGGTGGCCATCATTCACAAACAGCTCGACCTCCCGGGAACCATGCACAGAACTTTGCAACTCTTGAGCGTTCATCCCTTTGAGAAAGTTGCTCTCCATGAACTACTTACGGAAACTAATTTCAAAACTTTCACACCGCTAGATTCTAACCAATTGATGTTATGGGACTTATAACCGGACGCTCGTGAGCTATTGTAAAAGTTTGGCAATACGCTTACCGTTTTCGCCATCAAAGTATAAGATGGTTCCTTGCTGAGAGTCGATTTGCTTTTCGAGGTGTCCAAGTGCATTATAAAAGTATCGCTTGCTGATTTCTGGATACTCTCCACTCAGTTCGGTAATTTTATCAAGCGACGCTCTCCCTTGATCGTCAAATTCGCGATAGAAGGTGCGACTGGGGGTGACGCTCCCTTCGTCAAAGACAGTTTCTTTCTCCCAGCTCCCATCTTGAGCAAAAAGTTTTTCGGAATGGATTTTCCCGTCGATCATGATTTTTACTTCCCGTCCCTTGGCGTCGTAAAAATATTGGAGTGTTCTTCCATCCTTAGAACGCACGGTTGAGATTCGCCCCTCATTGTAGTCCACCGTGTAAGATGGCTTTCCATCGACTAGCCGGGTCTGCAAAAGTTTTTGTCCTGATTCGCTGTATGAGAACTGATTGATTTCCCCATTTTCGAAGATTTCCCTGAATAGATTTCCTTTTTCGTCGTAGGACGCCTGATAAGTCGTCGTTGTCTTGCCCTCGGCTATTTCCTCACGCTTGCGAAGCGCACCAGCCAATTTTCCAGAAGTAAACCAACTGGTGATAATCTGGGTTCCGTCAAGTTTCTGAACCACTTCTTTTCCCTTAGCTTGATCGTAATGCCAGAATTCTTTTGCACCCTTACTGCTGGTTCTTCCAATAGCCGCATTTTGACCAGCTATTTGAGCAGGCTCAACATCATATTTCCATTCCCCGTCCGATGTAACCACTCGCATTGCCGCATTCCAAGTTATTTTCCGTTCGGCTGTTGACGTTCCGCCAATCCTCAGCGTTGGCTCCAATTTGCCGTCCACGGAATAGTCAAACGTCTTTGATTGACCGTCAGGCGTAGTGATTTTCCCTAGAGCCCAATCCATGCCCGCAACCACGTTCTTGCCTCGGATATCTTGTATCCTCGGCTTCTCCACCCGTTCCAAGCCAATGCGTTTATCTCCAACCAGCAAGCAGAAAACGTTGTTTTTTCCATCTCGCTCGACTTTTAGCAGAACCGTCGTGCCTTCGATGATGTCGGCAGCGACTCCATCGGGATTTCGCCGAATCTCGAGTGTTCTATTTTTAGGCGTGGTGATTCCCGAAATTTTCCCCTTTGTGAACTGAAGCTTCCAACCGCACTCTGCCCACACCGTAACTGCGTCGCCCTTGACCTCTGCTTTCCAGCCTTGTGCTCCATTGAGAATCGACGAATTCTTCGGGTCGCGTCCGAAGGGAACCGTGTAGCCATCAATAGAAATCATATCGAACGCATTTTCGCTTCTCTGAACGAAATGAGCATCGAGAAGTCCAAAAAGCCATCCACTGCCCAGGTGGGTCGAAGGGACAAGCGTCTCCCAATCGGAGCGGAATCCGATGATGAGGGGAAGAACGGTTCCGTCCGACAGCTTGATTTCCCCAAGTTGATCCCAGTAGCTGACGAACCCATATTCGTTGACGCCATCGAAATGCGTCTCCGGCTTGCGGAAGTCGCCACAGGATTTTGCCGTGGAGACTGAAGCAACACAGATGACAACGACCGCCCCCAGAATCGTTCGGTATTTTGAAGGCAAGACGTTCATCGTTTCCAGTATTGGATGAAGTGGTCCGGCTATTCGCCGCTGCTGCTTGAACTGCTGGATGAGGAGCAGGAGGACTGCTGTAGCGGCATGATTCGGTCGAGCTTTTCTGCCCCCGGAGCAGTTTGTTTTGCGTAAGTGACCACGACCACGGCCCAGAGGGATACGACGAAGGTTGCGAGTCCGATTAATCCTTTGGTGTTATTCATGGCTTGGCTGTGGTGGTTGTCCCGTTCGGATTACAAAAGAACAATTGCTCCACTGTCAACCAAAAACCGACACCAAAAACCGGCACGACTTTTGGATTTCGAGCCAATCCTATGAGCCCCATGGTTTTATGGCGCAAAAAATCATCCACTGAGCGGAACCGTCAAATACGGCTCGACTTGCTCAATAAAGACGGGACCGAAAAGGCAATTGATTTGAGAGTCCAGTTCTACTGAAACGTCGTCTGTCCGGTCATATTCAACGCGTGCTCGATGGATCAGGCCTAGATGGACCTTATCAATGGTAAATTCGATCCCAAATTCCGCTTTACGGGCTTGTTCGGGGGAGGGTTCGTCCGCCGCAATCTCTTCGAGGAGAATCGACCTCCCACTTTTCCGTGCGTGACAGAGTTGGCGACGAATCGTTTCGTCAAAAAGAACACATTTGCCGTTCGGGAAAATCTCGATGACGAATTCCCGACTCCCTACTCGGTAAGTCCATGCGAACAAAATCTGGTCAGCCGATGCCATTGCGAAAACACTTTACGGAATTCCAAGAGTCGCCGCAACATTTCATGGAATGGCGTCATCGTTCAATCGTCAATGCGTCGGAGAGTGACGAGACGATGAGGGTTCCAGTCGGATCGTCCCCAGACTTCATTGCCTGACGAATGGCATCTCCCATAAACTTCTGAACGGCTTTTTTCATGGGCCGGGCACCAAGGGTTTTGTGAGTGCCTCGCCGAACGAGAAATTCAACGGCAGATTCACTCAGGGACAACGCGAACCCGCGCTGACGGAAGCGGTCAAGTTCCTCGGCGATGGCAAGCTGCCCGATTTCCCGTTGGGTATCCGGCGACAGCGGTCTGAAAACGATTTTTTCATCAAATCTTCCGACAAGCTCTGGGCGAAAGAAGCGGTGCAGTTCGGAAATGACTGCCCGCTCCAGTGTCGCGAAGGGGAGTCGTGTTGGGCGCAAAAGCTGCTGAGAGCCGATATTGCTGGTGCAGACGATGTAGAATCCGGAAAGGTCATAGGCGCGGTGATCGGCCAACGTGATTCGGCCCGCGTCGAGCATCTGCAAAAAGAGATCCCATATCAGCCGATGCGCTTTTTCGATTTCATCAAATAGGAGGACACCTTGCCGATGCTCGGAGAGAACCTTTCCCAACCGCCCACGGTTGCCGGTTTCATCGCCCATGAATAGCTTCACGTTGTCGAGGTGAAGGAACTCCGACATGTCGAACCGAAAAACGGCATCTTCCCCGAAGAGGAAACGGGAGAATTCCAGCGTCAATTCCGTTTTCCCGACTCCGGTAGGGCCAAGGAAAAGAAATGAACCGAGTGGTTTTCCTGTCGGTTGCAAGCCAAGCTGGCCGCGTTCGAGAACGGAACAGACGCGAGGAATGACATGGCCTTGTCCTTTGATCTTGGAACTGAGATGGGGTTCGAGGTCGGTGAGGTATTCAATGAGGTCGTTCATGATGTGGTGCCAGGTTGAGGTTTCTTGCCTTTGAGCCATTGCCACAAGGCGTAGTCGGGACGGGATGAGACAAACCATTTCGGGCAGGTGCCGTCGGGGTTGATCGGTGCAACGAACCGCTTGCGGAATGGTTTTTCGCAATGGCGTATAATCGCGGAAAACTTCGGTAGCTTCCGCAACTGATATGGCTCAAAGAACGGTTTGATTTTGCGTTGGTAGTTGTAGGACCGCTTCCCTCCGGCCCAGCCCCAGGATTTTTCCACAACTTCACGCTCGCCGATGTTTTTCGACGCGATGACCGCGGAATCATGATTCGCGACGGTGAAGATCAATTCATTGCTCAAATTGAGCATGAGCACGTCGGCATAGCGTTTATCGAGCGAACCGTGAATGGACGTGTAGGCTTGGGTGGCAAGCACGATGGTTGCCCGCGCCTCGCGAATCACTCCCGCTGCCCGGTGGTCGGCAAAGGCGGATTCCGCGCCGGTAATGATTTCCTGTCCTTCGTCCGCAAAAAGAATGATCAGATTATCCTTATCGCGCTGCTCGGCGGATTTGTCGAATCGGCTCAAGGCGTGGAAATAGTAAGACAATTTCAGGATCGTATTGATGTAGAGCCGCTCGCTCTGGAATTTCTGCGGCATGGCGAGACAAACGATTTTTCCAGCATCGATTTCGGAAACGGAGAATGTCGGCTCGTTGGCACAGAAGACCTCGGAGATTTCCGGGTTCAGGAAAAATTCAAGATAGGTGCTCAAAGTTCCCTGAACGCCGCCAAGCTGTTCGTCTGGCTGGTCGAGGTAACTGCGAAACGACGTGATGAGTTCGTGGGAGCGTTGATCGCCACGATTCATCAGAGTTTCAATCGCGGCGTTGGAATCTTCCGCACTGAGCAAAAGCCGATGAATGTTCGGAATGGTGACGTAGGCTTCCATGTGCCGGAGAATTTCAAAGCCGGTTTGAATCGCGAGCTGGGCCTTGGTCGGGAAAAATGGATTCCCGCCGCGCCCGCCGGTCAAAGACACTGCTGTATCCACGATGACTTTCGCGTAGGTCGAAGCAGGAACATTGGGGTTCCCGGTTATGTTGATGGTGTGAGGAGGCCGCCAAAGCGCGTCTTCACCTGACGGCCGGGTTTGCAGCAAAACAAGATCTTTCCCGCGCCCGAAGTGCGCGGCCATCTTCACGAGAATTTCCCAATAAAGTCCTTTCTGATCGAGACAGATGCCGCCCCAATTTTTGACGTTCTGGAAAATCTGAAACGTGACGGCGTTAATCGCACATTGGGTTTTTCCTGAACCCGTGCGCCCGGTGATGAGCCACCCGCGCACAAAGTCCTCCATTGTCCAAGTCAGTCCGCCCAGCCGGAGGACTATTTTCCCGGAATTGTCCGCTGCCATCAAGCTCCACCCTCCGAACAAAACGCAAAAACCAATGACAACGAGCGAGATCGGCGGCGCGAGCAGGAAATATCCTGCCAGCGCACCGGCGGTGCACAACAGATAGAGAATGGAATCAATGATTTTCATCGGTGGATTTCGGTTTGAAGGTTGTTGTCAGGAACTCGAATAGTCGGCGCTCCGGATCGGGAATGCTCTGGGTGTAGGACTTGAAATTGACCGTGGTGACGGCGGACCCGTCCTCATAGGACTGGTGGGAAAACCCATCCACGTTCGCCGGTCGAAAAACGAAATCCTGGCAGAGAACGAAATCAGAGTTTGTGACCTTGTTGCCGATGGCTGTGTGTGATGGTGCTTCGATTGGCATATGCGTTGAATCCGTGGGTTTGCGAATAGCGTTTGTGGGCGGCGCGATAGTCCCGCTTGATCTTGAAAAGCAGGTTTTGCATTTCCCGGAGCGAGCGACGGTCAACGGCAGTGGCGAGTTTTTCCACGGTGCGAGTGAGTTTCGGTTTGGGCCGACCCCACAAACGGGAAAAAAGATTCGCGTTCCGCTGCACTGCGAGAAACTGTCTTTTGGCGGCGATGGCCGTTTCGAGGTTGCGAATCGCTTGATAGGACTGCTGCAAGCGGATCGCTTCGGCGGTTTGAGCGTTCCTTAAGGCTTCCATGTGGGCCTTCGAGAGACGTGGCGCGAAGATGATTCTGTCGGAATCCAGCCGTTTCGAAAGGCGTTCCTCCAATTCCTGCGGAGAACTCATGACGTTTGCCCAACGGTTGCTCTCCTGTTCAAACCAAGAACGCAGATAGGACATTTGGTTCTTGTGGCCCCCGGTGGTCGAGCGTGACATGCTGCATCCGACATATGCTCCCTTTTTTGTGCGGGGACAGAGCGCAACATGGACATGCAAATTGTCGGTGTCGTGGTGAATGCCGAAGGCGTAACCGATGGAATCTGTCGAGTGGAACCGTTCCGCGAATTTCTCCATCACCTTCTTTGTTGTGGAGTGCAAAACGCGGTCGGGATTGATGCCCGCCGCGACCAGCTTGTCGTGCATTTCGCGAGACATCGAGAACACGAGCCGGTGCTGAATGACGGGGTTTTCCGATGAAGTCGGGAACTTCCGAATGTGATTGAACCACGCATCGGCGATGCGCCGTTTGCGTTCCGTATTGGTCATCTGAGACGGAGCGGTTCGGGTGCCGTCTGGATTCTCCACGATGAGATGATGAAGGAAGCCGCCTGCGTGAACCTGGCCGAACGTTTCTTTCGAGGCGTAATCGCCAAACTGTTTGAGTTTCTGACCGAGGCTGGATTTTTTCGCGGAGTCGATTCCCTGGCGCTGGGAAACTTTTCGCTGAGAGGTTTCGTCGAGATATTCGAGATCAAGCCGCGAACGCCATGTGGTTTTGCGTGCGAAGATAATGCCGTTTTTCATAGTGAGTCGTTGAGGCGTTCGAGAACGCGGTCGATTTTGGAGTCCATGCCGATCAGGATTTGCGGATCGATCTTGTCTTTGATCGAAACCGCAAAAAGGATGGCCTCGAAGGTTGCGGCCCTGCTCGGAAGTCCGAAAGCTTGATGGAGGGTTTGAAAGCGCGAATGCGCTTCGGTGGTGCAGTCCACATGGAACTGCTTGATGCCCGGTTTCTTTTGGTAGGCCATATTTATTAATGAGGTTAAGTATTTGGTTTTGGTGGATGGAAAATGGTGAGCGGCAGCGAGTCTTTCCGAAGGGCGCCTGACGCCCGGAGGAACGGAGGAAAAACCGAGTTTTTTCCGGCTCCGTGATTTCCAACGGAAATCGCTATCCTGTATTACCTCTAACCTACGAACGGGGTTGATGAGGTCAGGGCTGGCAGAGTGCCGGGATGCGTTCACCGGGTTGAACGCAAAAGGTAAAACGGCTGCCAGATTCAGGGATTTCCATGGTGCAAGAGGTAATGTCCGGCTCTCGGACTGGATAAACCCGCCGATTGATGAATGGCCAGGAGCGAAGCGGACGCCTTTCATCAATGGGCGGTCGTGGCGCAAATCGCCGTCCCAGGTGAGCTGATTTGCGGGGTTTGCGATGGCAGCCAAGGCGAGAGGTCGAGGCCTTGGCCAGACATCGCGGACCCCGCAAATGAGCGGAGGGCTTGCCGGAACTGGCATCGGTAAGCCCGAAAAAACAGGTCGGCGACAGGTGACAGCGCCGAATCGTTCCGCCCGGAGCCGGGTGTCGGGGCGGAGGGGCGAGGACGGAACAATTGGGCGCGCGCAGCCAAGCGAGTCGGGAAAGTTGTGCTGATGAGCGGCCTCAGTGAGGGAGGGCAGGGCCAGAGGTCGCAGTCCCTGCCTCCCGGAACAGAGGCCGCTCATGAGCACAGTCATAGCCGGGGTGCTGGATAGACTATCCGCCGATCGGTTGCCGGTGATGTTGCCGATTGCAGAATGGCGGGGAGCGAAGCGGGCGCTTTTCTGCAATGGGCAACCCGGGCGCAAGTCGCCCATCCCGGTGAGCTGATGGGACGGAGACGGTAGGCACGTGGGGCAAGCCTGCGCCGCCCCCGGTGCCGTCAGCGGCTCCGGCCCATGAGCGAGAGACAGGCGCGGGTGCGCGATGATGGAGCGGTGAATTCTCATAAACCCATGCCGCACTTGCGAGGTTCTGAAGCCTGTTGGTGGCCTCGGGCGAAACCGGGCATCCGGGAGGTCACGGCGCGTTTACTCGCCACTTCCAGCGGCTTTTCTTCTGGGGAGGGCAAACCTTCCAGGCTCTCCTTTTGCTCGATACCCAGGACAAAATCCGCGCTCTTCTGGGCCTGCGATGCAGCGGAGACAATCATTCGGGGATCGTTTTCGAGCTTCTCAATCCATGACGCGAGGTAGGCCGCTGAATTGTCGAACTGGATCTGATTGAGGATTCCTGCCTCGTTCGAGAGGAATGCCGCGCCAAGTTCGGCCACGAGCTCTTCCTTGGAATACCGCTCTGAACCGAATTTGACCGGCTGGGTGATTCCCTCGCGGTTCAACCGGGATGAATGCCCGGTGGCATGGGTCATCTCGTGAAAAAGCGTCTGATAGTAGTCCTCCAGACTGCGGAAGGTAGTTGGCGCTGGCAGGCGAATCACATCGTCCTTTGGCGAGTAGATGGCGGCGAACCCGCCGTTATGGATCGGACAAAGCCGGGAGTTTTCCACGATGGAAGCGGCTTTTTCCAAGGGTTCCCCGACACTCTGTGTGGTGGTGATCGCTGGGGGCTCAATGCCTTCGGTCTGATCGAGGTTGAAGACATTCGCCCATCGAACGAAGGGAATCCGGTCTGGCCGGCCGTCCTCGCGAACTACCGGGCGACCGGCAGCATCCTGTTTTTCGAGAAGCTTGTAATAGATGACGGGCAGCGATTTTTCCCCCTTCTTGACGTGACCGCCAAGGTCCAATGCCTGTTTGAAGGTGAGCCAGAACGGCGAAGTTCGATCCGTCATTCCCAGCGTGAACGCATTGATTCCCCGATACGGTTTCCGGGAAACGATATTCTGGACGCAGCTCGTCCAGGGCTGTTGCCAAGGGACGGTGCCTTTCTTTAACTGCTCAAGAAAGCGGTCGGTAATGGATTGGTAGATGTCCCGACTCACAGGGCGACCTCCTGCCGGGCCATGTCGATGGCCGCCTCCGCGTAGTGCAGAGGGAGCGCAAATTCCTCCGCGATGACGCCGGAAAGCGCCTGTCCGTCGAGAGTGCGGGTGAAAAGCGGGGTCTCATCCGCACCGATGCCGCGGTCGATGTAACCGAAAAAGTAAGACTCTAAAATGATGATATGAGGGTCGGATTTCATAATTTGAGGGACGAAGGCTTTTGAGTTTTGGCGATGTGGATGGCCTGAACGGACGCAAGTAAATCCGCGTTCCAGTCCTTGAGTTGGGGGCAGTGGGAGGAGATTTGAAACCCGGTCCAGTCAACGGTTTCGTCCCACGCCTTTTGCCAGCCGCGTTCACCGGCTGCGTCATTATCAAGACCAACGACGAAACGCTGGCGGCGCTCGTAGGATTGCCACAGCAACTCCTGCGGGACGGTCGAACCGCTGCAACTTACGACAGCAAGGCGGTCACTCCGCCCTCCAAACAAGGTTTGGTAGCTCAGCGCATCAATGGGGGACTCGACGGCAACAACGGAATCCGCCTCCCGGATATTGCCCACCGTAAACCACCCCGTAAGCTTGTTCCCAAGACAGGGGCGAAAGCCCGATTCGTGCCGGGTATCCCTCAAGGTGGCCCCGACAACCTTCCCGCAATCCGTGCGGTGAAGGAAGACAAGGCCGGGATTCGGGTGATGATTGTTGGCGTAAATCGAGCCCGTGGCGTGGAGTTCGTCCACAATGGCCGGTTCGATCTTTCGAGTTTCAACGAGATAGGAGCGGGCAATCGGCCAGTTGCCATCGTCCCGCACGGCGTATTTCGCCATCAATTGCGAGAACGGCATCCGGTCGGACTCATTCGGTTTTCCGGGTGGAAATACGATGCCTGGCCGTGCGACTGCCGAAGGCCGGAATTCATTGGTGAGGGTCTGACAGGCGGCGGAAAAGTCCGCACCGCTCAGGTGCATTTCCAAATCAATGGCCCCGGCCCCGCCTGTTCCGGTCTTATTGTCATACCAGCGGTTGCCGGTCACAAAGATGTTGTGACGGTCGGTTTTCACCCGGAAACTCAAGCCTTCGGGTCTGGGATCGAGTCCATGCCATGCCAGCAGGGCAGGCAGGGAAATGGCCCGGAGTTCGGCGGTGGCTGGAAAAATCCCACCGCCATTCTCCATTTGCGGAGCTGGCGATTTCATTGCCAGCCGATGGTGTGGCAGAAATCCGCCACCAGATTTTCAACGGTTGGCTGGGGAAACCCGGCCACCGCGCCGAGCTCTTCGAGCGTGTCCGCGCCGATCAGGTCGGCCCGGACACAATAGAGAACCACGGAAGCGCGGAGTCCCTTTTGCTCAACGGTGCCGCCTTCTGCCACCCAGCCGAACGTGCGGCTGAGCACTTCGCAGATGCGTTGAAGACCATCGTCCGCTTTCGCGAGAGGCTCAAGAAAGTCAACCGGATGGCGTCGGTCGGAGTGGCGAATGTCGTTTTCGGGGAGCGTGTTTGTTTTCATCGCCGCCAAATATGACGGCTAAAAAACGCTCACCTGCTCCCGAACGGGAGCAACTTTTTCTCGGGAGAATTCGGGAGATTAACCCGAACCATTCCCCGCAGACATCAAGTTAGGCGTTTTGGGTTCCGGGTGCTCTGACGATGTAAAGCGTCACATACGCACCAAATAGAGGAACAAGCCACACGAACAAAAGCCATAGCGGAACTTCCGCGCCAGACCGGTAGGCAAGAACCCTCCGAGTCGCCATGACTGCGGGAATACCGAGAATGAGGAACCAAATAAATATCTGTAACAGAAATTTAATCGGATCGACTCCGAGAGCATTAAAAGTATCCATGTCGTTTGTTCTTTCGCGTTGGGCTGATTGTTCGATAAAAGCTCTGGGAAAGCAATTCTGCCCTTCACATGGCCGTCACATACTCCATTGCGAGAACGCCCGCTGCTAAACAGAAGTGGCTGGTCTGCGCGGGCCTGGCATTGGGAACGTCCCTCGTCTTTTGGGTTGTCGTGGGTGTCTTGGCGAAGCAACCCGGTCAAGCATTCTGGTTATCGGGAGGCATCGGGGCTCTTGTCGTGGCAGTCTTCGTTTTTTTTGACCGTTCCAAGCATGTCCGATTCGAGATCGAGGACAGAGAATTGCGAGTCAGAGGTGATGTTTTTGGGAGGCGATTTCCGCTGGCCTCTCTGCGGCTGGAAAATGCTGCCGTTCTGGATCTGACAAAATCCACGGAATATCGGCCAAAATGGAGGGTCTTTGGGACCAGCGTTCCCGGCTATGACGCCGGAGAATTTTCGCTCCGCAACGGCAAATCGGCGGTCATTTTTTTATCGGATCGCCGCCGGGTGCTTTCGATTCCGATGAGGAATGGAAATCTACTCATGTTGAGTTGCGATGACCCGCTCAAGCTTCTTTCGGCTCTCGTTCGAGAAACACATCCCGAATCAGTTCAACCGAGTCTGTTTTGATGTTCATCAAAACGATATCGCGAATCCTATTGGCAGCCTCATTGGTGTTTTCGACGCTGGGATTTTCTGACTCGATCCCAATTGAGCCTGCGGCCATCCGGCTGCTTTGTCCCCCGGAATGGGAAACCCTCGGCAAAGACTCTCTACCCGATGCCGCTCCAAATGTCTGTTTCCCACGAATCAAGATGGGGCAGTCACGAATTGACGTCGTTCTCTGGGAGCAAGCCGAATCACTGAACGAGGCTGTGGACAAATACATTTCGAGAATGCCCCGTCTTCTCCGCAAGGGTACTACATGGAAGGAAATCAGCAGGGGTAAGTTTCGGGCCAATTCTGGTGTGGAAGGCGTTAAGCTTCGATTTTCCACTACCGAAACGTCGGACTGTGGTCCTCGGACAACGCAGCTTGTCCGTTACGTCTTCAAGAATCGGTTGGGCAAAATCGTCTGCATCGGTGGAATTGGTGACCTTGAAGTCATACAGGGCATTGTCGTTTCGTCTCTCGAACTCACTCCGCAGGGCCACCATTGATCGCGTCGGAAGTCTCGCATTCCAGCGTAAAACCAGCGCCCGAATATTCCAAAGCTCAAAGCCAGTGAACGAAAAGCGCCTGCCGGTAACGTAGTTTGGCCAATAGAACCCGAAGCTCCCGATGCGCTTCCTCGGCAATTACCCGGTATTCTTCATCTCCGGTCTGCCGATATTGCTCAACGGCTGAGAGGTAGGCCCCGGCAAGATTTGCATGAAGATGAACATTTTCACCGCTGCAAAGCTCTTCGACCTGCTGCAAAAGAATCTGGTCTATCCACTGGAAGGAATTGGGCACGGCGTGGAACGGCGGAAGAAAGTTGCCCACTCCTCAATCACATGGGGCTGTTTTCAATGTTGTTTCTGGAGGAGGTTCCTCGGCTTCCATTTCGGCAAACCTCATTTCCAGCCTCCGTTGCCGCCAGTTAATCGCGAAAGGAACGATTTCGGTAATCCGTGAGCAACCCCCGACCACGAATCGGACGCGCCCAGCACATCGGTCTTGAATCTCTATCGCGTCGTCTTCGGAGGGCACGGCGACGGTCATCGCCCCGGCAGTGATAGCCCTTTCGACCTTGGACACATTTTCCGCGAGAATTTGCCTCACCAACGCCGCGAGTTCCGAAGGCCGCGACGGACTGGCGAGTTGGTCAATCGGGAATGAAAGATTGGCGCTCATGGGAATTTCTCCATGGCCAAAGTAGGCAAACGCTCCCTGGAGGCAACTCAAATCGTCCATAAAAATGGACGATCTTTCCCCTATGAAACAGACGTGCCAAATCCGGTCGCTCAGTCCTTTTCCGAAAAGCTCCGCGCTTCCCGTGGAGAGCTGAGCTACTCCAAATTCGCGGAAAAGCTCGGGATTTCCAAATCGCTTGCGCACAAGCTTGAAACGTCCGGCGAGGGCGCAACTCTGAACACCGTCTATAAAATCGCCTGCGCTCTGGGATGCAGCGTCGAGGAAATTCTTGGACAGGATGCTGTTCGCAAGAAACGCTCCCGCCGTGGATAGCGCCCCCTCGACACTATTCCACATCCGCCGCATTGGCGAAATGTCGGCCAAAGCTCCGGTAGTCGTCGGGGAAACCATCCAGGTGGAGGGCCTGAATGCCTACAATCGCTACTTGTGGCAGGAAAGTCTTCTGACGACCGCTGGTCGAGTCCCTGCGCCAACCAACATCTTACCTCGGCTCCCCGAACTCGGCCAGAACCAGCTACGCAAGGTGATGGCTGAAAGGCTCGCCAAACAACTGACCGAATCTGTTTTTGAGACCGTGCGCCGAACCGACTTTCCGTCGCGACCGTCTCGGCTCAACTGCCTGTTTGCAACGTCGTCGCCTTCGGCAGCAAGTCAGTGGGTGCAGAACTTTGGACAGCAATGGCCGTATCAGCTTCTGGAAATTGAGGTTCCCGGAGAATCCGAGATATTTGAGGCTGATGCGGGGTGGATTGTTTATGACACCCTTCCAATTTATCAGATCGAGTCCCACGCAAATATGTATTGGGCCGGAAAGAAGAATCCAGAACCCAAAGAGGAAATTCTTGTCCGGGGGCCAGTCTGGGTCAAAAAAGTGATTGAAACCTTCCATGCATCTCCCGTTCTCGCGAATGAATCTCCTTGTCCTGATCAGGAGGCGGTGGAACCCGCTACACTTTGAGGATGGTCCTCGCTGTAGGGTTTGAAACTACACTCCCGCCTCGGCTTTTCGCAAACTCTCTACAAGCTTGCGGAAGACTTCCTCGTTCGGAGCGTGTTGTCGAAAATACGTCTCCAACGAAAAAGCGGGAGTGATATCGGAGCGAATCATTTCAGCAACATACTGAAGGTCTTTTTCCCGTCCGGCCTCCAGTTTGTTGTAGGCTAAATCGAATGGATCAAGGCACCAACCGGTGACACCCCCAGGGGAGATAATCGGAACCATGCGTTTTTCCCAGCCTTTCGGAGAAGTCATCATTGTCCATGAACCGACCCCTTCGACGTAAAAACTATTCTCCAGCTCAAATTGACTGCCCGCCCCGAAATGCCTTTCGATCAATTCATTCTTTTCCCCGCTTTCGTTGAAGCGCGGAAAAAGATCAATATCCGCCGACACGGTCAATGCTCCCACCGCCAGTGGCTTTGCTCCGAGAATGGAGACGCTGCCCACAACGACAAATTCCCGATCTCCCGTCAATTGAGCGCAGTTGTCGAGGGCAAGCTTGAGATCAGACAGCGTAAGCTCTTTCAAGGACAGTCAACCTTTCTTGCTCCGTAAAAAACGGTGGTTGAATGAACGGCATCGAGGAGCGCAATCGTTGAGCGTCGTCCCCCTCTGCCTCCAGCAAGTCGGCAATCTCCTGGGGACTGTGATGCTGGATCAATTCCGCCCACTCCGAGCGCGCTTTAGCGCAGAAGTGCTCTCCGGTGCCGTTTTTCATCCAACGCTCAATGTGTTGCAGGCCGATCTTGACAATTTCGGGGTTTTCGCGAATTCGCGCAGCCGCCAGCTTGGATAATTGGAAGCGAATCCAATCTTGGCGTTGATGTGGGCGGGTAAATTTCACGACGATTTTACGAGGTTTCTACCTTGAAAACCTACCCTATTGAGAGCCGGAAGAAAAGTTCAAAGGGGAAGACCTGTCCGCATCTTTGAAAAAATCAGGCAATCTGAGTGACAATGAGTGACAAAATTTTGAGCATTTACGGACATTTTTGGCCTTCTAGATTTTGACACGAAAAAACCCACAGAGCTTGTGTTTATGAGGCTTAGCGGGCGAAAAGAGAGTTCTAAAAAATGGTGCGCGATACAGGGTTCGAA
>JBGSVZ010000052.1:0-13496 GCA_041752695.1 Terrimicrobiaceae bacterium
TGCTGCACTTCACGCGCAAGCTCATCGCCCTGCGCGCGAAACATTCCGCGTTGGGCAACGCCGCCGCCTTTCGCCCGCTCTACGCCGAAGCCGGACGTTATCCGTTCGTCTATGAACGCAGCGACGCGACCGGCCGTTTCGCCATTGCCGTCAACCCCGGCGAGCCGGGCTGTAGCGTCACGCTCCCCGAGTTCAAAAGAGCCAAACTCGTGCTCAGCGCTGGCGCCAAACTCAGCGGCCACCAGCTCGACCTCACCGGCGTCGCCTTCGCCATCTTGAAACTCAAGGCGTAATCGCGAACACCCACCTGCCGATTCCCGAAAGGTAGAACGCGATGTCCCCAACGCGTTGCGGCGACGCCGCTCCGAACCAGCGTGCTGGGGACAACCCGCTCCACCTTCGCTCAGCCCGCTCAAAACTCCTCGTCCTTCACGCGGGTGATGAATTTCTTCAAAACCCGATAACGGATTTGCCCCGTGCCGATTGCGCCGCGATCGTTTTCGCTGGCGTGAACGTGGATGCAGCACGAGCCGAGCGCACGTAGAGCCGCGACGGGATCGCGTTCTTCGATGTGCATGTGGCACGTACCGGCCATGAGCGCCCCCGCCGGGTTCGTCGCCGCATCCACATGCGTGCGCCATCGGCGCAGAGGTTGAGCACGTTGGTCTCGAAACGGTTGATCGGGTCCAGCGCCAAACACACCGGGCACTCGGCCGCCACGCGGAGAGTCGCTCGATCAAGCGGGCCTGCAACTCGGCTCGCATCCCGGGCGCGAAGTCACCGGCCGGATGATACAGCGGGCCGATCACCAGCGACGCGCCAAACCCCTGCGCCGTATCCGCCAGCCGGTTTATGAAATCGCTCCAACGCACCGCCGCAGCCGCAGCGCCCACCGTCGACGCTCCCGGCTGCAACGCACTGGAGACCGACACACCGACGCCCAAATCACGCAGTTCCCTCGCGAGCGCGGCAAATGCCGTCGGCTGCGGATCGAACGCCGGCACTTCAATCCACTCACGCGACCGATGCGCTCATCCTTGGCGCGCAAGACGAAGTGCATGGCAACCGGGTGCCGCTGTCCGAGGGCCGTCAACCGTGCGGGCCGCTTGGTGAAATCGGGACCGAGCAAGGAATTTCAATACGGGCTGCGCACCTCGCCCATGGATTCGGTCGTGTTGCATTTTGCCGGTGGCGGGAGCTTCCGCGATGCGCACGGTTTCAAGAAGCGACTCAGAAAAAACACGCAAGCGTGGTAGACCTCGCGTGTCGCGACTGATCGAATTTCGCTGCGCAGCTACTGTGCCTTGCGACTCCGGCGGCGGCCCAGCGCGGCAAAAACCTGATGCGCTCACTCCAAGGAGAACCGCTACAGATGCCGCAGTCCCAAAGGTAGTGCTCGTCGTGAGCGATGCTGTTTCTCTTGAGGAAGCAAATTGCGACTTCTGAAACCCGCGGTTTAACCTATTTACTCACTGCCGCCTTGAAAGCCCTTGTTTACGAACGAATCCTGATGTTCAAGGGAAGTATTGTTCTCACGGTTGCCCGCCAGCGCTTTTTGTTTCTCCTCTTTAAATCCACCGCTAATCCCTTTTGCATGCCGTTCCTGATCCGCTCCGAATTTCTCTTGGTCGGAACGCTGGTGCGCTCAAGTGAAGATGAATCAGGGATAGCCAAACACGCTGCGCAACTGGAGGCGGGTAAATAAGAGGCTCCAGCATCCGTATTTATGAATCACAACGATGGCGCTTCTTTCGAACCATTAAGTCTCCCGGCTTCGCTTGCCGCCACTCTGGACGGATGGCTGGCAGCTCCCGTGGTGAGTACGATTGCCGGCCGAGACTTGGTGGAATCCTCTCTCGATCCTTCTGCTCAGGCGGGCACCTTCGCCGGAACCGGTGATGCCAATGGACTCGTCATTCATCGAAAGCAGATCACGGAAACCGACTGTGTTGATGTTCATTGGCGTGCCGAGACGAGTCGCGCGCTGCGGCACGTTTCCATCCGTCAGACCGTTGCTCTTGATCTGGCCCCAGCCAGCTACATCATTGCCCCCGGCGCGGTTTATGCCGGCAACCGCTTCCTTGTCTCGCCGCAGCCTTACTGTCCGTACATCCCAGCTGAGGGAGTGGAGCCGGATGGCCCCATCCTGATCGCCGACCTTCCCCGGCTGACCAGCGACACCGGCTATCGCCTCGAGCTGGCTGCCAATGCGTTGACCACTCCTTTCGTCGGCATCTATGACCCCAAGAGCGGTAGGGGAGCGCTGGTGGAGATCCAGATTTATGGGAGTTGGGGTGTCAGCGGTGTGACACTTACCACGCTGCCCGGCGAGCCGGTTTCGGTCACGATCACGCTGCCGGTTCAACGCGTCCGGCGCTACCAGTTCTGCGACTGGACCGATGCCAATGAACCGGGAATGGATCTCGCTGTCGGTCAGACCATCGAGGTCCGCTTGCGGGTCATTCCGGTGAAAGCGGCGTCGATTCCAGAATTTGTTGGAGCGCTGAGCCGGCGGGCTTATGCGGCGATGGACCGGGGCGCGCTTGCTTCACGCCAGAACCTGGCTGTCAAACTCCGGGAAGCGGCAGATTTGGTGGAGGCGAAATACGACCGGCTGAATTGGGATGAAGCGCAAGGGTTTTATCGGACGATTCAGCATGGACAGAAGAGTTTATTCGTTCTGCAAAGCGGTTGGTCGGGTGGTGCGGTGACGATGCGCGGGCTGATTCAATCTCCCGATCCCGCGCGTCGGGAACGCGCGCGCCGGATGTTAGGCTTCCTCTGTTCGGCAGCGGCACCGAGCGGCTATTTTTACGGGGCCTGGGACGATAAGACGTGGCGGAGCTACCACGTCAAGCGACCGGGGTGCAGGCAGTTCACGCTGGTGCGCCGGCCTCTCGAACTGGGGCGGGACATTCTCTTTGCCATGGATGCGCTGGAGACTCGGGGTGAATCTCTTGAGCCGCTTTGGGAGAAGACCGCCCAACGGTTTCTGGACGCGGTTGTCCGTACAGAACAGAAGTTTGGTCATCTTGGCTACAGCGTGGATCCGGAGACGGGCGATGTGCTTTGGGGTATCAGCACCTGTGGAGCATTTGCGCTGGAGGCACTGGTGCGGGGGTATCGGCGATTTGGTGCGGTCGGGGTTCTTGAGACCGCGGAACGCCTTGCAGCCTTCTATCGAGAGGAATATCTCCTGAAGGGATTCACCTGCGGTGGCGTGGGTGACGCGCTGATGGCGGCGGACTCGGAGAGCAATTATGCACTGATGGCCGGACTGGTCCATCTTCATGAAGTCACGCGCAATCCCGCCCATTTGGCATGGGCGGTCGAGGCCGCAGATCTGTTTCAGACATGGATCCTGCATTACGATGCGAAGCTTCCCGAGGGCACGCCGCTGGAGCGTCTCGGCATCGAGCCGCGCGGAGCGGTCTTTGCCAATACGCAAAACCTGCACGGTGCGCCGGGAATCTACGTCGCGTCGGGTATTGAACTGGCCACGCTGGCTGAGCGCACCGGAGACGAACGCTTCCTGGTTTTGCTCAAGGAGATCACCGGTTGCATCCCGCAGATGGTGGTGCGCCAAGGGCAGGGGACCATCTGGGGCGATCTCCCCATCGGGTCGGTCAGCGAGCGGCTGATGACGATGGATGGATTGCGGCTCTGCGGGGAGACCGAGCTCATTGACACTTTCGGAAATGTTACGATGGTCTGCGCAAATGAATTGCCAGCCCGCGTGCTGAACTAGTGATTCGCGCAGTGAACCTAAATTTATGAATATCGACATCGTTCCGCCCTCCCGGCAACTCAAACAGATCGATCTCGCCGCCGACCTGGTAGTCGTCGGTGGGGGCATGGCAGGGGTCTGTGCCGCCCTTGCAGCAGCGCGGAATGGGGCCTCGGTCGTCTTGGTGCAGGATCGATCTGTGCTGGGCGGCAATGCCTCGCGGGAGATCCGCATGCACATTGTAGGCGCGGACTCGCATGGGCACAAACCGGGCGCGCGCGAGACCGGATTGATCGAGGAATTACGCCTCGAGGACGCTGTCCGGAATCCGCATCGCAGCTACGCGCTGTGGGATCTCCTACTTTACGAGAAGGTGAAGGCGGAGTCGAACATTATGTTGCTTCTCGACACAACCTGCGTGAGTGCAGAGGTCGTGGGGGAGGCGGACTGTTCCCGCCGGATCCGGGCGGTGCATGCGGTCAGGCACTCGACAGAGGATCAATTCCGGATCGAGGCCCCGTTCTTTGCTGACTGTAGCGGCGACGGACGACTCGGGCTGGAGGCGGGCGCCGATTGCACGGAAGGGAGGGAGGCCCGCGCGAGCTACGGCGAGGAACATGCGCCGGAGAAGGCCGATAATGCCCGGCTGGGGAGTTCCATCATGTTTATGGCGCGGGAATATCCGACGGCACAACGTTTCCTTGCTCCGGATTGGATTCGCAAGTTCTCGCGCTCGGAGTTTCAGGGTCACAGGGACGTGTTCAGTTACGAATACGGCTATTGGTGGTTCGAGTGGGGTGGGCATCTCGACACCGTGAAGGATAATGAGAAAATCCGGCACGAGCTCCTGCGGATTGCGCTCGGGGTCTGGGATTACGTGAAGAATTCCGGGGATCATCCGGGGGCGGCCAACTATGCGTTGGACTGGGTGGCTCCGATCTCCGGCAAGCGGGAGAGCCGACGATTCCTTGGCCGTCACGTGCTGACTGGGCAGGATGTTTTCAATCCTAACGCGCGACCTGATGGCGTGGCTTACGGTGGGTGGCCGATTGATTTACACCCGATCGAGGGCGTAGATGCTCCCGAAAAGCCTGCCTGCGTGCACCACGGCTTTCCTCACCTCTATAGCATCCCTTACGGCTGTTACTGCTCGCGAAACGTGGAGAATTTGTTTTTCGCAGGCCGCAACATCAGTGCGACACACGTCGCCTTTGGCAGCACGCGCGTGATGGCCACGTGCGCGATTGGAGGCCAGGCTGTCGGCACGGCGGCGGCTCTCCTCACAGCCCGCCAATCGGCTTCCACCGCAGATCTCGCCCATCCCGAAGGTTGGAAAGTCCTTCAGCAATGTCTGGCCAGAAACGATGCCTTCCTGCCTGGAGTCATCAACGAGGACGCGGGGGATTTGGCGAAATCTGCCCGGCTGACCGCAAGTTCGCAGTCTCCCGAGGCTCCCACTGCTGCTGTGGCAGATGGCATTACCCGTAATCTGCGCGGGGCCTGGGGTCCGTGGTCCGCCGATACGACACACCTTTGGAAGTCGGCGACGCTTCCCGCAACGCTGCGCTTGGAATTGCCTGCTCCGACCCCACTCGCGGAGATTCATCTGACTTTTGATACCGGACTCGAGCGGGAGCTGATGCTGAGCGGCAGCGACAAGGCAACGGCAAAGATCGTGCGCGGCCCACAACCCGAGACGGCGCAGCACTACAAGGTCATGGTCGATGGCAAGCTGCTGGTCGAGGAAACCTTCAACTACCTGCGCAAACGTGTGCATCCCGTGGTGTCGTCCGAACCGGTTCGCTTAGTCGAATTGGAAATCCTCTCGACCCATGGCGTGCCTGAGGCGAGGGTTTTTGATGTCCGGCTCTTCGCCCGCGAAGACCGTTAAGGGCAATGCCGTTCGGAGATTTTTGGCTTTCATGCCGGAGGGATATCGGACCATAGCCGGTGGTGCCCAACCACCGGGGGTTCGTTCGCGCGCGACCCCGCCCCGGCAGGGGCGGGGTGGTGTTTTTTCGGGTTCCGGGGCTTCGGCTTCGCTCCACCACCGGCTAGGTTCCTTAAATGCCACCGGCATGAAGGTTGAGATTGACCTGAACGCCATCCTCCATCCGTTGCGATCTGCCATTGGTCGAGAATATGCAAATTTGAGTGGGTCCCTGCCGCAACGGTTGTTCCCGTCTCATTGGATTTAACCTGATTAGCGGCTATAGATTTGCTTTGCGGGCTGCGGGTGTTAAGGGTTCTATCGTGAAAATTCCCCTCTTGCTCGCGTCACTCGTCCTCATCACAACGATTTGCACACCCCTCTGTGCGGAGGATGTCAATATTCTCGAAGAAGGAGATTTCGAGATGACGAAGGATGGGATGCCCGCTGGCTTCAATTGGGGAGGCTTTGCGGGAGATTCTTCGGTGACCCCCAATCGTTTCGCATTGGTAACCGAGGACAGCCAGTTCGTGAGGATCTCGGTGCCGCCGGATACCGGGAAAGAACTTGCCACTGTGTTTCTGCGCGAAGGGATTCCGGCCCCGACCGACTGGGTGGCGCTGAAAATTTCGGTGAAGCTGCGTCTGCGCGATTATGTGCAGGGTGTCGAGCCTTGGCAGGGAGTTAAGGTCTTCGTGCAGTTTCTGGACGCGCAGCAGCAACCCCTCGGCGGGGAGGTTTCGGCGATTTCGTTGAAGGAGGATACGGCGGATTGGTCTAGCTTCAATACGGAAGTCCAGATTCCCCCAGGGACGGAAAGTTTCACTCTGTCCGCAGGGATCTTCGGTTCCTCCGGAGAGGTTGATATTGACGATTTGGCGATCTTTCCGGTCAAATGACTTTCGAGTTGCGGAGAGTCTCCGCGTTTGGTTTTTTCCGGATGCTTGTCGGGGCGATGTTCGCGGCGATTCCGTTG
The DNA here is from genome assembly GCA_041752695.1 of Terrimicrobiaceae bacterium. Classification (GTDB taxonomy): domain Bacteria; phylum Verrucomicrobiota; class Verrucomicrobiia; order Chthoniobacterales; family Terrimicrobiaceae; genus CALCJD01. Next base: position 6,634 of record JBGSVZ010000052.1, read on the forward strand.
ACATGCCTCGCCAGTGCTATTGCGGAGATGCGCGGGGACGAGGTGGCGCAGTGGGAAAAAACTCCTGCCACCGTGCTGTCGGCAAAGCGCGGCGAGATGGTTTTGAACGACTTGTGGCTCTTCCAACCGGCGATGGGTGCGGCGGCGGATGCTCCCTCGGGTCAATGGGGATGGATCCGCGTGCCGGGGTCGTGGGATCGCGGATCGTGGGAGACCGGTCGGTATGAGGGAGTGCTCGCGCTTGGCAAGGGCGGAGCTTGGGAAGGCCTGAAAACGGAGACTCCCAGTCAGGCATTTCCGGTTCTTGCACTGCGAGGCGTGGACCGTGCGTGGTTTCAGCGTGATGTGACCATTCCGCCGGACTGGGCGGGACGGCGGGTGGTGCTCGATCTCGAGCGTGTGGCCACGGACGCCAAAGTCTTTGTTAATGGAAAGCCATGCGGTTCGATCCAATGGCCGGGAGGCACGGCGGATGTCACGGCAGCGATCAAGCCCGGCGCGCTCAATACGATCCGTCTGCTCGTGATTGCAACCGGGGATGGTAAGGAAGTGCTTCAATACATGGACGCCCACATCGCCACGAAGTCCGAGGCTATTCTCAAGCATCGCGGGATCATCGGAGACGTCGTGCTCTTTTCCGAACCTTCCGCTGGACGGATCGACGGCATTTTCACAAAACCCTCAGTGCGCAACAAGGAACTCGGCCTCGATATCGAGTTGGCCGGGATCCAATCCGGAGGCCCTGCCAAGCTGGATGCCACAGTCATCAACATCCAAACAGGCGAGACAGAAAAGACATGGGAGCTTAACGTGGAGATTCCGCAGCCAGATGCAGACGGCCAAGCTATGCTCCGGGACGTGAAGCTGCCATGGGAAAATCCCAAGCTCTGGGATTACAAGCAGCCGAATCTTTACACGCTGAAGCTCGCGCTCAATGGCGCCGGGCTCGACGACGAGTTCACCCAGCGATTCGGGTTTCGCGAGTTCCGGATTGCCGGGAGACAGTTCCTACTCAATGAGCGTCCCTACAATTTTCAACTGCACGGCCTCGGCGACCCTACGATTCCCTTCGTCGCCGCGAATCAAATCGACAGCCTTCTTGCCGTGAACGTGAACGCCGCAGAGATGTGGCCAAATCCCGATCTCATCCGCGGAAATGCCAACACCCGTGCGCTTGTGGCCAGAGTCGCTGATGAAAAAGGTCTGCCTCTCATGGTCGGGATTAGCGATCCGACCGGAATATTTGACCCCGCGGAGCCCGACGTTTCTCCCGAGACCTTTGCCGCATGGCAGAAAGTGATGGAACGCAGCTGGAAACAACTTCGCAACTCGCCCTCCGTCGTCGTGCTACTTGTCGCGGGAAATCGTTTTTCCCACGCGGACGACCAGAATCCCCTGCGTGTAGGAAACCGGAAAAACCTGGACTTCGACGCCATCTGGAAGCGCACGAAAGCGGAGCCGGGAAACAAACTCATCGAGGCCATCAAAGCCCTCGATCCCACCCGCCCAGTCACGTCCCACCACAATGCCAATGTTGGGGATTTTCAAACGAGCAATAATTACCTCAATCTTCTCCCATTGCAGGAACGTGAGGATTGGTTGTCCGTCTGGGCAAAGTCCGGCGATATGCCATTTTCTGCGGTCGAATTCGACGCTCCTTTTGCGGCAACGATGAATCGTGGACGCAAAGGTTGGGTAGGCGAGTCTACCACGGAGCCTTGGTTAACCGAGTTTCTCTCGATCTATCAAGGCGCGAAGGCGTATGACGAAGAGGACCCCGCCTATCGCGGAATGATCGCCCGCAATTTCGTCTCCGGACAAGACTACAAAGGACTCGATATCACGACATCAAAAGCCTTTCTTCCTTTCACGGCGTGATGGATGACGCGCACCATCCGGGCATGGCGCGGCTATGGGCTCAGCGGGGGAATGATCCACTGGAGCAATGCCTATGCGTGGAAGAATAACCGCGATTCCGAGGCCAGTTATGAATTTCCGCCATTCGAGCCTGGCCAGCGCGGGGCGTACGTTCGACGCCTCATGAACCGCGAGGTTTTCTCACGACTGCCGCAGGTCGCAAACCTCACCGCGACCGGCGAGGCGCTGCGGGACAATTATGAGCCGACGCTCTCATGGATCGCCGGACCGGCGGATGCATTCACCCGGCAGGATCATATTTTCACCAGTGGAGAAACAATTCTTAAGTCCGCCGCCTTGCTCAACGACTCTGCGAAGCCCCAGCCTTACTCCCTTGAGTGGAGTGCCGAGGTTGCAGGTGCGGCAGTTGCCAGTGGCAAACTCGAAGGCGAAGTGCCGGTTGGTGTTCCCACCTTTGCTCCCTTCGAATTTACCGCGCCTCCCGTGAATGCAAAATCCGATGGGGTCATTCGGCTGAAAACCCAGATTGGCGATAAAACAGATGAGGACACCTTTGCGTTCCGCCTCCTGCCGGCTCCTGCTCCGCTGGCCCTGAAGTCCTCGGTCTTTTTGCTCGACCCCGAAGGAATCACCTCGAAGTGGCTCCAGAGCCTCGGAGTGAATTTCACTCCGTTTCCCGCAAAGCCTTCGCCCGGCGTTCTCGTCATCGGTCGCAATGCGATTGCGAAAACTCCGTCGGCAGATTGGCCTGCCCTTCGCGGACGGATCGAGGAATTTTTAAAACGTGGGGGACGCGTCCTTATCATGGCGCAGGATCCCGCGTGGATTCGTGAGATGAGCGGTCTCCGGATTGCGCGACCTGTGGGCCGGCGTTTCTGGCCTGTGCCCACTCAGGCCTCACATCCGATTCTCGAAGGCCTTGATGGCGAAGACTTCAGGGATTGGCGAGGAGCGGGCACGCTCATGGATCCGGCTCCCACGATGGATATGGCGCGTGCGGTTCCAGTTGTTCCGCGCTGGGGCTGGCATCTCAATAACACAGGCAGCGTCGCATCCGCCGCGATGGAAAAACCGCACTTCGGTCGTTGGACTCCGCTCCTCGAGGGGGAGTTCGATCTCGCCTACAGTCCTCTCATGGAGGCCCGCATCGGCAACGGACTCCTTGTTTGGTGCGGACTCGATCTGGACGGACGCACGGAAGAGGATCCGGCTGCGGCACTCGTTTCGCGCCGCCTTCTCGCCTACATGGCCGGTCCGCTTCCGGCGATTGTCCCGCAGGGTTCCGCTGTCTATATTGGTGGCCTGGAAGGGGAGAAGCTCCTGACATCGATGGGTCTCGTGTTTGAAAAGTCTGCCTCGCTCCCGTTGAAGCCCGGACTAGCCATCATCGGAGAGGGCGCTGCGCAACCCTCGGGTCTGGCGCTCGACTCTTTCGTTAAAAACGGTGGGCGAGTGGTCTTGCTCGGCAGTGCGGCAAACGCGGCTGGCTTCACGCTCGCGCCCGGGAAACTCGCCGGAGCGTCCGCTCCGCCGCTCTGGCCGGAGGCGAGGGGACTCTCGCCCTCTGATCTGCGGCTGCGCTCCGAGTTTGAAGCGCCGCTTCTCGCTCCGGGTCCAAATGATATCGCCGCAAATGGCCTGCTCGGTAGAAAAGCGGTGGGACGCGGTGTCGTCATCGCTTTCCCGCTCGCTCCCAGCCAACTTCCGGCGAAGGATAAAACGTATTTTCGTTTCAGCCAATGGCGTCTCACCCGGGCCCTTTCTCAAATCCTCGCCAACCTGGGCGGTACCTTCCAATCCGACGCGGAGTTTTTTAACTTCGCCCCGCCGGCATTGCAGGACGTTGCGCTCTCCGGCGACTGGAAAATCCAGGATGAAGTTCTCTTGCCGCCGGCGGCGTCTCCGGACCAGCCGACTGCCGACGCCGGGCGCGATCCGAAAACGACCGGATGGGAACTCCCGGCATTCGATGATTCCAACTGGAAGACGATTTCTCAGCCACTCGAAATCGGGAAAGCTATCCCAGCCTACGCCAATCACGACGGCGCGTTCTGGTTCCGGCGCACGTTCAACGTGCCCGCTGAACTCGCAAATAAAACACTCCTCCTTAAGCTTGGTCCGGTGGATGATTTCGACGACGTTTGGGTGAATGGCACCCGCATCGGCGGCACGCCAAATGGAACAAAGGATTCCTGGGGCATCAATCGGGAATACAAGATTCGCCCCGGCATGCTAAACCCCGGCCTCAATACCATCGCTGTGAGATGCTTTGACCAATTCGGGGGAGGGGGCTTTACCGCGTCCTCGCCCGACGCCATGAAGCTGGAACTCTCAACCCCGCAGGTTCGTCCGGCTCCCTATGTCGAAGGCTTTCGCACCGATCATGAGCTCGGCGACGACCCGGCCCGGTATTATCGTTGGTGAGATCATTGACGGAAAGCGGCAATCCCGTTGTATTTTGAAACCGTAGGGTTTGAACGAGCATAGCCGGTAGTGACAACCACCAGACGATCCCGATCGACACAACTTCGTGAGTCCGGCCTGCGCCTCCCGCATATTGTATGTATCATCCTAAATCCCGCAGTTGGAAGGCCTGAAAATGCCGGTTTTTACCATGAAGACCGGGAAGGACATGAAGAAATGACTTTCTAAAAGCCGACCCGATCAAGCGGACTTGCCTTCACCCATTGGGTGAACGAGATGAATGCTCCTGATTTCCCCTAAGGCATTGAACTTCATGCCCTTCGTGTCGTTCATGGGGGATTCAATTGCGCATTCTAGGATCATGGGTTGCGAAGGGGGGAGCGGATCTTGCCGGTCCATAAGAAGCAGGTGCAGACCTATCTGCGATTGACCGGCTTGAAGCTCGGAACCCTGCTGGACTTCGGAGAAGCCGTTCTCAAAGCAAACGCAGGACCGCGGAGGAACTCTGAATGAAAATTCAAAATGCCCTCTGCGCCCCGGCGCCTCTGCGGGATAAGCATCCACGGAAAACTGCGAAGAAGCCAAAAACATCAGCCCGCGACCCACACGCCCTCGATGCTCATCGCCTTGGCGTAGGGCGGGACCCCGGCTTCATTGCGGATCAAGTGGGCTGTCAGCATGTCCACCGCAGCAGACCCTAACAAACCCATGCGCCGGTCGATTCCAGGTAACCCGGCCACGTCCGCCGCGAGGTTCATGTGCGCGACGATCACCTCCTCTGGGACTTTGAACCCCGCGCTCTTGACCGCCTCCGGCACATCGGAGTGTCCGCAGATCACCGCATCGGGACGATGCTTTTTTGCCCAAGCCATCACGTCGGAAATCTCGCTGCTGAAAAGAATAGGCACCCGCCCCTTCGCAGGAACGTCAAACTGGCCCCGCAGAAAGCCCGAGCTATACGCGTAGTCGGACTCTTGGTCCGCATAGTGAGAAATCGCAAGCCCGATTCTCTCGCACCCGATTTCCCGAAGTTTCCAGAAGGCAAGGTGCATGTTGTAAAGATGATTGGAATTTACCTTGTGATGCTCGTAGTTCGCCTCGAGCTGAATTCCTGAGGGCGCCAGCAGCAAGTGGTGTTCCCCAAGACAGACCACCGCGAAGCCATCCCACGGTTGGACAGCCAGCTGCGCCCGCCACAAAGTCGGAAGAATGACGCCAACAATCCCCCGCGCCTTCAGAATTTTTTGAGTTTTCCGCACATTCTCTTCGGGGGCCTCCGCTTTGATGGCCGGAAACCAGATCTCATCCAGTTCGTATCCCAATTCCTGTGCCCGCGCCCGGGCCCCGTCCAAGATCGGCTGCATCCATGGAGCCTGCCAGGCATTCTGATCCGGATGGTCGTTGATCCAGCCCAACGTCGCCCGGAACGTCGCCGGCTTCTTCGAGCGCACCGACGCCTGATACGCGGACAATAACGGGTTGGGACGATAGCCCATCTCCTTCGCGATCTCTTTGATTCGCGCCCGCACCGGCGGGGAAATCCTCGGATCGTTTCGCAGCGCCAGTGACACCGAGGCCACCGAGACCCCGGCTTTGAGTGCGATGTCGCGGTAGTTCGGCGGCTTTTGTTCTGGACTCATTCAACCTATTAAATTGCAAACTGATTGCTTCCCGCAAGAAAGAAGTGATTATGTATCCAAAGCCAGATTCTTAACCCCACACAGTAACGTATTCCCCATAAGATGAAAAACAAACTCCTCCCTCTCTCGCTCGCAGCCGCTCTACTGGGCGCCTTCCCCGTTCAATCTCATGCCCAAACCGCCCTCTTCTGGGACGCTGACGGTGCCGCTGGCATCGGCGGCACGGGTCCTTGGGATACCACCACCATGAATTGGAACACCGCCTCGAGCGGAACCGCCAACTCTCTTTGGAACAACGCCGTCAGCACCTTCGCGAGTTTCGGAGGAACGGCCGGAACCGTGACGGTCGATGCAGGTGGGGTCACCACTCGGGGCGTGAACGCGAGTAATAACGGTGCCTTGGGTTTCGATACCGGTGGCTATTCTTTAACCGGTGGCACCATTACGGTCCTAAGCACTGTGGCCGACGCCAACGTGGTCGTTGTGAGAGGCGGGACAACCACAAATATCGCCAACAACATCGCGATTACGCCCGTTAACGGCACAACGGGCGATTTCATCCGTTTGGTTCATCAGCGCGTCAACAACTCCCATGTTACGTTCGGCGGTAATATTGGTATGGCAGCCGGTGTAACCAGCGGAGTTCAACGATTGGATTTCATCGCGGGAGGTGGGGCTACCGGGACCCAATCCACGCTGAACGGTGTTATTTCCAACTATCTTGGAGCTGGCACGGGGGGCACACTCCAAATCCGTGTTGGCGTCAACGGGGCCGGCACTAGCCCCATCGTTAACTTGAATGGAAATAATACCTTCACGAGCGGAGTCATCGTCGGTGATGGCATCGTGAATGTGGGCCATAATAATGCGCTCGGCACGGGCACCTTTGCCTTTGGCACAGGTGGCATAGGCGTTGGCAGC
>JBGSVZ010000053.1:0-1940 GCA_041752695.1 Terrimicrobiaceae bacterium
AGCGCGAATCTCGTGCATCAGGAGGATGCCATCGCGGTTCGCGGCGTCGAGTTCCGCAGGTGAGTAGCCAAGTTGTTCGGCCCAGTCGGGATTGCCGCGCCAGCCGGGGCTTTCCAGCACGAACCCGACACCGTAGCGCACCGCGAGTTGTGAATAGCTGCGGTAGTATTGGCGCAGGTATTTGCGCCCGTCCGCATCCTTCAGCAGAGGGAACGCGGCGAAGCACGGCAAGTCGCGTTTTTCATGGAAGACCAGTGTGGTTTCGAGTCCGCCATCCGTCAGGAATGGAACGGGCGATTGGTGGGGTAATAGTTTATGATTGGATTGCATGGTATTGGTTTGCTTCATCGATTCTTTGATGGTTTTCATATTGGTTTTTGCATTTCTGGTTTGGAGTCGTCCTCGCTCCATCATTTCGTCGTGGAGAGGAACCGCGCTTGGAACCGTGGGTTTTGATTCGTTCGCGATGGGTGCAAGTTAGGAGATGCTGCGGGAAAAGTCCTTTCCACGACCTGATTTAATGCTTACCGTTTTTAACTTTGGCCGATTTTTGGTGCCCAATGCCCATGATTCAGCGTTTCAAAGGCTTTGAGATCGACGAAACCCAGCGGGAGCTGCGGGTGGGAGATCGTGTGATGCCGCTTCAGCCCAGACCCTTCGATTTGCTCGCCTATTTGGCCCGCCATTGTGTCCGCGTGGTGTCAAAGGACGAACTGCTGGATGTTCTTTGGAAGGATGTCATCGTGGCGGACAACTCCCTCCAGCGGGCGGTGAGCTTGATTCGATCGGCTCTGGCTCCTGCGGGCCTGCCGAATGTGATCCGAACGTTTCCTCGGCATGGTTACCGGCTTTGTGCAGACAGGTTGGGGGAACCATCCCCGGAGCCAGAAAGTGAGATCGAATCTCTTTCACCTAGAGAATTGCATCGCTGGGCGTATGAACGTCATTTTGATGGTCATTCGCAGGAGACGCTGGATGCGCTGGAGCGTCTTGTCACGGCCCGCCGGTCGCGTGGGGAAATGAAGGAGGCGGCTTGGGCGGGTGTGGTTGTTGGTCTCCTTCGCTTGGAACGGAGAGAGTTGGTCCTCGCGCAGGGTTGGCAGCGGCATGCGGCGAGGTTGCTAAAGGGCTCGGAAGTCGGCTTGGAAATGGGCTACACGGAATGGCTGGGGAGCCGCCTTTCGATGTTTCGCGGCGATAACGAGACGGCGCTCAAGCTGGGCGAGGCCTGCCGGAAAACCGGAGTGAAGATCGGGGATGCCGGGTTGGAGGGGCTTGGGTTGCTGGGCATCGCGGAGGCAAATTTGGTTCTGGGACGCACGCGGGAAGGGCTTGAGGCGCTGGACGAAGCGGGGGCCACGGTCGTCGCCGGTGGGCTGGAATCCTGGGCGCGCGGACTGGTATATTGCGGGGTGATTTTCTGTTGCATGTCCCGATCCGACTGGAGCCGGGCGGGGCAATGGACCGATCAGTTCAGCCGCTGGGGAGAGGACAAGGGATCGCTGGCTTATCCCGGCCTTTGTCGGCTGCACAGGGTCGAGGTTTTGACCGCACAGGGCGCTTTGATGGCGGCGGAGGAGGAACTGGAGGGCGTGCAGGAATCGCTCCCGAGGCTCTCGCCCTGGGCGGAAGGAGACGTATGGCGGGTCGCGGGTGATTTGCGGGCGGCGCTAGGGGATTTCGACAAAGCGCGTCGCGCTTACGAACAGGCAATGGAAACCGGTTGGGACACGCAGTTCGAAATGGCGATGCTCCGTTTCCATGAAGGCGATGCCATCGGGGCGGCCGAAACGCTGGGCAGGTTGATCGCAGGCGAGGCATGGTCGTGCCAATCCAAGCTCGGCCGGGCGCTGACGAGTTGGAGCATTGCCGCTTCCCAGGCGGGCGATGTCGAGGCGGCGCGGAAAGGCCTGGCCCGGCTGGACGGGGATCCTGACCTG
>JBGSVZ010000054.1:0-14966 GCA_041752695.1 Terrimicrobiaceae bacterium
GCGTTTGGCTTGCTGCTTGGTCACCGCGGTGATCGCTTCACGGATCAGGGTGTTGCGGCCCTGCTGGCCATTCACCCGATCCTGTTTCACGTCCGACACGATGGTGTCATCCTGCTGACCACCCAGCATGCTGTCGGCTCCCGCTTCCCCATTCACGATGTCGGTCCCATTATTGCCGAAGAGCGTGTCGTTGTCCGCTCCACCGAGGAGGGTGTCGTTTCCATCGCCGCCGTCGACCTGGTCAAGACCAGCTCCGCCGAGGATCGAATCGTCGCCCGAGTAGCCATCGATCAGATCGTTGCCGTCCCCGCCCAGGATCGTGTCGTTGTACGAACCGCCATCAATGCTGTCGGCGTCAGTGCCGCCGCTGATGAAGTCTGTTCCCGCGGCGCCGAAGAGCGTGTCCGCCCCTGCTCCACCGTAGATCGAGTCGGCCCCGGCTCCGCCGAGGATGTAGTTGCCTACGCTGTCACCACTGATGGTGTCGTTGTAAGCCGTGCCAATCACGCCTTCGAGGTTGCTCAGGGTGTCAAAACCACCAGCCGTGTTGCTGAAATAGCCATTCACGCTGACATTCACACCCACGGCCGCTCCGGCCCAGGAGGCCACGTCGAAGCCATCGCCACCATTGAGGGTGTCGTTGGTCGCGTCATTTGGGAACACCAGGAGGGTATCGTCGTCGAGACCGCCGTAGAGGCTGTCCGCGCCGGCACCACCGGAGAGTTCATCATCGCCGATACCGCCGTTGAGGATGTCGGCACCCGCACCGCCAAGGACCACGTCGTCACCGCTAAATCCGAGCAGGGAGTCATCTCCGTCGCCACCCAAAATGGATTCGTTTTCCGTGCTGCCGAAGATGGTATCGTTACCGATCCCACCAAGGATGGTGTCGTTGCCGCCGCCGGTGGCGTTCACATAGTCTGCGCCGTCACCGAGATCAACGGAGTCAGTGCCCGCGCCGGGATCGACCGAATCATTGCCCGTGCCACCAAGGATGGTGTCATTACCAGCGTCGCCGTCGATTTGATCATCGCCCGCAGCACCGTCGATACTGTCGTTACCGTCGCCGCCGCTGATCGAATCGCTGTCATCACCGCCGGAGAGGTTGTCGTTGCCATTGCCACCGTAAATGGTGTCATTGCCACCGAGGCTGAAGATCGAATCGTTGCCGTCTTCGCCGTAGGCGCGGTCAAACGCAAAGGCGTTGGCCGACACGATCGTGTCGTCGCCGTCACCGCCGTTGAACAGATCTCCTTGGCCGCTGGTGGAATCGACCGTAAGGTAGTCATCACCAATGCCGCCGGTCAGGGTATCGTAACCCAGACCGCCGTTGATGGAATCTTCGTCGTCGCCGCCCAGGACGGAATCATTTCCGTCACCGGCGTAAATCGAGTCATCATCCGCGCCCGAGTAGATGTAGTCGGCTCCAGCACCCGTAACGATGGAATCATTGCCATCTCCGCCGATGACCGAAACACCCGCGCCGTTGATCACGCTATTGGCATTGGCGAGATCAATCACATCATTGCCGTCACCGGCATCGACACTGATCGTGTTGTCGGAATCGCCATTCGAGCTGGAGAGGAAAACGGAGTCGTCGCCGTTTCCGCCGTTCAAAACGATCGTGTCCGCCGCAACATCCAAGTCGCCCGCGAAGTCGATCTCTTCGAAGGAAATGGTATCATTGCCGCCACCCGAATTGATGATGATGCCTTGGATGCCAGGAGCAACCGTCTCGAGGTCGATCGGAGGCACGCCGCCGCCGCTGGACCAACCGAGATAGACGCCGTTGCCGTCGTCGAAGAGGTAGATGTTGTCGTCGGCCCCGTTGAAATTGACGGTGAGGGTGAGAGCGACGGGATCATAAACCGAGCTGACAAAAGCCGGCGTCCGGCGTTGTTCCAGGGATTCGATCTCGCTGAGACCGTTGAGGATCTCGTTTTCGAGGGAGTTTTGAGTATTTTGCATGTTGTGCGATTAAGCAACGCAAGGTTTATACAAACTGGGTAGATCGGTCAATCAGCCGAAAGGATGAAAATTGGACATTTTTCCTCAGGAAAAACCCGGGTTCAGGGTAAGGGCGTGCCGCCCACCTTCTTTTCGCCCCCTTGCGGGGCCACTCCGGGCAATTCGATGGAACGCCACTTGTTTTTGGGATAATGACGATAGGCTTCGTCCTCTACGCGGATGTTAAAGCGTTCCAGGATAACACCTTGCGCATGCCAGACATTCACAATGGCTTTCTGGTAGGCAACAACCGCCTCCAACTCCCGGGCGCGGGACTGCACGAATTGGCTCTGGAACTCCAGCACATCGTAACTGGAAACCTTGCCCTCCTCGATGAGGCGGTCGGCGGATTCCAGGGTTTTCCCCGCCAGACCCGTGGCCCGTCCGGCCGTGGCGATGCGGGCCCGGATCAGCCGCGCGCTGGCGATGGCCGCGTCCAGCTCGGCGGCGATGTTGACCTCGACCTGCTGAAGACCATACCCCGCCTGTTGGAGTTTCAGTTTGGCCTGCTCCAAATCGGCGCGGCCCTTGATGTTTCCCAGCGGAACAGAAAATGTCAGTCCGACCACGGCTTGCGTACCCTGGGATTCTGCTGCCCGCGAATACGAGGAGCCGTAATCGCCATCGAGACCGGCCACGGCTAGCGTGCCTTCGAGATCGAGGCGGGGCAACGCGGCATTCCGATAATATCGGACGTTGATGTTACCCTTTTCGATGGATTCGCGGGCCTGGCCAATTTCCGGGCGCAGTGCGAGGGCGTCTTTTAACATTGCGGGCCGATCCCAGAGCTGCTCTTCGTAGCGAATCCCATCGGTCGGCACGTAGTCCACCAGCTCCCCCAACTGCTCGGGCGAATTGATCAGCTCCCGCAGCCGCCGCATGCGCTCAATGATGCCGGTGGAGATTGCCTGGAGGCGCACCTCCCGTTCCGCCACGGCCGCCTGGGCTTGCACGACGTCGAGGCTGGACATCCGGCCCAGTTCCGCCCGGCGCACGTTCGCGGTTTCCAGCTGTCCGGCCAGATCGATGCTCTGGCGTTGCAGGCGGGCCAGTTCGAAGGCCAGCAGGAGATCGTAATACGCGGCCGCCACCTCGGCGACGGTGTCGTTGAGCGAGCGTTTCCATTGCAGCCAGCCGATACGGCGGTCGGCCCGGGCAATGCGGACGGGTGCCATCTGCGCGGCAGGACCAAATCCCTGCAAGATGGGCTGACGCAGGCGGATGCCCGTGCTGGAAAAATATTCCGGATAAAACAGCGACGGCGGGCTGTCCACGTTGAGCGAGTTACGGAGCTGATCGGCGCTGGTGAAAAATTCATATTCCGTACCCAGCGGGATGAGCCCCTTGAGCGACGAACTCAGGTTAAAATTTTCCTGCTCGAAGATACTGACTCCCCCCAGCCCGGTAAACTGGTCCGCGGCCGCCGCCTCACCGGTGATCTCCGCCAGCAAATCCTCAAGCACATTGATGAGCTGCTTCTGGGCTTGCGTCTCGTTACCGCCCGTCGCGACAAATTCCTGCGCATTTTGCGGCAGGTTGCTGGTGAGATATTTCGCGCTGAACTTGAAGGCGGGATCAAACCTCCCCAGCGCGCTGCGCACGTTGGTCTCCCCAATTTCCGGGATCAGCCGATCCGCCTTGAGGGAAGGGTTGTTTTGCAGGGCGAGAAAAACCGCTCGCTCCACCGAAATGGCCTCCTTCACCAGAGAAAACATCTCCGGCGGCGGGCCGCTCATCGAGAGGTCCAGCTTTTCCAGATCCACCCCGGGGGACTTCTGGGCGTGCACCGGCAGCGAGGTCAGGAGCGCGCAGGCGAGCAGGGGAATAAAACGCATGACGATGGACTTAGACCGCGGCGGGCGTGTTGCCCAATTCCTTTTCACAGAGACTTTGGTAATATGGGGCCGCATCAATGAGGCCGTCCTCCAAACTGTGGGTGGGCGCATACCCAAGGCACCGCTGCGCTTGGGAAATATCGGCCAGGGAATGCCGGATATCCCCGGCGCGAAACTCCTGATACTCCGGTTCGGCCCGCGCCATGGCGGGGCGGGTCTTCGCCACCTGATCCCGAATCTGGTAAAACAATTCCGTCAGGGTCGTCCGCCCGCCCACTGCGATGTTAAAAGCCCCCGGTGCGTCCGCCGGCAGTTCCGCCAGCGCCGCCTTAATGTTGGCCTGAACCACATTGGCGACATGACAAAAATCCCGGCTGGTTTCCCCGTCGCCATAAATCAGGACCGGCTCGCCGCGATGCAGCGCACGGAACCACCGTGGAATCACCGCCGCATACGCCCCCTCGGGGTCCTGGCGCGGGCCGAAGACGTTGAAATACCGCATCCCGACCGCCCTGAAGCCGTAGGCATTTTGAAATGCCGCTGCATACACTTCGTTGATGCGTTTCGACGCCGCATAGGGCGAAAGCGGCTCGCCGATGCGTTCCTCCCGCTTCGGCAACTCGGGATGGTCGCCATACACCGAACTGCTCGAGGCATATACCAGCCGCCTCACCCCGGACTTCCGCGCCGCGTCCAACACCGTGATAAAGCCGTCCACATTTGCCCGGTGGGTGGCCAGCGGGTCTGCCATCGAACGCGGAACCGAACCCAGAGCCGCCTGGTGCAACCCATAATCGGCCCCCGCGAAGGCCCGTCCCATCAACTCCCCGTCCTCAATGGACCCTTCCAGAAACTCCAACTCCCCGCCCCCCAACTCCCGGATGGCGTCAATGTTTGCCCGTTTGCCCGTGGCGTAATTATCCACCGCCCGCACACTCGCCCCCGCCTGGAGCAGCGCCACGCTGAGGTGCGACCCAATAAAACCGGCCGCGCCCGTCACCACCCAGGTCGTGCCTTTGAGATCAAATTCGCTCATATCGTATCCGTAAACGTCCGCTCCACCCGGTTAAAAACGACGACGCCCCAGAGAAACATCGCGACACTCAACACCGCGCCGATCGCGAGCTGACCAAACTCCACCGTGCCCGCCCCGAGGAAAGCAAACCGGAACGACTCCACCACCGGCACCATCGGGTTGATCGTCATCAGCCACTGAAACTGCGGCGGCACATCCGACCGTGGAATGATCACCGCGCTGCCATACATCCAAAGCTGCACGCCGAATCCCACCGCCATATTCAAATCCTTGTAGCGCGTCGTAAGCGCCGAAACCAGGCAGCCCACCCCGATGCCCAGCATGGCCATCTGCAAGATCAACACCGGCAGCACAATCATCCGCCAGCTCGGCTGGATCGCACTGCCCGGTTGCAGCATGAACCACAGCACAATCGCCATGAAAAGGACGAACTGGATGGCAAACGTGATCAGATTTGTCAGCACACTCGCCACGGGGACGGTCATGCGCGGGAAATAGACTTTCCCGAACACCCCCGAGTTCGCGTTGAACGTCTGCGAGGTCCGCGTGATGCAATCCGAAAAATAATTCCAGACCACCACCCCCGACATGTAAAAAAGGAAGGTCGGAATCCCATCTGTCGGCAGCTTGGCAATCTTCCCGAAGATCACCGTAAAAACGATCGTCGTAAAAAGCGGCTGGAGCAAAAACCAGAGCGGCCCCAGGAGGGTTTGTTTGTAGGTCGCGACAAAATCACGGCGGACAAACAACGTGATGAGATCGCGGTATTTCCAAACCTCCGCCAGACGCAGGTCCAACAGCGGTTTTCGGGGCGTGAAGACCGTCCACTGACGGGATTCGGGGTCGAGAGGTGTTTCCAAAGTCAAAAAAAGCGCAAGCTCATCCAGCCAAGCTGCCGCCCTTGGTCATTCGTGCAAAAAACGAGACCATCGGCATACGGGATGTGGGTTTGCTGCATTCGGCAGCGGGCTCCGCCGCCCCAGGGGGCCGCGGAAAAAATTGTCAACGCACCAAAAATTTCAAAATCCAGGGAAGCATCTTCTGGCCTTTCTCCAACCAGTGTTTCAGCCGCTCGATCTTTACCAGGACGTCCTTCTTTTCCTGGCCCTCCAGCGAGACCGAGAGTTCGTCCATGTGCCGGATCCGCTCCAGGGCACGGTCCATCCGCGGCTGCAATTCGTCCTTGATAAAAACCGTGGCGAACCGGCTCAATTCCAGATCCGCCACATAATGATCCCGGCGGTCCCCGGGCTGATAAACGACCTTCACCGCCCCAAAACTCCGCAAAAGCCTCAAACCCTGACTCGCCGCCCCCAGGCTGATGTGCAACCGATGCATGAGCTCGTCCATCGCCAGGGGACGCGTGGACACAAAAAGCAGCCCGTAAATTTCCCCCACGGACTTCGGCATCCCAAGCAACTTCAAAAAGTTGATGAACAACTCGATCGCTTCAATTTCCAGCCCAGTCAGCTCCTGGTCCGGCCGGGAGGGCTTGTCGGCAAGGTCAGACGTCACGTCAGGCAGTTTCCCCAGCGGCTTCATACATTTCAAGAAAAAATGAAAACCGGAGGCAAACCCTCGTCACTCGAACGAAACGGGGTCGGGTCGGAGGCTGACCCTCCCTGGGGTCGAACGGGACCCGTTTTACGGATTGGACATCATCTCCCCATCACCGCCGGGAACCGGAGGAGCGGGCGGAGGTTTGGGGCCCATTTTTTCCAGAATCGGGCCCAAAGTGGGATCGGCCTTGAGCAGGGCGGTGTGCATGGCCTGGCGAAACTCTTCCGACGCCGCCTTGCGATCCTCAGGCGTCCCCGCCTCGCCTTTTTTCTTTTCCGCAGCGACCACAGCGGGATCGGTTTTCGCTTTTTCCCGGGCAGCCATCAACTTTTGCCGTTCCCCTTCCGAGAGATTTCCAAACCCGCCCGGCTCGCGGCCACCCTCCCGGCGTTCTTCGCGCATGTTTTTGGGACCCTTCTCCCCACCGCGGGCGTTTTTCACGATCTCTCCCAGGCTCGGATCGATCTCCATCATCTTTTTCCGCATGGCGTCAAAAAATTCGCGGTTGGCCGTTTCGGATTTTTTCCGAAGTTCCTGCACCGCCGGGTCCTGCAAAGCCTTCTCACGAGCGGCCTCGAAACGCTGCCGCGCTTCGGGAGGAAGATTTTCCAGGAATTTTTCCTTCATCTTCATCCGCAGGTCTCCCTGTCCCCGGCGGGGCTGCGGTTCGTCCGGCCCTTCGGCATGGGATACGGGAAGTCCGCTCAGGGCGATGGCAAGGGCGAGGAGGATTTTCTTCATGGCGTGCTGGATCAAACCCGCCGAGCGGCAGAAAGTTGTAAAAAATTCCCCCAGCCCCGTCGCCCGCGCCCTGACCATGCGTCCAGGAAACTCCGGATTGCGTAGTTGATGAATTGGGTTCATCGAGAAGAGCGGTCCCTGACCTGGCGTGAATCTCGAAACCAAACTTTCCATCCTGGCCGAAGCCGCGAAGTACGACGCTTCCTGCGCCAGCAGTGGCACGACCAAACGCGATTCGCGCTCAGGCGGAATCGGCTCCACCACCGGCGCGGGGATTTGCCACAGCTACACCCCGGACGGACGCTGCGTCTCGCTGCTCAAAATCCTCCTGACCAATTTCTGCGTCTACGACTGCCTCTATTGCATCAATCGTTCCTCCAGTGACGTCCGGCGGGCCCGCTTCACGCCGGACGAGGTCGTGAACCTCACGCTGGATTTTTACCGCCGCAATTACATCGAAGGCCTCTTCCTCAGCTCGGGGATCATCCGCAATCCCGACTACACCATGGAGCAGGTGGCGAAAGTGGCCCGCACTCTGCGGCAGGACCACGGATTTCGCGGGTACATTCACCTCAAAACCATTCCCGAGGCCTCGGCGGAATTGATCGCGGAAGCCGGACGGTGGGCGGACCGTATCAGCATCAATGTCGAACTGCCGACCCAGGCGGACCTGCAAAAACTCGCGCCGGAGAAAAACCTCTCCCGCATCCGGCTCGCCATGGGGTCAATCCGCGAACGCATCGACCAGGCCAAAGCCGAGCGCCAGGAAAGCCGCAAGGCCCCCGTCTTCGCGCCCGGTGGCCAAAGCACGCAGATGATCGTGGGAGCGACGACCGCGAGTGACCGGACCATTTTGGATCAAGCTTCGTCGCTCTATCAGACCCATCGCCTGCGCAGGGTTTATTATTCGGCCTTCAGTCCGATCCCCGACGCCTCGCGCAGCCTTCCCCTCGTCGCGCCACCGCTCGTTCGGGAGCACCGGCTGTATCAGGCCGATTGGCTGCTGCGTTTCTACGGCTTTCAGGTGGAGGAATTGACCACCGAAACCGACACCAACCTCGACCTCGAGCGCGACCCGAAACTGTCCTGGGCCCTGCGCCATCCGCAGATTTTTCCCGTGGATATCAATCGCGGTCCGCGCGAGCTGCTCCTCAGGATCCCCGGACTTGGTGTGCGCAATGTGGACCGCATTCTGCAGATCCGACGCTGGCAAAAGGTCCGCCTTGCGGACCTCACCCGGCTGCGCGTCCCGCTGAAAAAGGCCCTGCCGTTTATCGAGACGGCCGATCATTTTCCGAAAGTTGTCGGAGAATCCCGGCCGGACCGGCAGCTGGAGCTTTTTAACCCCGAAAATCCGCGCGTCTGATGCGCTGTCTGCGCATCACACCCTCCTTCGAAGGCTGGCAGCAGGAGGCCCGCCAGGCGTTGGGGAGAGGATGGACCCCCGACGAAGTCGTCTGGGAAGAATCTGGAGAACCCGGCCTCCCGATCTTTTCTCCACCGGACGCGGGATCCGAAGCTCTGCCCACATTTCGCGTGCCCCGGGCTTTCCTCGCCCTCGCGGGAAACGTCGCCTGCCACCGCAATCCCCAGCGATGGGCGCACCTCTACCGGGCTCTCTGGAGACTGACCCGCGGCGAACCGCATCTCCTGAACATCGCGGTGGACCGGGATGTTCACCAACTCCTCACGATGGACAAGAGCGTGCGGCGGGACCTGCACAAAATGAGGGCGTTCGTGCGTTTCCGCACCGTCGAGCGCGACGGGGAAACCTGGTACGTCGCCTGGTTCGAACCCGAACATCACATTGTCGAAAAAAACGCGCCGTTTTTCGTCAACCGCTTTGCCGCTATGCGGTGGTCGATCCTCACGCCGGATCGCTGCGCCCATTGGGATCAGGAGACCCTCACCTTCACGGAAGGCGTGCCTCGCTCGGCCGCGCCCACCGAGGATTCTTTGGAGACCCTTTGGCTGACGTATTACCGCAATATCTTTAATCCCGCCCGGATTAAGGTGGCAGCCATGACGGGCGAAATGCCCAAAAAATACTGGAAAAATCTCCCCGAGGCCGCCGCCATTCCCGCCATGTTAAATGAGGCCCCTCAACGCGTGGCCGAAATGCTGCAAAAGAGCGCGACCAAGGTGTCACCACCGCCGATCCCACCAACCGAACCCTAAACGTCCCCGACAGGCACGAGATGGCCGGAGATCCTCCCGACCCCAAAAATGACGCTGGACCAAAACGCGCCATCAGGCACCTTGCCGACTCGCACCACTTCTCATGAAATTTTTGCCAGCCGCCTTCCTGTTTTTCCTCGGCTTGATCATCCCGGCCCCCGCCCAGGGCCCGGACACGCCGGAGGATTTTCTTTCCGCAATTCGGACCGCCCTGGCGGAGCGGAGCCCGGCCAAGCTCGATGCGCTGACCTATTCGGTAGGCATGACGGAGGCGGACAAAACCCTCGCGGTGCGAATGCAGCAGCATCTCTTTAACGATAAGGAAATCGAGTCGCTCTCGCTCCAACCGCTCCCCGAGGATTCTCAGCTCTTCTTTGTCTCGCGCGGTAGGAAAATCGAACCCACCAACCCTCCCGTTGGTCTGGTCGCGATTACGTACAAGTCCCTGGGGAACGGGACCGACGCCACTTCCCTCGCTTACACCAACGTGGATGGACGCTATTTCCTCGTCGGAACCAAGACCACCCTTCTGGATTGGAAGGGGCCGCCCGACAAAACCATTGGGTATATGATCACGGGTCCCGGGCAGGATTCCCTTCAGGCGAAGGTGAAATGGAACGCGAGCGGCGTGAACCTGGAGCACAGCTTCAAGGATTCGTCGCTGAGTTTCCAGGGCCAGTTCATCAAGGAAGTCACGGTGACCAGCGCAAAGGACGACGCCGAAATCACCCTCACGATTGTCGAGGACGGCAAACCGATCTCCGAACCGCTGACCGGCAAGAGAACGTTGGAATATAAGAGACCGTAGCCCTTGACCCCCTTTAGGAGGGACAAGCCGGGTTGGCCCTCCAGCGTCAGCTACACGATGCGGTTTTCGCGCATCACTTCGGAATACCAATGGGCACTTAACTTAGGGGTGCGTTTTTGGGTTTGGTAGTCCGTATGGACGATGCCAAAGCGGCGGGTGTAGCCGTCCTGCCATTCGTAGTTGTCCAGAAAGGACCAGAGGAAATACCCCTTCACCGGGACGCCATCGGCCACAGCGCGGTGAAGTTCTTTGAGATAGTTCCGGACATAGTCGCGGCGGTGAAGATCGAGCACCTCGCCGTTGACGATGGGCTCGTCGTCATACCCACAGCCATTCTCGGTAATATAGACAGCTTTCGCACCATAAACTTCATGCGCGAGGCGCGTGCCCCAATAAATGGATTGCGGCATGATATTGAGCCACGGGCAACTCGTGCGGGGGTAATCGGGCGGGAGAGTCAATGCCTCAGGTTTGCCGCCGCGGCCCGCGCGCACAAAAACGCCAGTGTAAACATTCATGCCGAGGAAATCCGTGGGCTGGCCAATCAGTTCCATGTCGCCCTTGGCCACGACGGGACGATCCGCGCCGCAGCGTTTTAAATAGGCCGTAGAGTATTTGCCCGTATAGATCGGCTCGAGGATGTGGGCATTATGATCGATGAACCATTTTTTCGCCGCCGCGATGTCCTTCGGGGTTTCGGTGACGGGCACGGGGATATCCGAGTTGTCCGTAAGCCCGACGCGAGCGCCGCGGCCGCCGAATTCTCGCACAGCGCGGATGGCGTGGCCGTGGCAAATCAGGGCGTGGTGGAAGGTCTGGTTGATGACCTGCTGGGTTTCCTGCGTGCCCGGGGCTTTGTCGCCCTGCCCATGGGCGAGGTTGGTGAAACAGCGGATCTCGTTGAGAGTAATCCAGTTCTTTACGCGGTCGCCGAGGGCCTTCACCGCGGTCTCGGCGTAGGGTTTAAAGGCATCCGGCGTCACGCGGGATCGCCATCCTCCGCGGTCTTCCAGAGCCTGCGGCAGGTCCCAATGAAACAACGTGACCCACGGGGTAATGCCCTCGTTGAGCATGGCATCAATCAGACGGTTGTAAAAATCCACGCCCTTCGGATTGAGCGCACCGTCACCTTCGGGGTAAAACCGCGGCCAGGCGAGGGAGAGCCGGTAGTTCTTCACGCCCAGCTTCCGCATGAGGCGAAAATCCTGCTTGTACAGATGATAGTGGTCGCAGGCGACATCGAGCGTGTCGCCGCCCAGAACCTTGCCGGGCACGCGGGAGTAGCGGTCCCAAATGGACTCGCCCTTGCCGTCCTCAAAAGCGGCACCTTCGATTTGGGGAGCGGCCGTGGCAACCCCCCAGACAAAATTCTTTGGGAACAGGAACGATGATTTCATGGATACGAAGCAGGACAGAACACGCCATTGCCGGCGGAAAGAAAAGGAGGATCTCCGCCTAAAGGCACGACGGCCGCCGAAGGTTTCGCCGTGGCATCACGTCGGACCCGGATCGCGGGGCACGCTTGCCCCCGGCGCACCTTTGCCGTAACACTTCGCGCCATGAAAAAAGTCCTGCTCATCCTCCTGGCTGTCGTGATCGTTCTCGCAGGCTCGGTTCTATGGGTTTTGCGCGGCATGGGAGTCTCGGATGCCGCCCTCCTCCTTCCCGCGGAAACTGTCGCTCTGGCGACCCTGCCCGATCTGCCGCGTTCCTTTTTGCGCTGGCCGCAGACCACCCTCGCCAAGATCGGCGTCGAACCGCAGTTGAAGGCCTTCCTCGAGCAGCCCTTTAAATATCTGACGAAACAACAGGGCGGCGACGAGGCCTCGGGGATTCTTCTCAGCCTGAAACCCGGACGCATTTTCGCCGCATCGGTCGGGGTGACTTCGTCAGACGCCGCCATTCTGGTCGGGTTCCAATACTGGGGCGGCAAACCGGCGCACGACGCTGCCGTGGCCCGGTTGCGTCAGGAAATCGCCTTGGAAGGCCCGGCCGCCGAGGTGAAACACGAGGATTATCAGGGCGCGGATATCGCCTCGTCCGTCCACGGGCCCGTCTCGATTTATAACGCCAGCCACGGTCAGTGGGGCTTCATTTCCAACAGCCTGCCAGCCTTGCAGGAAGCACTCGACCGCGCCGCCGGCCGCCGTAAGGAGGGTTCTCTGGCAGACAGCCCACGCTACAAGCAGGTGATCGCCAAACTCTCCAAAGATCCCGATCTGCTCGTGTACTTGCAGCCGCAGTCCTTCCTCGATGCGCTTCTGGCCGTCGGCAATTCCTTTGGCGCCCAGCAGATCCCCCAGCAAATCGAGCAGGCCCGCAAGGTTGAGGCCATCGGATTTTCCACCAAGCTCGACGGCGCGAACCTCCGGGACAGCCTCTTTGTCCTGCGTCCGAATCCCCCCGAAGTCGGCAACCTCAGCCACAACTCGATCAAACTCACCACCGCGCAAACGACGGCATTTTTTGACTTTATCCTCGATTTCAACCAGTTCGCCAAACTCCGGGAAAACCCCACCGTCGCCCGGACATTGCAAGGCTCACCCCTGCAGGACTCCCAGCTTTTCCAACTGGTGCCCGAAGCGTTTGGTCCCGATTGCGCCGTGGTCCTGAACTGGCCGACCGGACAGTCCAAACCCGAGGGTGTGCTGGCCATCACCATCAAGGATGCGGCCAAGGCCGAGCAGAGCCTCCAGCAAGTTCTCACTCTTCTGCCGGAGACGACGGTGAACGAATTCGGCGGATTGAAATACTACAGCTTCCCGACCCTGCAGCAGGCTTTCGCAACCCCTTCCCTCACGCTCACGGAGGGTTTTGCCCTGGTCGGCCTCGACCCCGCCGAAATCGAACGCGTCCACCAGGCCCTGAAAAGCGGCGACAGCCTGGAAAACTCGCCCGCCTTCGTGCCGGCCAAAGAAACCTACCGCTCGGCCAATGAGGTTTTTGGCTATGTGGACATTCGCGCCATTTTTGAGCGGGGCTATCCCACCCTCAGTCAGGTCGTGCGCTTCAGCGCCAACTTCATGCCCGGCGTGAGCGAGATCATCGATGCCTCAAAATTGCCCGACACCGAGACCATCGCCAAACATCTCCAGCCGATTGTTTATTCGCAGACCCGGCTGACGGACGGATATCTGGTGGAATCCACCGGCCCGATTACCATGAACCAAGCGGTTCTGATCGGCGCGGGCGCGGGGACTTACTTTTTTAAACCCCGGGTGGACTGAGACGCCCTCAAGAATTGATTTGCCACCGGGGGGGAAATCGTGCGTTTTTACCAGCCTATCGTTATGAAACCGTCGCTCTGGATCGTCACCACCTCCGTCGTGTTAGTCGCGTTTGCCGCTTGCGAGACCGATTCCAACAGCCGCACTTCGTCGCGCACGCAAAATCGCAACCGCTTCGGTTACACCCAGGAGCAGGCCGGCACGCAATTTGCCACGCCCTCGCCCTCCCCGACCCCCACGCCCGAGCCGACGATCGACACCATGGCGAACCCGACCCCGGCGCCGACTCCCGATACTCTGGCGAACACCGCCACGAAGGACATTCCCTACGGCACACCCGTCCCCGGGAAATCCGGCTTTGTCACCAGCCCCCACGCTCCCTACGCGGGGTATGTGGACGTCCGCGGCTTTCCTCCGGGCACCGAGGTGAAATGCCCCTACACGAGCAAGATTTTCCTCGTTCCCTGAGGAAAACCGCCGAAAGGCCGACACCACCGGCTGAAAAGGGACGACCGTTGGAGTTCACGCTTTAGCGTGCGTCTCCGACCTTTCCCGCGTTTTCGGGCCGCCAACGGCCAAGATTAGCATTGCAACTTGAACCGCCATTGTCGTTTTTAGGCACACCACTCATGAACTCGTCCTTTCGCCTCGCTGTTGCCATCCTCGCCCTGGTCGGTCTCGCCGCCTGCGAACCCACCCGGAGCAGCACGCGCAAGCCGATTCCCCGACCTTCCACCCCACCGCCCCCCGTGGTCGAGGTCATCGAGCCCACGCCGAACCCCCAACCCACGCCGGAACCCCTGGCTACTCCCGCCCCAACCCCGGCACCTGCGACGGGTGGGGATCTGAAATACGGCACCCCCGTTCCGGGAAAACCCGGCTTTGTGTCCAGCCCTTGGGCCCCGTACCAGGGTTACGTTGATGTCCGCGGGTTCCCTCCCGGCTCCGAGGTCCGGTGTCCCTACTCCAACAAAACCTTTCTCGTCCCCTGAGCACGGTTGCCATTTTCGGCCCGGGATTAATCGGGGGATCGCTCGCCTTTGCCTTACGCAAGTCTCAGCCGGATGGTTCGGTCCGGCTCTGGGCGCGATCCGAGGCGTCGGCGGCCCGCGCGGCGAAGTTTTTTGACGCGGTGACCTGCGACGCCCGCGCGGCTGCGGAACACGCAGATCTTTGCGTCTTTTGCACCCCCATTGGAGCCATGCCCGCCCTGGCCCGCGAGATTGCCCCGCATTTGTCCGCGCACGCCGTGGTCACCGATGCCGGTAGCGTAAAGGGTGGGGTCGTGGCCGCCCTGGAGGAAATTCTCGGCGCCCGGTTTGTGGGTTCGCACCCCATGGCCGGATCGGAAAAAGCCGGCATCGAGGCCGCCCGGGAGGACCTTTTTGACGGAGCGACCTGCATCGTCACGCCGACGCCACGTACCAGCCTTGACGCCCTGGCCGCCGTCCGGGGTCTTTGGGAATCCCTCGGTGCCCGCCTCGTGGAAATGGCCCCCGAAGCCCACGACCTCGCGGTCGGCCGGGTCAGCCACCTCCCCCACGCCATCGCCGCCATCCTGGTCAATGCCATCG
>JBGSVZ010000055.1:0-38645 GCA_041752695.1 Terrimicrobiaceae bacterium
CCCGCGCGACGACCGCCGGGGCCCCCGGGAGCCGGAACCCCGTCCCGACCCCGTCCTTACCGGTTGGGACCTGACCATCCTCGCCGCGCCCAGTGGGATCGACGGCCTCGCGCGCCAGATCAAATCCACCGCCGTCGCCTACCCCCTCTTCGACCTTGCCCAGCTTGTGCTGGAAAAATCCGAGCGCTACCTCGTCGCCCTGCACCGCAAGGACGGTCCCGCGCTTTTTCAACTCACGACCGACGGCAGCGTGTGGCTGAACGAACGCGAAGCCATCGCCAACGCCCTCGCCCAGCACCTCGACAAATTTTACACCCGCGAACGCGTCGCCATCGACCCCCCGAAGGGTTCCTACTCGTGCATCGCCGTCTGCGGTCTTAGCGACACGCTCATCGGACCGCCGAACTACCACGACTACCAGGACCGCCTCCGCAAACTCCACGCCGAGCGCTACGCCAACATGCCCTTCGAGGCCTACAAGAGCCGCGTTCGCACCGTCCGCGACGAGGAAATGATCCAGAAATGGAAAGACGAACGCTCCTCCCGCGATGAATTTGTCCCCCTCGCCACCCCGGAAGGGCAGGAGCCCGAAAAACTTGCCACCCTCGCCGACGTGGAACGTCATTTTCGTCAGCATCACGCGCCAACGGTGATCGTTCCGGCCGGCGACAAGCTGAAAGTCCCCGGCCCGGCCCTTCTGAATTCCTCCACGCCATCCGCCCTCACCCTCGCGCGGCGCATGGTGGACGAACTGCGCCGCTTCCCCCTCCCTCTGGCGCACTCGCTGGGCCAGGCCTTGGTCGGACGCGGACTCCACATCTTCAAGGCGCACGAAAACATCACCTACGTTTCCATCGCCCGTCCGCGGCATCTCGACCGCGCCACCACCCCGGTTTCCGACGCCCTCAGCAGCATCCTCACGTACCTGGAGGAACATCCGAAAACCCCGGCCGGCGAACGCCGCAAGGCCCTCGCCGCCCTTCGCCCCGCCGCTGAAGGAGGCGAAACCGAACGCGACGCCGGCGTCGCCCGCGACCTCTCCTGGCTGCTCCATGAGGGGTACGTTGTGGACTACGCCCGCCTCGGCCTGGAGGCTGTACGCCGCCCTCGCTCCCGTCAGGAACAGCCGCAATAAGGGCGGCTCGCCGGTCTGGAAAGAGGTTTGTCCGATTTTCCCACGCCCATGGACCACCGGGTTGCCGCGGACGTTGACACCGCTCGTTTTGTGCGATGAATGAGCGCCCACTGTCCGACCACCCGCTGCTGCGCCGAGTCCCGAAATCCCCCGACTGCTCGAACCACGAGTTACTGACGGCCTTTCTGGACTATGTGGCCGAGAAGGAACTGGAGCTCTACCCGGCGCAGGAAGAGGCGATCCTTGAGCTGTTTGATGACCGCAACGTCATCCTCAACACGCCCACGGGCTCGGGGAAGTCGTTGGTTGCGCTGGCCCTGCATTTTCGATCGATGGCGAAGGGACGTCGATCCGTTTACACCTGCCCGATCAAGGCACTGGTGAATGAGAAGTTCCTGGCCCTGTGCCGCGACTTCGGTCCCGACAATGTCGGCATGGCCACGGGTGATGCGACAGTGAACCGCCACGCGCCGATCCTCTGCTGCACGGCGGAAATTCTGGCCAACCACGCGCTGCGGGACGCGGCAGAGACGCCCTTCCGCGAGCTGATCATGGACGAGTTCCATTATTACTCGGACAAAGAACGGGGCGTCGCGTGGCAGGTGCCTTTGCTAACCATGAGCAACTCGCGATTCCTTCTGATGTCGGCGACCATGGGCGGCTCGGGCTTCTTTCAAGAGGAACTCACCCGACTGACGGGGGCCGAAACCAAGGTCGTGGCCTCGTATGAGCGTCCCGTGCCGCTGGAGTTCAGCTATGTGCAAACTTCAGTCGATGGGACATTGCAGGAACTCGTCGCGGCCAATAAAGCGCCGGTTTATCTCGTGCACTTCACGCAAAATGAAGCCGCACAGGCCGCGCAGGACCTCATGAGCCTGAACTTTTGTTCGGCCGCCGAAAAAACTGCGATCAAGGAAGTGATGGCCGGGGCCAAGTTCACCAGCCCGTATGGCAAGGAGGTCAAAAAATTCCTCAGCCACGGTGTCGGCATCCATCACGCCGGTTTGTTGCCAAAGTATCGCGTGCTCGTCGAAAAACTGGCGCAGCGCGGTCTGCTCAAGGTGATCTGCGGCACCGACACACTCGGCGTCGGCGTGAACGTCCCGATCCGCACTGTGCTGCTCACGCGATTGAGCAAATACAGCGGCGAAAAAGTTGCCACGCTCACCGCGCGGGACTTCCACCAGATCACCGGCCGGGCCGGCCGGCGCGGCTTTGACGACCGCGGCTACGTGGTGTGTCAGGCCCCGGAACACGTCATCGAAAATGCCAAGATGGAGGCCAAGGCCGCCGGCGACGTGAAGAAGCAGCGCAAGATGGTGAAAAAGAAGCCACCCGAGGGTTTTGTCGGCTGGAATGAAGACACCTTCAAAAAGCTGCAATCTGCCTCACCCGAGCCGCTGGTCTCGCGTTTTCAAGTTTCGCACGGCATGCTGCTCCAGGTGCTTGGTCGCAGCGGGGACAGTTGCGCGGCCATGCGCCGAATCATTGCCGATTCGCACGAAACGACGAACGCGAAAACCCTACACGAGAAGCGGGCGTGGCAGCTTTTCCGGGCCCTGGTGGAGCGGAAGATCGTGACGATCCTGCCGCCCGCATCGCGCGGAGCGGACGGCACAAAACTGCGCCTCAACGTCGAGTTGCAGGACGACTTTTCGCTCAACCACACCCTCTCGCTTTATCTGATCGATACGCTCGCTTTGATCGATCCGGCCTCCGTGACCTACGCGGCCGATGTGCTGACCCTGTGCGAATCCATCCTCGAAAACCCGGACATCATTCTGCGCCGCCAGCTCGACGCCGTGAAGACCGAGGCCATGACCGCCATGAAAAACGACCGGGTGCCCTACGAGGAGCGCATCGCCCGGCTGGAGGAACTGGAATACCCGAAACCCTGCCGCGACTTCATCTACAGCACTTTCAACGCCTTCAGCGACGCGCATCCCTGGGTCGGCGAGGAAAACATCCGCCCGAAAAGCATTGCCCGGGAGATGTTCGAAAATTTCCGCAATTTCACCGACTACGTTCAAGACTACGACCTTGCCCGCACTGAAGGCGTGCTCCTGCGGCATCTTTCCAGCGTGCACAAGGTGCTGGCGCAAACCGTGCCGGACACGTTCAAGACGGAAGCCGTGCAGGAGATGGAAGCCTGGCTTGCGGGCGTGCTGCGCGGCACGGATTCCAGTCTGCTCGACGAATGGGAGAAACTCCGCGACCCGAATTTCCAGCCCGTCGAAGTCGAGGAAAAGCCCCTGGAGGCACCCGACATCACCCGGAACAAACGCGAGTTCACCGCACTCATCCGGACGGAAATCTTCCGCTATATGCAGTCGCTCGTGCGAGGCGAGATCGACCGGCCCGAACTGGCGGACTATTACACCGACCACGAACGGATCCGCCTCGACAACGAAGCCCGCAACGGCCGCCACACCTACGTCGAGCCCAACGATGACGGCCAGACGTGGCGGGTTCACCAAGTCCTCATCGATCCCGAAGAACGAAACGACTGGCAGCTCGAATTCCGCGTCAATCTGCCGCAAGCCCGCGAAGACGGGAAACCCACGCTGGAGTTTGTGAGTCTGAGCCGGATCGGCCGGTAGCCCAGCCACGCCGGTAGCGAGTCTTTACCGGTATCCCGGCAAAAACGCCTGCTCGGCCCGGAACATTTCCAGGGTCATCGCCTTGATCTCCGCCGGACTGCACATCGCAGCGCTCAGCGGATCCAGCATCAGCGCATGAATCGCAGCTTCCTTGCTGCGTTCCATCGCGGCGGTCGCACCGAGATCGAACATCCCGAGATTGGACGCGCAGACCGCCGCCATCTGCGCGGGCAGCGCGCCGAACCGCGTGGGCTGAACGCCATTGCGGTCAATCAGGCAGGCGACTTCCACGCAGGCATTCGCCGGGAGGTTGCTGATGAGCGACGCGCCCGTATTCATCACGTTGCCATGGATGCGGAACGGGGTGTCTTTTTCCCGGGCTTCCATGATCCAGCTCGCGTATTCCCAACTGCGATCCCAGGCGATGGGCTTGGTTCCCTTCACCATGGCAAGACGGTCGGCGTCGGCGTTCTTCCGCCAGGTCGGCCAGTTATTGACGTAAAAGCCCGACTCGCCGTGATAGCCGGGACGGCTGTAGGTGTCGATCAGGTCCTTCCGTGTGCGGTAGTAGGGAAGGTATTCCGAAAGGTGGCCGCTGGATTCCGTGATGAACGCACCGAAATGGACCATCATGTCCTTGCGCACAAGATCATGCGCATCCTCGGGATTCCCCGGCCGGCCCGCGAGGTCCTCGCGAGCTTTCTTCATCAAAAGCGGATAGAGGTCCTTGCCGAGGTGTTTGAGTTTCACAAACCACGCCAGGTGATTAATGCCGGCACATTCCCATTCCATTTCGTCGATGGGAACGCCCGCCCGCGACGCGAGGAGCTGGCTTGTGCCTTGCACAGAGTGACACAGGCCCACCACCTGCATGGCTGATGTGCGGGCTGCGGCCAGGCACATCATGTTCATCGGGTTGGTGTAATTCAGCACGATGGCATCCGGACACAATTTCTCCGCGTCCTTGAGCACCTCCAGCCAGACGGGAATGGTCCGGAGGGATTTGAACAGCCCGCCCGGCCCGATGGTGTCCCCGATGCACTGATCGATACCGTATTTTGACGGAATGTCGTTGTCATGGCGGACACACTCCAAGCCGCTCACTTCGATGCAGTTGACAATGTATTGACTGCCCTTGAGTACGTCGCGGCGGTTGGGAGAGGCGATGACCTTCCAGTTCTTCGCGCGCAGTTTGCCGATGAGCTTTTCGATCAACTGCTTCATTGTGCGCAGCCGGGCGGTGTCGATATCCACCAGGGCAATCACCCCGCCCTGCTGCCCGGGGATGCGCAGCACGTCGTTGACCAGCCGCGGAGTGAATCCGCTGCCCGCTCCCAACATGGTGATCTTGATCGGACGGAGAAACCGGCCGGGCAGACCCGCACTGGCGGAGGATTTGGTGTGTTCGGAGTGACCGGCGGATTTTTTGAGGGAAGAAGAAGCCATGCCCAGACCCTGCCACAGCCCCGCGGATCCGCCGAGAAAGAAGGTGTGACATGGGAGTGTCCTTTTGTGATATTCTTCCCATGTCGAAACATCCCTCCGAGTTTCCCGGAATCACGCTACCTTTTGGTATTGTCGACGAATGGACTACCTCCCCCCGCTACGAGTGGAACAACGCCGATCGCGGAGACGGGCAATTTGTGATCATCCAGCGGACCACTTCGGGACGGGGCGAGTTTTTTTGGGAAGGAACATCCTTTGCGGTGCCGCCTGGTCATGCTTTCATCGCGACCGTCCCCGAGCCGAGTTCCTACCGCTACCCCCAGGAAGAAAAGTCCCCGTGGAGATTTTCCTGGCTCAATTTCTATGGCCCCCTCGCCGTGCGGCTCTGCGAGGATCTGCGAAGGCAGTTCGGTCCCGTACTTCCCCTGCCCCGCCGTTCGCCCGCCGGCTCCGCCTTTGACGCGCTCGTCGCGCAGGGGGCGCGGCGCAATCCCGCGGATCCCCACGAAACCAGCCTCGCCTGTTTCGGGTTTTTGGTGGAATGGGCGCGTCAGCTCAGCCGGCCCTCGGACCATCCGGACCCCGTCGAAACCGCCCTGCGCATCTGTCAGGCGCGTTTCCGGGAGCCTCTGGGGGTGAAGGAACTCGCGGCGGAAGCGGGAATTTCCCGCGAGCATTTTACCCGCCTTTTCACCGAACGCACCGGACTCTCACCCGCGCTCCATCTGCGCAATCTCCGCACGGACGCGGCCCGCCGGATGCTCCGGGGCGGTTTGGTGCCCGTCAAGGAAGCCGCTCTCCGCTGCGGATTTTCGTCACCGCGCGCGCTTAGCCGTGCCCTGGAAGCGCGGAAATCCTTTGTGCATCCTTCTCCAGATGTTTCGCACCCAGCAGCCAGAGAATCCCCGCCACCATCATCGCGAAGGACACCACGACAAAACCAATCGTCAGGCTCCACCGGTCGGCAATCGCCCCGATGAGCGGCGGCGAAATGGCATCGCCCAGGGCGTGAATGACAAAGATGTTCACGGCAAAGGCCGTGGCCCGCACCGAGGGACTGGTGACATTGGCGATGGCGGTGTTGGCCGGGCCGATGTTGAAAAAGAGGAAAAAGATCGCCAGAAAACACAGCACCCAAGCCAGCGGAAACGGCGCGGCGAGCATCGCGAGGGTCAGGGGAAACGATAGCAAGATCCCACACCCCGAGACCCAAAAATAGGCCCCCCTCACCCGCTGCGCCAGCCGGTCTGCCAGCCAGCCGCCGAACAAGGTCGCCGATAATCCGGCCACCGCCGTGATTCCTCCAAAGATCAAATTGACCTGAGCAAGATCCGCCTGACCGCGTTCGCGGAAAAAATAGGCCGGGGCCCAAAAGGAAATGCCGCCGATGGCAAAGGTCATGGCCGTCTGCGCCGCGACATTGTACACATAAGACGGAATGCGAATGAGACCCTTGTAATCCGTCCACGTTGCGTGTTTGCGCTCCGCACTTCCTGCCGGACGACGGTCTTTCATGAGCAGGCACAGGCCAGCCAGGATCAGGCCCGGAATGGCCGCGTAATGGAATGGGGCGCGCCAGCCGTGCGCGGCCCCGACCATGCCGCCAAACAAATAGCCGAGAGCGCTGCCAAACGGAATCGCTGCAAAAAACCACGCCAGCACCAGCCCGCGACGCTCTTTGGGGAAAAGGTCCGCGATGATCGTCGGTGCGGCCGGACCGTAGGCGGCCTCGCCTGCACCCACCAGAATGCGTGCCGCCACCAGCACGGCAAAAACCGGGGCCCAACCCGAACCCGAAGTCGCGAGACTCCAGAGGGCGGCTCCAAAGGCGATGATTTTCCAGCGGGAATACCGGTCGGACATCCAGCCAAACACGGGCGACAGCACCATGTAGCTGAGGAGAAAAACCGTGGCCAACGAGCCGGTTTTCGCCATGGCGTTCGGGTCGTCCGGCCCGAAGAAAGTTTTGCTGATTTCCGGCTCAAGCGCCGCCAAAATATAGCGATCGAGGTAACAGAACAGATTAAGCGTGAGCAGCAGCGCAAGTGCGCGCCGGGCGCCGGGTTGCCGATTCACGCTCAAACCCTCAGCCGCGTTTCCAGAAGGTCTTCACCAGATAGGCCAGACCGATCACGATAAAGAGGAACGGCCAGAAGGTGATTCCGGTTTGCAGATGCATTTTCGTGACGACACCGACGATTCCGATGCCGAGCAGGATGGCAATGCCCACGATGTTCTCTCCCAGTCGCCCGTCGAGCAAAGCGGCCACCAGCATGGCCACGGCAATGACAAACATGATGCCTGGCCACCAGAAGTTGAACAGGGCGACGATACCGAGCCCGACCAGAAAAACACCCGTGAACGCGTGATTGCCGTTTTTTGACCTCGCCATGGCGTTTACTCCACCAGAGGCAGACACGAATTGCACGAATTTCCACGAATTTTGAAGAGAGGCGAAAAAAGGCCGGTTTCTCCCGGGAATTCGTGTCCCTTCGTGCAATGCGTGTCTTTCCCGAAATCGGAAACTCGCAATTGCGTCCCGCCGCTTCGTGGATATGCTCCGGCGCGGTGGTCAGGTTTTTCGTTTACGGCATCCCAGTTTTGCTCGTCGCCCTTTTGGTGGCGTCGTTTTTGACCGTGGCGTCGTTTTCCACGGATCGGAAAAACGAACTGACCATTGCCTCGATCGGGGAACCCACCAAGCTCAACCCGATCCAGTCCGCCGAGTCCGGGGCCAGCGAGGTCGAGCAGTTCCTTTTTGAAGGCCTGCTGCAATATGATCAGAACCTGCAGATCAGCCCTCAGCTCGCGAAGTCTTTCAGCCTCAGCCAGACCACCACGATTTACTTTCAAGGACCCACCGCGGCGTTGACGGCCCTGAGTTTTGTCCGCGCCGCCAAGGAGGCCTGGGCGGACCTGTCGCTGCTCGAAGCCCGCGCGGAGGGAACAAAGCTGTACCTCAAATTCGGGCTGCCCGGGATGACCGCGAGTGAGAAGATCTACGAGTTGTTTAATCCCGCCTCGACTCTGCCCCTCACCACCCTGCGGGCCGAGACGGGTGGCGAGGCCCGGGCGTTGCTCAAGGAGTTCCAAGAGGCCAACATCGACCTGCCCATCGTGCGTGCGTGGTTTGATTACGATGCGGCTTTTGAAATCACCATTCCTGGAGAGGCCAAACAGGCGCTGGAAGATCTGAAAGCCTTTCTGGCGAAGAAGGGCAAGGAAAAGGCCACTGTCGTGGTGACCGAGACCCGCAAGTTTCTGGCCGAGCCGGTGGTCCAATTTATTCTCCGCGATGACGTGCGCTGGCACGATGGTGCGCCATTCTCTTCGAAAGATGTGGCGTTCACCTATCGTTCCCTCGTGAATGAAGCCGTCGCCTCGCCCCGCAAATCGGACTTCGACTTGATCCAAAGTCTCGAGACACCGGGGCCGCATGAGGTGCTGGTGACGTACCGCAAACCGTTTTCCCCCGCCCTCACCAGTTGGATGATCCCCCTCCTCCCCGCCCACATTCTGGAGGACAAACCCGTCACCTGGTGGAACGACAACTTCAACCGCCGCCCGATTGGCCTCGGGCCTTTCAAGTTTTCGTCCTGGAAAACCAACGAGACGCTCCGGTTGGTGGCCAACGACGATTATTATCAGGGCAAACCGTGGCTGGAGGCCGTGGTCTTTCGCTACCTTCCCGATCCCATCGCGGTCCGACTTTCTTTCATGACCCGACAGACGGATTTCTGGGGAGTCGATCCCTGGGCGGTCAAATCCTACATCGACGACCCGCGTTTCCAGGTGTTCCGCTACCCCTCGAATTCGTACACCTACGTCGGCTGGAATCTCCGCAACCCGCTCTTCCAGGATCTGCGCGTGCGCACGGCTTTTGCCCATGCCGTCAACGTGCCGGAGATGATCAAATACATCCTTTACGGCAACGGCGTGCAGAGCACCGGCATTTTTCTCCCGCACTTCTGGTTCGCCAATCCCGACATCAAGCCCATTCCGTACAGCCCGGAAACCGCCAAACGCCTGCTCGACGAGGCCGGCTGGAAACCGGGGCCCGACGGTATCCGGGTGAAGGATGGCAAACGCCTGGAGTTCACCCTGCTCTCGAACCAGGCGAACGAGGTCCGCAAGGACATCGCCACGTTGGTGCAGGACAATCTCGGCGATATCGGCGTCGAGGTGAAGGTCGAGATCTATGAGTGGGCGGTATTCATCAGTCGCTTTGTCAACAAACTGGAATTCGAAGCACTGGTTCTCGGTTGGAATACCGGGGTGGATTTCGATGCCTACCAGGTCTGGCATTCCTCCCAGACCAATCCGGAGCAATTGAATTTCGTCGGCTACAAGAATCCCAAGGCGGACAAGCTGATCGAACAACTGCGTCAGGAATTTGACCCCGAAAAGATCAAGGCGATGGCGGGCGAGCTGCAGCGAATCATCTACGAGGACCAGCCGTATTTGTTTCTTTTCGTGCCGGACGCCACCTCCGTGATCTGGAAAAACAGCTTCCGCATCTGCCGCCCGGACGGCAAGGGAGGTTTTGTCGATACCCCCGTCGAAATCACCAAGGCAGGCTGGACGTATTATTTGCAATGGTTTTACCGGCCGGAATACGCGGACAGACTGCCGGCTAATCGGGAGGTGCGACCATGATTGCGTTCATCATCCGGCGTCTGCTCATCTCGGTGATCCTGCTGGTCTTTATCAGTGTCATTTCGTTTGGCATCATCACGCTCACCCCGGGCAGTCCTTATCCCTGGGGCGAACTGAATCCGAAAATCTCGGAGTCGGTGAAGGCGAATTTTCGCAAACAATTCCACCTCGATGAACCAATCTGGAACCAATATTGGTTCAACATGCGCGGGCTCTTCACGGGAGAACTGCGCAGTATCAAGGACGGCCGCCCCGTGCTGGAGCGGATCGGCGAACGCCTCCCGGCGACCATCGCCTTGAACGTGGTCGCGATCACGATCTCGCTGAGCTTCGGGCTATTGATCGGCGTGTACTCGGCGAGAAAATCCGGACAGTGGCAGGATACGGCGCTTTCCACCGTGAGTTTTGGTCTGCTGGCCATTCCAGAGTTTTGGATCAGTTACCTGCTCATCATCGGACTTGCGGGCTGGCTGGCCATTCCGATCATGGGCACCGTGAGCCACGGCATTGTCTTTCCCAACGAGGCCGCGGCCTGGATGGACTGGCTCTGGCATTTGTTTCTGCCCGCGACGCTGCTGGCCCTCGGAGGCATCGCCGGACAATCCCGCTACGTGCGGGCCAGCATGCTGGACACGCTGCGCGAGGATTACATCCGCACCGCGCAGGCCAAGGGTCTCCCGGCGGACACCGTTTTTTACCGCCATGCGCTGCGCAACTCGCTGCGACCGGTTATCACCGGTATCGGCGGACTCCTGCCCGCGCTGATTGGCGGCTCGGTCATTATCGAAACCATCTTCGCGTATCCCGGCATCGGCCGGCTCGGATATCAGGCGGTGATGGAACGTGACTACCCCACCCTCGTCGCCCTGAATTTTATCGTCGCCACCCTCGTCCTGCTCGGAAACCTCATCGCCGACCTGCTCTACGCGGTGGTGGATCCCCGCGTGCGTCTCGAATGAAGCCAGTCGAAGAAAGCCCCCTTCGCCGCGTGCTGGTGCGTTTCCGTCGCAACCGGATCGGCATGGCCGCGTTTTTTGCCATCATCCTGCTTTTTGTCGTGGCTGTGATTTTCGGCACGCTCAGCATCGCCGATATTCCGTTTCCGCAGGACCCCAACGCCACCAATCTGGAGCGCAAGCTGCTACCGCCCAATGCAATGAACTGGCTGGGCACGGACAATCTCGGGCGTGATCTCTTCGCCCGCATGCTCCATGGTTCCTATATCTCCCTCACGGTGGGTTTTGTCGCCGTGGGCGTCTCGCTCTTCATCGGAGTGGTGGTGGGAGCGGTCTCCGGGTACTTCGGACGCTGGGTCGACAACGTCCTCATGCGGGTGGTGGATGCCATCATGTGTTTCCCCACGTTTTTCCTGATTCTCACTGCCGTGGCTCTGCTGGGCCCGAGTCTTTGGAATATCGTGGTCGTCATCGGTTTGGTGAGTTGGACCGGCACCGCCCGTCTGGTGCGCGCGGAATTTCTCACCCTGCGTGAGGCGGAATATGTCCGGGCGGCCCGCGCGTTGGGTCAGCGCGCCCCGGCCATCATCTTCCGTCACATCCTGCCGAATGCCTTTGCGCCGATCTTCGTCACGGCCGTGCTGGGTGTTCCTGCGGCCATCCTGACGGAAGCCGGACTGAGCTTTCTGGGATTTGGCGTGCAGCCTCCCCAGGCGACGTGGGGCAACATTATTTCCGACGGCAAAAACTACATCCTCGACGCCTGGTGGCTCATCGTTTTTCCCGGCCTGGCAATTTCCTTTGCCACCCTTTCCTTCTACCTCGCCGGAGACGCCTTGCGCCAGGCGGCGGAAACCCGCATCGAACGAAAATGAACAGCTTGCCAATCCGTTGTGATACATTAACATGTCTCACATGAAAACGGCCACGGTTCGCGACCTGCGCAACAACTTTGCCGTCATTTCATCCTGGCTCGAAAATGGCGAGGAAGTGGCCATCACGCGTCGGGGAAAAAAGCTGGCCCGGCTGGTTCCGGAGAAAAAATCCGGAAAGCTGAAGTTCCCGGATTTTGCCGCCCGCGCGAAAAAGCTGTGCGGGGGAAAGGTGATCGACATGCAATCCATCTGGGAATATGAGCGCGGAAAGTAGCCCCTACCCGGATTCCAGCTTTCTTGTGTCGCTGCTCATCAATGATGAAAACTCCCCCAAGGCGGGTGCGCTGATGAAAAAAATCGCCGCTCCCGTCTGCGTGACCCCCCTCCATCGGCACGAAGTCCACAGCGCCATTCATCAGGCGGTTTTTCGCGGAGAAATCGACGCCACGATCCGCCAAAGCGCTTTCCGTCAGTTTGAGGACGACATCGCGGACGGCTATTTCGCTCACGCGGCGATCTCATGGACCCAAGCATTCAAGGAAGCAAAGTCCTTGAATGAGCGGTTTGTGGAAAAGCTCGGCACGCGGGGCGTGGATGTCCTGCATGTTGGGATCGCGATCTGCCTCGGCAAAAATGCCATCGTGTCTTTCGACAAACGCCAGGGCCGCTTGGCCGAGAGCGCCGGGCTGCAATGGATTCACTAAATATGAAAAACCTTCTGGAAATCCGCGGCCTCTCCATCCGCTTTCGCACCGAAGACGGCCCCGTGGACGCCGTGAAAAACATCTCCTTCTCCCTCAAGGAAGGTGCCTCGTTGGCCATCGTGGGCGAAAGCGGCAGCGGCAAGAGTGTTACCGCGCTGGCCCTTACCCGCCTCCTGCCGACGCCGCCCGCCGAGTTCCCCAGCGGCGACATCATTTTCAAGGGCGAGAGCGTGCTCTCCATGAAATCCGAGCGCCTGCGCTCCATCCGCGGCGGCGGCATCGCGTATATTTTTCAAGAGCCCTCCACTTCACTGAATCCGGTCTATACCATCCGCAGCCAGATCTCCGAAGCCATCAAACTGCACCGCAAGGACGTGAAGGATGTCGATGCCGAGATCGTCAAATGGCTCAACGCCGTCGGTATCGTGAACCCCGAAAAGCGCATGCACGACTATCCGCACCAGCTCAGCGGAGGCATGCAGCAGCGTGCCATGATCGCGATGGCCCTCAGTTGCCAGCCCAGCTTGCTGGTCGCGGACGAACCCACCACCGCGCTTGACGTCACCATCCAGGCCCAGATCCTGGCCGAACTCAAACGCCTGCGCGCTGAGTTCAACATGGGCCTCATCCTCATCACCCACAACATCGCCATCATCCGCGGCCTCTGCGACCGCATCGCGGTGATGTTCCGCGGCGAGATTGTGGAATACGGCGACACGACCAGCGTCCTGAAAAATCCACAGCACCCTTACACGAAGGCCCTCATCGCCTGCATTCCGAAGCTCGGGTCCAAGGAAAAACGTCTCAAGACGATCGACTACGGGTGGCTCGAATCCGTGGGGTGAGTGCGCGGCTATCATCAACCCCTGCCTTGCCTGATATCGCCGACAAGGGCGGGGCCCAAAACCTCGAACCAACCGGATTCCCATGCGCTCCTGCCTCGCCTTTCTTCTCGCTGTCCCTTTCCTCAACCTTCCCGCCGCCGCTGTGATCGAAGCCAGCGGCGAACTTCCCGCCCGCACTCTCGATTCCAATGGCGACACGGTGGGCGGTATTGGTTCCGGCATTGTTTACGATGCGAAGAATGACGTTTTCCTCATGCTCTCCGATCGCGGTCCGGGCGACGGCACGCTCCCCTATCGCCCGCGGATTGCCTTGGTGAAAATCGCTCAGGACGGAGAGACTCTCCGTACCGATCTGGTAGATACGATCCTTTTGAAGGACCAGGAAGGACGCGCCATGACCGGATTGATTCCGGACGCCGACGGCGACCTCCCTATGATGAAGGACGGCCGCACCTGCATTGACCCCGAGGCTCTCGCGCTCACGAACGACGGCCGTCTTTATGTCACCGACGAATACGGCCCCTTCCTTTACGAATTCCAGCGCGATGGCACCATGGTGCGCCGCATCACGCTGCCGGAGGAATTCCAGCCGCGCGATGCCGCGGGAAAACTCGCCTTCACCGACCAAGCCGAACTCGTTTCCGGCCGCGCCATCAACCAGGGTCCTGAGGGTATGTGTCTGCTGCCCGACGAAAAACACGCCGCCCTCATCTTCCAAAGCGCGTCCGTGCAGGATGGGGGCAAAGCCGCCGGAACCACCAAAGTCCTCATCCTCGATCTGGCCTCGGGCCAACCCACCGCGCTCTATCGCTACAACCTCTCCCCGGACGAAGCCGGCGTGAACGCCAAAAAACTCTCCGTCAACGACCTCGTCGCTCTTGATGACAAACGTTTCCTCGTCCTCGAACGCGACGGCCTCGGACGCGACGGCGCCAAGGATCCCAAACTCTCCAGCTACAAATCCGTCTGGCTGGCGGATGCCTCCGGGGCAACCGACCTTGTCCAGGTCGCGTTTGATTCCAGCGTGAAACCCATGGCGAAGACCCTGCTCCTCAATCTCCCCACCCTCGTCAAAAACCCGAAAACCCTCGCCGCCAAATGGGAGGGAATCGCCGTCATTCCCCCCTCCGACGACAAACACCTCACCCTGATGATGACCGCCGACAACGATTTCCTCGCACCCGTCATCCACGAAGAGGGCAAAAGCTATTCCTTCCCCCGGGCCGAAGACGCCGTGCCGACGCAATTCTTCAAAATTCGCGTCCCCCTGCCCGAGAAACCTTGAGCCCCGGGCGGGCGATTTGCCAGACTCACCGGGTGATTGATCCCTTCCAGCAGGCGGTCGCGGAGACGCTGCCCGTTTTGAAAAGTATCCAGGCCGGCTTCGGTCCGCATCCGGCGGTCTCCGTGGCAGGACTGGCCAAGCTCCGCGCGTTAACGGCCAGGAAGCCAGTTGCTCCCGCGGCGCCACCCACTCCGGTCGGCAAAGCTTCCGTCGCGGCTTCCCGAGTGGCGGAGGAAAGCGATCCCACCACCTGGACACTCGACACCCTGCGCGACGCCGCCCTCGCCTGCGTCAAGTGTCCCCATCTCGTCAGATCCCGCACCCAGGTCGTTTTCGGCGTGGGCAATCCTCATGCGGAATTGATGTTCGTCGGCGAGGCCCCAGGCGCGGACGAAGACCTGCAAGGCGAACCCTTTGTCGGCAAAGCCGGGCAGCTTCTCACCAAAATCATCCAGGCCATGGGGTTCACCCGGGAGGAAATTTACATTGGCAACGTCCTGAAATGCCGGCCCGATATGCCCGCCGGTTCCGCCGGCAACCGGAAGCCGATCCCGGAGGAAATGCGGACCTGCCTGCCCTGGCTGGAAAAACAAATCGCTCTGATCAAACCCCGCGCCCTCGTCGCCCTCGGCGCGACGGCCGTGGAAGGACTGCTCGGCAATACCGAACCCGTGGGAAAATTGCGCGGCCGGTTCCTCGAATTCCACGGCATCCCGGTAATGACCACCTACCACCCTGCTTACCTCCTGCGCAATCAGTCCATCACCGAAAAACGCAAGGTCTGGGAAGACATGCTTTTGGTGCTGGAAAAACTCGGGAAACCGATCACGGAAAAACAACGCCAGTTTTTCACCAAGGCCGGCTGAGCGGGCAAATCCGATCTCAGCCTCTCTCACTTTCACTTTCCTTGAAACGCATCCGCATCACCCACAAAACCGAATACCATTACCGGTCTCCGGTCACCTTCGGCCCACATCGGGCGCTGGTCCGGCCCCGGGAGGGCCACGATGTGCATATCGAAAGCTCCCGGTTGCAAATCGAACCCCATGCCGAGGTGCGATGGTTGCGCGACATCTACGGAAATTCCATCGCCGTGCTGAATTTTTCCGGCCCTCCCGCGCAAAAACTCAGCCTCTTCAGCGAGGCCGTCGTGGCCCATTACAACGAGAACCCGCTGGATTTTCTGATCGACCCGAGCGCGTTGATGTATCCCTTCAAATACGCCGCAAACGAACAGGCCGAACTCATCCCCTACCGGCTTTCCAGCTATCCCAACGACGGCCCCAGCCTGCAAAAATGGCTCTCGCAACTCTACACCCCGGGCCAGCTCATCAATACCTTCGAGTTGCTGAACAAACTTAATACCCACATTGCGAAATCGTTCAAATACGTCCCCCGCGATGAACCGGGCGTCCAATTGCCTTCGCAAACCATTGCCCTCGGCACGGGATCCTGCCGCGATTACGCCGTCCTTTTAATGGAAGCGGCGCGCTACTGGGGGTTCGGCGCGCGTTTTGTCACCGGCTACATCCAGATGGATAAAGGTCAACATGGCGCGACTCACGCCTGGACGGAAATCTACATTCCCGGAGCGGGATGGCGGGGATTTGATCCCACCAACAATAAACTGGCCGGAGCCGAGCATGTGTCCGTCGCGGTGGCGCGCGACTCCGATAAAGCCTCGCCGCTCAGCGGGGCGTGGGAGGGACCCATGGGGGCTTTCCATCGCATGGAAGTTTCGGTGCAAGTGGTGCTGCTGTGAGTCTGGTCCAACGCATCCTTCAGGAAATCCACTGGCAGTGGGTGACAAAGACGCTTCTCGTGCTGTTCACCTTCGCATCGCGCCGTCGGGTCGTCTTTCTCGCCCGGCCCCCGCGCGACCGCGGGTTCATCCTCGCATCCAATCACGTGAGCCATTTCGATCCACCATTTCTCACGATTACCTGTCCGCGCAAGATCGATTGGATCGCGGACGTGGGATTGTTTCACGGCAAGGTCCTGCACGCGTTTTTCACCGGACTCAACGTCATTCCCGTCGACCGTTCCGGCGCCGACCGCAACGCCCTGCGCACGGCGGTGAAGCGGCTCAAGGACGGGCGCGTGGTCGGAATTTTTCCGGAAGGCGGAATCCGCGACGGGGCAAAATCCATCGTCAACGGGGCGACCATGAAGCAAGGAGTCGCACTTCTCTCGACTCTGTCCGGCGCGCCAATTTTGCCCTGTGTCATCCTCGGCAGCGACCGCTTTTACAATCCAAGGAACTGGCTTCCCTGGCGGCGTCCGTCCGTCTGGATCGCCTTCGGCAATCTGATCGAACACCCCGAGGGAGTCACTGGTGACGCCCTGCGGAAACACATGCAGGAGACCTTCGCCCGCGAGATCCTCGCCCTCACCGCGAAACTTCGCGCCGACTTCGCCCTCACGGACGCCGACCTGCCCCACTCTCCGCAACAAAGAATGTCCGAACCGTGAGAAGGCTTCTCGAACGTTCCACCGCCTATGCGATGGATGGCGTGATGTACGCCATGATGAATGCCCTGCAATGGCGGCGGCGCCTGGTCTGTTCTCTGCCGGAAATGGAAGCCTACATTGCGGCCAACGCCGGGATTTCGTTGGAGGACTTTCATCCCGCCCTGCCCGCTTCGGACGCAAAGGAATCCGACGGCTGGCTGACGTGGAATACGCCACTCCCCAGCGGATTCCCCGCCAACGATCAGCCGCGCGTCCGTTTGTACCCCTGCCGGAATCCCCAAGGGGCGCCGACCGTGTTGTTGCTGCACGCTCTGATGAGCGCCAATGATTTTGGATACCGGCGCGTGGCCCGGTGGTTCAACGACCGGGGATGGAATGCGGCCTTCCCTCACCTGCCCTTTCATTACTCGCGCACCCCGGGAGGGTACCTCAATGGCGAACTCGCCATTACCGCCAATCTGGTTCGAAACTGTGAAACTGTCCGCCAAGGCGTGACCGAACTGCGGCAGCTCATGGCCCTGCTGCGGGCGAAAGGCTGCAGAGAATTCGGGCTGATCGGCACCAGCTTTGGAGGGTGGAATGGCGCGCTCTTGAGTTTTCTCGAACCGGATTTTCGTTTCCTTGCTCTCATCCAGCCCATCGCCAACGTCGAGCACGCCGTCTGGGGGAATCCCGGCTCGATGGCCATGCGCCGACTCCTGCGGGCGCAAGGCATCCGGCCAGGAATGAGCGATCCTCACGCCCGGCTCATTTCCCCCCTGCACGGCGTTCCCCTGTGTGGCGGAGAGAAAGCGATCCTGACGACCGGGACCTACGACGCGGTATCCCCGCCATCCGACCTGCGCGAACTGCAACGCCGTTGGACAGGATCGCGATTGATCGAGGTGCGGCAGGGGCATTTTGGCCACACCGCCCTGCGCGAAACCCTCGCCGCCGTGGAACCGCTGCTGGGCGAATCGGCGTGATGCGATTCATTCCCCGCCGAGCCGCAATGCATTCACCCAACGCAACGTGCCCTCCGTCGGACGGCGGCGGTGTTCGTCGGCGAGAAGCGCATTGGCGAAACGGCCTAGCAAATGATATCCGCCCGGGAGATCTGCGGGGTTTACGAAGTCGAGTTTCACCAGCCTCTCCAGCGTGCGGCGTTGCTCGGGAGTGACCAATTCAATGCGCCCGATCATGGCGCGCTGGACTTCGGCGGCGGGAGAAATTTTCAAGGGCAGGTGACGATCCGTCCACTCCCGCGGCACGATATAAAAAAGGCGCAGTCCCCGGGTCTGGAAATACGAATCCTCCCAAGTCTTCAACATCGCGTCCGCCTCTTTGGGAAACAGTCCCTCCGCCACAAGCTCGCCGCGCATTTCTGCGCGAAGCCGATCCAAACTTGCGCGTGAATATTCGGAAAACTTCACCGGCATCTCCGGAACGCCACGGCAAAAGGCCGCGGTGCCGTCGCCGCGAAAATCCGCCAGCCAGGCGGCCCGCGTGTCCCCGGAGAGTTTGAGTATCTCCCCCTCGCGCCGGACGCGAACGGAGGCCTCGATATTCGCCACTCCCCGATAGAAGAGATACCGTTCGGTCTCGCCGTCCGACGTCCGCACGGACCTGGCATCCACCTCGCGCGGCACGAGCCACACCGGGGCGTCAGTTTTTGGACCGCTGGAAGTTCCACCAATTTTCAGATCTTTCCACAAAAGCCGCCCGGATTCTGAGCGCAGAATTTTCCCCTCGCGCAATCCCGGTGTCGTGGCCACCGCGTCGGGATAATACTCACTGATCCATCCTCCAGGAAACGACACCTCGACATCCACCACAGGCTCCTGTCCCGTCGGCGGATAAAAATAGATCACGG
This sequence comes from Terrimicrobiaceae bacterium, assembly GCA_041752695.1. Classification (GTDB taxonomy): domain Bacteria; phylum Verrucomicrobiota; class Verrucomicrobiia; order Chthoniobacterales; family Terrimicrobiaceae; genus CALCJD01. The sequence continues at coordinate 18,827 of JBGSVZ010000055.1, forward strand.
GAGTTTCCAGCCGCATCAACACATCGGGATGACAGCGCGGAAGCGGTGCTTTGGTTTCCGCTGGCGACTGCTGGGTGGATCGAATGAGATTTCCAATCCGATGAACGAACCCAGGCACGGGTTCGTCGTCGCTATTGATTCCCGGCACCGTCCTCCCGTTTTCATCCTGCAGCACCGTGAAGGTGCCCCATTCATGCACCACGAGAGGCTCCGCGGAGAGAGGGATTGCCGCCAGCAAAGACAGACAAACGATTCTCGTCATGCCCCAATTCGAACAGGGTCAAAGCGCGCAGTTGTCAGAGAGATGTAAAAATTCCGTAAAATCTTGCGGCAGCGGCGCACTCCAGTCGTGCTCGAGCCCGTCCAGGGCAAACGACAGCCGCGTGGCATGCAGTGCGTGGCGGGGCAACCAGAGTTTCTCCGCCAGCGACGGCGTCCAGCCCTCGCGGATGAAATCCAGGTATCGCTGAGAGTCCTCGCCGTAAATCTTGTCCCCGATCACAGGGTACCCGAGATGCGCAAGGTGCACCCGAATCTGATGCGTCCGACCCGTCACCGTCCACGCCTGCACCAGCGCAAATTTTTTCCCGTCCTGCCGTCGGTGACGGGACGCCACCTCGAATCGCGTCACCGCCCCCTGCCCTTCCGGATGCACCGCGCGCTGAAGCCACACCGGCGAATCCGCCACCTCGCCCAGCCGCAGGATGGGCGCTTCCACCACGAGGTCTTCCCACTCCGGCCAGCCGAAAACCAAGGCCCGGTATTCCTTGCGGAAAGCCCCACCTTGCAGCGCGATTCCGGCCGCACGGGCCGCGCTCGCGTTTTTGGCCACCAGCACAATCCCACTCGTTTCCCGATCCAGCCGATTGATGAGCGAAACCTGCCCGCCCGTGGCGAGTTCGTAGCCCAGCAATTCGCGGAGTCCGTCCCACAGCGTGCGCGGACCGCCAGGTTTGGTCGGATGCACAAGAAGACCCGCGGGTTTATCCACCGCGAGAAAATCCTCCGTTTCTCCTAAAATGCCGAACTCCACTTGATTCTCCGCTCTCACACCGTCACCATCGTGCTTCTATCATGGTCCGCCTCCAGGGAGTTACCCGAATTTATGCAAAATCCGAAAATGCCGTCCGCGCGCTGGACGAGGTCAGCTTCGAACTCGCCGATGGGGAGTTCGCGGCGATCACGGGTCCCAGCGGCTGCGGCAAAAGCACACTGCTCAATCTCCTCGGGGGTCTGGACCGTCCCGATGCGGGGGAAATCTGGATCGACAAACTCCCCTTGCATCGCGCTGGGGAACGGCAACTGACGCGCTACCGCCGGCACGACCTCGGCATCGTTTTTCAGTTTTTTAATCTCCTGCCTGGCATGACCCTGGCGGAAAACGTCGAACTCCCCCTTTTGTTGCGCGGAGATTCGCCGCGGAAATCTCGTCCCCGCGTCGCCGAGATGCTGGACCTCGTAGGGCTGGGTCACCGCAAACGGCATTTCCCCCACCAACTCAGCGGCGGGGAAATGCAACGCACCGCCATCGCCCGCGCCCTGGCCGGCTCTCCCCGCCTCCTCCTGGCGGACGAACCCACCGGAAATCTCGACAGCGCCAACGCCGCCAACGTCACCGACACCCTCATGCGGGTCGCCTCCCAGAAGGTTGTCACTCTTGTCATCGTCACCCACAGCGACGACCTCGCCGCCCTCGCGCACCGCCACATCCGCATGCGCGACGGCCGGATCGCCGAGTGAGGCCGTGAACAATAAATGTCCCAGGTGGGACATCTATTGTAAAAGCGGGAAAAACGCACGGGGCGATTGCCGCCAAAGTTTGCTTCCCAAAAAATTCCCCCGCTGGTTATTCTCAGGGGCTGCTTGGAACCCGGTGCTGTCCGGCCCAGGCGCAAATTGTACGCCCGATGGAAAACGCACCCCGCCCAATCAATTGTGACGATGTTTTGCTCACGAAGTTCAAGGTCTTCGCCGAGCTGAGCCGAGACGAACTGAAAACCCTGATCGAACAAAGCAGCCGTGTGACCCACGGCGCGGGGCAGCGGATTATTTCCACGGGGGAACCCGGATACTGCATGTATGTCTTGCTCAGCGGCTCCGTCCGGGTCACTTCCCTGAGCGGTGGAGAGGTTGTCGAACTCGCGGCGTTGAAACCCGGGGATTTTTTTGGAGAAGTTGCCTTAGTGGATGACGGCCCCCGGTCGGCCGACGTCACCGCGGTCGAGGCGTGCGAACTTTTGTGTATCACGCGGATGACACTCGGCGTGCTGGCCGGATTGCAGCCCGGTGCCGCCATTCAACTGCTGGCCGCCATCGGTCGGTGTCTGGTCCAACGCCTGCGCGAGGGCAATCAAAAATACATGGACTTGATCCTGCTGGGTCGCCAGTCTGCCGGACTTTCCCAGCCGTAAAGATTTTCCAACGTGGATAAACAACGCACTCTCGCATCCTCCGCCAGTCTCACAGGAACCGCCCTGCACACCGGGGAAAACGTCACTCTTACCCTGCACCCAGCGCCAGTCGGGCATGGCTTTAAGTTCAAACGCTCCGATCTTCCCGACGAACCCATCGTCGAGGCGCGTGTGGAAAATGTGAAAACCGTGGAGCGCTCCACGACCATTGTCGAGGGCAACGTCAAGATTCATACCGTCGAACACGTCATTTCCGCCCTCGCCGGCATGGGCGTGGACAATGCCCTCATCGAGATGGACGCCAACGAGCCTCCCATCGGGGATGGCAGCGCCGCGGCCTACGTGGAAACCATCAAGCGGGCCGGCATCATCGAACAGGATGCGCCCCGCTCCTGCCTCGAGCCGCGTGAACCCATCATCATACAGGTCGGGGATTCGATCCTCACCATCATTCCCGACACAAAGTTCCGCATCTCCTGCACCCAGGTCGGCCCGGAAGGTCGCTTCACGCAATACATGAGCGCGGAGATCACTCCGGAATTTTATGAAAAGGAGATCGCCCCGGCGCGAACCTTTGTTTTTTACGAGGATGTGAAGCCCCTGATGGACAAGGGCCTGATTAAAGGCGGCAGTCTGGAAAATGCCGTGGTCGCCCGCGGGGACAGCGTGCTCAGCAAGGAGCCCCTGCGTTTCCCGGATGAATTTGTCCGCCACAAGATTCTCGATATCATCGGCGATCTGATGCTGGCCGGCCGCCGTCTGCGCGGTCATGTGGTTGCGGTGAAACCCGGCCACGGACCCAACACCGAACTCGCCCGTGCCCTGGTGAAACGCGGCGCGGAATTTCTCGCCATGGCTCCGCGGCCTGTTGCCGCCGATGTGGGCGTTCTCGACATCAACGAAATCCAGCGCATCCTCCCGCACCGTTACCCTTTCCTGATGGTCGATCGGATCATCGAACTGGAGGAAGACCGCCGCGCGGTCGGGGTCAAGGCAGTGACCATCAACGAACCCTATTTTCAGGGCCACTTCCCCGGACACCCCGTCATGCCGGGAGTTTTGCAAGTCGAGGCCATGGCCCAGGTGGCCAGCATCGTCATGATGCACAAGCCGGAGAACGTCGGGAAAATCGGGTACTTCATGAGCGCGAACAACATCAAGTTCCGCAAGCCGGTCTTTCCGGGAGATACGCTTTTCATCCACTGCGAAATGCTCAGCGCCAAAAAGCGTCTCGGCAAGGCCGCCGCAAAGTGCCTGGTCAATGGCGAAGTGGTTTCGGAAGCTGAGTTGCTTTTCGGCCTGGTGGATCAATAGCCGACGACCCCGCCATGATCCATCCTTCCGCCGTCATCGATCCGAGTGCACAGATTGGAGACGACGTCGAAATCGGCCCATTCTGCTCGGTCGGGCCAGAGGTGATCCTCGGAAATGGCTGCGTCCTGACCAATCACGTTTCCCTGACCGGCCCCGCCGTGATCGGGGAAGGCAATCGTTTCTTTCCCTTTTGCTCCATCGGCCAGCGCACCCAGGACCTCAAGTATATCGGCGAACCGACTTATCTGGAAATCGGCAGCCACAATTCCTTTCGCGAATTTTGCACGGTCAATCGGGGCACCGCACCTGGCGCGAAAACCATTATTGGCAACCACGGGAATTTCCTCGCCTACTCGCACATTGCCCACGACTGCACGGTGGGCGACCATGTGATTTTTTCCAACAACGGCACGCTGGCCGGTCATGTCATCGTCGAGGATCACGCCGTGATTGGCGGCTTGAGCGGGGTCCATCAATTTTGCCGGATTGGACGCCATGCCATCCTCGGGGGCTGCACCAAGATCGTCCAGGACGTTGCCCCGTTTATGATCGCCGACGGCAATCCTGCGGAACTCCGCGGCATCAACCAAGTGGGCATGGAACGCCGGGGCTTTTCCGCCGAGGAAGTTCGCTCCCTGCGCGAGGCCTACCGCTTCCTTTGCCGGTCCAATCTGAACGTCAAGCAAGCCTGCGACGCCATCCGCGAGCAACTTCCGGCCAACGACCACCTGTCCCATCTCCTCGCCTTCGTGGAAGGCAGCAAGCGCGGCATCGTGCGCTAGGCGGGAAAAATCCACGCGCCGGCTCGCCTTCCCAGCGCGAATTCGGGACCGGGTCGGGCGGTGCCCCGCTCCCTCCGCGGCGGCTTACTTCCAATCAATCTCAATCTCGGCCACGGCCCCGCGAAAACCCCGGGGCAACGCACCTTCCACCGGACGGGGCGCACTGGCACCGAGGATCAGGCTTTGCGGTTTGGGCGATTCGACCATGGCGGCCTTCGGCACATCCTCGGCTTTCACCCCGTCCACTTTGAGGATCATTTTCTCGGGTTCATACTCGGCCAGGAGTTCCTGCCATTCGCCAGCCCGCGCTGGAACAACGACCTCCGTCCGCTCGCCCGCGTCGTGCCAGACGACAAACAGAAAAGCAGATCGATTGACCAGATAGCGAATCTCCCAGGAGGTCCCGTGGCGGAAGAGCGTGATGTCGGTGTCTGCCGAGAGGTCGGAGACATTCACCAAGGCCTTGAGTTTAAAGCCTTCATAGGGTGCAGGGATGGTCTGAACGGTCTGAAAAGCCAGCACCTGTTCTCCTGAGAAAACGAGGGACTTCGCGTCGCTGCCCCCCTTGGGTTTCTCTCCGATGCTGATCCCCGAAGCATCGAGGATCTCAAAATCCAAAGAACCCTTGCTGTCCGGCAGCAACATCCCCGGCCCCTTCGTCCGGGCGTCGTCGGCCTGCCAAACGGACTTTTCGGCAGCGGTGGCCGGGGAAAGGGATGCTGCCAGCGCGGCAGATAGGGAAATAAACGCCACAAAACGGGGGAGAACCGGAGAGAACATATAGTGTTATTCGTCGCAAAGAAGGCGTCCCATCGCAAGAAAATAAACGGAATGCAACGCTGTTGTGATTTCTTGTGACCCATCCTTTGATCACGCAGAGCGCCCTGAGGAAAAACAGTGCGCCCAAAATGACGCGTTCCGCGTAGATCGACTGTTGCGGCTTTTTTCACTTCCTATCCTCCCAATGCACCCTTCGATCGTGACGAAAACGCTGCCCATCCTCGCCCTGCTATTGCTCACCCTGTGTCTCGCCGCCTGCTCCGGCCCACTGAATCCGCCCACTGAAGCGGAAGCCCGTGCGGTCATGGAAAGGGACATCACGAATTTTTCTCAAGGCTGCATCAAATTAGTTAAGTTTCGCCTAATCAATGAACAGGAATTGGGAAACATCCTGATGGTGAAGGCGGAGGCGGAAATTGAATTTTTGGCGGATTGCAACTGGCCCATCGAGACGCTCGTCCTGGTCACGAAGCCCCTGCCGGGAGCCGTTCCCACCATGAAAAAGGGAGATCGGCGGATGATGAACGTCACTCTCCAGTTTTCCCGTTCCGAGCAGGGCTGGATACCGACAGAGTTAAAAAAAACCCGATGAAGGCTAATCCGTCTCTCGATTAGAGGATGGCCAGGGGCTCGTACCCAGGCCCGAGAATGGGGGCTGAGGGTGTCTCAAGCCAGCGTTCAAGAAGGCTGGCGTAGACCTGCCGGAAATCAATCTTGTGGCGGACATCACCGTCCACGAGGTCGGCGAGATCGGGAGGCTGGCCATGAATTCCCCCTTTCAGGGAATCGCCAATGACAAACATGGGGGCCGCTGCTCCGTGGTCGGTGCCTTTGCTGCCGTTTTCGGCAACCCGGCGGCCAAATTCGCTGAATGCCAGGACGGTGACCCGATCGGCTGCTTTCTGGCGGCGCAAGTCGGCAAGGAAGGCGGCGGTGCTGGCGCTGAATTCCCCAAGGAGGCGGGCGTGGTTGCCGGGCTGGTCGGCATGGGTGTCGTAGCCGCCCTGGGATACGTAATAGACCCGGGAGGGAAAATCGCCGGCGATAAGTTGGGCGACCATCTGGAGCTGGGCGGCCAGCTGGCCGTCGGGATACGAGCCGCGGTTTTTCGCCTTGCGCAAAATAGCGCGAATGGAGTCGCCCGCGACGACGGCGTTCATTGCCGTGTGCCGCAGGAAATCAATGGTCTCCGGTTCGTTGCCGGTGATGCCTCCCGCGGCCGCCATGGTGGGACCTGTCGCGGGTTTATTGATTTTCTCGAAAATGCGTTCCTGCACTTTGGCAAACGTGGCGGTGTCCCCGCTGGGGTTCCACTGAAAAGTATTAGGATCCGAGATCGCGAGGCCAACATTCGAGCGGTTGCGAAAGGCCTGGGGCATCACTTTGCCCATACTTAGACCGATCTCTCCGGGCGATTCGTGCGGCTGGGCACCCTGGCATTTTGCATCAAAATACCGACCAAGCCAGCCCTCGATCCGGCGGGGTCCGGTGTCGTCCGCGCCGGTGTGCCAGATTTCCATGGAGCGGAAGTGGGACCGGTTGGGATTGGGATAACCGACATTCTGGATGATGGCGAGACGGCCGGCGTCGTATTCGGATTTGAAAGCGGTCAGGGACGGGTGAAGCCCCAGGTGATCGTCGAGCTTGAGGGTTTGGCCAGCCGTGAGACGAATGGTGGGCCGGGCGCGGGCGTAGAGGTCGTCCGTGTAAGGGACGACGGTGTTCAAGCCGTCGTTACCGCCGCTGAGCTGAATGACCACCAGGACGCTGGAATCCTTTCCCGCCCCCACCGCGGCGGCGGTGCGAGTGACGAAAGCCGGGACGAACGCACTGGCGGCCAGCAGCCCGGCCCCCTTGAGGCTGGTGGAGAGAAACTCGCGTCGGGTGTGGAAGTTCATGAGCAGGGGCAGGTTTTCAACTTTAGCAAAGTTGGTAGTCGGGGCTGGACATGATGAGATGCACGAGGCCGCGGGCGCGGTCGTCAAAGTTGCGGTCGTTCACGCTCATGGAACGCGGTCCACCTGAGCCGTCGGTCTCCGCGAGTTGGACGAGGGAATCGCGGAGTTCGCGGGAGGGGGCGCGCTGGAGGAACTCGCGAATGTAATAATCCACGAGGTCGCGGGAGGTTAGCATGCGGCGAATCTGGCCGGAGGCGTCGAGGTGGGCTCGGGGGTTCCAGGTCGCCAGGCTTTCCTGACGTTGTTCCTCCAGAAACTCCCTGCGGCTGGTGGTGCGGTCGGCGGTCTTGCGGTCGAAGACTTTAAATTCGTCGGGGCTCACCCCGTGCATGAGGAAGTTGGCGAAGTTGTACCGGACGAGGAGCGTGTTGGAGTTGATCCAATCCGCACCGCCCGGCCAGCCGTTGACGTCGGGCGGAAAGAAAAGATCCTGCCCCATCACACGAAGCGAACCCAAGGTGAGTTCGTCCGGCGGCAGAGGCGCGCGCATGGCCTTGAGCGCCCCGATGGCGAGTGCGACGGGGCTCTTCACCACGGCATTCCGCGCCCGCTCGGAATAAAAAAGCTGCGACCGAAAAAGGGTATGCAGGAGAGCTTTCAAGTCGTAACCGCTGGAGCGATAGGCAGCGGCGACGGGCGCGATCATTGCCGGTTCGGGCTGGGTGCAGACGAAAAAATCCAGAAACTTGCGAGCCATGAATTCGCCTGTGGCGGGGTGTTCGCAGATCAGCCCGATCACATCGTCCCCGTCGAATGGTCCGGAGCGGCCGAGGAAGGTTTTTTCGCCGGGGTCGTGCGCCCCATCGCGAAACCGAAAGGTCCAGTCGTCGCGGTCGAGGCTGTAGCCGGTGAGCGCCCGGGCGGACTCTTTCACGTCCTCTTCGGAGTAGTGCCCGACCCCCATGGAAAAAAGCTCCATCAGTTCCCGGGCAAAATTTTCGTTCGGGCGGTGGCGGTTGCTGGCGGCGTTGTCGAGCCAGACAAGCATGGCGGGATCCCGAATGAGGGCCCGGAGCTGTTCGGGAAACGGGGCGAGCGCCAGGGTGCGAAACATCTGGTTTTGCCGCCAGAGCGGCAGGGTGCGTTCAATTTTATCCTGGTATCCGGTCGCAAAATGCGAGTGCCAGAACAGGGTGAGTTTTTCCTCGAGCGGCGACGCTGCGGGGTTACCCGGAGCAGTGGCCAGCATGCGATTCAGCCACCAGATCCGCAGGGCGGTGATCTGAGCCCGGGCGTCTTCGTTTCGGAGGTGGCGTTTCTTTTGGCGGGCCTCCTCGTCGGGCAGGGTGCGCAGGCGTTCCTCGAAGGCCTTCTGGCTTTCCTTCGGAAGCGCCGCGCATTCGGGCGCGGGAAGAGCGGTGCTCGGCACGAAATTGACCAACTTGTCCACCGCGGTGTCGAGACCGAGGTCGGCAAGTTCCGTGGCCTGGTCCCAGGTGCCACCAAACCCCGCCCGCCAGAGCAAATGCGCGGCGGCATAAGCATCGAAGGAACGAGCCGGCTGGGGGGAGAGCAGGGACATAGCCTGGGATGACCTTAGTCGACTCCCGCCGCGGATTCAATGCCCGACTTCCTCGTCGGGATAGAGATTCCAGATCCGAGGTCAGGCCCGGTGAACCTCGGATGCCACCTTGAGCCGCAGGCCGTTGAGTCGGATGAATCCCGTGGCATCGTCCTGGTTGTAGGCCTTGGTCGGATCCGCCTCCATGGTGGCGATATGCGGGTTGTAAAGGCTGACCGGGCTCTTGCGTCCGGCAGCGATGATGTTGCCCTTGTAAAGCTTCACCCTCACCGTGCCGGTCACGTTTTTCTGGGACTCGGTGACGAGCGCCTGGAGAGCCTCGCGTTCCGGTGCGAACCAGAACCCGTTGTAAACCAATGTGGCGTATTTCGGAATGAGCGAATCGCGCAGATGCATCACCTCGCGATCCATGGTCAGGGATTCCATTTGCCGGTGGGCAAAGTGGAGAATTGCGCCGCCCGGAGTTTCGTAAACCCCGCGGCTCTTCATGCCGACAAATCGGTTTTCCACCATGTCCACCCGGCCGACACCGTGTTTGCCACCCAGGACATTCAGCGCTTTCATCACCCCGAGAGGAGTGAGTTTTTCCCCATTCAACGCCACACAATTGCCGGCCTCAAATTCGAGTTCGAGATATTCCGATTGATCAGGAGCGTCTTCGGGCGAAACACTCAGCTTGTACATGTCCTTGCAGTCGGGGGCGGAGGCGTCGAACCAGGTGTCCTCCAGCATTCCGCTCTCGAAGCTGATGTGGAGAAGGTTGCGGTCCATCGAATAGGGCTTTTTCGCCGAAGCCTGGACGGGAATGTTTTTTGCCTCGCAATAGGCGATCATTTCCGTGCGGCCGGGAAAATCGTTGCGGAACCGTTCGTCCCGCCAGGGGGCGATGACTTCCAGCCGCGGCGCGAGGGCGGCGGCCGTGAGTTCAAAACGCACCTGATCGTTGCCCTTGCCGGTCGCGCCATGGGCCACGGCATGCGCGCCTTCGGCCTGGGCGATCTCGACCATGCGTTTGGCGATGAGCGGCCTGGCAATGCTGGTGCCGAGGAAATATTCCCCTTCGTAAATCGCTCCCGCCTGCATCATCGGGTAAATGAAGTCCCGCGCGAACTCCTCCTGCAGGTCGTCCACATAACATTTGCTGGCGCCCGTTTTGAGGGCCTTTTCCTCGAGCCCGTCGAGTTCCTCCTCCTGCCCCACGTCCGCGCAGAAGGCAATGACCTCGGCGGAGTAGGTGTCCTTGAGCCAGCTGAGAAGAACAGAGGTATCCAAGCCTCCCGAATATGCGACGACGATTTTCATGCGGACGGGGAGTCTCGCGCAAAGGAAACCGAAAACGCAAAGGATTTTGCGCGACGTTTTGTTTTCCCAACCGAGGAATCGCAGGCACGCTTGGCCCCATGCCGGAACTCACCCCCATCCAATGGTTACTCGCCGGCCTGGCCGCATTGAGCATTGGCTTTGGCAAGGCGGGGTTCGGCGGCGTGTGAATGTTGGCGGTGCTGCTCATGACCCAGGTTCTACCTCCCCGGGAGTCCACCGGCGCGATCCTGCCGATGCTCATCATGGCGGATATTTTTGCAGTCTATCTTTACCGCCAGCATGCCGACGGCCGTCTCGTCCTGAAACTTCTGCCGCCTGCGCTGATCGGGATCATCTGTGGGTGGCTCCTGATGCCCCACCTTCCACCTGAGGGATTCGGCCAGGTGATTGGTTGGCTGACCCTCGCTCTCATCATCCTGGTGATCTTGCAAAAAATGACCCCGCTGGTGCGAGTCGCGACGGAACATCCAGGACTGGCCTGGCCGTTCGGGTGGCTGGCGGGCGTCACCACTATGATGGCCAACGCCGCGGGTCCCGTGATGGCCATTTACCTGCTGGCGCGAAGACTGCCCAAGATGGAGTTTGTCGGAACGGCAGCGTGGTTCTTTTTTGTCGTCAATGTGATCAAGGTGCCCTTCAGCGCGGCCCTCGGTTTGATCAACTCCAAAAGCCTCACCCTTAACGTTTGCCTGTTTCCCGCCGTGGTCGCCGGAATTTTCATCGGCCGCTGGCTGCTGGGTAAAACCAATCAGACCCTCTTCGAATGGCTGATGATTATCTTTTCCGTCATCGGTGCCCTACGGCTGATTTTGGCCTGAAACATCAAGCGGTCCGTCCCACCACCACCTGGTCTCCTCGCACGGCCAGGACGACAAGGCGTGTGCGAGGCTCCACGAACTCACCATCGCTCAGGACGTCGACGATCGCATCACCGAACGCGGCCCGACCCGCCGGACGCAAGGTGGTTTGCGCCACCCCGATGTCGCCAACGCGGACGCGGACAGGAAACAACTCCGCCGCCGCCGCCTCAATGGACGGCCCGGCAGGAACGGTTTCCGCCAGCACAAGGCGGTTGAACATTGGCAAGTGCGGCAGATACCGAGCGAGGAGGGAGACCAGAACCATGAACAGCAGCACCGCAATGCCCAGATTGATCAGCGGGCCAATGAAAAGGTCCACCGAAAAGGCAAAGGGCTGCGCGGGGTAAAAGTCGACCATTGCAAAAAGCAGCGAGCCCATCATCAGGGCCAGCCCCGCCGTGGCCAGGACCATCACGCCAGGGAAAAAGAAGAGCTCCACCAGTACCAAAACAAGGCCGAGGGCAAAAACGGCAGCGACTTCGAATCCCGTGAGTCCGGCAATGTAATGACCGGTGAAAAAAAGCAGAAAACACAGAAGCGAAAGCACCCCGGCCACGCCAAATCCCGGGGACTTGAACTCTAGCCACGCGCCCGCCATGCCGCCCAGCAAGAGCAAGGGCGCCAGCGCGGTGATCCACAAAGCCGCCCGTTCGAAGCCGCTGGGCTCCAATTTGACAATGTCCTGCGCCGGCAATCCGGCCTGTCGGGTCAGGTCGTCCAGATCCTTGGCAATGCCGCGCGCGAGAAGCGGTTTTCCATCAATAATTTCGGTCGCCTCTTTGGAACTCAAAGTGAGCACGGCTCCCTCGGGATTAAGAACACGGTCGCCAATCTTGATCTCCTTCTTGATGTTCATGAAGGCATCAACCAGGGAGGGGTTGTAGCCGTTCTGCTCCGCGACACTGCGAAAATATCCGGAATAAAACGAAACCATCTTCGCATTCATCGTCTCGGGCACCTCCTGTCCGCCGCTGAGTACAGGGGCAGCCGCGCCGATGGCACTGACCGGGGCCATGTAGACGTTTTTCGTCGCCAGGGCAATCAACGCCCCCGCCGAGCCCGCGTCCGTGTTGACGAACGTATAGGTCGGAATATCGGTCTTGAGCAGCGCCTGCACGATCTTCTCTGTGGCATCGAGAGAGCCACCCGGCGTGTTCATATCGAGAATAATGGCGGAGGCGTTTTCCGTCTCGGCGTCCTTTAGGATCCGTCGCAGAAAATAAAACTGGGCCTCGTTCACTTCACCCTCGATGGGAACGACAACCACGGCACCCTCTCGAATCCGGGGTTCCGCGGCCTGCCCGACGGCAGTCAGAAGAAGGAGGAGGGCGATGACGTTTCTCACGGGCAAAATCTCCGCCGACCTGTCGCGGGCTGCAAGGATTATTGCGGATTCCCGCCACCGGGCTGACGTGAAAACCCGCTTGTTTACGCCGGGAATTTTGTGTAACCTACCCGGATCACTCCGGTGATTTCCCCCACCCCTCCCTCCCATGACCTCCCCAGTCCTCGAAAACCCTGTTAGCAAAGTCTCCCAAGCCACCCGCGATTTTTTGGCCCAGCCGAAAAAGCTCCTCATTGGCGGAAATTGGATGAACGCCTCGACCGGCCGCACATTTAACACCTTTGATCCGTCCACGGGCGATGTGCTCGCCAGTGTCGCGGAGGGTGAGGCACCGGATATTGATCTGGCGGTCCAAGCGGCGCGTAAAGCCTTCCATGGCCCGTGGCGCCACCTCACCTCTTCGGAACGCGGCCGCATCATCTGGAAACTGGGGGATTTGATTTTGGAAAACCTCGAGCAACTGGCCGAACTGGAATCGCTCGACAATGGCAAGCCGCTCGCCGTGGCCCGCGCCGCGGATGTCCCTCTGGCCGCCGACCTTTTCCATTACATGGCGGGGTGGACCACCAAGCTTGAGGGGAGCACGATTCCCATCAGCGTGCCTTATGCCAGAGGCGCAAAGTTTCTCGCCTACACGCGTCGCGATCCCATCGGAGTGGTGGGCCAGGTCATTCCCTGGAATTTCCCGCTCCTCATGGCGGCCTGGAAACTTGGTCCGGCACTCGCGACTGGGAACACCATCGTTCTCAAACCCGCTGAACAGACCCCTCTCTCCGCCATCCGACTCGCGGAACTGGCCCTCGAAGCCGGGCTGCCCGAGGGGGTGCTCAATGTGGTCACAGGATATGGCGAAACGGCCGGTGCCGCCCTGGCCTCTCATGACGATGTGGACAAGATTGCCTTTACCGGATCCACCGAAGTCGGAAAAATCATTGTCCGGGCCGCCGCAGGAAATCTGAAAAAGGTGACCCTCGAGTTGGGCGGAAAATCCCCGACTGTTGTCTTCAAGGACGTGGCCGATGTGGATGCCGCCATCCAGGGTGCGGCGAACGCCATCTTTTTCAATCATGGCCAATGCTGCTGTGCCGGGTCGCGTTTGTTCGTGGAAAAGGACATCTTCGATCGAGTGGTGGAAGGGGTGGCGGAGCGCGCCTCCCAAATCAAACTCGGAGCGGGCATTCACCCCGACACTGAGATGGGGCCGCTGGTCTCTGCGGAGCAACTGGACCGGGTTTCCAGCTACATTGCCTCCGGGCGGGAACAAGGAGCAAAGGTGCTCTCCGGCGGGGAGCCCGCGAGCGACCGGGGATATTTTGTCCGGCCCACGGTGTTCACCAACATCCACCACGAAATGAAAATCGTCCGCGAGGAAATTTTCGGTCCGGTGGTGGTGGCTGAACCTTTCGACGACATCGAAAAAGTGATGGATCGCGCCAACGGGACAGACTTCGGGCTGGCCGCCAGTGTCTGGACCCGCGACATTAGCAAAGCCCACCGCGCAGCCGACCTCCTCCGGGCCGGAACGGTTTGGATCAATTGCCACAACATCTTCGATGCCGCCATGCCCTTCGGCGGGTATAAACAATCAGGCTGGGGGCGCGAAATGGGCCACGAAGCCCTCGACCTTTACACGGAGACCAAATCGGTCTGCGTCGCCCTTTAGGGCGCCGCGCCCACGGGCGTGGCCACCACAATGAAATCCCTATCGCACATCGCAGAGAGTGTCGCTGCCCTGTCGGATGAATTGCCGGTTGAAGACATTTGGTATTTCGAGACCAGTGGGGCGCATGAGTGTGGAATGACCAAACCGTTTCACCTCGTCCTCTTCGTCCGGCAGGGAGCCGAGGCTCACACCGTAGAAGTCCGGGCCAATGAAATTCTCCTTCGCCAGCGCGCCGATCTCACCGCGCACGCCTTTCCGCATGCCGCAGTTTACCAGACGCCCCGCCCGCTGGTGGTCAAGATGGCCCTCAGCGTCGGCGAGTGCGTGTATCAGCGCTAATCCCGCAGGGTTTCGCGTCTATCGGACGTAAGCACGGGTTTCGGCCCGCGCTGTCTTGAACTCGTCCCAGGTCACAAAGCCATTGTGATTCACATCGGCCTCCTTGAAGGGCAGCGACACACGGTCCCGGACCACCTTGCTGGCCTTGGCCTCGGTCAGGGTAATTTTCCCAGTGCCACTCGTATTGATTTCGCGGAAAGTTTTAGGCGTTCCTCCGTCGGCGACAAACTCGGCTTCGGTGATAAAGCCATCCCCGTTCTGATCAAACTGGGCGAACATTTCTTCGATCATGAAATCCTGATACTCCGCGAGAGAAACCCGGCCATCGCCGCTGGCGTCCGCTTTTTTAAAACGGTCTTCCACCGACACCGGACGTTTGGGGGCAGTGGCGCAGCCTCCGGAAAAGAACACTCCAACCAGACACACCAAGAAAATCACAGGCTTCATAGAATTCCACCATTGAGTTCGAAGTCCGGGCGTTGGTCAATCTGATTCCAAGAGCCTACCGGTCTACGAAAACCGCTGGTGCGTCACAAAGGGGATTTCGCACCACGGTTGCCTTCACGTCAAACACCGAGCCAATCCGTTCCTCCGTGAACACCGCATCGGGCGCACCGTCGGCGAGGACTTTTCCCGCTTTTAGCAAAACCAGTCGGTCCGCGTATTGCGCGGCAAGGTTCAGATCGTGCAGGACGATGAGGACCCCGGCTCCATCCCGGGCGAGATCGCGGGCAATCCGGAGGGCGGAATGTTGATGGGCGGGATCGAGGTTGGAAATGGGTTCATCAAGCATCAGGCAACGTGGATCGTTTCCAGGTTTAAGCCCGACCTGGACTAGGACGCGGGCGAGGTGCACACGCTGCATCTCGCCACCTGAAAGAGTTGTCACCGTGCGGTCCGCCAGATGAAGGCATTCGGTTTTGGCCATGGCCTCGCGGCCCAAGGTTTCGTGAATTCCCCCATCGCCATGCGGAGACCGGCCCAGCAGGACGATTTCCAAAGCGGTGAAATCGAAAGGCACCACCGAACTTTGCGGCAGCACGGCGCGTCTGCGGGCAAGTTCGCGCGACGGCCAGTCCTGCAAGGCACGGCCCTCAAACGACACCTCTCCCTGGGTTGGTCTGATCTGGCCACAGAGAAGCTTCAAAAGGGTGGATTTTCCCGCGCCATTCGGACCCAGCAGGGCCACCAACTCCCCGCCGCGGAGGTCCAAGGTGACACCATCGACCAGGGCCTTTCCCGAGATCCGATAGGTCACAGCGCGAGCAGAAAGCATGACCATCTATCCCCAAAGGGCTTTCCGCCGCTGGCGCAGCAACATGAAAAGAAAAAACGGGGTGCCGAACCCTGCCGTGATCACGCCGATCGGAAGTTCGGCCGGGGCCAGCATAGTCCGCGCCATGGTATCCGAGGCGATAAGCAAGATCGCTCCCAGCAACGCCGCCCCGGGAATGAGCCACCGATGGTCCGGGCCAATCAGCGACCTCATCAAATGCGGAACCACCAGGCCGACAAACAGGATGATGCCGGTGAACGCGACCGAGGCACCCACTCCCGCCGCGGTGAGAACCACGAGGATCGTCTTGATTTTTTCCACCGCAAACCCGAGGTGTCCAGCCTCCGCCTCGCCGAGCGCCAGGGCGTTGAGAGCCCCGCCCCAGATCGGAGCAAGGACGATGAGGCCCAGGCAAAAGGGCGCGGTCATGAGGACCACCTGCCAATTGGCACCGCCCAGGCTGCCCAAGGTCCAGAACGACAAGGAACGAAGCTGAGCATCGGTAGAAAGAAAAGTCGCGAGACCGATCAGCGAATTGGCCAGCGCATTGATGGCCACCCCCACCAGGAGCAATGTCGCCACCGCGGTGTAACCCCCGACGTTCGACAGGCGCTGGACGAAGCCGGTCACCAACAGCGCCCCGGCAAAAGCCGCCAAAGGCAACAGACGCAGATCGCTGAGAATGGGAATCTCCGGGAAAAAACGATGAGCCAGGACGAGGACAAAAACCGCCCCGAGTGCCCCGCCGCTCGATGCACCGATCAGAGCAGGATCCGCCAGCGGATTGCGGAAAAGCCCCTGCATGAGCACTCCGGCCACGGAAAGAGCCCCGCCCACCAGAAACCCCAGGGCGATGCGCGGCAGACGCAATTGCCAAAAGACACTCTCGTGGCGCGAGTCCGCTGCAGTGCCGAGGAACGCGCCAATCACCTCCTCTGGAGGAATCTTAACAGCGCCCAGGCACAGGGAAACTACCGAGGTGACAACCAGCAAAAGCGCGAGAACGGCGAGGATGAGGCCGCGGCGACGACAAATGCCATATGAGGAAATCCTTGGTCTGCTGATCACTTTAGGAGGAGAAATCCCAGGCATCGGCGGGATGCCGGTGCTCACCGTTAGGGGCCGACCGTTTTCGGCGCGGGATGCAGTTGTTCGCAAAGCTCCCGGGCGGCCTGTCCCAGGCGGGGCCCGAACCCGAGCAGATAGAGGTCGTCCATGGAGACAACGCGTCCGGCCTTTCCGGCAGGGGTGAGGGATAGTCCGGGTTGCTGGAGGAGCGCTTCCACCCCACCGGCACTTTCGAGCCCTCGAGAGGTGACCAATATCACATCCGGAGCCGCTGCGACCGCTCCCTCGGCAGTGAGAGGTTTGTAGTTCTCGTAACCCGTCACCGCATTCTCTCCGCCTGCGAGTTTAATGATGGCCTCGGCCGAGGTGCCGGTGCCCGAGACATTCATCGTCCCCCCTCCGCGGGCATAAATAAACAAAACCTTCGGGCGCCCCGGCACATTGGCCACGAGCGCTTTAGCGGCCTCCAAGTCTGCGCGCAGCGTCTCGGCCAGCCGGGTAGCCTCGGCCGATTTATTTACCGCCTCGCCAATTCTCAAAATCCGTTCCACCGCGGCCTCGGGCGTATGTTGGTTGCTTAGGCGAACCACCTTGACGCCAGTGCTTTCCACCTGTTGCACGACCTCCGGCGGACCCGCATCTTCCGTGACCAGGACCAGAGTTGGGTTCATGGAAAGAATACCCTCGGCGGAAAGCTGTCGGGCGTAACCCACCGAAGGAAGTTTCGTGGCCTCGACCGGGAAAACGCTCGAAACGTCCGCCGCGACAAGCCCTTCTTGCGCGCCGAGGGCGTAGATTGTTTCCGTGATCGCACCAGCCGTACTGACAATGCGGTCAGCCGCCTGCAAGGGACCCGCCGCAATGATGGCCGCGAGAAAAATACAAAATGTTTTCATGCAATTTTACAGAAGCCAAGGAAGGAAGCAAAGCCTTGGGAGGCCCGTCCCTTCGTTTGCTTAGCTTCCTTCTGTTAACCTTTGAGATTCGCGACGATTTCGCGCCACGCGTTATCCTCGGGATTACCTGGTTTCCGTTTGCCGAAGAACAGGACGAGGTTGTTGCTTTTGGCGTCGAAAAGTTCGAGCGAGGTCACATCGCCATCGACGGTCGGCTTTTTGACGACCCAAGCGCTGGCGACAGCAGTATCCCGCAGGTGCATGCTGAAGTCGTCGTCGAGCACGTTCAGCCACTCATCCCCGAACATCCTGATGTTTTTCACCGGGCCGGTATGAATTTGCAGGCATCCCCGGTTGCCGATGAAGACCATGATGGGCGTGCCCGTGGCGGAGGCCGCTTCCAGCATCTGCTTGGTGGAGCCGACGGAAACGCGGCGGGCGTAGCCTTCGGGGGCCAGGCGGAGGGCCTGCTCCCGGCCGACGCGGAACTTGCCCATGATGAGGAAAAACGCATGGGTGTCCTTCATCTCCCGCCAGGCCTGCTGGAATCCAGGAACGTCGATTTCTGCATCCGGGATTTCCGGGCGAGGAGCCGGGGCCGGCTGGATCTGCAGAGTCGGGCTCTGGTCCTCCGCGCGATATTTATTTAACAACATCCCGTAGCCTCCGTAGTTGCTTTCCTTCTGGAGATAGACCTTGTGCACGGCCTCCCCCGAGGCGTCGAAGAACTGAAAACTCTGGCGTTCCCCATCGGGAGTGTGATCTGTCACGGCAAAACCATGGACCCAATGGTTCATGAAGAGACGCAGATCGATGTCCGGCCCGACCACCTGGCCCATCCCATGAAAAAAGTCCGTCGTCAGAAACTCGCCGTAGCGCTCGTGGACAGCATGTTCATTGCGGGTGAGGCACATCACGCGGCCGAGCGTGGCCAGGTCCCTGATGACCTGCGACCATTCGCCGGTCAGCCGGGTCACATTTGCGCCACATCCGGTGGCCAGCAACTCGGCTTCGCTCACCCCTAGTTGAGCCGCGGCGTCGCGGATGCGAAGTTTCGGCTGGTCGGCGAGGACCGCATTCCAGCGCTCTTTCAGGGTTTGTTCTTCGGTTTTCATGTCTTGGCAGCTGTCGATGATTTAATAAGGGACGGTGTAGTCCGGGGAGTCATTGGCGGCGGCATTGCGATTCCAAAGTCGCATGTCGCGCAGTTCGTCAATCGTCTTCAGGGCCACGCTGCCGTCGAGAAAAGCACAAACGGCGCGGCCCTGGTAGCGGCCATCGACGTTCCCGTAGATGCCAGGATCCTTTTCCTTCGACCACGGCTGAACGCTCCAGTTCGCCGCATAAAGGTTGGGCGGAGTAAGAATGTTGTAGCCCCCGACCTGCGTGTTTCCATCCATCGTGCCGCCGGAGGCAAAAACGAGCAGGGATTGGTCCGTACCACCCACCCGGGCGACGCAGTCATTAGGAAACAGGAGATTCGGATTTGCCGCACTGCCGGCCAGGCATCCGCCCACAAAATAATAGTTAATACCGAACCGCGGGAACGCGCTTACATAATAGTCGCGCATCGCATGACCAGGAGGGGCGACGGAATCGATGTACTTCCTGTTGGCGGTCTGGAGGATGGCCCCATTGAGGTCGTATTGAAAATAGGGTGCCAGGCGAAAGGGGTAACGATTTGCCGTATGCCCGGTGAGGTTTTTTTGCTGGGAATCGTCCCACACCTGGGTCGCGGTGTAGTCCATTCCCGGAAGGAACCTCCCATCGTTTTCGGCAGCATGGGCCTGATATGCGGAAATCAGCATTTTTCCTGCACTGATTTCTTTCAAGAACGTGCATTTGGAAATCGCCTGACCGTAAACCGCAGCGCTCAGGGCGATCAACACGGCCCCGACGGCTACGACCGCGAGAATCTCGATGACCGTAAAACCGCCCCCCTTATGCTGGGTTCGTTCCCGACGAATTTTCACCGGTCGGAGGAAAACGGTACGGGAGACCGGCGGCGGCGACGCGCCCATACCAGGGTGGCGCCAGCCCAGGCGAGGAGCAGCGCCGCGGAAGGCTCGGGAACCAGGGAAGTGTTATAGACTCCCGTGCTCTGGTTGAGCTGAAGGGCATAGACCTGCGAGTGGGTTACCCCCAACGGTGTTGAAAGAAGAAGCTAAATGGAAGCATAAGAATGCCTAAGGGAAGCGATAAGAGTGAGCCAGGGAGCCTCGCGGGTGAGCGAGGCGCGCAACCAGCGCAAGAATTTGACGGTGCGCTGGGTGAGGCGGAGA
>JBGSVZ010000056.1:0-23499 GCA_041752695.1 Terrimicrobiaceae bacterium
AGCGCCCGCGCCCACCGGCTGGACTGCCACGGACGCCGCGATGATCGCGCATGAACAATTGATGCAAGAATTTTTGGCCAGCCAGCAGAGGAGCATGGAAGCCCTCCTCGCACAAACCGGCGCGCCACCCGAACATGCCTGATTTCATGACCAACGAAACGATCCAATCCGCCGTGGCGAAAATCATCGACGAGATGGTTTGCGAACTTGAGCTGGATTTCGACGATCCGATCGGACCGCAAACCCGCCTGATTGCCGACCTGGGATTTGCCTCCGTGGACTTCATCCACCTCATCGTCGAGTTGGAAAAACACTTCCAGCGCAAGATGGGTTTTCACGATCTGATCATGCCCGACGGCCAGTATGTCGATGATCTGGCCGTGGGGGACCTTGTGGCGTTTATTGCGCGGCGTGTGGCCGGCGATGAACCCACTCCGCCCCCTGCGGAGATCGCCGCCCTCATTGAGCCGGAGCCCGAAAGTTTCACCAACCTCCGCCCGGAGGACGTGGAGCATTTCCGCGGCCTCATGCCCTCGCTGGAAAAATGGGGCGCCATCCCCGTGCCGGAAAAAAAGAACCCGCGTGCGGTCTTTGTCTTTTCCTCTCCGCGGTCGGGCTCGACGCTGTTCCGGGTCATTCTCGCAGGGAACCCGGGCCTTTTCGCCCCGCCGGAAATGCACCTTCTGAATTACGCGACGATGGCCCAGCGTCACACCGCGCTCGACAACAAGTGGAACGAACACCTGCTGAGCGGCACGGTGCGCGCCATGATGCCCCTCAAGGCATGTTCGGCAGAAGAGGCGGAGGGCTTTGTGCGGGGCTGCGTCGAAGAGGGCATGACCACGCAGGATTTTTACGGCCAGTTGCAGGCCCTGCTCGGCGACCGCCTCCTGGTGGACAAGACGCCCATCTACGCCATGCACGAGGACATCCTCCGTCGCGCGGAGCGGGATTTCGAGGATCCCCTTTTCATTCACCTCGTCCGGCACCCCTGCGGCATGATCAAGTCCTTCGAGGATGCCAAGATCGAGCAGTTGATTCCGTTCATGCGGGAAAGCCATTTCACCCGCCGCCAGCTCGCCGAACTGACCTGGTACGTGACCAATCAAAACATCGCCCGCCTGCTCGCCGACGTGCCTTCCGAGCGCTGCCTGCGCCTGCGTTTCGAGGACCTTGTGCATGAGCCACATGGGGCGGTTTCTGCGCTCTGCGGTTTCCTGAATGTGCCATTTGCCGCCGAAATGCTGGATCCCTACAAGGACTCCGAGTCCCGCATGACCGGCGGCCTGACCACCGCGGCGCAATACAGCGGTGACCTCAAATTTCATCTCCACGCGCGCATCGAACCCGACGCGGCCGACCGTTGGAAAAAATTCGACTCCGAAAAATCCCTCAGCCTGATCACACGGGAGCTGGCGGCGGAGTTTGGGTATTAGAGCGGTTGCGGGCAAACGGGAGCAGCCCACTTCGCTGGCGAACGCTCCAAAAGGTTGGGACGTTCAGATTGCCTCTTGTTTCCGGGCAAAGAGGAGAGCAAACTCGCGGCTGCCATGAGACCTCGACTGGAGAGTCCGCCCGACACCAAAAGTGAGCGGCCGTTGGGCGTGGGCGTGGTCGAAGATAACGCCATTACCCGCCAATTGCTCCTGGGCATTCTGCAAACTCAGCCCGGGTTCGAGTGTGTCGGAGCATGGTCGAGCGCTGAGGAGGCGCTGAGAGCCGCCCCCCCGCTGAAACCGGATGTCATGCTGGTGGACCTCGAACTGCCGGGGATGTCCGGCGAGGATTGCCTGCGCGCGCTGTCGGCGATCCTGCCGGGAACGGCTCTCGTGGTTCTGACCGCGCATGATGACCCGAAGCGGGTTTTTGCTTCACTCAGCGCGGGGGCGAACGGATATCTGCTCAAGGGGGCCACGCCCGAGGAAATAGCCTCGGCCCTGACCGCCGCGCATGAGGGCGGGGCACCCCTTAGTCCGGCCGTCGCCGGCCTCGTCATTACGGCCTTCCTTACCAAACCGCCGACGCCGAAGCGCGGGCTTCCGCTCCCCTCGCTGAGCCCGAGGGAACGTCAGATTCTCGAACAACTGGCCCAGGGGAAAGTTCCCAAAGAGGCGGCCGCAATTCTCTCCATGAGCTACGAGACTGTCCGCGACCACCTCAAACGCATCTATCGCAAACTCCACGTTCGCAGCCGGACGGAGGCCGTCCTAAGGTATCTGGGCGCGGAAGCCGCATCATGAAACCGCTCCCCGCTGCGACATCCCCCAATTGCGGGAATTGGCACTTTTGCCCGTCACGATATGTTTTCGGACTCGCGGCTGAACAAAACCTCTCCGCGAACCGTTTGACCCAATAAAAAACATGAGTGTCCCATCCAAATTTCTGATCCCCGGCTTTCTGGCCGTTGCCATGCTCGTTCCTGTCGTTCGGGCCTCGACGATGGTGACCATCGCCGAAAACCCGAACGCCTACAACTCGTCCCTGCTTAACACCGAGGTCTTTACGTTCGACAGTCTCGCCCTCGGCTCCAGTCGCAACGTGGCGTGGGAAGGGGTCGGGACCTTCGACCAACTCAATATTCTCAACGCGAACCAATATGGCGGTGCTCCGGACGCCTCGTACCCTAAGGGCAGCCCCTACTCGGTTCAAGGTGTGGGCAGTCCGGTCAAACAAACTGTCCTCACACTCGAAACGCCGAGTTCGTATTTTGGCCTGTATTGGTCAGCCGGCGACGCGGCCAACCGCATGTCTTTTTACGACAGCGGGAATCTGGTGGCAGAGTTCACCACGGCGAACCTGATGAACTTGCTGCCGCAGGATTACTACGGCAATCCCCTGAACCGTAGCCTCAACACGCGTGAGCCGTATGGGTTCATCAATTTCTACGGCGACAGCTCCACCAAGTGGGACCAGATTGTCTTCTCCAACACCAGCTCCTCCGGTTTTGAATCGGATAACTATACGACGCGCGTGCAGGCTTGGAGTGCCAAAGAGGATGGAGCCATCAGCGGGCGGGCGGTTGCCATCGTGGAAGGAACCACCGTGACCAAGCTCACCGTCCTGCCAGACCGCTGGCAAGCCCCAGCGGCCCCGATCCCGCCGGTTTACGCGCTGATCGCCTTCGTCGTCGTTGCCATCCTTCGCGGAAAAGGCCTGCTCTCCGCCGCGCCCGGTCGTTCGTAACCCGGGGCCACCATTCGATGGAACCCCCGCCTAGCCAGACGGTTCCCGCGACACCGTCGGCCGGAGTCGGGTCCTGGCGGTTGTTCGTGCCGGTCATCGTGGTTGCGCTCCTGGCGCAATTGACCGCCGCGCAGGATTTTTTTGGCGCGATGACCAAGCCGATGGTTCTCGCGGTGCTTGGCGTCTTCGGATTTCAGGCGACGGAGTCGGCCGGCATGCTCACCGTGGGCGATCTCGTGGTGCCGTGGAGTCGGGATTGCGCCGGCTTGAACCTTCTCGTGGTGCTTCTGGCCGTCACGGTGTGGATGCAGCGCCACCGCCGTCTTGATCTTGGATTCTGGCTCCGCGTTGCGGCTGCCCTGCCCGCCGCTCTGGCGGCCAACATCGCGCGCGTTCTGACCGTGGTTGCCTACCGCGTCTGGTTTTTTCCGGCCGTCGAGAGCCCGCAACTTCACTACTTCATTGGACTGGCATGGTTGGTGCCCTTTGCGATGGTCCTTGTGCCCGTGGACGTCCGGGGTCGTCTGGTGACCTCCTTGGAATTGATGCATGCCGCCGCCGTTCTTGCCCTCGTCGCCCCCATGGCCGAAGCCCCAGGGGGATTGGCGCTGACGCTGGCTGCCGTGTTGACCCTGGCCCATTGCCGTCTGCCCGCCTGCGTCAGCCCGATCCGCTGGTTCGCCACAGTGGCGTGGCTGGTCGCGGCTGCGGGCATTGTTCTTACCGGTGTGGAATCCTTCTGGCTCCCGTGGCTGCTGGTTTGCCCGCTTTTGCTGATGCGCTCGTGGATCCTGAGCTGGGAGGGCGTGATCCTCCTGGCGGGCTCGCAACCCATGTTTCAATTGCTCCCCTGGGGGCAGGCCCTCACATGGGTTGGTCTCGCGCTCGCCGGGTGGAAACTCTTCAAAGGCCCAGGGGCTCCGTCCCAAGGCTCATCCCGCCAACTGCCACGGCTGGTCCGTCTCGCCCTGCCGCTCGTCGCCGCCTCCTTCTGCCTTCCCTTTCTCGGCTCGACCCTCGTGACTCCGGAGCTGGCCAACCTCAATCCACCGGATACGGCTACCCTCCGCGAAATTCCGGGTGACGGCTACCAGGTCCATCTCCCCGGACAGCCGGAAGACATGGGCCTTTTCTGGTATCTCCCGTCCGGCAGCCAACGACACCACACCCTCAAGGTCTGCATGAAATACCGTGGCATCGACTTGCGTCCCGCCTCCGAAAATTCAGCGGTAATGACGGATGGAGAAGTCTGGATGCGCGAATTTTTCCTCCTCCCGCAGGGCCTTGTCTCCTCTCATGCCGACTACGTCTGGGCCACTCTCCGCCCGGGCAAAACCTCCGGGATCCATCTGATCGCCGTGGCCTCCTGCGCCGACATGACCGAATCCCAGTTTGCCTCCGCTGCCGCCACCCTCGTGCAAGGCCTTCCCCTCCCGACAAAACCCGCAGGCCGTTGACCGTCCCTCAGTTTAAAACCATGGCGGTCTCGTCCCTCCTTGATCGAGGAACTAGCCCGGCTTGACCGCCGTCGCGTAGCGCAGCCACCAACGCATTTGCACGCCACCGGGACACGGTGCCCAACCGAGATATTGGTCGATGGCCTGCCCCACTTCCTCTCGGGTGGCTTTTTGCACGGCGAAAAGCGTGCGGCAAAAATTTTTCATCGTCTCCTGGTTGGGGTAAATCCACGGCACTTCGAGGAGTTCCTCCCTGACGTCCACGAAGCCGGCCAGGGTGAGTTCCCGTTCCCAGTCTCCGGGCCGGAAAAACATTCCCTCGTGCCCGCCGGGGGTGTTGGCGTGGACGAACTCGTTGAGAAACCCCGCGGTTCCCGTGCCTTCCTGCACGTCGGCCACAGCGACTTTTCCCCCGGGTTGGAGCACGCGGAACCACTCGCGGTAAACCGGCATTCGGTCCGCGACATGGTGGAGCCCGGCCAGGCTGCCGAGCCGGTCGATGGAGGTGGCGGCCAACCCCAGGGCGGTGAGGGGGTCGTGTCGCACGGTAAAATCGGGATGGATCGCGGAGGCAAACCGTTTGGCGGGTTCGACACAAATCACCCGGATGCCTGAACCGAAGGTGGCGCGGATGCCATCGGCCAGATACCCGCCCCCGGCCGGCAGATCGCAGACCACCTGGCCCTCCGCCAGATCAAGCCGGTCCAGCAACGCCGAGCGTTCGGCTTCGCGAGCGCCCGGACAGCTTGAACCCGCCTCGTTGTACAAGTGGCCTCGTGCGTTGAAAATATCCGCGTAGTCCGCGGGCTTGTCGGAATCCGCCATCGCCTCTATCCAAATGGACAAGCTGACCCCTGTAAATCCCCCATGCGTTATCTTCATGCCGAACGCTTCCAGCACATCATCCGCCATGCGAGGCGGACGAATCCGTTTTACCGACGCTGGATTCCGGAGGATGGCCCGGTGCCGCTGCTCACGCGTCAGGTGCTGCAAGAACACAATGAGGAAATTCTGAATCGCCACCCCGTGACGGCGCGCACCTCGGGGTCCACCGGGGTGCCGGTCAAGATCCATTCTTCCCCGGCCCGTAACGCCCGGAACACGCCGGCGGTGGACCTGCTGGTCCGTCACCTCGGGGGCCCATTGCCGCGGACCGAGGTGATTTACCCCCGGGGCCCCAACGATCCGAAAACGCTGGTGCACATTTTGACGCCGATCCCCGAGCAGGTGGAAATTCTTCGGCGAAACCATCGGGCGCGGCGGGCCACGGCGATCGTTACCTATCCCTCCAACGCCGTGCTGCTGGCCCAGGCCATTCTTGAGGGGGGCCAGGATTTTTCCTTCATGCGGCGGATCGGCCTGATCTCCGAGTCGGTCGATCCCGGGCAGATCGCCCTCCTCAACCGGGCCTTCCCCAACGCGCAAATCTGGTCGAATTACAGCTCGATGGAGTTTGGACTGATCAGTTTTCAATGCCCCTACCGGCCCGGTTTTCACCACGCGGCGACGGAAAAGCTCGGCATTGAGATCCTCGACGAGCGGGGGCGTGACTGTGAGCCCGGGCAGATCGGACGGCTCGTCATCACCGACTATTACAACTTCGAAATGCCGCTCATTCGCTACGAGATTGGAGACCTCGCGGCGTTTGCGACGTGTCCCTGCGGAAAAATCTCCCTGCCCGGCCTGCAGGATATTCTGGGGAAAGTCCGCGGCTGCCTTCTTCATCGCGACGGGCGCCGCATCCCCTTCATTAATCTCTCCGTGGCCCTGCGCGACCTGCCCGGCATGCGGCAGTATCAGGTGATCCAGGAGGAAACCGAGCGCTTCACGGTGAAGGTGGCCGCCGCCGCCACGCTCGACGCGGAAATCCGGGACGTGTTCGTTCAGGAATTCGGCTATGCGCCGCAGATCGCGATTGAGACTGTGGATTCCATTCCCCGCGATCCCAACGGGAAATTCTACGCGACCATCTGCCGGGCCTGAGAGTCTGCACGCGGGATTGCATTTTTCTCGCAATCCGAAAATCTCCGGGTAATGCCACGCGCCGGTCTCGATCAGGTCACAATCAGTTATACCAAAATGGGGTCCTGGCACGAGGACCGCACGCCACTGGTTTTTGTGCACGGTCTGGCGGCGAGTTCGGCCTTTTGGTTTCACGCGGCGGAACTGATGGGTGGTACCTGGCCGGTGCTGGTTTTCGATTTGCGCGGACACGGTCGCAGTTCTGTGCCGGCTTCCGGCTACGGAGCGGACGATCACGCCCGGGATCTGATCGGGCTGCTGGATTTTTTGAAATTGGAAACGGTCAGCCTGGTCGGCCATAGCTTCGGAGGTTCCGTGGCGCTGCACGCTGCGAGGCGCGCGCCCGGCCGGTTCCGGCACCTGGCCCTGGCGGACACCCGTCTGCGGGCGTTTCAACCGGCTTTGACTCCCGCGTCGTGGCCCCGGTGGCAGGAGCAGCGCGCGCTGTTGGAGGAAGTGGGGTTGGGCATTGACGAGGACGAACCCGAGGCGGGCGTCTCGGTGCTCACGGCCATGGCCAAACTCACGATGCGGGCGGAGGAAAGCGCGGAGCCCCTCCCTCGCTGGGTGATGGAATTTTTTGGCCAGCGTCAGAGCCGGCACACGGCGGGGCGCTGGATGGAGTTGGTCGAAAAAACCACCCTGCTGCAGGACATCCGGCGGGAGGAGGATCTCTCCGCGGATGTGCTGAGTCAGCTTCCCCTACCGATCTTCGGCGCTTACGGCGAGCATTCCCCCATTCTTCCCAGCGGGAAGTCGCTCAAGGAAATCCGCCCGGACACCGTGCTCAAGGTCGTGGACGGGGCCGGTCATTTTTTTCCCGCAGTGCGGCCGAGAGAGCTGACCGGACCGCTGGAAACCTTTCTGAGCTGAGACCTGACGCGCATGAAATTTCTTCTCAGCAACGACGACGGCATCGAAGCCCGCGGGCTCGCCGCGCTTTCCGAGGCTTCCCGCGCTTTTGGGGAACGGGTGACCGTCGCCCCGGCCCGCCCGCAATCCGGCATGAGCCATGTGGTGACATGGGAGGGCGGGGTTTATCTGGAAAAGCGCGGGACGGGTCGATTTGCCGTGCATGGCACCCCCGCGGATTGCGCGCGGCTCGGTCTGTTGCGAGTGGCCCCCGATGCGAACTGGGTGCTGAGTGGCATCAATCACGGCGGCAATCTGGGGGCGGACGTGTATTATTCCGGAACGGTCGCGGCGGTTCGCGAAGCCGTGCTTCATGGCTGGCCGGGCGTCGCCCTTTCGCAGTATCTGCGCGATGATCGGCCCCCCGATTGGGAACGGACCAGCCGGTGGGCGGCGCGCGTCCTTGCCGAGCTGCTGCCGCGGCCGGTCGAGCCGGGTTTGTTTTACAATGTCAATTTCCCCGCGCTGGCCGCGGAGGATCCCGAGCCGGAGATGGTCTTCTGTCCGCTCGACCCGAATCCACTGCCGCTCAGCTACAGGCACGAGGAGGACAATCGTCATGCGTACGATGGCATCTATGCCTCGCGGCGGCGGACCTCCGGGGCGGACGTGGATACCTGCTTCGGCGGCCGGATCGCGGTGACGGAGATGCGGCTGTTTTAAGGGAAACCCAGGTTGAGCATCCCCTGTGGGTCGTCCCGTTCATGCTCGGCCTCAGCAAATCGAACGCCCGAGCCCAGCAGCCGGACCGCTTTGCCCTCGCCCGCGGCCCACGCTGTCTCCAGCAGGGCCAGGAACGTCTCACGAGCAGGTTCAACGCTCAGGCATTCGCGGGTGATGCGGGTGAAGTCAGCGAATTTCATTTTCACGAAAACCTTGCGGATCGAACGGTCCGCCGCCTTGCCGCGCAGTTCCTCCAGAAGCTCGGCGAGGAGCTCCTCCATGGCGGTCTGACAGGCCGCCAGGGACGTGAGGTTTTCCTGGTAGGTGCATTCGTTGCTGAGGGATTTACGAATGCGGTTCGGCTGCACGGCGCGGTCATCCTGTCCGCGGCACAAATGGTATAATTCTTCGCCCCACTTGCCGTGCCGGGCGGTCATCTCCGGCAGCGAAAACCGCTGGAGGTCGCCGCAGGTGTGAAGACCGGCGGCGGCAAATTTTTCCGCACTCTTCGGCCCGATGCCCCAGATCTTCCGCACAGGAAGTTCCCGCATGAAAGCCTCCACCCGGTCGGGCGTGACGGCGAACTGGCCGTTCGGTTTCCGCCAGTCGCTGGCGATCTTGGCGAGCATCTTGTTCGGCGCGATACCGGCGGAGGCGGTGAGTCCGGTTTCGTCAAAAATCCTCCGCCGGATCTCCTTAGCGATGTCCCAGGCATAGCGTTCCAGCGCGGTAACATCCAGATACGCTTCGTCGAGGGAGAGCGGTTCGACCAGCGGCGTGACGTCGTGCAAAATTTTCCGGACTTTTGCCGAGGCCGCGCGGTAGAGCTCGAACCGCACCGGCAGGAAAACCAGATGCGGGCACAATTCGCGGGCCTTGAAGCCCGGCATGGCGGACCGGACGCCGAACGCGCGCGCCTCGTAGTTGCAAGTCGTCACCACCCCACGCCGCGACCCGCCGCCCACCGCGACCGGCTGACCGGCCAGCTCCGGACGCTCGCGCATCTCCACGGCGGCGTAGAAACAGTCCATGTCGAGGTGGATGATTTTTCTCAAGGCGGATAACGTACAGAAGGCAACAAAGGGAACGAAGGGCCAGATTTTTCCGGCCTTGGTTTTTCGTGTTTCGTTCTGTAAAAAAATCCCTCCACCATGAGCAAGCTGGCCCGGGCCACCCCCCAATTCGGCGTCGTCAACGTGGAGGAGACCCAGCGGTATTATCGGGACGTGCTGGGGTTTCGCATCGACTGGACCTGGGGCGAAAACGACTACGGTTCGGTCTCGCGCGATGAGACGACCATCTTTCTCAGCAACGCTGGGGGAGAGGTTGCCCGGATGACCCTTTTCGTCAACAGCTCCGAAGTCGATGCCCTTTGCGCGGAATGGAAATCGCGCGGGGCCACCATTGTTTCCGAACCGGAGGATAAACCTTGGGGCGTGCGGGAATTCACCGTCGAAGACAACAACGGCCACCGGATGAGGATCGCCGAGAGTTCCCAGGCGTCCCGGCATGTCCCGGGCGAACCCGCCGAAGGTGTGAGTTTTGTCCGGCGGATTCCGACAATCGAGGAATACCGGGCTTTGATTGATGCCGTCGGCTGGACCGCCTTCAACAATCTGGAGGCGGCGGCGAAATCGCTCCCGCAGTCGCTTTTCAGCGTCGTGGCCGATGTGGACGGACGGTGCGTCGGCCTCGCGCGCGTGATCGGTGATGGCGCGCAGTTTTATTATGTCATGGACGTGGCCGTGATGCCGGACCTGCAAGGCCGGGGGCTTGGCACGGGATTGATGAATGAGGTTGTGGAGTACCTGCTGGCCCACGCCCCGAACCGGGCGATGGTTGGACTGTTCACTGGAGCAGGACTCTCCACATTTTATGAGCGTTTTGGGTTTCGCGGAGCCGCCACCGGCCTCTATGGCATGTCCACCCGGACCTTGCGCAAGGCGGTTTAGCGTCGCGCTCGGGACAACCGCAGACCCACGATCGCCAGCGCCGCCATGAGCGCGGCAAAGACCCAGGGCAGGAGTCCCAGGGCTTGGGCGAAAACGGCGTCGGCCGACTCTGTCCCACCCTGCATCCGGGTGAATCCGGCGAACACCAGCCCCGCGGATCCATAGGCCAGATTGAAGGCCAGCCCCTTAAAACTCAGCACGGTGGCCCGCAGCGAGGAATTGGTGACGGATTGGTTGAGGTAGTGCGAAACGAAAAACTGCAGGAAAGACATCGCCACACCCAGTGGGATGATCGCCAGCACGCCCCAGACCGGCCAGACGAGCGCCGTAATGCACAACCCGGTAAAGGCGAGCGCGCCTGTGATCGTGAGATTCCGCCCCATCGATTGTCGGCCCGCCAGCAACTGGGCGAGCCGCGGAGTGAAAAATCCGAGCACCGCGAAAGCCGAACCGATCATGCCGTACGCCCACTCGGGCATGGCGATGAGCCGGTAATAGTTGCTGCCGAGGGTGAGAAAGAGCCGGATCACGCTGTCCATCCCCATCCCGGCCAGAATGATGAGCAGGGCCACGGGAGTGGTGAAAATCCAGCGTCCCGCATTCAGGGTTTGCCGCAGCGTCCCGGCCACCGTCGCGCGAACATGTCTGGCACCTCCCTCCGGCTCCCGGAAACAGAGGGCAACTGCCAGGACGAAAAGCGCGTTCCCCAGAGTCAGATAAAGTGGCCAGCGCAGGGTGCTTTCCGGAACAGGGAGCCCCCCGGCGGCGAGAATTTTCCCGACCAGAGTTCCGTCGTAGAGCACCGCTCCCAGCAGCATCGCGACAAAAAATCCCGCCGCCTGCCAGCGCATGAGCCGCGCCAGCACCGCCGGCCAAGCCGCGTCCCGGCCTTCCTCCCCCAGCGAATCGTAGGCCAGCGATTCATCCGCCCCGCTGGCGCAGGCTTCGGAGGCCCCGCTCAAGATCCGGTTGAGCAGCAATACCGGAAAAAGCCACCCCGAACCCGCCGGCGCAAAGGCAAAAAGCGCCATCTCGACCACCATCAACGTGGCCGCAGCAATGATGATCCAACGCCGCCCGATCTGATCGGCCACCGCGCCCGAAGGAACCTCCAGACAAACAATGCTCACCGCCCAGGCCACGTTCAGCAACGCGTATTGTTCCAAGGTGAGGCCGAGGTCCATAAACAGCACGCCGAGCACCGGATAATACCAGCGCGCGTTGAACAGCACGCGGAAAGCGATGAAGAGCGGGATGTTGCGCGAAGTCATGAAGACGGAGGGAATCTGCGGGAAAATGAGCGCGCGGTCACTTCATTCGTTGGAGTTCACGCTTTAGCGTGCGCCTGCCGGAACAGCCTAAAGGCTGGACTCCAACGCTTGACTCCGCGGGCCCTCCTGCCATGCTCCGCCTGCCCCTAACGGGAGGCATCCGGGTCCGCGGAAAGGGTTCAACCCACCTGTCCAAGCACATACACCGAACCGTTTCTTTGCCCGATTTCGCGGACCGCGGGCACCACAAAGAAAGGGTTCTCATGAACACTCCCACAGGAGGCAATGCCTCCACGCCGCGTAAGAAACTGCCGGTCAATCCCAGCCTTGAACACCTGCAGAAGCAGGCCAAACGGCGGGTCAAAACCCAGCCTTCCCTCAAGCTCGCGGAAGTCCAACACCAACTCGCGAAGGAATACGGCTGCAAAAATTGGGCGGAACTCGCGCGGGTGGTGGAAACCATGTCGCGCGGCGCCGACCAGCTGGCTAACGTGAAACGCAAAGTTGAGCCGCTTCCGCAGGCGGCCCGTGACGTGGACATCGAGACCGTTCGCAGGCTTCTTGCGGAAGGAAATTTCACCCAGCATGATCTCGATGCGGCCCTCGCCCATGCCCTGTGGTACGGCGATGATTCGAACTGGCCGGCCCGCAAATTCCTGGCCGATCTGCTTCTCGAACACGGTGCTGATCCCGATGGCCAGTACGGATCTGCTTATGGCCCCCTTGTTTTCGGCACCGCCGAATGTCTGCAACCCGACAGCCTGCAATATCTCATCGACGCCGGTGCCGATGTCACCTTCCCGCCCATCCAGACGAAATACGGCATGTCCAGTGTGTATTCCCATACCGGGACCTATGTACGCGGCCGCAACGAACGAAAGCATCGTTTCATCGACATCCTGCTGGCCAACAAGGCCTTCATCCCACCGGAGGTGACGCCCCCCATTTTGGCCATTCATCGTGGCGACGCCCGAGGTCTGGCCTCCCTCCTCGACGCAGATCCCGGCCTGATCTCCCGGCGTTTTCCGGATATGCCCTACGGCAATATGCGCCTCCGCGGTGCGACCCTGCTCCACTGCGCGGTCGAATTTGGCGAAATCGAATGCACGGAGGAGCTTCTGAAACGCGCCGCCGATATCAACGCGAAGGCGGATGTGATTGATGGCCTCGGCGGACAGACGCCGATTTTTCACGCCATCAATACGAACTGCGACAACAATTTTTCCATGCTGGAGTATCTCGCCAAACGTGTCGCTCCCTGGGTGGATATGTCCGTGCGCGCCACGTGGAGCAACTACGGCGAACCGCAGCCCAAGCCGATGACGCCCCTCGAGTACGCGGAAAGCGCCGCGACAGAAGAATCCCGCAGATGGCGGACTAAAATCGATGAGGAACTTGCCATCCTGCGCTCGCTCGATCACACCGAACAGATCAAGGCAGCGATTCTCCGCAAGGATGAAAAGACCGTCTCGCGCCTGCTTGACGAAAGGCCGGATCTGCTGTCTCCCATGCTCTGGCCGACCGCCATTTTCCAGGCAAGATGCCCGGCCATGACCCGGCTTCTGCTCGATCGCGGCCTGCACCCGGACGAATGCACCGCCCCGCGCAAACCCCTGCATCTTGCCGTCTATCAGTGCCTGCCGGAAATCGTGGAGCTTCTCATCGCCCACGGCGCTGATGTGAACCTGCGGAATCCGCTCGACGAAGCTCCGCTTGATTTGCTCGATGCCTACGAACCCCGCCCAATCGGTGACCCCGAGGCCGCGCGCATTCGGCGCGCCCTGCGCGAGGCCGGTGCGAAAGACGACCTGTACTCGGTTATCCGGGCTGGAGAAGATGAACTGCTGCGCGAAATGCTCAACGCCGACCCCTCGCTGGCGAAGGCCGATTCCAGCCTGGGCGGTCCGCTCTTTGTCGCCGCCCGCAGTGGACGCGTCGAGGCCGCCCGCCTGCTGCTCGAATTCGGGGCGGATCCCAACAAGGTGAACAGCAAGGGAAACACGCCGCTTTGGTTCGCCGCGCAGAGCCCGGCGCGACCCACGTCCAGCCGCATTGCCGTCATGAAACTCCTCCTTGAGGCGGGCGCGGAAATCAATCACCGCTGCGAAAACGGCACAACCGCGCTGCATTTCGCCGCCTGGCGGGGACCGGCCGGTGTGGTGGAATTTCTGCTCTCCCAAGGCGCGTGGAGTTGGATCAGGGATGACCGGGAAAAGACTCCAGCAGACCATGCCCGGGAAATGTCCGTGGCCACGGACAAAGAGGAGATCGTGCGGTTGTTTTCGGAAGTCCGGATTCTCGATCCTGTTTTTCGCTCCGCCGTCGCCGCCATCGACACCGGCGATGTCGAGGGGCTGAAGGCGCTTTTGAAAAAATATCCGGGGCTGATTGATCAACGCGCCGAGGAGGAGGGCTGGTTCGCCGGAGCGTATTTCCGGTATCCCACTCTTCTGCATTTTGTGGCCAATAACCCCTACCGGCATGAAACCATGCCGCCGCGCATCCTGGAGTCCGCGGAAGCTCTTCTGGATGCGGGCGCGGACATCAACGCGGCCACCTCCACGGAAAATGCCCACGGCGTTCTCGGGCTTGTTACCTCCTGCGAACCGGCCCGAAAAGCCGGCCTGCAAATCCCCTTGGTCGACCTGTTGGTGCGTCGGGGTGCGGATGCTTCCGCCGGTCTCGATCCGGCAATCCTCCATGGCGAGATGGAGGCGGTGAATCGCCTGTTGGCGCTCGGTGCGAAACACACGCTCATGTCCGCAGCCGCCATGGGCGAGAGCGCCGCCTTGCGCGATCTTCTGAAAACCAGCCCGTCGGAAGAAAGGCGCTCGGCCGCAGCTTGGGCGGCGACAATGCATGGGCAAATCGCGACGTTGGAAATCCTCCTCGGCACAGGGCTCGAGATCAACGCGCGATTACCCGGCCACCCGTATGCGCCCACGCTCCTTCATCAAGCCGCGTTCTTCGGCCATCGCGAACTCGCGCAATGGCTGCTCGATCGCGGGGTGGATCCCACAATTCGCGACCACCAGTTTAACGGAACTCCGGCGGGCTGGGCTGAACACAACGGCCAGCCGGAACTTGCCGAATGGCTGCGCGGTCGGGAGGCCGTGTTCCTCGAAAAGGAAACCTCGCTAAAATCCTGGCTGGCCATTCTGGAGGATATCGCCTGCGCCCTCGCCCCGGATCTGCAAAAATTCCACCTCCAGTATCGGACAGGCGAGTGGTTGAATTCCGCCGCGCTGAAACTTCAGAAGGCCACCTGGACGGACGGAGCCGGGCACGAGGCCTTTTTCTCCGTCTGGCTGGATGCCAAAGACCTGAAAAAAGGCCGCTTCAACTATAACATCCACACCCTGAAGCTGCGGCTGCTCCAAGGATATTCCATCAGCTCGGGAGAATTTGCCACTGCCTTCCGGGCGAAGTTTGCCCCCCAGGCTGGCCGTTGGCCGAATGTCCGCACCGACTACGGCCCGCAGACCCTCATGCAAGGCTGGATGCCCCTGGATGACAGGACCTTCCGCGAGGATGTGGTCGGGCTGGTGAACGACTTCGTCTCGATCCACCACATCATTGATGAAATGCTGGCGGAACGGAAAATCCTCTGACGAGCCCCAGCCGATTTATTTGATTATGCACAAATTCCCAGGCTTTGCGCCGTGGACCGCGGAAAGATTGATGCCTTCGTCAAACGTGACGAGCCTGCCCTTGTGGCGGCAGGCGAGAGCGAGGAGATAAATATCGGTGACTACCCGCGGACCGAGGATCCGTTCGGCATCAATATGGGAAGAGTCGCGTAAGGTCAGGTCATCTGGCCAGAATTGATGATCGGTGCTCGCGACGAAACCCTTGAGGTTTTCAAGGACTTGAACTGCCGAGTTCCGGAGCTTCCGACTGTAATTCGGGTTGCAGAGAATTCTCGCCAAGCCGTTTTCGGTCAGTGGACAGCTCGCCCAACCGTCATGGCATTCGACTTCCAACCACTGATGAGCCCGTTCATTAAAAAGATGCTCCTCGTCGAACAACGCTACGAGCACGTTGATGTCCAGCAGGGACCGCATCAAATCCCTTCTTCATCCATCAGCCGCCGGACATGCTCCAAGGTGACGATTTCGCCTCTCCTGGGGAACATGCGAATTCCATTCCGAATCCTGAGCTTTTCTGGAGAAGAAGTGGTGAACCCTTTTCGTGCCAATCTTGATATGACGGCCCCCGCGGTGGTCTTTTCCTTCGCGGCAATCTCTTTGGCGGCTTGAAGAATATCAGGCTCAATATCGAGAGTGGTTCTCATGCATCTGATGCTACTGCATCAATTGGATGAGATCAAGGAACAGGTCGGCAAACGCACGTTTGCCACCACAGGGATGCCTACCCCGCAAGCAAAACTTCCAGCAGCGCCTTGCGACGGGCGTGTTCCTCGTCACTCAGGACGGAGACCAGCGCAGTGCCCTCCGGTTCGGGGAGATCGAGCCAGGAACGGCAGCCTCCGTATTTTTTTTCGTTGAGGAGCTGGCAGGGAGGATCCAGTCGAAAAACCCGCACGAACGCGACGTAAACGCCCTCCGTGTCGTCGTAGTGGAACCGCTCCTCGACCACACTCTCGTGCAGGACATGGAGCTCGCGCAGCCGGGTTACCGTGTTCCAATCGGTCACAAGACCATTCCATTCCACCGTCGCGGCGTAGCGGATCTCGAGATTTTCGCCCGGTTCTTCCGGCACGGGGGTGTCGGCAGGGAGGGTGGTTTTGCCCAACTGTTCGTGGAACCAGGTGGGAAACAGAAAAAAATCGTCATGCCGGAAAGCGAACCCGCTTTTGCCTTCGGCGATGCCCCCTTTGCGGATGATGACACTCTGGCGGCCCGTGCCGAGGGCCTCGCAGACGACGGCCCATTCTTTAAACGCGGCATTCATGGTGCCGTACCAGTAACCCGGAGCGTGCGACTTGAAAAATGAAAAACGGCGGCCTGGTGCACGCGCCGTCGCCGAACCGCGCGAAGATCATCGGAAACCCCGCCGCTTGCGCAACGTTGGCCGGGGTGGCAAACGTACCCGACATGGCAGACCACATCCCTGCACCCGCTTCTCTCCTGACGACGCACCGTTTTGATTTGCATATGCACTCGTTTTTCTCGCCGGATGCGGCGGACCCGCCAGAGGAGCTCATTGCGGCGGCGAAGGCCCGAGGACTCAGCGGCATCGCGATCACCGATCACGATAACTGCGAGGTACATGCCGATCTGATCGCCAAAGGCCTCGAACGGGAGGACGGCGAGGCAGTGGACGGGTTTCTTATTGTTCCGGGCGTAGAGGTATCCACCGGGGACGGTCACCTGCTCTGCCTCGGGGCGACCCTGCCCATGATGGCCGGCCGGCCGGCCGCCGAGGTCGTGCAGGCCATTCACGCGAGGGGTGGGCTGGCCATTCCGTCCCACCCGTATGACCGCTGGCGGAGCGGAATTCATGAAGCGGTGCTGGATGCCGTGGCGTTCGACGGCCTGGAGGTTTTTAATGCTGCGGTGTCGAACCGGAAATACAACATCCAGGCGCGCCGTTACGCCGAGCGGCGCGGGCTTTCCATGACGGCCTCCAGCGACGCGCACCATGCCTCCGCGGTGGGGGTGAGCACAACGGTCTTTGAGATGGAATCTCTCTCCCTCTCCCACTTGCTCGCCGTGTTGCGGCGGGGAGGCAAACCGGAGGGCGAATACCTTTCGCGCTCTGAGGCCCTGAAAAAACACTTTGGCAATTGGATCCGCTTCGCCAAGCGACGGAAGATTTAATTATTCGATGGGATACGACCGCTGCAGTCCCTCGCGGAAACTGACCGGTTGGTAGCCCAGATCCCGTTGCGCCTCGCTGTTGTCGAGGTTGGCGTCCTGAATCACCCCCGCGATGGCGTTCCAGGTGAGGAGGGGTTTTTCCTGGAGCTTCTCGGCGAAGAACGCGATGACCAGGCAAAGGGAGATGGGAATATGGACGAACGTTTTTTCCTCCCCTACGTGTTTGAGCATGAGCCGGGCCATGTCCTTGATTGGCAGCGCCTCACCACCGCTGAATGCGTAGGTTTTGCCGTAGGATTTTTTGTTGCCGGCAATAGAAAGAAATCCCGCCATCAGGTCGTCGCAATGGACCGGGCGTTTCAGCGCGTGTCCCCTGCCGATGAAGGGGACCATCGGGTATTTGCGCAGATAGGAAAGGAACAGGTTGAACTCCTCGCCGCCATTCTCGTTGTAGGCGAGGGTGGGTCGGACGATGGTCCACGGCATGGCGGTCTGGGCCTTGATCAAACGCTCGGTCTCGCGTTTGGAGAGGGAATACGGAGTCGTGTGCGGATAGGTGACCGAAGCCGACGATACGAGAATAAAATGTTTCACCCCGGCTTTCGACGAGAGTTCGATCATGGCGCGGGTGCCGCCGACATTGATTTTTTGATAAAGGGCGGGATCACGCGCGATCAAGATGGCCGCAAGGTGATAGACCGTTTCGACGCCTTCGAAACAGGATCCCAGCGTCTCGGGCTTGGTGATGTCACCGATGTGGATCTCCACATCAATGCCGTTCAGCCGGGAGCGAAATTGGTCGCTATTGTCTAGTACCCGGACGCAAAACCCGCGCCCGACCAGCCCTTTCACGAGGGTCGCTCCCATTACTCCAAGTCCGCCGGTTACGAGGATCATATGCTAGATGTCTTCTTGCTTCTGCAACGAAAGAAGAATTTTAGTTCTCTTTCGGCTGCGCGCAATATTAAGCGGGGTCTCGCCTTTCGTATTTTTGGCGAGGGGGTTCGCTCCGTGTTTCAGCAGGGCCTGCACGACCTCAGCATTGATCCCGCGCGCCGCAGCCTCGTGCAGGGCGGTGTTTCCGATTTTGTCCGTGGCGTTGGGGTCTGCGCCGTTCTTCAGCAGCCAAAGCGCGGTGGAGGGAAGGTTCCAGTGGATTCGGGAATTCAAAAGCGGCTGACCAGAGGGCTCGCGGCCGTTGACGTCCGCCCCATGAGCCAGAAATAACTCCGCCATCGGGCCCGGTTTTTTCCACAGGCAGTTGCCGAAACCGAAATTCGGATCACAGCCCCGGGAGAGCAGCACCTCCGCGAGGGCAAAATTTTTCCAAGCCGCAAAGTGGAGGACGGGAATGAGGGGATACGGCCCGATAGTCTCGCGGGCATTGCCATCGGCCCCGGCATCAAGCAGAGCGTGGGCGATCTGGCGGAGGTCCTCCTCCCGTCCCGTCAGCCCGCAGAGCGCGGCGTAGTGCAGGACGGTCATCGTGTTGGTGTCCCGGACTGTCGCCAGGGCGGGATTCTTTGCCAGGTATTTTTTAACCGCCGCGGCGTCGGCCAGGATGGCCGCGTGGAAGATGTCCCGGCGAGGTTTTCGGGCCAGAACCAGATCTGCCAACTCCGGTTCCCCGGCGAGGCCCGCAACGGCCAGCGGCGAGAGCGACATCCAGGTGGCCCTTTCGTCCAGCGAAGCGCCTGCGGCTATCAACTGGCTGACCACGTTGGCATGGCCCGGATGGCGTGGCACGCCGCGGTGCTCGATGGCGCGGTGGAGCGGACGGTATTTTTCGTGGCTTGGCACCAGCCCGTCGGGGTCCGCCCCGGCGGAGAGCAAAATCTCTGCCGCGGTCGCCTGGCCATGCAAGGCCGCCGCGTTCAAAACCCGCGGGTCGTGCGCGATTTCGGGTTCGGCGTTGAGAAACCGCCGCAGGGTCTGTTCCTCCCCCCGGGAAGCGGCGCTGATGGCCTTTTTGAGTCCGTCCGAGTTTTTCAAAGGCTGAGGATTGACTGGCAGGTTACCAAAAATTCTGCGGCACTTCGATGCTGTCGCCGGGTTGGAGGGGAATGTCTTTACCCGGGTCGGCCACGATCGCCGTCACATCAATCACAACAACCTTCCCGTCCCGCAGGAGACGGACTTTCTTCCGGTTGGCGTATTCCGTGAATCCACCCGCCGCATTGATCACCCGCAGCACGGTGAGATCTTCCGCGAAGTCCAGAAGCTGGGGTGACTTCACATCGCCACCCACGCTGATGCGCGGGATGAATTTTTTTTCCGCTGGCGGAGGAATCGGTGCCGGGGAAGATCCCGCCCAACGCGGAAAACTGACGACACCCAGGAGCACCAGCACGATCCCGGCTGTGATCCCCGGTCGCGGGAGAAACGCCAGGGCGGCACCGACCAGTAGACCGACCAGTGCGCCCAGGGCCAGCATGACACGCGGACGGGAATCGGGCGCGGAGGGTGGTTCGGCGCGCTCCCAGATGACGGCAGGGTTGCGGGGCATCGCGCGGTCGATGCTTTCAACGGCGCGTTTCATTTCTGCGGATTCCAAAATCTTCCGCTGCTTGATATACTCCTCCTTCGCAGCCTGATATTCTTCGGTTGTCTCCATTTTGGGATAGGGTTCCGCCGCAAATTTTTCCAGCCATTGAAGTTGGGCTTTCCCCTCTTGAGCCGCGTTTTCGATGCGGTGGCGGAGGATGGGAACGAGGTCGGAGAGTTGCTTCTGCAACGCGGAAATCTTGATACTGAGAGCCGACGAGGGAGGGTCCTCCGGTGAGGCCCCTTTTGCCGCCAGGGTGGTTTCTTCGCTTTTTGCCAGGCGGAGTTGGGTGCTGATTTCGGAAAGCGTCGGGTCGAGGGAGTTCCCGAATTCCGTTCCCCGGGATATTTCGTCGAGCACTTGCGGGTCGCTGAGCTCCGAGAGTCTCGCGTGTTGGGCTTCCAGCATCGCCGTTCTGCTGCGGCCCTTATTGATGGCATCCGCCAGCTCGCCACTTTGTTCGAGCCCATCGGGGTCGAGGTCGTTAATGCCGGCCTCAATCCGGATTTTCTGCGCATCCGCTTTCCGTTCTCGCACCTTGGCGCGCTGGGCGTCCACTTCTGCCTGGAGCGTTTCCAATCGGAGATCTCTCTGCTTTTGCACGGCGTTCATTAGGGTCCGCTGGAATTCCTCCGCCACCCCATTGGCCTGGCGTGCCGCTTCATTGGGGCTGGTGGCGGCCACCGAAATTTGCACCAACTCGGTATTGCGAATCTCTTTGATGCTGATGGCACGCCGCAAGGTTGACACGGGGTCAGTTCCAGTAACGGCGAGCGACTTCGTCACGGGCTCCAAAACTTCCCGGCTTAAGATAAGCTCCCTGGTTGTTTCCGCTCTTCTAGGCATTTTAGGATCGGAAACGTCCTCGCTTCTCACCTGAAGCGTCACCGCCGCCACATAACGTTTCTGCGTAAATCCGGTTACCCGGTCTGCCACCGCGGCACCCAGCAGAGCGGTTAGCACGACGACAAGAATTCTTAGCGCCATGGTCCCGAGTCGATGGTTCATGAGTTTCGCTTACCGGATTCCCATTGGCATTCAAAGGAGTATCATGAACGTCTTCCAGAGACCGGACGACCCGCTGGAGTCCACGCTTTAGCGTGCGCCTTTGGGATAGCCTAAACGCTGGACACCAACGCTACCCCCTTTCTCCCCGCCTCCGGAATAGAAGTGTCTTTTCCCCGGGGTCGTGATTCACTCACCAAGTTCCTGTTCCATCCGCCCTTCCATGAAAACTCCCCGCCTCCTCACCCTTGGCCTCCTTGCCTCCCTCCTTTGCCCCGCGCTGCTTCAGGCTGCGGAAAAACGTGTTGATCCCAAAGCCCTGGAACAGCTCCAGCGCATGAGCAACTCGCTGTCTTCCGCGAAAGCGTTTACCTACACGTCCCGCTCCGTGGTCGAAGTGCCTTCCAAGACCGGACAGTTTCTCACCCTTTTTTCTGACGCTCAGGTCGCGTTGCAGCGTCCCGACAAACTCCGCGCCCGGCTCGGCGGCGAGGCTCCGGCTTTTGATTTTTACTTCAACGGCAAAACCGTCTCGGCCTTCGCGCCCGCAACCAAAGTGTATTCCATGACCAAGGCTCCGGCGACGATCGATGCCATGTTGCCCGAATTAGAAGACGAAACCGGTATTCGGTTCGTCACGGCTCCGCTGATGTTTTCCAACCCTTACAAAGTCCTGACTCGCGGACTGTCGAGTGCCGTCGTTGTCGGCCCTGTCTGGGTTCACGGTGTGGCCTGCATTCATCTTGCCTTCTGCTCGCCCGGGGTGAACTGGGAAATCTGGGTGGAAACTGGCGCTGAGGCGCTGCCTCGGCGGCTGGCGGTCACCTTCACGGACCGACCGAATTGTCCCCGCACCATCGTCGAGTTCTCCAAGTGGAACCTCAGTCCGTGGTTGCGAGCGCAAGACTTTCATTTTCACCCCCCGGCCCAAGCCAAAGAAATCCCCTTTGCCTCCGTCTGGGAATCCACCGGCCGCTAACCTGCCACCAGCCATGAAAAAAATATTCTCCCTCCTTGCGCTGACCCTCTTCACCGGGGTGATCTCCCTTTCGCAATCCGGATGCGCCGGTACCTATGTGTCCGGCCCTGGTCCTGTTTATTATGGCCCGTCGTATCCCGTCAGCGCCTGGGGTGGCGCGGGATTTTATGGGGGTTCGACCTTTTACCGAAGCGGATGGCGGGGAAATGCTCCCGTCTGGAATGCGGGAACGGGTTCCTGGAACAATCGGTCCGGGTCGTGGCATGGTTCGCGCGGAGGCTCCGCCTCCTGGGGTGGCGGATCCGGGAGCGCGCAGGGCTGGCGCGGCGGTTCGGCCTCCTGGGGCGGAGGCTCCGGTTCCTGGCACGGGCCTCGTGGCGGTGGCGGCTCCTGGCATCGCTAAGCGTCTCGGCGGCGGAATGACCTCCGCTGAATTTTGCGCCGTGGTCGTGTCTTAACTCGTCAACCTCAGGCTCAACTCCGTGCGCCAGGCTGCGGGGTCGGGAGTCGCATGCGGACCCACGGTGTAGCTTTCCCAAAGCTCGTCAGTCGTGGTGTAGCCATTGGCGGCGACCCAATCCATGAACTCCGGCCAGGCATCAGCGAGGCCTTCGTAGGGGCCGTGGAGAACAGTGCGGGCCACTTTCATGGCGGGCCATACGCCTGGCTGGACGCGTCCGGCTGCGAGGATGGGTGTCTCGACGGCGACGCTGATCTCGAATTCGAAGGTTTCTGTCGGTCGGCGCAGGTGATGGGTAAAGATCTCGCCCGCGGGTTTGATGCCTTGGGCGGTGATGACGGCAAGCAATTCCGCGATGCCCGGTCCCATCACTTTCGGCATGTCCTGCCAGGAGGCAACGATGGGAATTATGGCCAGCGGCTGGGCGGTCGTTTGCACGATTTGCGGGGTGTCGATCATGGGAGTGGTTTTTTCCGAAGCTGCTGTGTACCTGTTTCGCGAGGCGTCGTCACGAACGACTCCGCGCCTCGGATTTCCCGAAAGACCCTCCGAAATATGGCTGTCACCGTCACCGCACCCATCGTTCCCGATGACTTGCCACGCGGGGAATGGCGGCTGCCATCAAACCGGCCGGAGTGAAGGCACTGAGGCTGCATTTCGTTGTCGCAGCCTCTGTGTATGAACGAAAAGCAGCATCCGTGCTCATCATCGAAAGTGCGGCATTGCCCTGGGTAACTCCATCGGATCGTTAGCTTTTCGGATCGTGTTGCTTGGCCATGTAATCAAAAACTGGTCCTCCGTAAATCACATACCGATATCCCTTCTCGTGTAGGAATACATGAACTGGAAACGTTCGCACGTGATGAGGCATGTTTTTCCCGCTCAAATAGATCAAGGTGGCAATTGCAAGGATCACATAAAGCAGCATAAATCCGTAATGTTCACAAAGCCCAGAGTAAAGCGAGCTACATAAAAACACAAATAGCATCCCAATAAGCCCAAAGATTTTTTTATCCGGGAGGAAGTGATTGAAATGACATGGACAGCAAATTGGAATTTTTGCATTGGGTTTTGCCAAATACATCACCCCTCTGACTAATTCGAGAGGGACGAATGCAAGCGAAAGAACGCAACGGTGTTGAAGGTAGCTGCTAAGTGACAACGCTTATTCATAACGTTAAGGGGCCAGCAGCCCCGCCACGACCCTGGTTTTTCGGATATCGAAAAACCATTCCTTTGATGGGAAGGCAAAAAAGAACGGCATTTC
>JBGSVZ010000057.1:0-23373 GCA_041752695.1 Terrimicrobiaceae bacterium
CTCTGGGCTTTGCGTTGGCTTTCTTCGTGTGCTCGGGACATGATCGCAATGCTGATGATCATCTCCGTCATGTCTTTTGAGACGGATTGTTCCGAGTAGGTGCGTTCGTCTCCGAGGGTTACAATTTTGATTCCGTGCTCCAGCAGGTTGAGGAAGAGGCGCAACGCTTTGGGCACCGCTGCGCGGCTGAGTCGGTCCAAAGACTCGACAAGAAGGTAGCTGCCCGGTTCGACTTCGCCCGCTTCGACGGCTTTTAGGAATACTCCGAGGGCTCCTTCCGAGAGGTGTTTTTCCTTGTAGGCGGATTTTCCGAAATCGGTGATTCTAACGGAGTCGTCGATTTCGAGATTGTGCTTTTTTGCGTATTGGTCGCTGAGATCAAGTTGGCGTCTGAGACTGTCCCCTTCTGCTTGCTGTGGGGTCGAGAACCGGATATAGGAATAGGCTTTCATGCGTGGCTTTCGCTTTTTCGCCTGTCCGGTTTTCATTCGGACAAGCTACATGAATACCTTGTTTTTGCAAGTTGATATGTTCGAAAGAGAGTCGGGAAAAAATCCGGCCGCTATTCGCGATCCTCACCCTTGGGTTTCTTGCGGTTCGCCGCGGACGCAGCCTCGGAATGGTTGTCCACCTCGGCTTCCAGCCGCTGAACGATTTCCGGGTGCTGCCCGGCCAGGTTGTTTTTTTCGCCGGGATCCTGCGAAAGATCGAAGAGCACCGACCCCTCCGTGGGCTGCTCCATGTTTCCGCCTTTGCCGATGGGCTTCTTAACGTTCACCAGCTTCCATTTTCCGCGATTGACCGAGCGATTGGGACCAATGCGTGAGGGATGGGAGCGCTCCGCCAACTCCAAGGTCCCACCGGACTTAACGTGGTCCCACAGGCCGACTCCGCGCATTGGCAGGGGGCCGTTGTGGTCGGGAACTTTTAGTCCTAGGATCTGAAAAACGGTCGGAAGAAAATCCCAGTGGCAGACCAAATCCTTGGAGACCGTGCCCGCTGGAATGACATCCGGCCACCGCATGATGGCCGGGACACGGATGCCCCCTTCGTAAAGAGTCGCCTTGCCGGCGCGGAAGGGTCCGTTGTCACCCGACACCGGCCCTTCCGGTGTGTAGTAATAGGAGCGCGTGATCGCGCCGTTGTCGCTGAAGAAGAAGACCAGCGTGTTCTTGGCCAGGCCGTTTTTTTCCAGGGAATCCAGCACCGAGCCGATCCGGTCATCCATGTGTTCGACCACCGCGATATAGTCCTGGTCCTGCTCGTCCGTGATGCCTTTAGCGGCAACTTTCTTAAGCCAATCCGGCCGGGCCGAGTACTGGGGTTTTTGCTTCGTATAAAGGGGACCGTGGACGGCATTGAAGGCGAGATGGAGGTAAAACGGCTTGGCCTTGTTTTCGTCAATGAACCGGACCGCCTCGTCGGCCCACAGGTCGGTTGCATGGGTCCACTCTTTGGCGTAGGGCTCCCGTCCGTCGAAAACGTAGGTTTTCGGTTTCTTGAGAGTTGCATTTCGTTCATCAAGGTAAGCCTTGAAATAAGGGATCGATCCA
The DNA here is from genome assembly GCA_041752695.1 of Terrimicrobiaceae bacterium. Classification (GTDB taxonomy): domain Bacteria; phylum Verrucomicrobiota; class Verrucomicrobiia; order Chthoniobacterales; family Terrimicrobiaceae; genus CALCJD01. The sequence continues at coordinate 1,554 of JBGSVZ010000057.1, forward strand.
CCATGGTACCCGATCCAGCGGTCAAATCCTCGATCCACCGGATGCGCTCCAGAAACCTCCCCCATGTGCCATTTACCAAAAGCGCCCGTGGCATACCCCTGTTCTTTCAGAATCTGGGGCAACAATTGGACATCCGGCAGCACACCGGCTTCCGGGCCCCCCTCCTTGCTGTAGTTCTCCGTCCCCTGTCCGGAGAGAAAAGCCGCCCGGCTCGGTGTGCAGAGCGGATCGACGTGAAAGTTCGTGAACTTCAGTCCCGCCGCCGCCAGACGGTCGAGAGACGGCGTGCGGATCCGGCTCTCCGGCCAGAAGGTCTTCGTGTCCCCGTAGCCCATATCGTCGGCGACGATCACAACGATGTTGGGTTTCGAGTCGGCTGGCGTCTCGGACGCCGCCAGCGCAGGCCCGGCCAGCAGCAGAAGGCTGAAAATGCGGAGTTTCACGAACGAAAGAGCGGGCAAAGAAAGGTGCACGTGGGAACGGGAGAAGGAGAAGTTTGGGGATAGGACGCGGGAATGGAATTATACCAATATTTTGAGCTGAGTCGAGAGGGATTTTTCCAAGGCGCATCCAATCCAACCCGATTTCCGGCGGAGAGTTTCCAGTTTTTTTCGAGAGTTTCGAGCGAGGTTTAGGAGCCACCGTCCCGATCGTCGGGGAAGCGCGGGGTCCAGATTCCTGACCATCGCCTTGCGAAGAGGCAAAACACCGGCAGGAGGATGCAGGATTTGATCCAAGCCGGATGCCAAGAACGGCGTCCCTCCAGTCATTGCTGTTCCTCCTCGGATTCCTCACTTTTGCCTTTCTTCTTCGCGGCTCCCCTGGGCGCAGGCACTCCCTCCAACTCCGGGTGATAGGATTCCACCTTGAACCCGGGATTGCGCACGGGCAGAACGGCTTTTGTTTCTGCGAGGAAGTTTTCGATCAATGCGTCCATTGCCTTGACCCGCTCGGGCTGCGCGGCGGCCAGATCGTTTTTCTCACCCTGATCCTCGCGGAGGTTGAAAAGCATCCAGCGATGCCCACCGTTCTCGCCTTGGTAAAACAACCGGATCAGTTTCCAATCGCCTGAAGTGACGGCGACGGAAGGTGGCAGCCAGTCGGGCACTTGGAAGGCATGGGGAAAATAGGTAAAGATGGCTTCGCGCTCGAGCGATTTGCCTTTAAGCGCTGGGACAATGCTGACGCCGTCAAACTTCTGTCCTGACGATGGTTTCAAGCCCAATAGATCGAGCAGTGTCGGATGGAAATCGGAGCTCTGAACGACGGCCTCACTGCGCGTCCCCGGGTCAACCACTCCGGGCAGGCTGACGATACATGGAACCCGGATGCCCCCTTCGAAGACGGTGGCCTTGCCGCCGCGCAAAGGCCGGTTGCTGGTGGGGGGTGTCCCTCGGACATTGTCATACATGTTGCCGCCATTGTCGGAGAGGAAGACGATGATCGTGCGATCGGTCAGCTTGAGCCGGTCGAGGGTGTCGAGCAACGTGCCGACCGCATCGTCCATGCTCTCGACCATGGCCGCGTAGGTCGGGCTTCGCTGAGCATCGGCTGGATCCACCAAGGGGCGGTATTTGCCTATGAGTTCCTCCTTGGCCTTGAAGGGCGCGTGGACGCTGAACATCCAGTAGTTGAGGAAAAACGGCCGGTCTTTGTTTTTTTCGATGAAGGAAACCGCTTCCTCGGCCATGCGATCTTCGATGTGCTGGTTGGGTTCGTCAGCAACGAAGTTCTTGAATTTCCAAGGTGCGATATAGCCACCCGTCGGCCCCGGGCCCGGGGTGTGCGGTACATCGACATCAAAGCCCTGTTGCAACGGCGAGTAGGGCTCCGGGCCGAGATGCCATTTGCCAAAATGGCCGGTGGCGTAACCGGCATCCTTCAGCGCCTCGCCGAGCGTGTAATAGTCGGTGTTCAAGCGCGTCACCGTTTCCGGAGGAATTGTCTTCTCGCCTGGCAAAGCCTTGGTTCCCGGGGTCGCCTGGAGCACGGCCTTGGGGAGATGGCAAGACGCCCAGGTGATGCCGATGCGGGCGGGACTCAGACCGGTCAGGATGCTGGCGCGGGTGGGCGAACATAGCGGACTGGCCGCGTAGGCCCGGGTAAAGGTCATACCGCGCTGGGCCAGTCGCTCGATATTGGGCGTCTTGTAGAGCTTGGTCTGCCCGTAGGGCGTGGTGTCGGCCCAGCCCAGATCGTCGGCCAGAATGAAGACCACGTTCATCGGCTGCGCGGGCCCTTCGGCGTAGGCACTAAGAGCCCACATGCTGCTGAGAGTGCAAAGGAATATGTGCTTAATCATAAGATGGCCTTTCAAGGCTTCGTTTGCAGCGTGACCGGCCCGAGCAGCCCCGCAGGCTGCAGCTCTCCTCTATTAGACTTGCCCTCCTTGCCTTCCCTGTCCCCATAAAGCCAAGTGTGCCGCTGTTCCGCCGGAAGGCCTCGATCTCCGATCAGCCGGTTGATCCAGTTATTGACGACCGCGATCTCCAGCGTGTTGGTGCCAGTCTTCGCCGCCCCAGCGATATTCAACCGCCATGGCGGGGTCCAGAGCGTGGCCAGCTCCTGGCCATTCACTCGCACGGTTGCGAGATTCCGGACGTTTCCCAGATCGAGGAAGAGCTGGCCTTTGGCCGCATCGAGATCCGCCTGCGTAAGCTCGAATGTCGTCCGATAGGTTGCCGTGCCCGAGTAATGCTTGATCCCCTCCTCCGGGCGCTTGGTCCAATCCGTGAGTTCGGCAAAGACGGCCTTTTCCGGACCGCCCAGTTTTGGATTGAATGCCACCTCCCACTGATTGCCCAGCGTGGCGAGGGTTTTCAGCGCGGGGAAGTTTTTTGCCGTTCCTGCCGCCGGGGACCCGGGCTTGCGGAAGACCACGAACCAGGATTGATTCGGAGCGAAGCTGAGCGGAACGATGGTCTGGCCGGCGTCTTCGCTCCATTCCGGCAACGGGCGGCGTTCCCCACTGACCGCATCCCAAAGCTCCGGCTGACGGCCGGTCACGCGGAACGCGCAGTTCACCTGCTCCGGGTTGTCATTCTGGTTGGAGACGAAATAAATGTCCGCTTCGTCCGAACGCCGGTGCGTGAAAAGGAAATTCGATTTCCGGGAGGCGTCACGATAGGCGATGTCGGGAGGAATTTTCAGCGCGGCGAAAACCTCCTCCAACGGCTTGCCCCAGATCACCCGGCCAAGGCCTAACGCATGCTCTCCCGTTGCCGCAACGGTGGTCCCGCCCCAAATTTCCGCCGCCAGCTTGCGCACGGTTTCGTCGGACGCCGGGAACCCGGTCATGCTGGGCGAGCGGGTGGGCGGAGGTCCAATCACGGTGGCCCCGGCCTTCACCAGATCAGCAATCTTCGCCAGCAGTTCCGGCCGCATCGTATCCTGCTTGGGCAGCACCAGCACCCGGTAGCTCACTCCATGAGGCAGAGTCAAGCGGCCGTCCTTGACGCTGAGATTCTTCTCGATCACCTCCGCGTTGATGAAGTCGTAGTCGAAGCCGGGCGGCAGTTCGGGATCACGGACGCCGGTCATTTTCGGCGCGTCCTCGCCGATAAAATAGGCCACATCGGCCACGCGCCACCCCTGCTGCAACAACCAGGCGCTGCGGCGGCTGTAGTCCATGTAGGCCTTGCTGCTTTCGAACCAGGTGTTGTGGCGATTGAACTCCGTGCCCCAGCGATTGATACCCGGGGCCCTTTCGTCCGGCTGATGGACATAGAGATGCAGCACCTGGTGGTTGACCCCTTCCGAGAACGCCCAGTCGCCCCGCGCTTTCAGATCGCCGGGCGCATTCAGGAAGTTGGAGCTATTGGTGAACGATTCCGCCGAGACGAACGGCATGCCGTAGGTATTGGCGCAGGAGACCGCCGCCCTGACTTCGATGGAACCCTTGCTGCCGGAAACCCAGAATTCCCCGCCGATGCGATCCGACTGACTGCCGTATTTGAGGAACTCGCCGGGGAAACCCCAGTGGCCGTAGTTTTCCAGCCAAAGGCTGAGACCGTTGGCATTGGCCGCCTTGCGCAGGCCGCCTACGTATTCGGTGGCGATGTCGTCGGCCACCAGCCGGCGCAAATCCCAGAGGAAGCGCTCGCTCTGCGTGGCGCTGCCGACCAGCCGGCCGCTCAGGACGGGGAGCCAGGGAAGCGGATCATAGCCAAAGGCTTTCTGAAAGCGCTCCTCCAGGCCATCGGTCCAGTTCTGCGATCCTACCTCATAACTGTCCGCAATCACCCGGGTGAAGGCCTTGCGGTCGGCCGCCGGCATGCGCTTGACGAGTTGGCCAATGAAGGCGTCGAAATGCTCCTGGGCTAGCTTGGCGCTCATCTTGTCCACCTCGAGTCCGGTGCCTGCCGCGGCCGCGGGATTGTTCTCGACCCCGGTCGGGGTCATGCCGGTACGTTGGATGATCCACTCGCCCGCCGGCACATCCCAGGTCAGGGTGCCATCCGGCGCCATCCGGGCGGAAAGGTTCGTGACCGCGGCGGACGGCACGACCAGCGCGGCCTCCTCCGGCTCAGGCTGCGCCGGCCAAAGATAGGAACTCCAGCTCGGCAAGGGCGACGCATGCATTTTGCCGAGTTGCTTCTCGATGAAGAACTCAAGCCGGGCGGCTCCGGAGAGATCGATCTCCGCCAGATCCATGCCGCCTTTTCCTCCGCCCTTCGAACAGACCAGACGGAAATGGCGGCTGGTCGTCGCAGGAAACGCAACCGTCACCGCGCCTGCCGGCAGGAATCCAACCGTGGTTTTGGCACTGGCCCGCTCGTACGAAAACGTCCGCACCCGCTGAAAACCGCCTTTTTCGTCCTGAGCCAGAAGTTCGCACTCCATGTCGAAGGGAGTTTCCCCCGGGTGCAACGTCAGGCTGCGCGCGGTCAGGGGCTTTTCCAGCTCGATGTCCACGGTCACCTTTTTGCCGTCTGCGCCGAGCGTGCCCGCCGTGGTGAGGTCACCGTCGATCAATTTGGAGGCATTCTTCACCTCCGGGGCCACGCTGATGCGCGCACCATGGGCGGCCAGGGTGTCCGCTTCCAACGGCGGGGCGGGAAAAGCCAGCACCGCAACATCCTGGAACGGCGTCTTGGGCACCGGAAGTTTGCCGACAAAGCGCTGCGGTCCCTTGACCCGGATCTCCGAACTCGCCAGATAACGCATCGCTTGTTCGGGCTTGATCCAAGGTCCCCCCGACTGGCTGAAGCCCGGACAGTTGAAAATGCCGATATTGACCCCGATCCGGCCGCCCTCCCGAATGGCATGCTCAATCATCTCCCACCAGGTGTCGCTGAGAACAACCGCGTCGCCCACCTTGGCACCGAAGGAAATATCTCCGATGATCGCTTCCCCGATCCCAACCCGCTTCATGGCTTCCAGATCCTTAGTGATGCCTTCTTTGGAAACGAAGCCGTTGATCCAATACCAGTAACACCAGGGTTTGGTTTGCTCGGGAGGATTCGAAAATCCTTCCTCCAAGGACACGGACGGAGCGGCGAACGCCGCAACAACGCCGAGCATCCAGCAGAAGACGGGGAAGCAAAGTGGGGATTTAATCATGGAACTATACCATTAACCCCGATTTCTGCGGATAGTTCCATCATTTTGGCGCGGTTCCTGTTTGAGATTCTGAGAGGTTGGCGTCGCGGAGGTGAGACTCAACGAAAATTGGTAAACAGATGGACGGTTCTTCATAGTCGTTCCTTTCATAAAATGATTTCACTCAACCGGGATGGTCTCCGCCGTTTGCAACGTCACCGGACCGAGCAGGCCGGATGGCAGCAAGGGATTATCTTTCTCAAATGACCTTACTTCTTTCTTAGATGACGTTTTCAGACTCCAGGTTTCGAAGGTGAAACGGCCTGCTTTGTACTCTTTACCGTCCAGGAGGCCGGAGGGAAATTGCACGGTCCGCACATTCGCGTCGGCCGGCTGCTGGTCGCCGACCAGGCGGTTGATCCAGCGGTTGGCCACTTCGATCTCCAGTTGGTTGTCGCCGGCTTTAAGAACGGCTGTGATATCCACCTGCCACGGCGCACACCACACCACCCCGAGGTCTTCGCCGTTGAGCCGGACGCGCGCCATGTCGTGCACGACTCCCAGATCAAGGAAAACCCTTTTTCCCGAAACCTGAGACTTGAAATCTGAAACCTGAAACGTCTTCCGGTAGGTCGCGAGGCCCGAATAGTATTTGATGCCCGGCTCGGCGCGAGCGGTCCAATCCGTGAGTTCCCCGAACGTCACAGTCGCCGGCCCGCCCCATTTCGGATCAAACGCGACCTCCCAAGCACCGACCAGTTCCTGCACCTTCGCGAGCGCCGGAAAATTCTCCCCGCCAGTCGCTGCCGCCGGGTCTTGTCCTCCAAAAATCACGAAAAAACTCTGGAACGGCGCAAACGTCAGCGGCACGGTGGTCAGTCCGTTTTCCTGTTGGTATTGCGACAGCGCCCGCTGTTCGCCCGTCACCGGATTCCACAATTGCGGCCGCCCCTGTCCCACCCGGAAACGGCAGTCCGCCGCCACGGAATCTCCGCTGCGGTTGGCGACGAAATAAATATCCCGGTCGGCGGTGCGGCGATGTCCGTAGCGGACCGGTCCCGTGGAGCTGAAATCCTCCGCCACGCCCAGTGACCGCAGCAAAGCCGCGGTCGAATCAAAAGATGGATACAAATTCTCTTTGTCCGCCGAAAATTCGCCACCCCAGTGGATGACGCCCTTGCCGTAGCCGCGTTTCGTCGCCGTCGTCGGCGCGTCCGAACTGCCCCAGAGTTCCCGCGCCAGGGATTGCACTTCCGCATCGCACGCCGGATAGCCGGAGAGGCTCGGCGATTTTTGCGGCGGCTGGCCGACCACCGTGGCCCCGGCCTTGACCAGCGCGGTGAGCTTGCGCAGAAATTGCGGCGTCATGGTTTCGATCCTGGGCAGCACCAGCAGGCGATAGGATGTGCCGCCAGGAAAAGTTATCAGGCCATCCTTCACCTCGGCGCGGGCCATCAGTATCTTCGGCGAACAGCCGTCGAACCCGTAACCCTTCTTGTCCGCCAGAGGGGCCGCACCTTCGAGCGCGTCCGGCGGCGGCACAAAAACCTGCGGTGCCCCTTCCGGTGTGAGGTAGAGCACATCCGAAACCGTCACGCCCTGGCGCAACATCTCGGAGCAGCGGCTGACGTAACGATGATAGTCCTGAACCAGCGGCCACCACGTCTGCCCGCGATCCCAATGCACGCCAAAAGTCCCGAACGACATGCCCGGTTTGTATTCCCCGCCCAACGGCTGATGCGCGAACGTGTGATAGACAAAGCGATTGATGCCCATGGCAAACGCCCAGTCCCCCTGATTCTTCATCGCGGTCGGATACTGAAGCCACGCATCCTTCCAGCTTGCCGTGAACGCCTCCGCGGCAACAATCGGTCGCCCCATCACGTGCGCGATCGAAGCCGCCTCGACACAGGAATATGCCGTATTTGGTCCATAGCCTGCGCTCCAGAACTCCGCCATCGGAACATCCGCCACCGCTCCCAGATCCAGATCGCCCGCTGGGTTCATGTCGTAAGGCTCAATGGAAAGGCCAAGTCCTCTTTTCGCACCCCATTGTTTCACGGCCTCGGCGTGCTGTTCCAAAACCAGTTCTTGTGCCGTCAACCGAACGTCCCACAGAAAGCGTTCGGATTCTTCCACGCTGCCGATGGCCCGCCCGGTATAGATCGGCAGCAACGGTCGCGCGTCGTAACCTCGCCGGCTTTTGAATTCTTCCAGAAATTTTCCCGTCCAGTTCTGAGCGCCCATTTCCCAACTGTCGATGTGCAGCGTCGTCAGACCATGCTCCTTGGCGCGCGGGCCGATTTTTTCGAGCAAGGCGCCAACATAATGATCGAGATGTTTCGTCAGCGCTTGCGCGTCAAACTTGTCGCACTCCAGGCCTACGCCCGGCTCCGGTGCGGGACGGCTCATCTTTCCGGTACTCTGCCGGCCCATGCGGAGAATCGTCCATTCGCCAGCCGGCACGTCCCAGTTCAACACGCCATTCGCTCCCAACCGCGCCGTCAGATCCACAACTTCTTCCGCTGAAATAACTGCCTGCTTCCCCGGCTCGGGATGGTTCGCCGAAGTGGGCAAAAATGGTTTCACATTTTTACGCGAGCTAAACGGGTGCCGGAGAAACAGCGCTTTTTCATCAATGTCATTTAGAATCGGCTTCCGGCTCGGAAAAGCGAACACCGCAACGTCCTCGTAAAATGGCGGGGACGCCTTGCGGATCTGGCGCGGCACGGGCAACGCCGCATGGAAACTCGCCGGCCCGGAGACGTTCACCGCGCTGGAGTCAAGGCGCTGCATGGATTCTTCCGGTTTTACCCACGGCCCGCCGCTCCCGGACCAGCCGGGGCCGGTTCCCATGGAAATATCCAGTCCCAACCGCTCGGCATCATGCACCGCTTTGGCAAATAATTCCTGCCACGGCGCGCTCATGAATTTGACCGGCCCGGGCGGCACGCCAAGGTTCACCTCCAGAAATATCAGATTACCCAGGCCCGCCGCTTTCATGGATTCCAGATCGGCGGTCATTTCCGGCCCGCTGAGATTGCCGTCCAGGAAATACCAATACACCCCCGGCCGCGCCGAATCCGGCGGATTGCGGAAACTGCTTTCCAGTGGATCGGTTGCCGCGGCGGAGGCGGTGAGCGTGAGACCCAATAGGGACAAACAAGCCGACAGGAATGGCGCTGGCTTCATGCGTGTTTTGGCCACGAACACCCAAGGTGGCGCCTGCTTCGGAGACTTGCCCCGGGATTTGCAGGATTGGGCCCTTTGGGGCTTCGATTGGCCGCATTTCAGAGGGACCGATGATTTTTTATGGTCGTTCGCTCCATAAATTCAGATTCACTTGGCCGGAGTGGATTCCACCATTTGCAAGGTCACAGGGCCGAGTAGCCCCGATTCCACCAGGGGATCCTTGGCGGAATAGGAAATCGCCGAACGGGATTCCGATTCATCAATCGGCCCCGCGGGAGATCGAGGATCCCTACGAGTGGAAAAGGTGATCCTTCCGCTGGGACGCGGTTGGCCCTGCAGCAGCCAATCGGGCCATTTCGCGGGAAAGAAGTAGGCGGCCTTGGGCTTCCAGACGACGTCATCGTCCGGCAGCGCGGCGTCGCCGATCATGCGATTGCGCCAAAGGTTGGTGACCTTGACGACGAGCTTGTTGGCACCCGGCTTCAGGGCTTCCCCCACCCGCACGCGGAAGGGGGGCTTCCAGAGCACACCTAGGTTTTTTCCATTGAGTTCCACTTCGGCCATGATGGCCACCGCTCCCAGATCGAGAAAGATTTCCGGCGTTCCCTTGCCGGCGGACGGCTTCCAATCGAATTCCTTTTCGTATATCGCCGTGCCGGAAAAGAAGCGGATCCCGGCTTCGGAATTTTCCGTCCAGGACTTCAGGGAGTCGAAAGTCGCTTTCGCCGGTGCGCCGAGCTTGGGCGGAAAGCTCACCTGCCAGGGCCCTTCAAGGGTTTGGGCCACTTTCAGATCGGGCCAGTTTTTTCCCGAGCCGGGTTTCCGGTCGCCGCGGAAGACGAGGAAGGCGGAACCATGGGGGTCGAGGCGCAGCGGCAGTGTCACGCGTCCGTCCTGTATCTGAAAGTCCGGCAGGGGCCGGATTTCTCCGGTGCCGGGATCCCACCATTCCGGAGCGCGGTTGCCAGCGCGGAAGGTCGCCACCACCTCCTCGGTCCGATCACGCTGGTTGGACACGAAATAGATCTCCGTCTCACCCAAGCGCCGGTGCGTGTAGATGATGTCCGCGTCTTTTGCAGGCGACCGCCACTCAAAATCCGGCTTCAAGCCGATGCGATCGAAGACCTTCTCGAAAGAGAGGTCGCTGGAGATCTTTGGCTGAGGGCCTCCCCACAGTTCTTCGGCGAGTTTTTGGACCTCCTGGTCTCCGGCACCCAAGTCAGGCAGGCTGGGCGACTGTTCCGGACGCGGCCCCATCACCACGGCTCCGGCGGCGGCCAGCTCGCCGACTTTCTTCAGGACCGCCGGCCGCATCGTTGGCAGATTCGGCAGCAGCAGAACGCGATATTCGGTGCCGCTGGGCAGGAGGATCTTTCCGTCCTGGACCCGGGCTTCCATCAGAGATTGAGTATCGCAGGCGTCGAAGTCGTATCCGGCCGGCAGCGCCGGGTGCAGTTCGTCGCGCCAGCCGACGTAGTTGGGCACGTCTTCGCCAATGTAATACAGCACGTCGGCCACCGGAGTTCCGGTCCGGAGCAGGTGGTTGCAGCGGGTCAGGTATTCCATCCAGGCGCGGCCCGGTTCCCACCAGGTGTTGCCTCGGTTGAAATTCAGTCCCCACTGGCCAAAGGTGAAACCGGGCCCGATCACCTCATACGGCTGGTGCGCAAAGGTGTGGAAAGTGAACTGATTGATGCCGGCACAAAAGGCGCGGTCTCCTATCGCCTTCAAGGTAAAGGGGTGGTTATCCCACCGGGCCCCATCCCCTCCGGAGGTGTAGGACTCGGCTCCCACCACCGGCTTGCCCGTGGTGTGGGCCATGGACGAAGCCGCCTTGGTGTCCACGCGGACGTCCCCTTTCCCATCCGTGCTCCAGAATTCCCCCATGGGAAGTTCGGTGTGGCGAATTCTCGCCACATCATAAAGAAACTGCTGGCGCCCGCTGGTCTCACCCGCATAGGTGAGCCCGTTTTCCTTGGCAAAGGCCTGCACGGTGGACAGAAAATTTTCGGAAATCTGGTCGGACATGAACCGGCGCCAATCCCACAGTACCCGCTCGGAGACATCCGGATTTTCGACAATCCAGCCCTCCAGCATTGTAGGCATGAAGGTGAAAAGGTCGTAGCCAGTGCGCTGGCGGAAGCGGTCCTCGAGGCCGGCCGTCCAATTCTGAATGCCGGCCTCCCAGCTATCGACCTCCATCACCACAAAGGCCTTGCGATCCGGACGGGCGGCGATCCGGCCCACATAGTTTTCCAAATGGAAACGAACGCTCTTGGGATCCAGCTTGTCGCATTCCAATCCCCGTCCCTCCGTGGAGGCCGGCGCATTGACTCTTCCGTTGGTGGTGTAGCCGATGCGAAGGATGCGCCATTTGCCCGGCGGAACGTCCCATTGCAAGCGTCCATCGGCCGACATTTGAGCCGTGAGGTTTTTCACCGCGTCGCGAGGAATGGCCAGTCCGGCCGGCAGATTGCGCTGCCGGTCTGGTCCCGGGAAATCATCGAAGCGGCTCCGCTCCCCCCCATGGCCATTGGCCCGGACCAGATTCGACTTGGCCTCGGCCAGATGCACCCGGGCAGACTCGCTCAACTCGATCCGGCCGATGGTGGTCGGCCTGGAATTCTCGAAGGTGAGCCGGAACACCCGGCCGGGTGTCTCGTCGCACGCAGCCGTGATGTAATTTTCCGGCAGGGAAGTCCCCTTGAAGACCCAGTTGGGAGTAAAGGATCCGACGGAACGGAAGGTTTTCCCGTCGTCGGAAACCTCCAATTTGATCGGGAAACCCGCTTCAGTGTTCGGGTTTACATTCCCACAAACGAGGGAACGGACCGTGCGCGGGGACGGAAACTCGAACTCCACGACGTTTCCGCTTTTGGATTTGGGAAACTTCGCGGAAGTCTTCGAATCCCCGTCAACCAGCTTGGCCAGTTCCTCGGCCGGGATGGACCCCCGCAGGGTCACCTCCGCCCCGGGGCCAGTGAGTTGCTCGCCCTTCGGAACCGGAAAGGCGATGACCGCGATGTCGCGGAAGAAATTCTCGATCGCTTCCGGTTGAGCCAACAGAGCGTCGAAACGAGTAGGACCCTCTACTTCCTTCACACTCCAGGTCAGCAGTTTCATCGAGGTTTCCGGAGTGATCCATGGCCCTCCACTCAGCCCCCAGCCGTCGCAGTTGTGCAGGCCGAACTCCAGTCCAAGCCGTTCACTTTCCTTCAACGTGTGATCGACCAGGGCGAGCCACTCTGGACTGAGAAAACGGGCCGGTCCATCCGGCATCCCCATGCTGACGTTAAAGAGGGACATCCCGCCCACCCCGGCGCGATTCATCGATTCCAGATCGGCCGTGATGCCTTCCTTGGTGACGTTCCCGTCCATCCAATGCCACCAGGTCTGCGGCCGGGCGGAATGCGGAGGATGTTGGAAAGCGGCGTCCAGTGAATCCGGCGCTGCGAAGGAGGTAAGAGTCAGGCCGAGCGTAAGAACCGAGACCAGGAAAGGTGGTTTCATCATTTCAAGGAGGGCAAGCGGGAGTGAGTTTCATCTGGTCAGTTATTCTTCCGCATCTGCGTTCCTCCCGGCCTTTTTCCCGGTGCCAGGCGCCGGCGGGTCTTGGAGAGAGAGCGCGTGAAAGTCCTTGGCCTGGCGGGTCCACACCTTTTCCATTTCGGAGACTTTTTCAGGATATTTGGCCGCAAGGTTTTTGGTTTCTGAGCGATCCGTGCCCAAGTCGTAGAGTTCCCATGGGGACTTCTCGTTGGCGACCAGCTTCCACTCGCCGATGCGGATGGCGCGGTTGCCGATGTGGTTCCACCACAGGGATTCCCTCGTGATCGGGCCGTCCTTGGCGAAGGCGGGCAGCAGGCTCTTGCCATGCAACGGCGGCACCGGGAGTCCGGCCACGGATTCGGGTTGTTTGGCACCGGCGAGTTCGAGCACCGTCGGCACGATGTCGATCAGGTGGCCGGGGGTAGTCCGCAGTTCGTTGTGCGCCTTGATGCCCGCAGGCCAACTCACAATCAGCGGCGTGGCGATGCCGCCTTCGTGGTTGTAGGATTTGTGCAGACGGAGGGGCGTATTCGCCGCGCTCGACCAGCCCGGCCCGATGCCCAGGAAGGTTTTTGCTGAACCCACCGGCGCGGTGGGATCGTGACCGCCGGCCCGGATGATCTGTTCGGCCGAGGCCCCGTTGTCGGACAGAAAAAAGATGAGCGTATTGTCGAGGTCCCCCATCGCCTTGATCTGCTCAAGGACCCTGCCGATTTCGATATCCACGCGATGCACCATCGCGGCGTGAACCTCCATCTTGGATGACTGGAATTCCTTTTGTCCGCCGGTGAGGCTGTCCCATGGCACCGCATGCCCGACTTCGTCCGGGCCGATTCTTTTTTGCAATGCGGCTTCGTTCAAGTTCCAGCGCGGAATGGTGTCCGGCTCGAGCGGCGAGAGCGTGCAGTCGAGGATGCCGAGCTTTTTCATGCGCTCCAGGCGCTCCGCCCGGATCGAGTCCCATCCGGATTTGTAGCGATCCTTGTAAACCGCAATGTCTTCCGGCAAGGCCTGGATCGGATAGTGCGGAGCCGTGAAGGCGATGTATTCGAAAAAGGGCTGCTCTGGATATTTTGCCGCGTGGTTCTTGAGGGACTGAATCGCCTCATCCGCAATAAAAACACTGGAGTAGCTGGATTTCGGATCGCCTCGCCTCGCCGAACCAAAATGATGGTTGGCATTCACTTTGCCAACCGACTCGTCGAAGCCGTTATCGGCCGGGTCCCCGTCAATGTGCCATTTCCCTGAATGATAGGACCGATAGCCAGCCGACTTGAGAAGATCCGGCAGCAACCGGGCCCAGCGCGGACGGTCGCCCACGACGACCTTTGGCGCGAATCCCGCAGGCAAATTGTCGCGCCGCATTGCCTGCGGATAATAGCCGGTCAGGAGGGCGGCGCGCGACGGCCAGCACCGTCCCGTATTGTAGAACTGCGTGAACCTCAGGCCTCCCGCCGCGAGTTTGTCCAAGTTTGGAGTCTGAATTTCGCTACCGTAACAACCAGCATCCGAGAATCCCATATCGTCGGTGACAATGATGAGAATGTTGGGTTTGGGGGCCAAAGGATTCTCAGCTGCGCACAGCGCGCCGCCGCCGACGATAAGAGGACTCACGACGAGGAGAGCGAGGGATTTCATGCAGGAGGAATTTTCAGTCGAGACGAAGATCGCCCTCCGGTTTCAGAGTGACGGGACCGATCAATCCCGAGGGAACTAGCTCGTCGCCCTTGTTCCAATGCCGCCAAGTGGTGAAACTGATGCGTCCGGTCGGGCTCTTTTTGCCCTCCCAGACCCAATCCGGCCATTCCTTCATGGTGCCCCCGCCTTTGCGGGGACTGTCTTCCGGCAGGTTTTCATCGCCGATCTGGCGATTGACCCAGAGGTTCACGACCTCGAGTTCCAGCTGATTTTCCCCCGGCTTCAGAGCCGATGTGACGTCTAGCTGGAAGGGCGCTTTCCAGAGAATACCGAGGTCTTTCCCGTTGAGTTTCACCCGGGCCATTACTTCCACCGTCCCCAGATCGAGGATCCAGCGGACATCTTTCGCAACGGGCGGTGCGACCAACGATTTGCGATAAACGGCCGTGCCTGAATAATATTTGATTCCGTCCTCCGGGCGCTGCGACCAGTCGTCCAGCTTGTCGAAGGTGACCTCACCGGGGCCGCCGAGTTCCGGCGAAAAATGCACTTTCCAGGGTCCGTTGATTTCCTGGACGGCGGGCAAATTCGGAACGCTCACCTTCTTCGTCGATCCGGAGGCGGTTTTCAGTTCGAAGTCTCCCGCCCGCGATGTGGAAAGGATCAGGCCTTTCGCGGGATCTTGAGTGACTGTGGCCCTCACATCCGGCTCCTTCACTTCCTTCAGCCACAGGATATCGCGGTCGTTGCCCGAAACCTTGATCACTTGGTCGTCGCAGCGGTATTCCAAGTTGAGGGTTTTCAAGACACCAGGGGCCGGATCCCCGGGTTTCCCCATCTGCACGACGGGAATTTTTGTCTCCCCGGTATCCACCAGAGTCTGAATCCTCTTCTTAACGTCCCGAGTGCGTTTGGGGTCATCCGGATCGCCATAGATGGCGCTCAGAACCGTGATGACTGGCTTTGCTTTGGGCGGAGGCGTTTCGGTGAGGGACCACTGAACCTTTCCGTCATAGCTGAGGGCCACGACGGCATCGGTTCCGGCGGCAGGTTTACGGAAGACCACGAAGGCCGAACCGAACGGCTCCAGAGAAAGCGCGACGCGGGTCACGCCCTCGGTCTCCAGGAAGGAGCCGGAAGTCTCCATGCGGCCGGTATCTGGCCACCAAATCTCGGGTTGGAGGCCGGTAACCCGGAAGCTGGCCACCGCATTGACGGCGGCCGGTTCGGGGTTGGCGACGAAATACACTTCTGCGTCACCAATGCGACGATGGATGAAACGTAAAGTCGGATGGGCGGTAAAATCGGGCGGCACGCCTCGCTCGCCGAGAAATTCTTGAGCGGACTTGCCGGTGAGAATTTTCCCGGAGGCCCAGAGGGCGGCAGCCGACTTGGCCAGCTTTTCGTCACCCTGCCCCAGGTCGGCCAGGCTGGGGGATTTGCGAGGAGGCTTGACCGGACCCACAATCATGGCTCCGGCGTCCGCCAGTTCCTGAATTTTGGCCAACAAGACCGGGGTTATCGTTTCACTCTCCGGCAGCACCAGAGTGCGGTAGCTCATGCCGTCCGGCAGGACGAGGCGTCCGTCCTTCACGGTCATCCGGGTCAATACGACTTCCGGCGAACAAGCGTCAAAGCCGTAGCCGCTGCGGATGTTGGGGGCGAGTTCGGCCTCCGGTGGCAGGACGGCCTGACGCGGTGCACCTTCCGGAGCCAGATAGGCAATGTCGGCCACAAATTGTCCCTGCTGCAAAAGGCTTTGGCAGCGCGCCAGATATTCGTGCCAGGCCTTCGATTGTTCCCACCACGTCTGGGTGCGTTCGTAATGAAGCCCCCACGGTCCCATGGCTGCGCCAGGCGCGAGGTTGAGCCACGGCTGACCAGCAAAGCGATGGAAAACAAACCGGTTGATGCCCTCGGAAAAGGCCCAGTCGCCGATGTATTTGATGTTGCCGGGATGACTCAGCCACTTTTCGGAACCCACTGAGGTGAAGGCTTCGCCACTGACAATTTTCTTGCCGTAGGTGTGCGCGGCGGAGGTCATGTCCAGGCAACTCCAATCGTGCTTGAAGGGGGCATGGGCCCAGAATTCCCCCATCGGTTCATCAGTGGCTCCGGCATACGCCATGTTTTCCGCCGGTCCCCCGTAGGCTTCGGCCGTCAAACGGAGGCCGTTCTGGTTGGCCAGATTTTTCAGAACTCCGGCATAGTTCTCGACGATCAGTTCCGAAACCGTCTGGCGAAGATCCCAATAAAACCGCTCGGTGGCCTCGGTGCTGCCAACGATCCGGCCGGAAAACGCCGGCAGAAAAGGAACCATGTCGTAGCCCCGGCGTTTCTTGAACTCCTCGCGCATCAACGGCGTCCAATTCTGCGGGCCCAGTTCCCAACTGTCGATATGGGTGCCGACCAACGTTTTGTCCTGGCCAGCCAGGGCCTTGTTTTGCGCGACAATTTTTTCGATCAAATTGTCGAAATGCAGTTTGGTAGCCGCCGCGCTCAGCTTGTCACTTTCCAGTCCGGTGCCAGCCTCCGGCGCGGGCCTGTTTTCCAAACCATTCGTGGTGTGGCCGAAGCGCATGACCAGCCATTTTCCGGGAGGAGGAGTCCAGTTTAGTTTGCCCGTTTCGTCCATTTTCGCGGTGAGGTCGAGGACCCGATCTTGGGGGATGATCGCTCCCGCCGGACCTTCCGGAAAGTTAGCCGGCGCAGCCTCTCGATATTCCCGTCGGTGCGAACTTTTTTCGGGAGTCAACGATTTGCTTTTGAACTCGGCTATGCGGTTGTCATCGGAAGGAGCAGGCATCGCCAGCACGGCAATGTCGCGGTAATAATTTCTTTCCGCCTCGGGTTGCGGCAGCATGATGCGCGCACTCTCTTCGGCTATCACCTCGCTCCAAACAACTTTCTGCATCGACATCTCCGGCGTGATCCAGGGTCCGCCGCTGCCGGTCCAGCCAGCATCGTTGTTAAAGCTCACCTCCAGCCCGAGGCGCTTGGCTTCATTACAGATGTGCTGGATCATCTCCATCCATTCCGGACTGGCGAACTTCACCGGTCCGGGAGGCGTGCCCTGCCGCACTTCCAGATACAGGGCTCCGCCGATGCCCACGCGAGCCATGGCCTCGAGATCCGCGGTGAGGCCGTCTTTGGTTAGACTTCCGTCGAGGATCATCCAATAGACCCAAGGCCTCGCCGAATCGGGGGGAGTGACGAAACTCTTTTCCAGCGGGTCAGTCTCGGCGGCAAACCCAGCGAGGGCGGCGCACAGCAAAGAGAGCGGGAGAATGTATCGGAGCGGGACTCGTTTCATAGAGAACAGGACAACGCCTTCAACTAGCCCAAATCGACGACAAGCCGGGGCTTCCTGGGACCCACCGTCTTCCTGTGCCGACACTTGCTTCCCGGGCGGAAACCCGGCAGAAGATCGAGTGGTTCGATTTGGAGGTAAGCCAAAATGCTGAACGGATTTTCTGCCGCAGCTCGAGCCCGAAGGCTGATCGGACGGGAATCCCGGCGCGTTTCTCACCGGGATTCCGCCACGTGAATCAGGCCCGCCGGTTCCGGCGCGTGACCAACAGGGTCGTGAGTCCTAAAGTCAGCAGAGCCCAAGCCGCTGGCTCAGGAACAGCCGTGATCGTCAACACATTGGTGCTGTTCGTATAGCTGTAGTCGAAGCCTCCGATGTTCGTTCCCACGAAATCCGAACCGCTAGCACTGAGCGCATTGCCATTGACGTTCATGCTGGCGAACGTGCCCGAAAAGCCCGAGCCGCTGGTCAGGTTGTAGGTGCCCGCCGTGATGCCGGAGAGCGAGAGCGTGACTGCGGCGCTCCCTTTGAGCAATCCACTACCTGCTGAAGCTGTCAGCGAAACTGCCGTCCATCCATCGGAAAGATTGCCGGAGAGGGTCAGACTTGTAGGCGCGAATGAACTGCCGGCTGCCGAGGTGAGCAACGCGGCCCCTTCCGTTAGGCTCAGAGGGCGTCCGATCGAGGCACCATTCGCATTCTCGAGAACTGCTCCGTTGGCGACCGAGATGCCGGAGGTGGAGTTGATCGAGCCACCGGCGGCGACCAACAAAGTTCCATCGGAT
Organism: Terrimicrobiaceae bacterium; assembly: GCA_041752695.1. Taxonomy (GTDB): domain Bacteria; phylum Verrucomicrobiota; class Verrucomicrobiia; order Chthoniobacterales; family Terrimicrobiaceae; genus CALCJD01. Next base: position 19,569 of record JBGSVZ010000057.1, read on the forward strand.
ACGATCGTTGCGCCGCTGTAGGTATTCACGCCGCTGAGTGTAACAGCACCAGAACCGGACCGATTGACGGTGAGCGCGGTGACACCAGTGCCTGCGGTAGCACTGTCCGTGATTGCTTCGGAGAAAGCAATTCCACCGGCCCCGCTACCAGTCAAGTTAAGCACGTAGGTCGATGCGGTTGCAGTGTTGGAATTCCCCACGGATACAATCGTGAGATTATTACTAGAGTTATTTGTCCAGGTTTGAGTGGCTCCGAGTAAAACACCTCGGTTTGTCGCCTGGCCTATCGAGCTCGCACCAGCGTTGGCGTTCATAACGATGCCGCTTGCACCGACGACGAGCCTATTCGCGCCCGCGCCCGTCCCAATGTTGAAACCTGACTTGGTTGCGGTTGTGCCATCGCCGATGATGATGCCAGCTATACTGCGACCTGTAGTGGTGGCCAGGGGATCGAACGCATAGGTGGCACTATTAAACAAAGCGATGTCCGACGTAATATTATTGGCGGGGGTCGTTCCTCCGACCCAGTTGCCAGACGGAGCCCAATTTTGATTACCGGCAGTGGGGCTCCAAGATATGGTAGCCGCGAGCACCGGTTGACTGATACTCACCGAAACCAGCAAAGCCAGCAGCGCAGCACCGCCAACGAAGCGACGGCGAAGATGTTTGACGGGGACGGAGCTGGCGCTCGAAAGCAAAGGACCGCTGAGGGAAAGATGAGTTTTCATGGGAAGTTGCGAATCGCAGGGGGAGGTTCTGAGTGGGTTGACTTTTTGCTGAGGGGGAATTGAAACCGTCATGTTTTTGGATTTATACCAAAGCCGATTGCCCGTCAAATGATTTTTGGGAAAATTCTGGAAAGGTCTCTTTTGTAGGCCTGTCGCCTCGCTCTGGGTTATGGCTCAAGGATTATCGAGGGGTTCGTGCCGCCATTGGAACCCGCCGACCGATTTTTTAATATACCAGGTTTCCCGGCGCCCGACCTCGAGGACCTGCTTCCTTTCCTGAATCCTAGTCTGATATTCGGGGCGCGAAAACGAAGTTTTGGATTTGTTCGGGATCGGTTTGGTCGTCGTAGAACTCCAAGGAACCGCGGTTGTGTTCGAGTTCCTGAAGGACTTTGCAGGGGAGCGGGAACTAATCCGTGCGAATTGTGCTCGGCAAAAAGGGATTGGCGGCCGGGCAAGTTTTGGGAATCTCGCGAGAGGTTCGGCCAGAGGGACTTACCCTGGACGGTGTTTGGGATTTCCAGCTTGGGGAAATCGAGGATCGCGGGCATGAGATCGATCAGCGAGACCAAGGTCGCACTCCGCTGGTCGGTAACCACTCCCGGACCTTGCAAGATCATCGGGATGCGCAGCCCTGCCGAGCAGGGGGGAGGCCCAATGTGGCGGATTTGTAAACAAACCCGCAACGATGGCTACGTGATCAATTCCTGCTTATTCGGATTCATTACCGAGGCGGTCAAGAGCCGTGACCTTATAAAGATCGGTCATAGCAACCACCGCCGTTTGATCAAGGTAAACACTGCGTGTGACGTTTGAGGCGATTAACGTGTACGTAGAGGTGCCGGAGTTTCGCCGATAGACGTTGTAGCCGCCCAAATCCGCTTCCGTGTTATCCGCCCAGTCCAATCGGACAAAACCGGAGTCCATCGTGACAGTCAGCATGGTCGGCGCGGCTGGCGGAAGCGATTCGGTCGGCGTTACCGTTACTTTATTGCTGTTGTCAGACTCCTCGCCCGAGGCACCCACCGCCCGCACCATATAGCTATAGGCGATGCCATTAAAAGCGGTGGTATCGGTAAAGGTGTTGCCGGTCACTTGACCGATCTGCAGGGATCCGTAGGAGTCCGGCATTCTCCGGTAAACGCGGCAGCCCGCCGGACTGCTGCCCGACCAGTTTAACTGCACGGATTTGTCTCCGGGAACCGCCGTCAGGAGGGTCGGAGCTGCGGGAAACGGGCCGGTCTCGGCATAAACTTTGAAAGATTCCAGAGTGCCATCTGTTACACCAAGTTGCAGATCTTCCCTTCCCGCATCCGTTAAAATAGGCCTGAAGCTGTTGCCGGAAGACAGCGGGGTGGACGTATTTGTCCAGATCAGGTTGGCAGGCCGCAGGTCGACCCGGTGCGTCCCGTTGGTAACCGGCTTTCCCTCGTTGAAGTGGAGGAATTGGGTCGAGCCGTCCGCCAGCTGGTAGCCGATCGATGCCTGAAACCCATCTTTTGTTACGCCAGAAACCGTGATCTCGGCATAAGCCATCCGGAAAACTTTCCCGGCGGATGCCATGCCGAGGGCATACTGGGGAGAAACGCGCGGAGCGAAGCTAAACTCATTCTCATAGCCGTCCGGCGCGCTGGGAGAAAGCCCGACATTTCCCGGAGCCACCACCGCCGGGCTCAATAAGCCAGGAAGAGTACCGGTTTTGAAAAGACCGGAAACGGAAGAGATGAGTGCCGTATTAATCGAGCGGTCGGCGTTAAGCGCCGCGGTGGTATAGGCCGTCCCGGGTTGCAAACCCAGCCCGAGCCCGGAGAAATTCTGGGTGAAAAGAACGCTGTACGAAGCGGGATTAAAGGCGTTCACAGCAGGTGCCGTGAAGGTTTCGGACACGTTGCTCAGCCGGGCAGAATAAAGGCTGGACGAGCCACTGCATACCGCTAGTCCGGCCAGCGAAATGCCGGAGACCACACGCGTCCCGGCCCGCTCCCAGTCGAATCCGTTGGTCGAATAGTCGGCGATAAAGAGATTGCCCCTCCGTGTCAGCCGGACCCAGCAGGGCCAGCCGACGGTGGCAATCGTCTTCTCCACACTGGCGGCACCGGCGGTGCTACGATAAGTAAACGACAGCGTGTTGTTTGTCTTGGCTCCGATAAATACGAACGGGGCATCCGCGCCGGTTCCGGCACGAACCATCAAGCCGGCGCACGCCTGCGCGGACGGACCGCCGAACTGGTCAATCCGCGCCACCAGCGTTCCGTTGTTGGTACACGATTTATACAGATACCGGAACCGGTCGCTCGTTCCGCTCAGACCTGAACCGGCTCCCGAGATGTTGTAAACGCAGTCCCAGTGCGTCGCATTCCCGGCCAGCGAGGGAGACCCGATATGCGCACTGGTCTCAAAGAGTCCGCGGATTCCGTAGTCATACACCGCTTCGTTAAACGTGGACGCGACCCCGCCGGTCTTTTTGCTCACGATACTGTAAAAGGCCATTGGATCGTCACCCGGCGGTTTAATGATGGTTCGCGGCGGATTTGTCGTATTGAGATAATCCACACTGAGGAGATATTTCATAATGGCCCAGGCCCCCACGACTGCCTGATCGGTGTACGCATTAAAGGTGCTGTACTCGGAAGCTTGCAGTACCACATCCGTGCGCTGGGCCCACTCCTCTGTGGTGCACCCTATTCCCTCATAGGTGCTGGTCACCGTGATCGCCCGGCAGCGGTCATCCCCCCAGGTTACATTGGGGACGACGCCTGGACGCCACCCGAACATTGGATAGCCGTCGGTGTTGCGATGACCGGCCACTTCGAGGTGATAGCGGTCCAGATGGGTGCGGTATTGCGCCGGAAGAGCCGCATAGGAATTCTGCCAGTCTATCGACTGGGTCGTCTTCATGAACATAACCAAAAGAGGTTTTCCGTTAGGGGCGTATTCCAACGGTGTTGAAAGAAGAAGCTAAATGGAAGCATAAGAATGCCTAAGGGAAGCGATAAGAGTGAGCCAGGGAGCCTCGCGGGTGAGCGAGGCGCGCAACCAGCGCAAGAATTTGACGGTGCGCTGGGTGAGGCGGAGAG